>NZ_JBWKOS010000004.1:0-300733 GCF_059416225.1 Sphingomonas sp. GW821-FHT09E03 | reverse complement strand
GCGGGTGTAGCTCAGTTGGTTAGAGCGCCGGCCTGTCACGCCGGAGGTCGCGGGTTCGAGCCCCGTCACTCGCGCCACTCCCCGCAAGGGGAGGGCGCTACCGCCAGCGGCCGGTTTCCATCCAGCGCAGCAGCGGCTTCAACGGCGCGATCCAGATGATCCCGGCCACCGCATAGAAACCAAGCTGCGCCAGCCAGTGCCAGCTACCCACCGTCGTCGAGGCGCTGGCGATGACGCCACACCATAGGACGATCAGCGCCAGGATCGCCAGCATGCCGGCAGGCTTGCGCCAGCTCGGGTTCATGCCACGATCCATTCGCGCTCAGTGACGATCGCGTGCAGCGGCACGTCCCAGGCGTCGGGCGCCAGCATCTCAACCTCCTGTATCGACCAGGCGACGCCGATCCGCCAGGCGTGCGGATGGCGTCCGAAGGCGCGATCATAATGGCCTGCGCCCTGGCCCAGCCGGTTGCCGCGGCGATCGAAGCCGATCAGCGGTGTCAGGATGATGTCCGGTTCCAGCTCGCGCGCCGTCGCTGCGGGCTGCTGCAACCCCATCGGGCCGCTCGCGAGCGCCGCTTCGGTTTCCCAGGCGAGGAACCTTAGCGGCTCGCTGCGGGTGGTGACATGGGGCAGGGCGAGCACGCATCCCGCCTCGCTCGCGGCCCGTGCCAGCGCCGATGGCGAGGCCTCGCTGCCGATCGGGACGTAGGAGGCGATCGTCATGCCTTGGGTGAGACGCCGAAGGTAGGCGCCGGGCGGCGCGATCACGCCGGCACGATTAAAGCCGTCGCGAGCAGCCCGCAACCGGGCACGAAGCGCGTTCTTGTCGGTCATGTCAGCAGCCCCGCGACGCAACAACCATGGCTGCCGTCTACACGATTTGCCGGCGCAGGAAACGCAGCAGCCTATCGCTGCGGCAATCATTGGGAGCGGGTGGCGGGCCCGCCGTGGCCGTTTGCCAAATTATCCTCCGACGCCCAGAACGTCAGGTGGGGACCATGTGCGTCAGGCCAGGGCCTGGGCAGGGACAGCCCCCTAGGATGAAGAATAGCCTCGGGGATGTTTGAGGCTCGTACCGGGCAGAACCCGCCATCACCTATCTAGGTGGTCGAGGGCGTCTGCTCAAGGGCATTCGCAAGCGCCTCCAGCCGGTCGGCGATCCGCGCCAGCGCGGCCTCGCTCACGGCGGCGCCTTCGGGTGGTCGCTGGATCATCTCGTCGAGATCGTCGGCGAGCATCAGCGCGACCAGCAGCATCGCGCGTTCGCTGTCCATGCCGCCTGCAGCGCGGTTCGCCGCCGGCCAACGCTCGCCGAGCATCCGCCCCAGCAGTTTGACGCGGGCTTCCTCGCCATCGCGGCAGGCAACGGTGTGCGGGCGCCCGCCGATCTGCAGCGTCACCTCGGCCATCAGCCATTGCTCCCGCGGGCGATGACGTCGTCGAGCGCGCTCACCGCCTCGGCCATCCGCGCCTTGAGCGCGGCATGGCGGCGCGCCAGCGCATCGCCTGCCCGGGCACGGGCATCGATTGCCGCTTCGATTCGAGCAAGGGCCGCGTCGACCCGGTCGACCGCGGAGTGGGTGTCTGCCATCGAGGGCAAGTAGGGTCGCAAGGGGTCGGCGGCAACCCGGCTTGGCCGCGCCGTTCGCCCCGCTCGTCGCGTCGGCTGCCGCTGCCGTCAGCGGCGGCGATGCGGCGGTTGACAGGGTGGGGCGCCCCCCGCAAAGGCGACCCGCCCGCCGTGGCCGGCGCCCTGCGATCCGGGGCAGAGCCGCGACGATCCAGCACGCGACACGCGAGGAGACTTTCGGATGACCAAGGTAGCGATCAACGGCTTCGGGCGCATCGGGCGCCTCGTCGCACGGGCGATCATCGAGCGCGGCGGCCATGATCTCGAGCTGGTCGCGATCAACGATCTCGCCGATGCCAAGTCCAACGCCTGGCTGTTCAGCCGCGACAGCGTCCATGGCAAATACCCCGGCACCGTCGCCGCTGAGGGTGACGACCTGGTGATCGACGGCAAGCGCATCCGCGTCACCGCCGAGCGCGATCCCGCCAACCTGCCGCACCAGGAGCTCGGCGTCGAGCTGGTGCTCGAATGCACCGGCTTCTTCACCGACAAGGCCTCGTGCCAGAAGCATATCGATGCCGGTGCCAAGAAGGTGCTGATCTCGGCCCCGGGCAAGGGCGTCGACCTGACGGTGGTGTTCGGCGTCAACAACGACCAGCTCACCGCCGATCACACGATCGTCTCGAACGCGTCGTGCACCACCAACTGCCTGGCGCCGGTCGCCAAGGTGCTCAACGACAGCGTCGGTATCGAACGTGGCCTGATGACCACCGTCCACGCCTATACCAACGACCAGAAGATTCTCGATCAGATCCACCCGGACCTGCGCCGCGCCCGCGCCGCGGCAATGAACATCATCCCCACCACGACCGGCGCCGCGCGTGCGGTCGGCGAAGTGCTGCCCGAGCTCAAGGGCAAGCTCGACGGCTCGGCGATCCGCGTGCCGGTGCCGGACGTCAGCCTGGTTGACCTCACCTTCACGCCCAAGCGCGATACCAGCAAGGAAGAGATCAACGCGATCCTCAAGGCAGCGTCCGAGAGCGGTCCGCTCAAGGGCATCCTGGTCTATTCGGACGAGCCGCTGGTCTCGATCGATCTCATGCACACTCCGCAGAGCTCGACGGTGGATAGCCTGGAGACTGCGGTAATCGACGGCAAGCTGGTCCGCGTCGTGTCCTGGTACGACAATGAATGGGGTTTCTCCAACCGCATGGTCGATACCGCCGCGGCGATGGCGAAGTTCCTCTAACCTGATGGGCGGCATCCTCGCCGGGATCGCGCGGCATGCCTTTCCCAAGGCGCCGATGGAGGTCGTCGACCGTGTCGCCGTCTCAGTCGAGGCGGGGCTCGATGGCGACTTCCGCGGCGCGGTGAAGCCCGGCGGCCGGGCCCGCCGGCAAGTATCGCTGGTGGAGCGTGGTGACTGGGAAACGGCGATGGCCGCGGTCGGCCACAATCTGCCGTGGCAGGAGCGCCGCGCCAATCTGCTGGTCGACGGCCTCGATCTGCCTCAGGTGCCGGGAACACGGCTGCGGATCGGCACGGTGGTGCTCGAGATCACCCAGGAATGCGATCCGTGCAGCCGCATGGAAACGCTCGCCGCCGGCCTCAAGGCGGCGCTCACCCCCGACTGGCGCGGCGGCGTGCTCGCCAGGGTGATCGAGGGCGGCGCGATTGCAATCGGCGACCCGATCCTCGTCGAGCCGGCGATCTGATACATTACCCCACTTCCACGAACTCAGCGGAGCGCGCGATGACCAGGACCTTCAAGACGCTTGACGACATCGGCGACGTCACCGGCAAGCGCGTGCTCGTTCGCGAGGACCTCAACGTGCCGATGGCCGATGGCGCGGTGACCGACGACACCCGGCTGCGCGCGACCATCCCCACCGTCACCGAACTGGCCGACAAGGGCGCGATCGTGCTCGTCCTCGCCCATTTCGGTCGGCCCAAGGCGCCGACCCCCGATCTGTCGCTGGCGCTGGTTACCAAGCCCTATGAGCAGGTGCTCGGCCGTCCGGTTCGCTACATCGACTGGGAGGGCGCCGAGGACGCGGTGGCGACGCTCCAGCCCGGCAATATTGCCGTGCTCGAGAACACCCGCTTCTTCGGCGGCGAGGAAAAGAACGATCCGGCCGTGGTCGATCGCTTCGCCGCGCTGGGCGAGTTTTACGTCAACGACGCCTTTTCCGCCGCGCACCGCGCCCATGCCTCGACGGAAGGGCTCGCCCATCGGCTGCCCGCCTTCGCCGGCCGTGCGATGGAAGCCGAGCTCGACGCACTGGAAAAGGCGCTGGGCAATCCCGCGCACCCGGTCGCGGCGGTGGTCGGCGGCGCCAAGGTCTCGACCAAGCTCGATGTGCTGAAACATCTCGTCGGCAGGGTCGATCACCTGATCATCGGCGGCGGCATGGCCAACACCTTCCTCGCCGCGCGCGGCGTCAACGTCGGCAAGTCGCTGTGCGAGCATGATCTCACCGGTACCGCCGACGAGATTATGGCCGCCGCCGATCGTGCCGGCTGCACCGTGCATCTGCCCTATGACGTGGTCGTCGCCACCGAGTTCAAGCCGAACCCGGCAACCCGTACCGTCAACGTCCACGAGGTCGCGGCCGACGAGATGATCCTCGATGTTGGTCCGGCGGCGGTCGAGGCCTTGGGCGACGTCCTCAAGAATTGCCGCACCCTGGTGTGGAACGGACCGATGGGGGCGTTCGAGACTCCGCCGTTCGATGTCGCCACGGTCAGCCTTGCCAAGACCGCGGCGGCACTCACCCAGGATGGCAGCCTGGTCTCCGTCGCCGGCGGCGGCGACACCGTTGCCGCGCTCAATCAGGCGGGCGTCGCCGATCGCTTCACCTTCGTGTCGACCGCCGGCGGGGCCTTCCTTGAGTGGATGGAAGGCCGCGAGTTGCCGGGCGTAGCGGCGCTAACCAGCTGATCAGCTTGCCGCGGCGAGCGTGGGCGGTGCCGCTTCGTTGAGGAGCGGCACCAGCACGCCATTAAGTTCGTCGAGCGTGAAGGCGCCGGCCTTGGCGTAACGGATCACGCCGGCGCGATCGATCACGTAATTGGTCGGTAGCGCGCCCATTACATCATAGGGCCCCTTGATCCGTCGTGCGGAGGGGATGGCCATTGCCGCGAACAGCGGCTTCAGCCTGAAGATCGGCAGCGAGTCCTCGGTGGCGATGGCGAATACCTTTAGCCCGCGCTGGTTGCGCCTCCGGTAATAGGTATCGAGCAGCGGCAGTTCTGTCCGGCACGGCCCGCACCAGGTTGCCCAGAAATTCAGCACCACCACCTGCCCCCGCAGGTCCGCCAGCCTGACCTTGCTGTTGTCGAGCATGGTCAGCTCGAAATCGGGTGCATGGGTGCCGACCGTCAGCCGCTTGTCCGCGGCCGCACTGGCTCCGCCCCCTGCAATTGCACCTGCTCCAGCCACGAGCAGCAGGGCTGCCGCCCAGCCGGCCTTCTTCTTCATCGTTATCCTCCGCCTCAAATCCAACGAAATTGACGTCGCGCGTCAAGAGGGCCGGTAGGATGTGTCGGAGCCAATCAACAGTTGAATCGAGGGTACGCGTGCGATAGCGTTTAACATGTTAAACGGAGATGGCAGATGCTGGGTGTCCGGCTAGATAGCGACCTCGAAGAACGGCTTGCCGCGGTGTCGCGCACCCAGGGGCGCAGCAAGAGCGATGTCGCACGCGAGGCGGTGCGTCGCTTCGTCGATCTGCATGACGACGCCTATCGGCGCGAGGCGCGGCGCCAGTCGCTGCGCGCCTCTGCTCGCGACGATGCCGCGGACGAACGGTTCTGGGCGGATCCTGCGCAGCCCGATGACGGCGCCGTCGCCCATGGCGCGATCGTGCTCGTTGCCGACTGGGGGGACGGAGCCGCGCGGCCGTGCGTGGTGGTCCAGTCCGATCTGTTCAACGATTCCCACAGCACCGTCACGCTGTGCCCGCTTACCAGCAAGGTGGGAGGCGAGGCGCTGTTCCGCGTCACGATCTCGCCGCGCGAGCAGAACGGGCTGACTGCCGAATGCGAGGTGCAGGTCGACCGTGTCGCCAGCATCGACCGCGTTCGCGTGCGCGGCGTGATCGGTCATGCCTCTGCAACCCGGATGGAGCAGATCGACCAGGCGCTACGGCGCTGGCTGATGCTGTGACCGGCCCGATGTCGTTTCCAAGGAGCCTGCCATGACGCCCATCGTCCAAGCGATACTCGACAACTATGAAGCGACTAGCCCAGCGGTGAAGGCCAACCTTGCCCGCATCCTGATGCACGGCAAGCTCGGCGGCACCGGCAAGCTGGTGATCCTGCCGGTCGATCAGGGCTTCGAGCATGGTCCGGCGCGCTCGTTCGCGATCAATCCGGCGGCCTATGATCCCCATTATCACTATCAGCTCGCGGTCGATGCCGGCCTGTCCGCTTATGCAGCGCCGCTCGGCGCGCTCGAGGCGGGGGCGGATACCTTCGCCGGGCAGGTCCCGACCATCCTCAAGCTCAACAGCTCGAACAGCTGGGCGACCAGCATCGACCAGGCGGTGACCGGCAGCGTTTCGGATGCGCTGCGGCTCGGCTGCGCGGCGATCGGCTTCACCATCTATCCGGGCTCGGACCAAATCCTCGAGCAGATCGAGGAATTTCGCGAACTTGCCGAAGAAGCCAAGTCGGTCGGCATCGCCACCGTGCTGTGGAGCTATCCGCGGGGTGGCAAGCTCTCCAAGGAGGGCGAACTGGCGCTCGACGTCAGCGCCTATGCCGCGCACATCCCGGCGCTGCTCGGCGCGCACATCATCAAGGTCAAGCTGCCGACCGCGCACATCGAGCAGCCCGAGGCGCAGCAAGCCTATGCGGGCACCGACTGGTCGAGCCAAGCCGGTCGCGTCCGCCATGTCGTCCAGGCAAGCTTCGCGGGGCGCCGCATCGTCGTCTTCTCGGGCGGTGCCGCCAAGGGCACCGACGCCGTCTACCAGGACGCGCGCGACATCCTCGCCGGCGGCGGCAACGGCTCGATCATCGGCCGCAACACCTTCCAGCGCCCGCGCGAGGAGGCGCTGGACATGCTCGCCAAGCTGATCGCCATCTACAAGGGCGTTGAATAGAACGAGGCATAAGCGCGCTGCTTTCGCTGGCGGCGTGGACAGGGTAGGGGGGCGGGATGATTGAAGACGATCCCCTCGGGCCGCTCGACCCTGACTTCGCCGCCAACTTCAAGCGGACCGATCGCCGGCCGCCCTGCCAATTGTACCTGGTCTCGCCGCTCGACGTGACCGGCGGCTTTGCCGACCGGCTCGCGCGCGCGCTCGACGCCGGGCCGGTCGCCGCCTTCCAGTTTCGCATCAAGGACGTTGACCAGCATGCCGCCGCGGCGCTCGCCGAGCCGTTGCAGCGGATCTGTGCCGAGCGCGACGTGGCGTTCATCGTCAACGACAGCATCAGCCTTGCCAAGCGGCTCGGCGCCGACGGCGTCCACCTCGGCCAGGAGGATGGCGACCCGCGCGAGGCGCGCACGGCGCTCGGCCCCAACGCCCAGATCGGCGTCACCTGCCACGACAGCCGTCACCTCGCGATGGAGGCCGGCGAGGCCGGCGCGGATTATGTCGCGTTCGGCAGCTTTTATCCGACCGCCACCAAGGAGGTGAAGCATCACGCCGAGCCGTCGATCCTGTCGTGGTGGGCATCGATGTTCGAACTGCCGTCGGTGGCGATCGGCGGGATCACGCCCGCCAATGCCGCGCCGCTGATCGCCGCCGGCGCCGATTTCATCGCCGTCTCGGGTGCGGTGTGGAACGGCGACGAGGCTGCGGCGATCCGCGAGTTCGCCATGCTGCTCGGCTAGGCCAGACCACGATCGTTCCGTTCGGGAAACAAAGCGGCGGATCGCCCGTTGTTTTCGGACGGGAGAACGAACGATGACGGCGACGACACGGCGGGTGCGAGCATGACGCGGCTGGGCTGGGGCATTCTCGGGTTGATCGTAGCCGGACTGGCGGCCTTCCTGTCGATGACGAGCTTCGGCAACGGAGCCGAGCGCATGTCGATTGAGGTGCCACCGGCTGCGGATCGCGAATCGCGGTCCGGGCGCTTGGGGTCACTCCCCACCGGCGTGCTCGCCGTACCGGTCGCGGGTATCGCGCGCAGTGCGATCCACGACAATTGGGGCGAGGCCCGCGGTGGCGGCACCCGCAGCCATCACGGCACCGACATTGCCGCGCCGGCCGGGACGCCGGTTGTCGCCGCGGCGCCGGGCGTGATCGAGAAGCTGTTCCAGTCGCGGCTCGGCGGCACCACCGTCTACGTCCGCTCGCCCGATCGCCAGCTGGTCTATTATTATGCCCATCTCGCCGGCTACGCGCCGGGGTTGCACGAAGGCCAGGCGGTGAAAGCGGGCGAGCGCATCGCCTTTGTCGGCGACACCGGCGACGCCGGACCCGGCAATTACCACCTCCATTTCGGGCTGCAGCGCACCCGCCCCGACGAGCGCTGGTACCAGGGCGAGGACATCAACCCCTACCCGATGCTTGCCGCCCGGCGGGCTGCAAGCTAAAGGCGCGCCATCGGGCGCCGCTGGGTGCCCTCGCTCTTTGCAGTAGGTCAAATCCATGAAGATCAGCGGCGTGGACATTCGTCCCGGCAACATCATCGAGTATGAAGGCGGCATCTGGCGTGCGGTGAAGATCCAGCACACCCAGCCCGGCAAGGGCGGCGCCTACATGCAGGTCGAGATGAAGAACCTGATCGATGGCCGCAAGAACAACGTCCGCTTCCGCTCCGCCGAAACGGTCGAGCGCGTCCGCCTCGACACAAAGGACTTTCAGTTCCTGTTCCGCGACGGCGATGCGCTGACCTTCATGGACAAGGACAATTACGAGCAGATCACGCTTGATGCCGGAATCCTCGGCGATGCCGCGGCGTTCCTTCAGGACGGCATGGACGTGGTCCTCGAACTGTATGACGAGCGCCCGATCTCGGTCGAGCTGCCGAGCACGATCGAGGCGACGATCGTCGAGGCCGATGCGGTGGTGAAGGGGCAGACCGCCTCGTCGAGCTACAAGCCCGCGCTGCTCGAGAATGGCGTGCGGGTGATGGTGCCCCCGCATATCGGCGCCGGTACCAGGATCGTGGTCGACGTCTACGAACAGACCTACGTCCGCCGCGCCGACTGATCGCATCCCTCTCCCGTCGGGAGAGCACGGCCCAGCGTTCCGAAGCCCGGCGGGGCCCATGCCTCGCCCGGCCTCACCATCCCACCGTCACCGGCGGCGGGTCCTTCTCTCTCCCGCCGGGAGGGGGGTTATCGAGAAGAAACAATGCCCAGCCATTCCGGCATCATGACCGTCATCGAGCGCGCCGCCCGCAAGGCCGCGCCGCAGCTCCGTCGCGACTTCAATGAGGTCCAGCACCTCCAGGTCAGCCGCAAGGGGCCGGCGGATTTCGTGACCATGGCCGACAAGCGCGCCGAGGACACGCTCTACCAGGAGCTCAGCAAGGCGCGGCCGGACTGGGGCTTCCTGATGGAGGAGGGCGGCGAGGTGATCGGCGATCCCAGCAAGCCGCGCTTCATCATCGATCCGCTGGATGGTACCTCCAACTTCCTCCACGGCATCCCGCATTTCGCCATGTCGATCGCGGTCGAGGAGCCGATGCCGAGCGGCAAGCGCGAGGTGACCACCGCGCTCATCTACCAGCCGCTCACCGACGAGAGCTTCTGGGCTGAAAAGGGCCGCGGCGCCTGGCTCACCGACCAGCGGCTGCGCGTGTCGTCGCGTCGCGACATGAGCGAGGCATTGATCGCCACCGGCATTCCGTTCCTCGGCCATGGCGACTTCGTCCAGTGGAGCCGCATCTTTGGTGCGATCGCCCCGGAAGTCGCCGGCATCCGCCGGTTCGGCGCCGCGGCGCTCGATCTCGCTTGGGTCGCAGCCGGGCGCTATGACGGCTATTGGGAATCCGGGCTGAAGCCATGGGACGTCGCCGCCGGCGTGTTGCTGGTCAAGGAAGCCGGCGGCTTCGTCACCGATTTCCGCGGTGGCGACCGGCCGATGGAGCGCAACGAGTTCCTCGCTGCCAACGATTCCCTCCATTCGCGGCTGCACAAACTGGTCGCCAGCGCACTGCGCTGATCGGCGGCCATTACGCCGGCGGGGTTTGCATCGCCGGATCCAGTTACTATCTGTAAAAGCACGGGATCTCGCCACCTCGGCGGGGTCTCGGCGCTGATCGTGCGACCAACGGCTAACGGTCGTACGGCTTACCTATTTTTGCGAGTGATTCTCAGGGCCTCGCGGCCTTGCCGGGTCGTTTGCATCGTCCTAAAGCCTCCCCATCATTCGCACTTGCGAGAAGCCAATTGGTCGATCTGTCGCAATACCTGCCGATCCTGCTGTTCCTCGGCGTTGCCTTGGCGCTGTCGAGCGCCTTTGTGTTCCTGCCGATGGTGGTCGGCCGGCTCACCGGGGCGCACAAGCCCAACGAGCAGAAGCTCTCCGAATATGAATGCGGGTTCCCGGCCTTCGAGGATCCGCGCAGCCAGTTCGACGTGCGCTTCTATCTCATCGCCATCCTGTTCATCATCTTCGACCTCGAAGCCGCCTTCATCTATCCCTGGGCGGTCTCTGTTTTCACCCTCGGGTGGACGGCTTGGTTCTCGATGATGATCTTTATCGCCGAGCTCGCGCTTGGCCTTGTCTACGCATGGAAGAAGGGAGCGTTGGATTGGGAATGATGCCCTCTTCCGGACCCGTCGAGCTCGATCGCGCGGCTTCTGCCAGCTCGCTCGTTCCGCCCGACCAGGGCTTTTTCGACAGCCTCAACGGCGAGCTGACCGACAAGGGTTTCCTTGTCACCTCGACCGAGGATCTGTTCCAGTGGGCCCGTACCGGCTCGTTGTGGTGGATGACCTTCGGGCTCGCCTGCTGCGCGGTCGAGATGATCCACGTCAACATGCCGCGCTATGACCTGGAGCGGTTCGGCGCTGCGCCGCGGGCAAGCCCGCGCCAGTCTGACGTGATGATCGTCGCCGGCACGCTGTGCAACAAGATGGCACCGGCGCTGCGCAAGGTGTACGATCAGATGTCGAACCCGAAGTATGTGATCTCGATGGGGTCATGTGCGAACGGCGGCGGCTATTACCATTACAGCTACAGCGTTGTGCGCGGCTGTGACCGGATCGTGCCCGTCGACATCTACGTGCCGGGCTGTCCGCCGACGGCCGAGGCGTTGCTCTACGGCATCATGCAGCTGCAGCGGAAGATCCGTCGCTCGGGGAGCATTGAACGGTGAGGGCGCCTGCTCCTGCCTTTGCGGCCAACCTTAATGGCGAGACGATCGATGCGGTTCGCGCCGCGGTCGGCGCCTCGCTGATCGACGCAGTCGAGCAGGTTGGTGAGGTCGCGCTGTACGTCGAACGCCAGGCGATTGTCACGGTGCTTGCCGCGCTGCGTGACACGCCCGGCCTTGAATATCAGCAGCTGATGGAGATTGCCGGCGTCGACTATCCGGAGCGCCCGGAGCGCTTCGAGGTGGTCTATTGCCTGCTGTCGCTCACCCGCAATCATCGCCTCCACGTCCACGTCTCGACCGATGACACGCAACCGGTGCCGTCGGTTACCGGGCTGTGGCCGGTCGCCGGCTGGCTCGAGCGCGAGGTGTACGACATGTACGGCGTGCTGTTCACCGGCAACGCCGACCTGCGCCGCATCCTTACCGACTATGGCTTCAGCGGCCATCCGCAACGCAAGGACTTCCCGCTCAGCGGCTTTGTCGAAATGCGCTATTCCGAGGAAGAGAAGCGCGTCGTCTACCAGCCGGTGCAACTGGCGCAGGATTTCCGCACCTTCGACTTCCAGAGCCCCTGGGAAGGTGCGCAATATGTGCTGCCGGGTGACGAAAAGGCGGCGCTGCCCGAGGCCAAGGGTGCGCCGACGCCGCTGAACGCCGATGCGATCCAGAAGGCCGATGCCGCGCAGACGCCGGCCAAGGCGCCGACCGCGGGTAGCGAGCCTTACGCCAAGAACGACGCCACCAGCACTGCGAAGACTGGCGCCGGCGACGCCGATGCCGGCAACAAGCGTGAAGACAAGCCCGTGGACGCCGACGTCGTCCCCTCCAAGGGCGAAGGACAGAACCAGTGAGCCAGGAAACGCTGATCGCGCCCGCCACGACCACGGTCGATCCTTATGTCGACGAGCTGTTGGACAAGACCAGCGGCGCGCACCCGACCGAGGGCGATGTCGCGATCCAGAACTACACCATCAACTTCGGGCCGCAGCATCCTGCCGCGCACGGCGTGTTGCGATTGGTCACCGAACTTGATGGCGAGATCATCGAGCGGATCGATCCGCACGTCGGCCTGCTGCATCGCGGCACCGAGAAGCTGATCGAGTACAAGACCTACACGCAGGCGATCCCTTACTTCGATCGCCTCGATTATTGCTCGCCGATGTGCATGGAGCACACGTTCGTTCTGGCGATCGAAAAGCTGCTCGATCTCGAGGTGCCGGAGCGCGCGCAGTATCTCCGCGTGTTCTTCGCCGAGCTGACCCGCATTTCCAATCACATGCTCAACCTCGGCAGCCATGTGATGGACGTCGGCGCGATGACGCCGAACCTGTGGCTGTTCGAGATCCGCGAGGATTGCTTCAATTTCTTCGAGCGCGCGACCGGTGCGCGGATGCACTCCAACTATTTCCGTCCGGGCGGCGTCCATCAGGACGTGCCGCTCAAGCTGCTCACCGATATCGCCGACTGGCTCGACACCCGCCTGCCGCGGCTGTTCGAGGATGCGATCAGCCTGGTTGCCGACAATCGGATCTTCAAGCAGCGCAACGTCGATATCGCGATCGTCAGCCGCGAGGATGCGATCGCCTGGGGCTTCTCGGGCCCGATGATCCGCGGCGCCGGCATCCCCTGGGACCTGCGCAAGTCGCAGCCCTATGATGTCTATGCCAAGATGGACTTCGACATCCCGGTCGGCACCCGCGGCGATTGCTATGATCGCTTCATGGTGCGCGTCGAAGAGGTTCGTCAGTCCGCACGGATCATGAAGCAGTGCCTGCGCGACATGCCCGAGGGCCCGATCGCCAGCAGCGATCGCAAGGTCGTGCCGCCCAAGCGCGCCGAGATGAAGCAGTCGATGGAAGCGCTGATCCATCACTTCAAGCTCTATACCGAAGGCTATCACGTCCCCGCCGGTGAAGTGTATGTCGCCACCGAGAGCCCCAAGGGTGAGTTCGGCGTGTTCCTGGTCGCGGATGGCTCCAACAAGCCGTATCGCTGCAAGATCCGCCCGACCGCGTTCAGCCATCTCCAGGCGATGGACTTCATGAGCCGCGGCCACATGCTTGCCGACATCACGGCGATCCTGGGCGCGATGGATATTGTTTTTGGTGAGTGTGACCGCTGATGGCTGAAGCAGCGCAAATCCCCGACGAAACCGAGACCCGCGCCCGCTGGGGCGGCTTCACCTGGTCGGACGAAAACCAGATCAAGGCGAACGAGATCCTCGGCCGCTACCCCAAGGGTCGCGAGCAGTCGGCATCGATCCCGTTCCTCGATCTCGCCCAGCGCCAGGTCGGGGCGGAAACGCATACCCAGGGCTGGTTGCCGGTGCCGGTGATCGAGTTCGTCGCACGGGCAATCGGCGTGCCGTATATGCGCGTGTTCGAGGTTGCGACCTTCTACACGATGTTCAACCTTGCGCCCGTCGGCCGATTCCACGTCCAGGTGTGCGGCACCACGCCGTGCATGCTGCGCGGGTCGGACGACGTGCTCGCAGCCTGCAAGAACCGCGGCCTCGTCAAGGGCGGTACCACGCCGGACGGCATGTTCACGCTGACCGAGGTCGAGTGCCTCGGCACCTGCGCCAACGCGCCGATGGTCCAGATCAACGACGACAATTACGAAGACCTGGACTACGATCGCACCGTGGCGGTGCTCGAGGCGCTGGCCAAGGGCGAACAGCCCAAGACCGGCTCCACCATCGGCCGCCAGACCAGTGCGCCGGAAGGCGAGCCGACCACGCTCAAGGCGATGGTGGGCGACAACCACGATTATCGGAGCGAGTGGGCCTGATGCTGGCTGACAAGGACCGCATCTTCACCAACGTCTACGGGTTCCAGCCATGGAACCTTGAGGGCGCGCTGAAGCGGGGCGACTGGGACAATACCAAGGCGCTGATGGCGCTCGGCCAGGACGCGATCATCGACGTGGTCAAGGCCTCCGGGCTGCGCGGCCGTGGCGGCGCCGGCTTCCCGACCGGGACCAAATGGTCGTTCATGCCCAAGGAGCCCAAGCCCGACCGGCCGAACTTCCTGGTGATCAACGCCGACGAGTCCGAGCCCGGTTCGTGCAAGGACCGCGAGATCATCCGTCACGATCCGCACAAGCTGATCGAGGGCGCGCTGATCGCCGGCTTCGCGATGCGCGCGCGCGCCGCCTACATCTACATCCGCGGCGAATATATCCGCGAGGCCGAAACGCTGTTCGCGGCGGTCGCCGAGGCCTATGACAAGGGCCTGATTGGCAAGAATGCCAGCGGTTCTGGCTATGATTTCGACGTCTTCGTCCACCGCGGCGCCGGCGCCTACATCTGCGGCGAAGAAACCGCGATGCTTGAGAGCCTTGAGGGCAAGAAGGGCCAGCCGCGCCTCAAGCCGCCGTTCCCGGCTGGCGCAGGCCTCTACGGCTGCCCGACGACGGTGAACAACGTCGAATCGATCGCAGTGGTGCCGACCATCCTGCGTCGCGGCGCCTCGTGGTTCTCGTCCTTCGGGCGCGAGAACAACAAGGGCACCAAGCTCTTCCAGATCTCGGGACACGTGAACCGGCCGTGCGTGGTCGAGGACTCGATGGGGATCAGCTTCCGCGAGATGATCGAGACGCATTGCGGCGGTATCCGCGGCGGCTGGGACAATCTGCTCGCGGTAATCCCCGGCGGCTCCTCGGTGCCGCTGGTGCCCGCTAAGGACATCATGGATGCGCCGATGGATTTCGACGGCCTCAAGGCGGTCGGCTCGGGGCTCGGCACCGCGGCGGTGATCGTGATGGACAAGTCCACCGACATCGTCCGCGCGATCAGCCGTATCTCCTATTTCTACAAGCATGAGAGCTGCGGCCAGTGCACGCCGTGCCGCGAGGGCACCGGCTGGATGTGGCGGGTGATGGAGCGGCTGCGCACCGGCGACGCCGACATTTCCGAGATCGACACGCTGCAGCAGGTCACCAAGCAGATCGAAGGCCACACGATCTGCGCGCTCGGCGATGCCGCGGCCTGGCCGATCCAGGGTCTGATCAAGCATTTCCGCCCTGAAATCGAACGCCGCATCCGCGAGCGCGGCGGCGATCTGGCACCGATGATGGAAGCTGCCGAGTAATGCCCAAGCTCAAGGTCGATGGAATCGAAGTGGAGGTGCCGCAGGGCGCCACCGTGCTTCAGGCGTGCGAGATCGCGGGCAAGGAGATCCCGCGCTTCTGCTATCACGAGCGGCTCAGCATCGCCGGCAACTGCCGGATGTGCCTGGTCGAGGTAAAGCCAGGGCCGCCCAAGCCGCAGGCCTCCTGCGCGCTGCCGGCTGCTGACAACCAGGAGGTGTTCACCACCTCGCCGATGGTCAAGCAGGCACGCGAGGGCGTGATGGAATTCCTGCTGATCAATCATCCGCTCGATTGCCCGATCTGCGATCAGGGCGGCGAGTGCGATCTGCAGGATCAGTCCGTCGCCTATGGCAAGGGCCACAGCCGCTACACCGAGAACAAGCGCGCGGTGACCGAGAAGTACATGGGCCCGATCGTCAAGACGATCATGACCCGGTGCATCCAGTGCACCCGCTGCGTGCGCTTCGCCGAGGAAGTCGCCGGCGTCGAGGAGATCGGCGCGATCTATCGTGGCGAGGACATGCAGATCACCTCCTACCTCGAGCAGGCGGTGACGAGCGAGCTCAGCGGCAATGTCGTCGATCTCTGCCCGGTCGGCGCGCTGACCTCCAAGCCCTACGCCTATGAGGCGCGGCCGTGGGAGCTCAAGAAGACGCTGGCGATCGACGTGATGGACGCGGTCGGCACCAACATCCGCCTCGACAGCCGCGGCCGCCAGGTGCTGCGCTGCGTGCCGCGCATCAACGAGGACGTCAACGAGGAGTGGGCGAGCGACAAGACGCGCCACCATGTCGACGGTCTGGTCCGCCGCCGCCTCGACAAGCCGTTCATCCGCAAGGGCGGCAAGCTCGTGCCCGTCAGCTGGGACGAGGCGTTCGCGGCGATCAAGGCGGTCAACGCCGGGTCGAGCGTCGCCGCGGTCGCGGGCGACCAGCTCGACTGCGAGACGATGTACGCCGCCAAGGCGATGCTCGGCGCGATGGGCTCGACGCTGCTTGAAGGCCGCCAGACGGGCATGGACTATGATACGTCCAGCCTCGCCGCGGTGAACTTCAACACCACTATCGCCGGCGTCGAACAGGCCGATGCGATCCTGCTGGTCGGCACCAACCTGCGCTGGGAAGCGCCGCTGGTGAACACCCGGATCCGCAAGGCGATCAAGAAGGGCGCCAAGGTTTATGCGATCGGCCCCGAGACCGACCTGACCTACAAGGTCGAGTGGCTCGGCAGCGAGCTGTCGCTGCTCGGCAACCTGCCCGAGGCCGCGGCGGAGCTGTTCCGCAACGCCGCCAAGCCGATGGTCATCGTCGGCGGTGGCGCGTTGAAGGGCGGCCATGGCGCTGCGCTCAAGTTCGCGAGCGAGTTCAACCTGGTGCGTGACGGCTGGAACGGCTTCAACGTCGTCCACATGGCCGCGGCGCGGATGGGCGGGCTGATGCTCGGCTATGCGCAAAAGGGCGGCATCGCCGACCTTGCCGATGCCAAGCTCACCTTCTTCCTCGGCGCCGACGAGGTGGACTTCACCAAGTTCGCCGGGTTCAAGGTCTATGTCGGTCATCATGGCGATCAGGGTGCGCGCCATGCCGACGTGATCCTGCCGGGCGTCACCTATGCCGAGAAATCGGGCACCTGGGTGAACCTCGAAGGTCGCGTTCAGCGTGGCGAGCGGGCCGTGTTCGCGCCCGGCGATGCGCGCGAGGATTGGACGATCTTCCGTGCATTGTCCGAAGTGCTCGGCCACACCCTGCCGTTCGACAGCCTCGCCGGCCTGCGCGAGGCGATGGCGACCGAGGTTCCGGCGCTGCGCAGCCCCGGGCTTGCCACCTTCGCCTGGAACCCGCCGTCGCTCGACGGCGCCGCGCAGGGCGATCTTGCCGGCTACCCGATCAAGGATTTCTACCTGACCAACGCGATCTGCCGCGCATCGCCGACGATGCAGCGCTGCTCGGCCGAGCTGATCCATGGCGAAGAGTTCGCGGAGGCCGCGGAGTGACCAACTTCTTCACCTACACGGTCGGCATGCCGTATGGCTGGGCGTGGTTCGTCGCGACCATCATCGGCATCCTGGTGATCGCGCTGCCGCTGATGCTGGCGGTGGCGATGATCATCTATGCCGATCGCAAGATCTGGGCGGCGATGGCGTTGCGCCGCGGCCCCAACGTGGTCGGCCCGTTCGGCCTGCTGCAGAGCTTTGCCGACGGCCTCAAGGTGTTCCTCCAGGAAACCATCGTGCCCTCGGCGGCCAACCGCGGGCTGTTCCTGCTCGCGCCGATCATCACCTTCACGGTGGCGCTGATCGTCTGGGCGGTGATCCCGTGGCAGGCGGGCGTGGTGCTTGCCGACATCAACGTCGGCCTGCTCTACGTGCTCGCGGCCTCGTCGCTCGGCGTCTACGGCGTGATCCTGTCGGGTTGGGCGTCCAACTCCAAATATCCCTTCTACTCGGCGCTCCGCGCGGCCGCGCAGATGGTCAGCTATGAAGTCGCGATCGGCTTCATCCTGATCTCGGTGGTGATGTGGTCAGGCAGCTTCAACCTGTCCGACATCGTCGTCGCCCAGCAGGGCCATGGCCTCGGCTGGATCAACGGCTTCTGGATCAACCCGCTGCTGTTCCCGATGGCGGTGATGTTCTTCATCTCCAGCCTCGCCGAGACGCAGCGCGCGCCGTTCGATCTCACCGAGGCGGAGAGCGAGCTCGTCGCCGGTTACCAGACCGAATATAGCTCGATGAGCTTTGCGCTGTTCTGGCTCGGCGAATATGCCAACGTCATCCTGATGTGCGCGCTCAACGCGACGCTGTTCTGGGGTGGCTGGCTGCCGCCGCTCAACATCGGCTTCCTCTATTGGGTGCCGGGCATCATCTGGCTGCTGCTGAAGATGGCATTCTTCTTCTTCCTGTTCAGCTGGGTGAAGGCGACCGTGCCGCGCTACCGGTATGACCAGCTGATGCGGCTCGGCTGGAAGGTGTTCCTGCCCCTGTCGCTGTTCTGGGTGTTCCTGGTATCGGGCGTGCTGATGCTGATGCGGGTACCGATGTGATCGGCGCCCGGATGCAGACAGCGATCGAACGCGCGGGGCTGCGGCCCGGCGCGCTGCTTAACCGGGCCCTTGCGGGCGTGGTGATCGGCTTGGTGGTCGTGTTGATCGACCGAATGATAGGATACGGATCGTGAGCGTCGCTCAGCTCGTCAAATCGTTCACGCTTTGGGAATTCGTGAAGGCTCATGCCCTCACGCTGAAGTATTTCTTCAAGCCCAAGGCCACGATCAACTATCCCTATGAGAAGAATCCGCTGTCGCCGCGATTTCGGGGCGAGCATGCGTTGCGCCGTTATCCCAATGGCGAGGAACGCTGCATCGCCTGCAAGCTGTGCGAAGCGGTGTGCCCGGCGCTGGCGATCACCATCGAGGCCGAGCCGCGTGACGACGGCAGCCGTCGCACCACGCGCTACGACATCGACATGACCAAGTGCATCTACTGTGGTCTGTGTCAGGAGGCATGCCCGGTCGACGCGATCGTCGAGGGGCCGAACTTCGAGTTCGCCACCGAGACGCGCGAAGAGCTGATCTACGACAAGGCGAAGCTGCTCGACAACGGCGATCGCTGGGAGCGTTCGATCGCGGCGAACCTTGCCGCCGATGCGCCGTACCGCTAGGCGCCCGCGCATGGTTCTTTCCACTTCCGTCATCCCTGCGCCCGCCGGGATCTCGTGCTTCAAGCCCAACCTCGAACGGACCATGGCGCCTGCCGTGGTGGCGGTGACGCTGTGATCCAGGCTCTCGCTTTCTACCTGTTCGCGATTATCGTGATCGGCTCGGGCGCGATGACGATTTCGTCGCGCAACCCGGTTCATTCGGTAATGTGGCTGATCCTCGCCTTCTTCAACGCCGCCGGGCTCATGGTGCTGGTCGGCGCCGAGTTCATCGCGATGCTGCTCGTCATCGTCTATGTCGGCGCGGTCGCGGTGCTGTTCCTGTTCGTGGTGATGATGCTCGACATCGAGGTTGCTGAGATGCGCGCGGGCTTCGCACGCTATCTGCCGCTCGGTCTGGCGCTCGCCGCCGGGCTGCTGATCGAGATCGTGATCGGCCTTAAGGCATGGACCGCTGGCGGCGTACAGGTCGCGCAGCGGATCGCGCCGGTCGATGCCGCGGTGCCGAACATCCAGGCGATCGGCAATCTGCTCTACACGCGCTATCTGTTCGTGTTCGAAGGCGCCGGCTTTGTGCTGCTCGTCGCGATGATCGGTGCGATCGTGCTCACCCATCGCCAGCGTGGCGGTGTCCGGGGCCAGAACATCAGCCGGCAGAACGCGCGCCGTCCGCAGGACGCGACGCGCAACACGCAACCGCAAGTCGGGCAGGGGGTCCAGCTGTGACGATCGGCCTTATCCACTATCTGGTCGTCGCGGCGATCCTGTTCACCATGGGGGTGCTCGGCATCTTCCTCAACCGGAAGAACATCATCGTCATCCTGATGGCGATCGAGCTGATCCTGCTCGCGGTGAACCTCAACCTGGTCGCCTTCTCGGCCTATCTGCACGACCTCGTCGGCCAGGTGTTCGCGATGTTCGTGCTCACCGTCGCGGCTGGCGAAGCGGCGATCGGCCTCGCCATTCTGGTGATCTATTTCCGTGGCCGCGGCACGATCGCGGTCGATGACGTCAACCGGATGAAGGGGTGATGTCCTTGCACGCTACGCGTAATACCTCCCGCAAGCGGAAGGCCGGTCGGTGACTTCGATCCTGTTCATTGTATTCCTGCCGCTGCTCGCCGCCGCCATCGCGGGGCTCGGCAATAAGGCGATCGGCTTTGCGCCTGCCAAGCTGATCACCACGGGGGCGCTGTTCGTCAGCTGCGCGCTGAGCTGGCCGATCTTCCTCGGCTTCCTCGCCGGCACCAGCACCGCGCATGTCGTGCCGGTATTCGAGTGGATCGCCAGCGGCGACATGACCGTCGCCTGGTCGCTCCGCGTCGACCAGCTCACCGCGGTGATGCTGGTGGTGATCACCAGCGTCTCGGCGCTCGTCCACCTCTATAGCTGGGGCTATATGAGCGAGGACCCCGATCAGCCGCGCTTCTTCGCCTATCTCTGCCTGTTCACCTTCGCGATGCTGATGCTCGTGACCGCGGACACGCTGGTGCAGATGTTCTTCGGCTGGGAAGGCGTCGGTCTCGCCTCCTACCTGCTGATCGGCTTCTGGTTCCGCAAACCCTCCGCCAACGCCGCCGCGATCAAGGCCTTCGTGGTCAACCGCGTTGGCGATCTCGGCTTCATGCTCGGCATCTTCGGCACCTTCCTGGTGTTCGGCACCGTCTCGATCCCGGCGATCCTCGCCGCCGCGCCGACCATGGCGGGCTCCACCATCGGCTTCCTCGGCATGCGCCTGGATACGATGACCGTGCTCTGTCTGCTGCTGTTCGTCGGCGCGATGGGCAAGTCGGCGCAGCTCGGCCTCCACACCTGGCTGCCGGACGCGATGGAGGGCCCGACCCCGGTGTCGGCGCTGATCCACGCGGCGACGATGGTCACCGCCGGCGTGTTCATGGTCTGCCGCCTGTCGCCGATGTTCGAGATGAGCCCCACGGCGCTCCACGTCGTCACCACCGTCGGCGCCGCGACCTGCCTGTTCGCGGCCACCGTCGGCCTGGTGCAGACCGACATCAAGCGCGTGATCGCCTATTCGACTTGCTCGCAGCTCGGCTACATGTTCTTCGCCGCCGGCGTCGGCGCCTATGGCGCGGCGATGTTCCACCTGTTCACCCACGCCTTCTTCAAGGCGCTGCTGTTCCTCGGCGCGGGTTCGGTGATCCACGCGATGCACCACGAGCAGGACATGCGCTATTACGGTGGCCTGCGTAAAAGCATCCCGCTCACCTTCTGGGCGATGATGATGGGCACGCTCGCGATTACCGGCGTCGGCATTCCCGGCATCCTCGGCTTGCCGCAGATCGGCTTTGCCGGCTTCCACTCCAAGGATGCGATCATCGAAACCGCCTGGGCGGCGGGGCAGCCCGGCGTGTGGTTCGTCGGCGTCGCGGTCGCGGCGATCACCAGCTTCTATTCGTGGCGGCTGATGTTCCTCACCTTCTGGGGCACGCCGCGCTGGGCCGCGTCCGAGCATATCCAGCACGCGGTGCATGATGCGCACGGCCATGGTCATGACGATCATGCCCACGGCCATGGCCATGACGCGCATCACGCCGACGAGGCCCATGGCAACCCCGCCACGGCCGAGGATTCGGGCGATCATCCGTCGGAGCATGGCCCGGCGCAGCAGGACCTGCCGGCTGGCACTGGTGGCTATCATCCGCACGAGAGCCCGCCGCCGATGCTGATCCCGCTGGTGCTGCTGTCGATCGGTGCGATCGCGGCCGGCTTCGTCTTCCACGGCTATTTCATCGAGCCGACTTCGGGCGAGACCTTCTGGAAGGGCAACATCGCCTTCCGCGAGCATCTGATGCACGCGATGCATGGCGTACCGGTGATGATCAAGCTGTCGGCGACCATCGCCATGCTGCTCGGGCTGCTGACCGCCTGGTATGCCTATATCGCGAATCCGGGCTTCCCGGTCGCGGTGGCGAGCCAGTTCCGGATCCTCTACCGCTTCCTGCTCAACAAATATTATTTCGACGAGCTGTATCACCTGATCTTCGTCCGTCCCGCCTTCGCGCTTGGCCGCTGGCTGTGGCATCGCGGCGACGAGAAAACGATCAACCGGTTCGGGCCTGACGGCGCCGCCTGGGTGGCGCAGCTCTCCAGCCGGGTCGCCGGCCGGTTCCAGACGGGATATGTCTACACCTATGCCTTCGTCATGCTGATCGGGCTTACCGCGGCCGTTACCTGGGCGATCACGAAGTGAGCGGCTTCCCCATCCTCTCCGTGATGCTGGCGATCCCCGCGATCGCCGCCATCGTCTGCCTGTTCGTGTCGGCCTCGGCGGCGCGGACGCTGGCGCTCGCCGCCACCCTGATCGATTTCGCGCTCGGCATCCTGCTGTGGGCGAATTACGACATCGGCGGCGCGCAGTGGCAGTTCGTCGAGCAGGGCGCCAACCTCGGCGTGTTCCGCTGGGACCTCGGCATCGACGGCTTCGCGCTGCTGCTGATCATGCTTAGCGTGTTCCTGATGCCGATCTGCATCGGCGCCAGCTGGCGTTCGGTGACGACGCGCGTGCCGGAATATATGGCGGCGTTCCTGCTCACCGAGGTGCTGATGATCGGCACCTTCGCGGCGCAGGATCTCTACCTGTTCTACATCTTCTTCGAAGCCGGCCTCATTCCGATGTACCTGATCATCGGTATCTGGGGCGGCGCGAACCGGATCTACGCGTCGTACAAGTTCTTCCTGTACACGCTGCTCGGCTCGCTGCTGATGCTGGTCGCGATGATCTACATGGTCGGCCAGGCCCATACCACCAGCATCCCCGCGCTGATGAACCACGATTTCCCGGCGCATATCCAGACGCTGCTGTGGCTCGGCTTCTTCGCCTCCTTCGCGGTCAAGATGCCAATGTGGCCGGTCCACACCTGGTTGCCCGACGCCCACGTCCAGGCGCCGACCGCCGGGTCGGTGATCCTTGCCGGCGTGCTGCTCAAGCTCGGCGGCTACGGCTTCCTGCGCTTCAGCCTGCCGATGTTCCCCGAGGCGTCGGGCCAGCTCACCTGGCTGATCTTCGCGCTGTCGGCGATTGCGGTGATCTACACTTCGCTGGTCGCGCTGGTGCAGAGCGACATGAAGAAGCTGATCGCTTATTCCTCGGTCGCGCACATGGCGATCGTCACCATCGGCCTCTTTGCCTTCAACCGGCAGGGGCTCGAGGGCGCGATGATCATGATGCTTAGCCACGGCCTCGTCTCGGGCGCGCTGTTCCTGTGCGTCGGCGTGATCTACGATCGCCTCCATACCCGCGAGATCTCGCGCTACGGCGGCCTCGCGATCAACATGCCGCGCTATGCCCTGTTCTTTCTGTTCTTCACCATGGCCTCGATCGGCCTGCCGGGGACCAGCGGGTTCGTCGCCGAGTTCCTGTCGCTGATGGGCACCTATCAGGTCTCGACCTGGACGGCGCTGCTCTGCACCACCAGCATCATCCTCGGCGCCGCCTACATGCTCTACCTCTACCGCCGCGTTGTGTTCGGGGAGATCAAGGCCGACGACGTTCGCGAGATGAAGGATCTGTCGGGCCGCGAGCTGTGGCTGCTCGCCCCGATCGCCGCGGTCGCACTGTGGATGGGCGTCTATCCCGAGAGCTTCATGGCGCCGATGCGCAAGGATGTCGGCGTGCTGCTCGCCCGGATTGACCGCGCGACGCCGCATAGCGATTCCCAACCCACCGCAGGCCGGCCCGCCGCGGTTCATGCCGCCGCCGATGAGAGCGCACACTGATGGATTACGCCGCTAACCTCGCCATGACCCTGCCCGAGGTGATCCTCGGGGTGGGCGCGATCGTGCTGATGCTGGTCGCCGCCTGGGGTGGCCCGGCATCGACCAGGGCCATCTCCTGGGCTGCGGTCGCCGTCCTCGCGGGCGCCGGCGTCGCGCTGCTCGGGCCGGCATCCAGCGGTGGCTCGGCGTTCGACGGGCTGTATCGCGCCGATGCGTTCGCCGGCTTCGCCAAGACACTGATCTTCATCGCCTCCGCCGTTGCGATCTTGCTCGCGCCCAACTTCTTCCAGCGCACCACGGGCGACGATCTGCGGCCGGAATATCCGGTGCTGATCCTGCTCTCGGCTGCGGGCATGGGCATGATGGTGTCGGCGTCCGATCTGCTGACGCTCTACGTGGGCCTCGAGTTGCAGAGCCTCGCCGCTTATGTGCTGGCCAGCATCATGCGTCGCGACATCCGTTCGGCTGAGGCGGGGCTGAAGTATTTTATCCTCGGTGCGCTCGCGAGCGGCATTTTGCTGTACGGAATCAGCCTGGTCTACGGGTTCAGCGGCACCACCTTGTTCAGCGGCATCGCCACCGCCTATGCCGGCCCGCGTTCGCTCGGCCTGCTGTTCGGCCTGGTTTTCGTGTTCGCCGGCCTGGCGTTCAAGATCTCAGCGGTGCCGTTCCACATGTGGACGCCCGACGTCTATGAAGGCGCGCCCACCCCGGTGACGGCGTTCTTCGCGTCGGCCCCGAAGGTCGCGGCGATGGGTCTCGCCGTGCGCGTCGCCGTCGAAGCGATGGGCCCGGCGACCGGCGAATGGCGTCAGATCGTGATCTTCGCGGCGCTGGCCTCGATCATTCTCGGCGCGGTGGCGGCGATCGGCCAGACCAACATCAAGCGGCTGCTGGCTTATTCGTCGATCAACAACGTCGGCTTCGCGCTCGTCGGCCTCGCCGCCGGCACGCCCGAGGGGGTCGCGTCGGTGCTGTTCTACCTGACCATCTACATCGCGATGACGCTTGGCGGCTTCCTAGTCGTGCTGCAGATGCGCGATGCCACCGGCCAGCCGGTCGAGACGCTGGCGAGCCTGGCCGGCCTGTCGCGCACGCGTCCGGGTCTCGCGGCGGCGATGGCGATCTTCATGTTCAGCCTCGCCGGTATCCCGCCGCTGCTTGGGTTCAACGCCAAGCTGGCGGTGTTCAACGCTGCCGTGGCCGCCGGGCTGTACCCGCTTGCCGTGATCGGCTTCGTCGCCTCGGTGATCGGCGCCTATTATTATCTGCGCGTCGTCAAGGTGATGTACTTCGACGATCCCGCGCCCGAGTTTCAGCGCGACGGCTCGATGGTCGAGGGCGGAATGATCGCCATCGCCGCCACCTTCGTGTCGCCGGTCGGCTGGATCGTGCTCGCGCCGCTCGGCGTCTGGACGCTCACCGCCGCGCGGGCGCTGTTCTGACCATCACCCGGACCGTCGCCGAGACGGGATCGACCAATGCCGACATGCTGCTCCTCGCGCGCGCCGGCGCCGAGGAGGGGCTGTGGCTTCGGGCCGAGCGGCAGACCGCCGGCCGTGGCCGGCAGGGCAGAGCCTGGACCTCGCCGCCGGGAAATATTTCCGCTTCCACGCTGGTGCGCCTGCGCCCCACCGATCCGGCAGCGGCCAGCCTCGCGTTGACCGCGGCGGTCGCGCTGCACGAAGCGGTGGCCGTGTACCTCAACGATGCGGGCGCGGCCGTACTCAAGTGGCCGAACGACCTGCTCGTCGCTGGCGCCAAGCTGTCGGGCATACTGCTCGAGCGCGCCGACGATGCAGTGGTGATCGGGATCGGCGTCAATCTGGCGCATCATCCCGATCTGCCCGACCGTGCGACAACCTGCCTTGCACACCATGGCGCGATGGTCGCGCCCGCTGACTTCATCGAGACCTTGGCGGAATTGGTTGCGCGGTGGCTGGCGCGGTGGCGCAGCGAGGGGCTCGGCCCGATCCGCAACGCTTGGCTCGCTGCGGCCCATCCGGCAGGCACAGCGCTGTCGGCGCGCCTGCCCGATGGCGGGGCCATCGAGGGGCTGTTCGACGGGCTGGACGCCGATGGCGCGCTCATCCTGCGCTTGGCGACAGGGGAGCGGCGTGTCATTCACGCTGCGGACGTGTTCCTGCTGTGAGGACGCCCGGCCCAAGGGAAGGGAACTGATCCATGCTGCTCGCGATCGATGCCGGCAACACCAATGTCGTCTTTGCGCTGGTCGACCCGCAGCGGGGCGCGCGCGAGATCAAGGCACGCTGGCGGATCGCCACCGATCCGCGCCGCACCGCCGATGAATATGCGGTGTGGCTCAGCCAATTGCTGGCGCTGGAGGGCTATGACCGCTCGCAGGTTAGCGCGGTGATCGTCGCCACGGTGGTGCCGCGCGCGCTGCACAACCTCCAGGTGCTCAGCAGCAAATACTTCCGGACCGAGGCGCTGATCGCCGGGCGTGCGCCGGTGGAATGGGGCATCGTCATTGATGTCGACGAGCCTCAGACGTTGGGCGCCGATCGTGCGGTCAACACCATCGCCGCGCACGCGCTGCACCAAGGCGATCTCATCGTCATCGATTTCGGCACCGCGACCACCTTCGATGTCAGTGACTATAGCGGCGCCTACAAAGGCGGTATCATCGCGCCTGGCATCAACCTCTCGCTCGACGCGCTGGTCAGCGCCGCCGCCAAGCTGCCGCGGATCGCGATCGAGGCGCCGGCGACGGATAGCGTGATCGGCCGCAACACCGTCGATCAGATGACGATCGGCATCTACTGGGGCTATATCGCGATGATCGAGGGGCTGGTCGCGCGGATGAAGGCGGAGGTCGGCCGGCCGGTCAAGGTCATCGCCACCGGTGGTCTCGCCACGCTGTTCGAGCGTCACACCGACGTGTTCGACGTGATCGAGCCCGATCTCACCATCCAGGGGCTGGCGATCATGGCCGAGAAGGCCCATATCAACACAAAGATCGCCTCAGCCTGAGGCTTAAATCAGGCTCCCATCTGGCCCATCAATCGGCCGCAGGTCTCGTGCCATGCCCGCACGCGTCCTCAAGCCCGGCATCGGCCGGGACGTAGTAAGGAAATCAATGACTCCCAAGAACGAACTGTTGTTTTGCGCTCTCGGCGGCTCCGGCGAGATCGGCATGAACGTCAACCTGTATGGTCATGCCGGCAAGTGGCTGATGGTCGATTGCGGCATCACCTTCGCCGATGCCGCTTATCCCGGCATCGACGTGATCCTCCCCGATCTCGCTTTTATCGAGGACCGGCTGGACGATCTGGTCGGCATCGTGCTGACCCACGGCCATGAGGATCACATCGGCGCGCTGCCCTATCTCGCCGAAGACCTTGGCGTGCCGCTCTACGCTACCCCTTTCACCGCGGGCCTGATCCGCGGCAAGCTGGAAGAGGAGGGCATCGCCAACCGGGTCAAGCTGCGCATCGTTCAGCCTGGCAAGAAGATCCAGGTGGGTCCGTTCGGCATCGACTTCGTCGAGCTGTCGCACTCGATCCCCGAGCCGAATGCGCTTGTCATCGAGACGCCGGTCGGCCGCGTGTTCCACACCGGCGACTGGAAGCTTGATCCCACCCCAGTGATCGGCAAGCCCTCCAGTCCTGAGCAACTGAGTGCGATCGGCGACAAGGGCATCGACGTGCTGGTCTGCGATTCGACCAATATCTTCAACGCCGAGGCGTCGGGCTCCGAAGCCAGTGTCCGCATCGGCATCGCCAAGGCGGTGGCCAGCGCCAAGGGGCGCGTGCTCGTCACCACCTTCGCCTCCAACGCCGCGCGCCTCCACACGCTCGGCGAAGTTGCGCGCGAGACCGGTCGCAAGCTCTGCGTCACCGGCCGCTCGCTCGATCGGATCCTCAAGGTGGCGCGCGCCACCGGTTATCTCGGCGACTTCCCCGAGACGGTGGACCCGGAGACCGCGATGCGGCTGCCGCGCAACAAGGTGCTGATCGTCGCCACCGGCGGCCAGGGCGAACCGCGTGCCGCGCTCGCCCGCGTCGCCGACGGCAGCCATACCATCAAGCTCGAGCAGGGCGATGCGGTGATCTTCTCGTCCAAGCAGATCCCCGGCAACGAGGTCGCGATCGGCCGCATCCAGAATATCCTCGCCGCCAAGGGCGTGCAGATGATCACCGAGCGCCAGGCGCATGTCCATGTCTCGGGCCATCCTGGGCGGCCTGAGCTTGCCCAAATGTACAAGTGGATGCGCCCCAAGGTGCTGATCCCCGTTCACGGCGAGATGCGCCACATGATGGAGCATGCCCGCTTCGGCTTGTCCGAGGGCATTCCCCAGGCGATCGTCCAGGGCGACGGCGACATCGTCCGCCTGCTCCCGGGCAAGGCCGAGAAGGTCGGCAAGGCCGGCGTCGGCCGCCTGGTGCTCGATGGCGACGTGATCCTGCCGGCGGACGGCTCGACGATCAACGAGCGCCGCAAGCTCGCGCTCAACGGCCAGATCTCGGTCGCGGTCGCGATCGGTCGTGACGGCCGGATGGTCGGCACCCCGCAAGTCCGTGTTCAGGGCGTGCCGGTCGAGGAAGACCGCGCCGCCTTCGTCGAGGATGCGATCGACGCCGCTGCCGAGGCGCTCAAGGGCGGCAAGCGCGAGCTCGACCGCCGCCGCGAGGACGTGCGCCTTGCGGTGCGCAAGATCGCGACGCGCTGGACCGGCAAGAAGCCGATCGTCGATGTGCTGGTGATCCAGGCCTGAGCCGCCCGTGCGCTGGACCTCGATGCTCGCGATCTACGTCCTCTTCTGGGCGTTCTCCGTCTTCCTGGTCCTGCCCTGGGGGGTCCGCACCACCCATGAGGCCGGGGGCGTGATCGTCCCCGGCCAGGCGGACAGCGCGCCACACGAGTTCCGCCTCGGCCGAATCGCCGGGCGGGTGACGATCGTGGCGACGCTGCTGTTTGCACTGTTCCTCGCCAACTACCGCTTCGGCTGGCTCACGCCTGAGATGATCAACGTGCTCGGACCGCGTTAAGCAAACCTTCGGGAACATAGGCTTTCCGGCTGGATCATTGCGGCGAACGTCCGTTCGGCCTACGCGAAGCCTCTCTTATTGATCGACCAAGTCCATGCCACAGACCTATCTCTGCACCCTCGACCTGCTCAACCGTGCGCTCAGCCTGATGGATGCCGCCGGCGTGCCGCTGGTCGCGGCGCAGATCTCCGCAGCGATCGAATCGGTGGAGGCGGAGCTCGCAGGTCAGGCGTTACCCCGGCTGTTCTAAGCAATAGCTGTTCCCCCAGCGAAGGCTGGGGTCTTTCTCGGCTCATGGGCGGCCCTTCTGGTGTGGAGATGTCAGCTTCCGCTGAGATGACGGCCTAATCCTTGCGGCTTCCCGCCACGCTTCACTGCCGCGCGAAAATCCGCTGTTCTCAGCGCAGCCGCTCGATCGCCTGCGCCAGTGCCACGTACAGCTTGCCCATATCCGACGACAGCAAGGTCACCCCCAGCGGCGATCCGTCGCGCTCGGCGAGGATGCCGCGCAGCATGCCCTCGAAATCGTGGATGTAGCGGTTGACCGCGTCGCGGAACGCCGCGTCGTCGTCATACAGATCGGCGATCTCACGTGCGTCGCCCGGCTCTAGGATGCGCACCGCGCGGCGGGTGAAGACGCCGCGATCGCCCTTGAGATACGCGGCCCAAGCGCTGTCCGACACGTCGGGCGCCAGCGCCCGGGTGATGTCGATCGCCGCCGAGTTGAGCGCCTCGATCAACAGCGAGGCACGGCGCGCGAAGCTGTCGTTCGCCGCTTCCTCGCGCTCGGCGCGCGCGTCTACCATGCGTGCTTCCACCGTCGCGGTCTGGGCGACGATCGCCTGAACCTGGCGAGCGAGCTGCTCGGTGGCGCGGGTCGCGGCCTCCACCGCGTCGCCGGTCGCCTCCTCGATCGCGCGCACCTGGCGCGTCACCGTGTCGGTGGTGGCGCGGCGCATCGCCTCGCCGGTCGCTGCTTCCATCGCTTCGGCAGCCTCGGGGATGACGCTGGCGAGCGTCTCGCGCGCCTGGTCCGCGGCGATATTGGCCGATTCGCGCACGCGCAGCAGCGCATCCACCAGCCGCGGCGCGGCATCATCGGCGAACTGGTGGGTGCGACCGATCGCCTCCTCCACCATCATGCCGAGCGCATCGGCCTTGGCTCGGCCATCGCTCAGCGTCTGTATCAGGCCACCGGACAGCTGGTCGAGCGTACGACGCTGCTCCGCTATCACCCCGGCTATCGCCTCGATCGCGTCGTGGGTGCTCTCCGCCGCGGTGACCAGCGCCAGCAGCTCGGGCTTGGCCTGTACCACCACCTGCTGGCTGGCACCGATCTTGGCGTCGAGCCGCGCAAGGGCGTCGGGCAGGGTTTCGTCGATCTCGCGCGCCGCGGCGTCCAGCGCGATCAGGAGTGACTCGGTGGTGCTGATGGTGCGGCTGGCGACATCCTGGCCGGTCCGCAGCGCCTCGGTCATCGCATCGGCCGAACCGCCGAGCGCGCTGATCGAGGCAGCGAGCATCTGCGAGCGGTGGGTGCCCTCGCTGTGCAAAACGTCGAGCCGGGTCTCCACCCGCCCGATCCCCTCGTCGAGCCCGGTCAGCAGCGCGTCGCTCGCATGATATTGCTCGCCGAGCCGCGCGGTGACGCGGTCGATCACGTCCTCGATCCCCGCGATCCGCTCAGCCATCGCTTCGGCGCTGTCGCGGGCGGCATGGTCGAGCGCGGCCTGGTTGGCGCGCAGCATTGCCAGCATAGCATCGCCCTGGATGGCGATCGCCTTGCGCGATTCGTCCACCGCCTCGGCGGTGCGGCCGAGCAGCGCATCAACCTCGCCCGACATCGCCCCGGTGACCGCCTCCAGCCGCTCGCCGGCGGTCTCGCTGGTCGCTTCCATCCGCACGATATGCGCGGCAAGCTTCTGCGCCGCACCGCCGGCCACGTAATCCGCCTCGCGCCCGCGATCGGCGAGCGCAAGCAATTGGGCATCGAGGCCCGCGGCCTGTTCGCTCGCGGCGAGGCCGGTCGCCTCGAGCAAGCGCTGCATCTCGGCGGTTTCGGCGACGGCACGCGGCAGCGAGGCAAGCAGCACGCCGAGGCTCGCCTGCGCGTCGCCTGCGGCTCGCGACAATCCTTGCGCATGCTCATCGGCCTGGCTGATCTCCACGGCCATGCTGCGTCCGATCGCGGCGACCCGCTCGTTCGCGGTGTCGCCCATCGCCATCAGGGCACCGATCTGCTCGGCGACCGCCTGGCGATTGTCGTCCAGCGAGCGCGAGATGCCGGCGACGGCGCGTTCCAGATTGGCGGCCTCGGCGCGCATCGCTTGCGCCGTCCGGCCGAAGCGCAGCGCCTCCGCGCGACTGGTGCGCTGCGTCAGCAGGTAAACGATCCCGACCAGCGCCGGGATCACCGCGAGCGCGGCGATGAATTCGACGAGCGCCACCGGTGGCAAACCGGCCAGCGCATCGCGCGCAACCCACAGCATGCCGCCGATCCAGGCGAGGCACACGATCAGCGCCGCGGCCGGTGCCAGCCAGCTCAGGCCCTGGGGTTCGGGTTCATCGTCCCACGGCATGCTGTTCTCGCGCGATTCGTTGATGATGTGCCTGAGGCTCGGCTCGTGCGGCCGCTCGCTCTGATGGGCCTCGCCCCGCATGTCGACGATCATGGAACCCCCGTTCATGCCCCGAACCTACCCGGCTTTGCCGTAACGACAAAGCCCCCACGCAACACTTGCTTAAGCAGACCGCTTTTACACGGGCGGTATGGCCTATGATCCCGGAGCAATAGACGCGAATCTGGCAGCCGCCGTCGGTGACGAGCCCGGGCTGATCGCCGAGCTGCGGCTGGCCTTCGTCGAGAGCACGCAGCGTGCCGTCGACGCTATGGCGCGCGCCGAGAACCGTGATGCCTGGCGCGACGCCGCCTCGCGGCTGCGCGGGCTCGCCGCGAGCTTCGGCGCGGTGCGGCTGATGGCGCTGGCGATGCAGGCCGCCGACCTGCCGATGGATCGGCCTATGCTCACCAAGCTTCGCCGGGCGATCGAGCGGCTCTGAACGCCGTCCGTTGGCGGACGGAACGGGTTTGCATCACGGGCGCTACCCCGTAACAGCGGCCGGATGCTTGCCGGCCTCCTCTTTGCCATTCACGATGCGGACGATCGGCCGGCGATGCTCACCGCGACGCTGCCGTTCGGCGGCGTCACGCTGATCGAATATCAGGCGCGGCTGCTGATCGGCGCGGGCGCGTCGCAACTCGTCATCGTGGTGTCGCGGCTCACCCCCGAATTGCTCGGCGCGATCAACCGCATCGGCCGGCGCGGGGTCGCGGTGGATACGGTGAGATCCGCTGCCGAGGCGCATGAGAAGCTGCATCCGCTGGCCAAGCTGGTGATGCTCGCCGACGGCCTCACCACCTCGCTCGAGGTGGTGACGGTGATGGCGCGCGAGGGCAATGACGCCTTGCTGGTGTTGCCCGAGCAGGAGGCAGGATCGATCTACGAGCGGGTGGGCGGGAACACCAGCTGGGCCGGCGTCGCCCGGCTCGATCCGCGCCGCATCGCCGAACTGGCCGCGCTGCCGCGTGATTATGACATGCAATCAACCTTGGTCCGGCTCGCCTCGCAGGCACGCGCCGTCCACATCATGCTGCCCGACAGCGCCGTGGCAGGCGGCCATGGCATCGGGCACGGCGCCGCGATGCTGGAGGGGCGCAGCCGATCGGTGATGGCGGCGATGGTGTCCGGCCGCAACGGCTGGTTCGAGCGGTTCGTCACCGCCCCGCTGGCGCGCGCGGTGATCCCGCTGCTGGTGCCGCGCGCGGTGCCGACGCTGGCGATTGGCGCAGCCGCCGGCGGTGTCGGGCTGGTCGGCATGCTTCTCCTTGCTTTCTCCTTCCCGGTGGCGGGGTTGCTGCTCACGCTGCTGGGATCGATCGGCTTCACGCTCGGCGCGATGCTGGGCGATCTGCGCGATGAGCCAGGGCCGTCCGCCACGCTGCGTGTTGCCGAGGTGGTCCTGCCCGCGATCGCAGCCTTGAATTATGGTCATAGCGAGGCGCAACGGGTTGGCGATACGGTGCCGACCTTGCTCGCGCTCGTCCTGGTTGCGGTTGGAATGCTGGGTGAGCGTGCGCTCGGCGATGTGCCGCGACGGTCGTGGTGGGGCAGCGCCATTGCCTACCTCCTCCTGCTATGGCTCGGGGCGTTGCTGTTCGCACCTTACCTCGGCCTGGGGGCAGCGTGCGCCTACGCCACGACCACGCTGTACGCGGCGATCGAGCGCCTTCGTAGCCGCCGCTGAACCGTCATCTCGTGGGCTTGCTCGCGAGGCGGCTTAATTCGGCGTCATTAAGCTCGATCGTTCGCCTGCGATCCTCGATCAACGCAAGCCTGAGTGCCTCGCCCTGCAAGGGCTTGGCGATCCACGGCGAACCGGCCGGACGAGGAGAACCTGCTTCGGCATTCGTCTCGGGTGTCGCCACTCGGGCCGGCGTGATGGTCGCACGCCGCTTGGCGTGGCGAAGCGTCGGCACGCTGGCCGGATTTGTGAGGCGCGACGTCTCGGCAAGTTCGCTCGGTCGCTGCGCCGGCGGGGCAGGGTGGAATACCGGCACGGCCTGGTCGATGGCTGCAGGGGAAACGGCCCGGGGTTCGGCGCGATGTCGCAGGCCCGCACCCAGCATCAGCGCACCCGCAACGGCACCGGCCAACGCCGCTGCGATCGTCACCTTGGCCGCGCGATCCTGCAGCACCGTACGCCGGTTGCGGCGAAAGTTGGCCTGAACCCGCTCGCGCTCGTGCCGTTCGGCCGCGGCGGCGTGCGCCGGAGTAGGGTATTTGGCGTCGAATTGGTCGAACATCGCTCCCTCATTCGGCTCCTGACGCCATGAAGTAACGCTTGGCGGGGGAAAAAGATGACAGATGCAGCGCCGCCCGCTGATTACTCCCCGCATTGACCCGATGGGACCGGCGCCGCAAGTGTTCCTGACAGGGACAGTTTTCCATCAAACCGTCCCCGTGAAGCTCAGTTCCCGCTTGTGCCAACCGGCCCGCTTGGCCGATGGTAGCCGCTCGATCATCGGCGTCGCAGGCGTGCGCCAAGGGGAAGACACGTGGAAGACGGCGGATTTTCGGGCCTGTCGGTGCGCCGACGGTTAGTCTCGCCTTAACGACGGCCGGGCTAGGAACGAGATCATGTCGGCCGGACCACCTCCGCTGGATCGCGCCTCTCTCGATGCGCGGCTTGCCGCCGCGCGTGGCGCGGCCGGTCGGGCGGCGACGCGGCTGACGGGAACGATCGCCGACTTCTTCCTTGCCGACGATGCCCGGCTCGACGAGCGCACCCGCCACGCGGTGGCGGCGGTGCTCGCCGCGACCGTGGGCGCGGTCGAGACCGATATTCGCCGCCACGCCGCGCGGATCCTCGCCGGTCGCGGTGCCGATGCCCGCGCCGAGGCGCTGCTCCAGAACCATGACGAGGTCGTGCGCCGGCTGGCGCGCGCCGGGCTGCTCCGTGACCGTCGGTTGATGGACGAGCTGCTCGCCAGGGTGCGCGCGGATCTCATCGCCGAGGCGCTGCCGATCCATCATGCTGTCGTTGACCGACCGAGCCTGCTGATCCGCCTCGCCGATGTCGACGACAGCATCGTCGCCGCGGCGGCGCGGGCGTTGCTTGCCGCCGAGGCGCGGCGCCGGTCTGCCAGCGACAACGGCACGCCGGGAGTGGGGGATCTCACCGCCGAGCGCCATCACCAACTGGTCTGGTGGTCGGCCGCCTGCATTCGCGAGGCGTCCGCTGCCGCGATCGGCGAGGATGCGGCGGTGGATCGTGCGATTGTTGAGGCAGCGCATCGCAGCCTCGGCGCGCATGACGAGGGCGCACGGGTCGAAGCGGTGGCGATGCGGCTGGCGGCCGCAATCGATGCCCGTGCCGACGAACTCGGCCCGCTGTTGCTTGAAGCGCTTGCCGATCGGCGACTGCTGTTGTTCATCGCCGTGCTCGGCCGTGCCATCGACCTCGAATTCGACGTCGCACGCGAGATCCTGCTTGAACCCGAGGGCGATCGGCTGTGGCTGGCGCTTCGCGCCGCCGCGCTTGATCGAGCGACCATCGCTCAGATCGCGCTGGCGCTCGCCGACGCCGATCCGCGCCGCAACATCGAGCAGTTCGCCGACGAAATCGATGCTATCGCGGCGGTTCCGGTCGAGGCCGCCCGCTCGTCACTGGCACCGCTCACGCTCCATCACGATCTTCGCGCGGCGATCGACGCCCTGACCCGGGAAAGCAATTGGTGAAGATGGACGGATTGCCTGACGTGCCCGTGTCGCACGCGATGATCGATGCGGAGGGGCGCGTCACCACCGCCGACCCGGCACTGGAGGCGCTGAACGAGCGTGCCGGGGGAATGATCGGTGCGCCGCTTGCCGTTCCGGCGCTGGCGACGATTGCGCGGCTGGCCCGTCGCCTGGGCATCATCGTCTCGCGCGGGGTGACGATCGCCGATGTCGACGCGGATCTCGATCTGTGGGTCCGCGCCCAGCCTGATGGCGACAGCGTCCGCCTCGCGATCAGCGGCTGGCGCGAGCTCAGGGTGGCGGCGCCGTCACCCGCCACCGAGCGTGCGCACGAGCGGGGCGACGGCGAGCTGCGCTGGGAAACCGATGCAGCGTTGCTGCTGACCTTCGTCTCGATCGATGCCGCGCGCCAGCTCGGCATCGATGCGCTGGAGCTGCTCGGCAAGCCGCTTACCGCGCTGGTATCGCTCGCCGAACATGGTGACGGCACGCTGCCGCTGCTCGACGCGGTCGCCCGCCGCAAGCCGCTGGCCGAGCAGCGGGCGCGGCTGCGCGGCAGCGACCGCGCGGTGATCCTCGCTGCGGCGGTCCGTCGTGATACCATGGGGGACTTCGCCGGCTTTGTCGGCACCGCGCGCATCGAAACCGATGCCGCTGCCGCCGCGCCGCGGTCGCCGGCGATCTCGCCCGCTTTTACCCAAGGCCTCGACAAAGCATTGCGCACGCCGCTGGCGCGGATCGTCGCGCATGCCGATACGATCAACGCCGCCGCCGAAGGCCCGGTGCAGCAGGATTATGTCGATTACGCTTCCGACATCGCCAACGCCGGACGCCATCTGCTCGGCCTCGTCGACGATCTCGTCGATCTCCAGGCGGTCGAGCGCCCCGACTTCGCGCTAGTCGCCGAGCCAATCGATCTCGCCGATGTCGCTCGCCGGGCAGCCGGACTGCTCGTGGTGCGCGCCGACGATGCTGGGGTCGCGATCGCCAAGCCACTCGCCACGATCAAGGTGCCGGCGCTCGGCGACTTCCGCCGGACGCTGCAGATCCTGGTTAATTTGATCGGTAATGCGGTGCGCTATTCGCCGGGCGGCAGCGTCGTCGCGATCACCGCCGGTCATATCGGCACCGTGGCCGAGGTCGTTGTCGCCGATCAGGGTAAGGGCATCGCCGTCGAAGACCAGGCGCGCATCTTCGACAAGTTCGAGCGGGTCGATACCACCGAGTCGGGCGGCAACGGCCTCGGCCTCTATATCGCGCGGCGCCTGGCACGAGCGATGGGCGGCGAGCTGACGGTCGAGAGCAGGCCAGGCGAGGGTGCTCAATTCACCCTGACGCTGCCGATCGACCATTCGGCCGGGGGCTGAGCGTCAGCGGCGCAGCCGCCGCCCGACCAGGATCATCAGCAGGCCTAGCACGGCGAGCGCCGCGCCGCGGTCCGCCCACGGCCGCTGGTCGAGCATGAAGCTCGATTGCGGCCAATGGACGTAGCCCAGCCCCTGGCCGATCCACAGCAGCCCCATCAGCGTGCACAGCACGCCGACGGCGAGGATGATCGGGCGGAGCCGGGCCACGGGTCTCAACGCTCGCCGAGTGGGGTGTACGACCGCTGGGTCGGGCCGTTGTACAGCTGGCGCGGACGGCCGATCTTCTGATCGGGATCGGTGATCATCTCGTTCCACTGCGCCACCCAGCCGACGGTACGGGCAAGCGCGAACAGCACGGTAAACATCGAGGTCGGGAAGCCGATCGCCGAAAGGATCACGCCCGAGTAGAAGTCGACGTTCGGGAACAGCTTCTTCTCGATAAAGTAATCGTCGCTGAGCGCCAGCTCCTCGAGCCGCAGCGCGGTATCGAACAGCGGATCGTTGACCTTGAGCGCATCGAACACCTCGCGCACCGTCTTCTGCATCACCGTCGCGCGCGGGTCGTAGTTCTTGTACACGCGATGGCCGAAGCCCATCAGGCGGAACGGATCGTTCTTGTCCTTGGCGCGGGCGATGAACTCGGGGATGCGCTCGGGCGTGCCGATCTCGCGCAGCATGTTGAGCGCCGCCTCGTTTGCGCCACCATGCGCCGGACCCCACAGGCAGGCGATGCCGGCGGCGATGCACGCGAACGGGTTGGCGCCCGACGACCCGGCGAGGCGCACGGTCGAGGTCGAGGCATTCTGCTCGTGATCGGCGTGAAGGATGAAGATCCGGTCCATCGCCTTTTCGACCGCCGGGTTCACCTCATAGGGCTCGGCCGGCACGCCGAAGGTCATGCGCAGGAAGTTGCCGGTGTAGCTCAGCGAATTGTCGGGGTAGAGGAACGGCTGCCCGACGCTGTACTTGTAAGCCATCGCCGCGATCGTCGGCATCTTGGCGATCAGGCGATGCGAAGCGATCGTACGCTGCACCGGATCGTGGATGTCGGTCGAGTCATGGTAGAAGGCCGAGAGCGCGCCGACCACGCCGCACAGGATTGCCATCGGATGCGCATCGCGACGGAAGCCGCGGAAGAAGGTCGCGAGCTGCTCGTGCACCATAGTGTGGCGCGTGATTGTGCGGTTGAAGGTGGTGAGCTCGCCCTGGTTGGGCAGCTCGCCGTTGAGCAGCAGGTACGCCACTTCCATGAAGCTCGACTCTTCGGCGAGCTCGCCAATCGGATAGCCGCGGTGCAGCAGCACGCCCTCGTCGCCATCGATATAGGTCAGCTTCGACTGGCACGAGGCGGTCGAGGTGAAGCCCGGATCGTAGGTGAAGGCGCCGGTCTGCGCATACAGCTTGCGGATGTCGACGACGTCGGGACCGACGCTCCCCGACATGACCGGGTAGTCGAAATCCTTGCCGTCCAGGGAAAGCTTGGCAGCGTCGGTCATGGGTCGTCCTTCCTAGCGATTCGTGGTCTGGTCCGCGATGCGGCCGAGGCTTTCCTCTTTTCCCAGCAGCGCGAGCACGTCGAAGATGCCGGGCGAGGTCTTGCGCCCGGTGAGAGCGGCGCGGAGCGGCTGTGCGACCTGGCCGAGCTTGACGCCCTCTGCCTCGGACACCTGCCGAACCGCTGCTTCGGTGGCCTCCTGATCCCACTGCTGCACCGCGTCAAGTGCGGCATGAAGCTTGACCAAAAGCGCGCGCGCGTCGTCGGTTAACAGCGCTGCTGCGGCATCGTCCATCGCCAGCGGGCGCTGGGCGAAGAGGAAGCCGGCGCCGGCGGCCAGCTCGTTGAGATTGGCCGCCCGCGCCTTGAGCACCGGCATCGCCTGCTCCAGCAACGAAACATCACCATAGTGACCGATCGGCGCAATCAGTGTCGCGAGCCGCGCGTCGTCCGCCTCGCGGATATAGTGGCCGTTGAGATGCTCGAGCTTCTTGAGATCGAACCGCGACGGGCTCTTGCCGACGCCCGACAGGTCGAACCATTCGACCGCCTGGGCGCGGCTGATGATCTCGTCGTCGCCATGGCCCCAGCCGAGCCGCAGCAGGTAGTTGTCGAACGCTTCCGGCAGGATGCCGAGCTCGTCGCGATAGGCCTCGATCCCCACCGCGCCATGGCGCTTGGAGAGCTTGGCGCCGTCGGTGCCGTGGATCAGCGGGATGTGGGCATAAACCGGGTCCGGCCATCCGCCTTCGATCGCGTCCATCGCGCGGTAGATCGGCAGCTGCCGGAACGCATTGTTGAGATGATCGTCGCCGCGGATCACGTGGGTCACGCCCATGTCGTGGTCGTCGACCACCACGGCGAGCATATAGGTCGGCGTACCGTCGGAGCGCAGCAGCACCATGTCGTCCAGTTCGGCGTTCTGCACGGTGACAGCGCCCTGCACCTGGTCCTGGATCGTCACCGCGCCCTCGCGTGGTGCCTTGAGGCGGACGACGAATGGCGCGCCCTCCTGCGCCTCAGCGGCATCGCGATCGCGCCACGGCGAGCGGATCCTCACCGGCTTCTTGGCGGCCTGTGCCGCCTCGCGCTGCGCGGCGATCTCGTCGGCGGTCATGTAGCAGCGATAGGCATAGCCGGCCGCGACCATCTGGTGAGCGACCGCGGCATGGCGATCGGCGCGGGCGAACTGGAACACGGCGTCGCCATCCCAGTCGATCCCCAGCCACGTCAGCCCGGCAAGGATCGCGTCGATCGCCGGCTGGGTGGAGCGCACCCGGTCGGTATCCTCGATCCGCAACAGGAAGGTGCCGCCGTGGTGACGCGCGTACAGCCAGTTGAACAAGGCGGTGCGCGCGCCGCCGAGATGAAGATAGCCGGTCGGCGAGGGGGCAAAGCGCGTGACGATGCGCGCGCCGCCGCCCGAAACGGGGGCATCGATGTCGCCGGACGTTGCCGGTGCGTTTTCAACTATTGCGCTCAACCGCGCCTGCTCCCAATCTTCGCTGGTGATGGCCAAGTCAGCCGTGGCGGCCCCTAGCACGCGCCCCTGGCGCCTTCAAACGCCGTGGCGGCCCTCATGGTCCCGCGCTGCGACATCTGCGTCGCTCGAAGCCTGGCTCGAAGCCGAGCGTGATCAGCTGATCCTCTGGCTGCCGGTCGCGCTCGGAATCGGGATCGGCCTGTGGTTCGTCCTTCCGAGCCCGGCTGCCTGGCGGCAGGCGATCGCGACGATGACGGCGGTCGGGCTCGGCGGGCTGGCAATCGGGCGCCATGGTCGCGCGGCACGGGCACTCGCGGTCGCGGCGTTGACCGTCGCGCTTGGCATCGGGCTGGTCTGGTGGCGCGCCGATCGCGTGGCGGCGCCGGTGCTCGCCCGCCCGGTGATCGCCACCTTCACGGCCAAGGTCCTCGGTATCGAGCCGCTCGCCGCGCGCGAGCTCGTCCGGTTGACCCTGGCCCCGGCGGCGGACGCCTCGCTGCCGCCTCGCCTCCGCGTCAATCTTGCCGCGGCCGACGTACCGGGCGGCCTTGCTCCCAAGGCCGTGATCAGCCTCCAGGCGCGGCTGATGCCGCCGCCCGCGGCGGCGGTGCCCGGTGCCTATGATTATGCCCGTGTCGCCTGGTTCGCGGGGATCGGGGCCACCGGCCGCGGCTTTGCGCCAGTCAGGGTGATCACCCCCGGTGGTTCCGGGTCGGGACTGCGCGCCGCGCTGACCCGTCACATCACGGCGCAGCTACCCGGCAGCGCCGGTGGGATCGCGGCGGCGCTCGCCACCGGCGACGAAGGCTCGATCGCGACCGATGATGCCGATGCAATGCGGCGGGCGGGGCTTGCCCATCTGCTGTCGGTCAGCGGTCTCCACATCACCGCCGCGGTCGCCGCCACCATGTTGCTCGTCACCCGGTTACTGGCGCTGTTTCCTATTATGGCCTTGCGGGTCCGCCTGCCGGTGGTGGCGGGCGTCGCCGGCGCGCTTGCGGCGATTGGCTACACCCTGCTGACCGGCAGCCAGGTGCCGACGATCCGCTCCTGCGTCGCCGCGCTGCTGGTGCTGGTGGCGCTGGCGCTCGGCCGAGAAGCGATGACGCTGCGGCTGCTCGCCATGGGGGCGCTGGTGGTCCTGCTGCTGTGGCCCGAGGCGCTGGTGGGGCCGAGCTTCCAGCTATCCTTCACCGCCATCGCCGCGATCGTCGCGCTGCACGAGCATCCATGGGTGATGGCGCAGGTTGCCGCGCGTGAGGAGGGCAGGGCGCGCGCGCTGGCGCGCAGCACCGCCTCGCTGCTCGTCACCGGGCTTGCCGTCGAGCTCGCGCTGATGCCAATCGCCGTGTTCCACTTCCACAAGGCCGGCCTGTATGGCGCGCTGGCCAATATCGTCGCCATCCCGCTGACTACCTTCGTGATCATGCCGCTGGAGGCGCTGGCACTGTTTGCCGATCTCGCGGGGGGCGGCGCGCCGCTGTGGTGGCTTGCCGAAGGTGCGCTGCAGGCTCTGCTGTGGATCGCGCGCACCGTCGCCGCAGCGCCAGGCGCCGCGGTCGCGTTGCCGGCGATGCCCGATGCCGCCTTCGGGTTGATGATCGGCGGCGGCTTGTGGCTGATGCTGTGGCGCACCCGCTGGCGGGCGCTCGGGCTGGCCCCGCTTGCCGCCGGCGCGCTCTGGGCGCTCACCACCCCGGCGCCGGACCTGCTCGTTACTGGCGACGGGCGTCATCTGGCGATCCGCACCCCCGCGGGGCTGGCGCTGCTCCGCGATCGCGCCGGCGATTACACCCGCAGCATGCTCGCCGAGAATGGCGGCGTCGATGGCGAGCCGCTGCTGCTCGCCGACCAGCCCGCGGCACGCTGCAGCCGTGATCTGTGCATCACCGATGCCCATCGCGGCGCCCTGAGCTGGCGGATCATGGCAACCCGCAGTGCCTATCCCGTGCCAACCGAGGATCTGAGCGTCGCCTGTGCCGGCGCCGATATCGTCGTCAGCGAGCGCTGGCTGCCGCGCCGCTGCACGCCGCGCTGGCTGCGGCTCGACAAGCCAGTGCTGGCGCGGACGGGCGGCGTCGCGGTAACGCTGGTAACCGGAAAAGTGGCAACGGTCCGCATGCGTGGCGACCGCCACCCCTGGCTTGTGGCGCCGACCATTGCGCCAGCGCGTCCGAACTATGAATTCTGGCCCCGCCGCCGCTCGTCGCCACCTCGTCCACGGTGACCACGACTGCCGCCCGGATACCCCGATCATCCTGAACCTGTTCCAGGATCCATGGTCAGAGCTGTTCGCGAGCGTGCGGCACGCGTCGGCCATAGATGCTGCAACAAGCTCAGGATGAAGAACAGGGTAAAGAGGTGGTTGGCCGCGCACTTACCCCATCGTGTCAGCCTCGGCACACTAGAGAGATAGCAGCATTAGCGACGATCAGGGCTCAAGAGACACCGGGCACCAAGCCTGCCGCTCCGTCACCCCACTACATCAACTTCGTCACGATCAACCATCGGCCGTGCCACCACCCTCAATCGTAGCGGCGCAGGATTCCCGACAGCTTACCCTGCACCCGTACATGCGACGGCGCATAGCGCTGCGGCTGATAAGCGCGGTTGGCCGGATCAAGCCGGACCATCGCACCTTCGCGGCGGAAATATTTGAGCGTCGCCTCGCTGTCCTCGATCAGCGCCACCACGATCTCGCCGTCGCGCGCCGTTTCCGTCCGGCGGATCAGCGCGAAATCGCCATCGAGGATGCCGGCCTCGACCATCGAATCGCCCGACACCTCGAGGGCATAATGTTCACCCGAACCGAGCAACGCGGCCGGCACCGCAAGCATCGAACTGCCTTCGAACGCCTCGATTGGTACGCCGGCGGCGATGCGGCCGTGTAGCGGGATCTCGATCACGTCATTGGCCGGCGTCGGGGCCGTCGCGCGAACGTTGCTGGTGCGGGCCGGTGGCGTGGCCGGAGTCGCTACCTTGCGGTCGCCGCGCTCGGGCATCTTGACCACTTCCAGCGCCCTCGCGCGATTGGGCAGGCGGCGGATATAGCCACGTTCCTCGAGCGCGCTGATCAGGCGGTGCACCCCGGATTTCGACTTGAGGTCGAGCGCTTCCTTCATCTCCTCGAACGACGGCGACACGCCAGTCTCTTCAAGGCGATCGTGAATGAAGCAGACGAGTTCGTGCTGCTTGCGGGTGAGCATGGCGGTCCTTCCGTGCCAGAACAGACGCGGAACTTCTAGGGAACGCCCTGACGTCCGTCAAGCGCGCTGATCAGGCGATGACGAGGATTTCCGCCGAGTCGCCGGCCACCGCCGGCGATGCTCCCGTGGCACGGACGATCAGGCAGTGCGACCGCGCCAGGGTAAGCAGCATCGAGCTATCCTGGATGGTGGAGGCATAGACTCGACCGTCGCGGATCTCGGCGCGCAGAAAGTCGGTGCGCGGGCCGTTGGCGGGCAGGTCCTCGCCGAGAATCGCCGTGCTGCTGCGCGGCATCGGGTAGGTGGCGCCGCCAAGCCGGGCGATCATCGGCTTAACGAACAGGATCGCGGTGACGAAGGCGGATACCGGATTACCGGGTAAGCCGAGTACCACCGTGGCGCCGAGCCGACCCGCCATCATCGGCTTGCCAGGCCGCAGCGCGATCCGCCAGAAATCGATGCTCCCGCCCGCGGCCTCGAGCGCGGGCCGGACCAGGTCGTGGTCGCCGACCGAGGCGCCGCCGGTGGTGACGAGGAGGTCCGCGTCGACGGCGGCAAAAGCATCGCGCAACGTCGCAAGATCGTCTGGAAGGATACCGAGATCGACGATGTCGACCGGCAGATCGGCGAGCATCGCCGCCAGCATCGCCCGGTTCGATTCTGGCAGTGCAGCAGGATCGTGCGGCGCGCTGGTGTCGCCGGGCTGGACCAGTTCGTCGCCGGTCGCGACCAAGGCTACCCGCACGCGGCGGTTGACTGCGAGGCTCGCCACCCCGCCGGTTGCCGCCACCGCGATTCGCGCCGGGGTAAGCCGCTCGCCGGCGCCGATCAGCCGGTCGCCCTCATGGAAATCGAGCCCGCGCTGCCGGGTGTTGCGGCCGAGCGCCGGCGGGCCTCCGCCGGTAAGGTGGATGCGATTCCCGTCGCGGCTCACCTCCTCCTGGACCATCACCGTATCGGCGCCCGCGGGCATCGCCGCGCCGGTGAAGATCCGCGCAGTCTGCCCCGCAGCGATTCCGCCTGCATAGGGCCGCCCGGCGGCGCTCTCGCCGACCAGCGTCCAGGGGCCGGGAAGATCGGCGAAGCGGATCGCATAGCCGTCCATCGCCGACAGATCGGCCGCGGGCTGGGTGCGGCGGGCGAGTACATCCGCGGCGGCCCAGCGGCCCGCGGCGGCGGCGAGCGGCACGGTCTCGGCGGCCACGGGCGTGGCGAGAGCGAACAGGCGCGCTTGCGCCTCGGCGATGGGGAGCAGGGTCACGCTCTGGCGGTGGGCGCGGATTGCCGGCGGGTCAACATGGCAGATCCCTGCGGCGGGTCAGGTGCGTGGCGCGTGCCATGCGCCCGACTTGCCGCCGACCTTGCTCAGCAGCCGCACACCATCGATGACCATCGCCTTGTCGAGCGCCTTGGCCATGTCATAGATCGTCAGCAGCGTCACCGAGACAGCGGTAAGCGCCTCCATCTCGACGCCGGTCTTGCCATCGGTCCGCGCCGTCGCGGTGGCGGTGATGCTGTCGTCACCAAGCTCGATATCGATGGCGACGCGCGTCAGCGGTAGCGGATGGCATAAGGGTATGAGCTCGGCGGTCTTCTTGGCGGCCATGATCCCGGCGACCCGCGCGACCGCGATCACGTCGCCCTTCTGCGCGGTGCCGCCGCGGATCGCCGCGAGCGCTTCGGGGCTCATCGCGATCCGCCCGGTCGCGACCGCCTCGCGCGACGTCGGCGCCTTGTCGCCGACATCGACCATGTGCGCCGCGCCCCCGGCATCGAGATGGGTGAGGCCGCTCATCCCACCAGCGCCCGCGTCGCCGCTTCGATATCGGGCTCACGCATCAGCGCCTCGCCGATCAGGAAGCAATGCACGCCACGCGCCGCCATGGCGTCAAGATCGGCGCGGCTGGTGAGCCCGCTCTCGGCGACGAAGGTACAGCCTTCGGGCGCCTTGCCGATCAGCTCGTAGCTGCGCTGGAAATCGACGCTGAAATCGCGCAGGTCGCGGTTATTAACCCCGATCAACCGGCTGTTGAGCTTGAGCGCGCGCTCCAGTTCATGCTCGTCGTGCACCTCGATCAGCGCATCCATCCCGCACTCGGTCGCCGAGGCCTCGATCTCGCGCATTTGCCCATCGTCGAGCGCGGCGACGATGATCAAGATGGCATCGGCGCCGAGCGCACGCGATTCGGTTGCTTGCCAGGGATCGACCATGAAATCCTTGCGGATCACCGGCAGCGTGCACGCCGCGCGTGCCGCGACCAGATAGTCGTCGCTGCCTTGGAACCACTGCTCGTCCGTCAGCACTGACAGGCAGGCGGCGCCACCCGCCTGATAGGCGCGGGCGTGAGCCGGCGGATCGAAATCCTCGCGGATCAGCCCCTTGGACGGGCTCGCCTTCTTGATCTCGGCGATCAGCGCGTGGCCGGGGCGCGCATCGAGCGCTGCCCGGAACCCCCGCGGCTTGCTCACCGCGGCGATCCCCGCGTCAAGATCGGCGAGGCTCGTCGTCGCCTTGCGCGCGGCAACCTCGGCGCGCTTGGTTTCGATGATGCGGGAAAGGATGGTCATCGGTAGGCGATCCACGAATCGAGCAAGGCCGCGGCGCTGCCATGGTCCAGGGTAAGGGCCGCGGCCTCGGCACCGGCGGCCAGCGTCGGGCTGTGGCCGGCGACGACCAGCGCCGCCGCGGCGTTGAGCAGCACCGCGTCGCGATAGGCGCCGTGCCGGCCGTCGAGCAGCGCGCGCAGCGCCGCGGCATTATAGGCCGGATCGCCGCCGCGGATCGCGGCTAGCGGGTGACGGGCGAGCCCTGCGTCGTCGGGGGTAATGGTGCGGGGCAGGGCCACGTCGCCGACCGTCACCGCGATGCTCGGCCCGGCGCCGGAGAGCTCGTCGAGCCCCTCCTCGCCCGAGATCACCGCGGCGCGCTCGGTGCCGAGTTGCGCCAGTGCCTCGGCATAGAGCGAGGTGTAATCGGGCCGGGCGATGCCGATCAGCTGGCGGGTGACGCGCGCCGGGTTGGCGAGCGGGCCCATCAGATTGAAGATCGTGCGCTTGCCGATCCGCCGGCGCAGCGGGGTGATCCGCCCCAGCGCCGGATGATGGTTGGCGGCGAACAGGAAGGCGATGCCGAGATCGCGCAGGCTCGCCTCGGCGGTGGCGCCGGCGATAGCGAGATCGAGCCCCAGCGCCTCGAGCGTATCCGCCGCGCCCGCCTTGGACGAGGCGGCGCGATTGCCATGCTTGGCGACCGGCACGCCGGCGGCCGCGACCACCAGCGCCACCGCGGTGGAGACGTTGAGCGTATGATGGCCATCGCCGCCCGTTCCGCACACGTCGATCGCACCGGGGGCTGCCTCGATCGGGATCATCCGCTGGCGCAGCGCGCGCGCTGCTTCGGCGATCTCGATGCTGGTCTCGCCGCGATCGGACAGCGCAAGCAGGAACTCGCCGATCGCCTCGTCGCTCACCCGGGCGTCGAGGATGTCGGCGAAGGCCTGGGCGGCGCTCTCGTGCGACAGCGGCGTCGACGGATCCGGCAATAGCGACAAGGTGGTCACGCGATCTCTTTGACCGGCAGCCCGGCGAGCCGCATGAAATTGGCGAGCATCGCATGGCCATGTTCGGTTGCGATGCTCTCAGGGTGGAACTGGACGCCGTGGATCGGCAGCGTCGCGTGGCGGAAGCCCATGACATTGCCGTCCGCGGCGGTGGCGTTGACCACCAGCGGCGCCGGCACGTCGTTGACGATCAGGCTGTGGTAGCGGGTCGCAGTGAACGGCGAGGGCAGGTCCGCGAACAGCCCGGTGCCGTCGTGGAGCACCGGTGAGGTCTTGCCGTGCATCAGCCCGCCGCGTTCCACCAGCCCGCCGAAATGCTGGCCGATCGCCTGGTGGCCAAGGCAGACGCCGAGCAGCGGCCGACCGGCATCGGCCGCGGCGGCGACGAGGTCGAGGCTCACTCCGGCTTCATTGGGCGTGCACGGCCCCGGCGAGATCAGGAACGCCTCGGCGCCCGACGAGATCGCCTGGCCGGCCGACATGGCATCGTTGCGGACGACCTCCACCTCGGCGCCGAGCTCCATCAGATAATGGACCAGGTTCCAGGTGAAGCTGTCGTAATTGTCGACGACGAGGATCATCGCGCCGCCATAAACGAAGCGCCGGCCGGTGCAATCTCTGGCCATGCAATCGCGGCAACCGCGCAATCTCCTGGCAATGTTGCCGCGGCTAAGCGCATGGGAGCCTGGCCGGCTCCCGCGCGTTGGGAGGGCCTGTAAGGAGAGCCACCCATGTTTCGCCCGTTGCTGATCGCCGCGCTGATCGCATGTCCCGGGGTTGCCGTTGCCCAGACGTCGACCGCCAACGCTGCCGATCCGGTGTCTGCCGAGGGAGGCAACCCGCCGCAGCGCATCCGTAGCGTGACGCTCGGTGCCGGCCAGAAGTGCCCGCCCAACACGAGCACCGAGATCATCGTCTGTTCGACGCTCGATCAGCCGTACCGCATCCCCAAGCAATTCCGTAACAGCGGGCCGATCCCCGCGCAGAACCAGAGCTGGGCCAATCGTGCCGCAACCGTCGACGAGGTCAGCCGGGTTGCCGGCGGGCTGCCCGACACCTGTTCGCCGGTCGGCAGCGGTGGCCAGAGCGGCTGCGCGCTGATGACCAACCGCCAATGGGCGGCCGACCGCCGCGCCCAGCAGGCCGACGCGAGCCAGGTTCCCTGATCCTAGGTCGCCGGCGAGGCGAGGGCGGGCAGCAAGCCCGCCCGAAGATCTATTGTCCGAATCGCCCGGTCGCCGCCCGCGCCACCGCATCGCGCGCCGCGGCCAGGATCGCGCCTGCCTTGGCCTCGCACTCGCGCTGCTCCGATACTGCAACGCTGTCGGCGACGATCCCCGCGCCCGCCTGGGCGTGGATGACGCCATCCTTCACCACGGCGGTGCGCAGCACGATGCACGAATCCATCGAACCGTCGGCCGAGAAATAACCGACTCCGCCGGCGTAAGCGCCGCGCCGTTCGGGCTCTAGCTCGGCGATGATCTGGCAGGCCCGTATCTTGGGCGCGCCGCTCACGGTTCCGGCCGGAAAGCCGGCGAACAGCGCATCGAGTGCGTCGCGTGACGGCGACAGTTCGCCGACCACGTTCGAGACGATGTGCATCACATGGCTGTAGAATTCGATGCCGTAGCTGCTCGTCACCCGCACGCTGCCAGGCGCCGCGGCGCGACCGACGTCGTTGCGGCCGAGATCGAGCAGCATCAGATGCTCGGCGCGTTCCTTGGGGTCGGCGAGCAGCTCCACGCGATTGGCCTCGTCTTCGGCGGCGGTGCGCCCCCGCGGGCGGGTTCCGGCGATCGGGCGGATCGTTACCGCGCCATCGCGCACGCGCACCAGGATCTCGGGGCTGGAGCCGATCAACGCAAAACCGGGCAGGTCGAGATGGTAGAGGAAGGGAGAGGGGTTGATCCGGCGCAGCGAGCGATAAAGCTCGAAAGGCGGCAGCGCGAACGGAGTGGAGAAGCGCTGCGCCAGCACCACCTGGAAGATGTCGCCGGCGAGGATGTACTCCTGCGCCCTGCCGACCATCGCCGCATAGCGTTCCGGCGCCATCGCGGGGGTGTAATCGAGCTCGACCGGCTCGGCGAGCGGCGGCGCCGGCAGCGCGGCGGTCGCCAGCCGCGCGGCCACCGCGTCGAGCCGTTCCTCGGCTTCTGTCACCAGCAGCGCGGCGGGCCGGCGCGCGTCAGGCCACACCGGCGCAACCAGGAACAACGTGTCGGCGAGCCGATCGAACACCAGGATGGTGGTCGGCCGCACGAACAGCATGTCGGGCAGGCCGAGCGGGTCGGCATCGGGTTGCGGCAACTGCTCGACCAGCCCGATCGTCTCATAGCCGAAATAGCCGACCAGACAGGCGAGCGCGCGGGGCAGTTCCGGCGGCACCTCGCCACGGCACTCGGCGACGAGCGCGCGCAGTGCCTCCAGCGTCGGCTGGGCGAGCGGTTCAAAGGCGTCGCGGTCGTGCGCCCAACGGCGGTTGATCGTCGCCTCGTGGCCTTGGGCGCGAAACACCAGGTCGGGCGCGAGCCCGATCAGGCTGTGACGCCCGCGGGTTTCCCCGCCCTCGACCGATTCGAGCAGGAAATCGCCGCGCCCGGGCTCGATCAGCTTGAGCGCGGCGGCGACCGGCGTCTCGGTGTCGGCGACCTGCTGGCGCCACACGAACGCGGGCCGGCCGGCGGCGACCACCTCCGCTGGGGTCATCAGTTGCCGGCGCCGCTCAGCTCGGTGCGGACGCGGGCGACGGCGGCGGCGTCGGTCTTGCTGCCGACGTTGAGCCGCACCGCGCGTGCGAACTGCTGGACATATTCATTGCCCACCGCGCGGCCGAGATCGGTGCGGGTCGACTTGACGATGTCGGGCTTGCCTGCGGCGTTGCCGGGCTCGATGCGATCGAGCTTGATCAGGAACCAGCCGGCATTGCCTGGCGCCTCGAGCATCTTGGCGGTGCCCTGGCGCATGCTGAACAGCATCACCAGCGGCGGCTGGGCACGACGCTGATCGGCCAGCTCGCCGCGGCTGGCGGTGATCGGCTGAGTCGGCGGCAGCGCGCGACCGGTACCGGCAAGCGCCTGGGCGAGCGGCGTGCCCTGGTTGACCTTGGCGAGGATGGTCGCGGCGAGCACCCGGGCGGCGGCCCGCGCGCGATCGGTGGCGACATCCTGCGCGACTGCGGCGCGCACCTCGGCAATCGGCCGCGGCGCGGCGGGCAGCACCCGGCCGATCGCAACCACCGCGAAGCTGCCGTCCTGGCCCATCGTCACCAGCTGCGGGGCATCGCCTTCCGCAGCCTGGAAGCCGGCGGCGACGATCTGGGCCAGTGCCGGATCGGCGGCCACGCCTGGTGCCGTCGGGTTGGTGCCGTTGGCGACCAGCGGCTGGGTGGTCAGCGGGCTCAGCTTCTGGTCGGCGATCGCCTCGTCGAAGGTCGCGTTCTTGGACAGCGAATCGTCGAGCGCATCATGGATCGCGCCGAGCGCGGCCTGGCTCTTCTGCTGGGTGAGCGCGGTGACTAGCTCGGGCCGGGCCTGCTCCAGCGACTTGCCCGCCACCTGGTTGATCGAGTCAACCTTGGCGACGATCCAGCCGAGCGCGCCGCGCACCGGGCCGATCACGGCGCCCTGCGACGCCGCGAACACTGCGTCCGCGACTGCCGGCGACGCGGTCTGCGCGTAAGCGGGCTTCTCGATCCCGGTCTGGGTGAGCGGCTCGAGACCCGCGGCGCGGGCGGCGTCGGCGATTGAGGCACCCGCCTTGACCTTGGCGGCGAGCGCGTTGGCGCCGGCCTGGTCGGCGATCACCACCTGGCTGACCGTGCGGGTCTGTTTGGCCGCGAAACGCGGGCGCTGCTGCGCATAGGCCTGGGCGATCTCGGCATCGGTCGGCACCGCGCGCGCGGCGATCATCGCCGGGGTGACGAGGGCGTAGCGGATCACCCGGCGCTCGGGCAGCGAATAGCGGGCGCGGTTGCGGGTATAGAAAGCCTGGATGTCGGCATCGGTCGGCGCGGCGCCGGCGGCCATCGCCTTGGTCGGCACGAAGCCGACCTGTCCCGAACGCTTCTCGAGCAGCAGCGAGGCATAGGGAAGGGCGATCTGCTCGCCGACCTGCGTCGCGCCGATGGTCGGCAGGATCAGCGCCTGCGACAGCGTGTCGCGGGCGATGTCGCTGCGGACCTGCGCATCGGTCAGCTTGCGCTCGCCGAGCAGCCGCTGGTAGATCGCGGGATCGAACTGGCCGTTGGGGCCCTGCAGCCCGGGAATGCTGGCGATCTGGCCGTCCACCGAGCGCTTGCTCACCGCCATGCCGTTGCGCTTGGCGAACTGTTCGAGCGCCAGCGTGTTGATCTCGCGCTCGAGCACGCCCTGCAACCCGCCCTGCGCGAGCAACTGCTCCATGGTCGCGGTCGGCTGGCGCTGGCGCGCTGCCTCGAGCTCGCTCTGCACTCGCGCCTTGAGGCCGGCGCTGGTGATCTTCTCGGAGCCTACCGTGGCGACGTTGTTGCCGGTCAGCCCGCCCGCGGCATTGCCAGCGAGACCGGTGACGTCACCGGCCGCGAAGGCAAGCGCGATCACGCCAAGGACGATGAAGGTGATGATCACGCCAAGCTTCGAATGGGTGAAGCGGCGGAAGAAGCTGAGCATGAAGGAACCGATCGCCCCGGACAGTGGAACGGGTGCTTTAGGGGCCGCGCGCCTTGCCATCAAGCGTGCGGGTCGTCATCGAAGCGCGGAGCGGCCCGCGACGGCCGGTCGGCAAGGGAGTAGGCATGACGCGACGCAAGTTGGTGACCGGCAATTGGAAGATGAACGGCTCGCTGGCCGCGCTCGGCGAGCTCGACGGGATTGCCGCGGCCGCGCTCGCCCATCCGCAGGTCGACGTCGAGATCGCCGTGCCTTTCACCCTGATCGCGCCTGCCGCCGCCCGCGCCACCCAATTCAGGATCGGCGCCGAGGATGTCCACGCCGCCGCCTCCGGCGCCTTCACCGGCAGCGTCTCCGCCGGGATGGTCAAGGAAGCCGGCGCCAGCTTCACCCTGGTCGGCCATTCCGAGCGCCGCATCGCCTTTGGCGAACGCAGCCACGACATCTGGGGCAAGGCAATGGCGGCGCGGCGCGAGGGGCTGGGCGTGATCCTGTGCTGCGGCGAGAACGAAGGCCAGCGCGATGTCGGCCGGGCAACGAACCTGGTCGATTCGCAGATCGAGCTGTCGGTGCCGCACGATGCCGCGGCGGACTGGCTGACCATCGCCTATGAGCCGACCTGGGCGATCGGCACCGGCCGCACCCCCACCCACGACGATATCGAGGCGATGCACGGCGTGATCCGCACCAAGCTGTGCCTGCTGCTCGGCGCCGAGCGCGGCGAGGCGATCCGCATCCTTTATGGCGGGTCGGTCAGCCCAACCAACGCTGCCGCGATCATGGCGCTCGACAATGTCGATGGCGCGCTGGTCGGCGGCGCCAGCCTTGCCGCCGCCTCGTTCGTGCCGATCATCGAGGCCGCTGCCGCGATCGGCTGACGCGACCGCCCCGGAGGCGGCGCATTGAATTTCTGCGGTCGCCAACCACCTGTCGAAACGATGACGCTGTCGCCACGCCTTCGCGAACGGACCGGTGCGGCGCTAGCGACCGCCGCGGTCGTCGCCGCGCTCGGCTATGTGCTGGTGCTCGGGCTTGCGGTGCATTGGCCGCGGGCCGTAGTCGATCGTACCCTCGCGACCTTCGTGGTGCTGCCCGATACGCCGCCGCCGGTGAGGACGGTGCCGCCACCGCGCAAGGTGCAGCGCCCGGCCGGTGCCGCCGCGCCCCCGAACCTACGCTCCAAGGCAACCGAGATCACGGCGCCGGTGCCGATGATCCTCACCGTGCCGCCGCCGATCGTGGTCGCGCCGCTGCCGTCGGTCGGCATCCAGTCGACCTCAGGTGCCGCCGACCGGCTCGGTCCGGGTACCGGGGCCGGCGGCGAGGGCGATGGCACGGGCGCCGGTGGTGACGGCGATGGCGACGGCAGTGGCCGCGAGACGCCGCCACGGCATATCGCCGGCAACGTTCGCGGTGGCGACCTGCCCCCCTGGGCGCGCCAGCAAGGCTTCCGCGGCACGGTGGCGATGCGCTTCTATGTCGAGGCCGATGGCCATGTGTCCGACTGCCGGATCGCGCGCTCGAGCGGCAACGCCGAGATCGATGCGCTGACCTGCCGGATCATCGAGCAGCGCTTCCGCTACCGGCCGTGGCGCGATGGCCAGGGCCGCCCGGTGCCCTCGACGGTGCTGCGCGAACAGGAATGGGACATCAACGGCGAGGGACCCGTCGATCAGCGCCGGTAACGCGCCTTTAGCAGCGCAAAGCTCGCCCGCAGCGCATAGGCGTCGCCGCCCTTGGGTCGGCCCGGCTTGGCAGTCGGCCGCCACGCAAACACGTCCATGTGCGCCCAGGCGATGTCGCGCGGCACGAACCGGCGCAGGAACAGCGCCGCTGTGATCGCCCCGGCGAAGCCGCCGTCGGGCGCGTTGACCAGGTCGGCGACGTCGGATTTGAGCATCTCGTCATAGCCGTCCCACAGCGGCAACCGCCACAGGGGATCGTCCTCGGCCGCGCCCGCCGCGAGCAGGTCGGCGGCGAGCGCTTCGTCGTCAGTGAACAGCGGCGGCAGGTCAGGGCCGAGCGCGACCCGTGCCGCGCCGGTCAGCGTGGCATAGTCGAGGATCAGCTCGGGCTTGCCTTCCGCGGCCTTGGCGAGCGCATCGCCGAGGATCAGCCGCCCCTCGGCATCGGTGTTGGTATTCTCCACCGTCAGCCCGAGCCGGCTGCTGAGCACGTCGCCCGGGCGGAAGGCATTGCCCGCGATCGCATTCTCTACAGCCGGGATCAGCAGGTGAAGCCGCACCGGCAGCCGCGCCGCCATCACCAGCTCGGCCAGCGCCAGCGCGTGCGCGGCGCCGCCCATGTCTTTCTTCATCAGCCGCATGCCCGACGACGGCTTGATATCGAGCCCGCCGGTGTCGAAGCACACGCCCTTGCCGACCAGCGCGACCCGCGGGTGAGCAGGATCGCCCCATTCGAGCTCGATCAGCCGTGGCGCACGGTCCTTGCTGGCGGCCATGCCGACGGTGTGGATCATCGGATAGCCCTGCGCGAGCGCATCGCCGCGCGTCACTGCCAGGCTCGCGCCGTGCCGCTTGGCCAGCGCCTCCGCCACCGTCTCCAGCTCGGCCGGGCCGAGATCCGACGCGCCGGTGTTGACCAAGTCGCGGACGGTCGCCGTCGCCGCCGCCAGCCGCACCGTCTCGTCGAGCGACGCGGCGTCGCGGGTCAGCAACACCCGCGGCGCGGCATCCTCCGCGGCGCGATAGCGCTCGAACCGGTATTGGCCGAGCAGCCAGCCCAGCGCCGCGCCCCCCAAGTCGCCGGTCACGCGATATGTGCCGGCCGGCAGCGCCTCGACCAGCTTGGCGAGCGTCCACGGGCCCGCCTCGTCGGCGATCACGGCGGCGTGGAGCTCGTCGTCGGCATAGATGGCATGCGTGCTCGCCTTGCCGGCGAAGCGCTGCGCGGCGAGCGCGGCCCGCACCCGCGGCGGCCTGGCGGCGAGCCACGCCGGGTAATCGGCGGCCGCGACCAGTTCGATCGAGTGCGCCGGCTGGCCGCGATCGGCGAGGAGCAGGGCGGCGAAATCGGTCATTGCGCGGGGCTCACCAGAAATTGTTCATAGGGCTGGCCGACTCCGGGCAGCGCGAAGGTGCTCACCGACAGGGTGCGGCCGGGATAGCTGATGCGATAGCCGCGATGGACAAAGCCGCCGCGCAGCTTGGCGGTGCCGACCTGGACGAAACCGGTCGGTTCGCCGAGCGCGGCAAGGCTGGTCTTGTAATCGGCCAGCGCCGCCGGAGTGAAATAGAAGTTCGCATCCTCGGTCAGCATCGTGCGGTCGATCGTGCCGGTGCGGAGCTGCGCGAACAGCGCCTTGGCGTTATCGAGCCCGCGCGTGTCGCCCGGGTCGCCGGGTGAGGTGGGCAGCACGACCTGCGCGATGTCGTTGGCGATACGGGTCTGGGCATCGGCGAACCAGGCGTTGACCAGCACCACGATCGCCACCTTGTCCTGCGGGTAGACGATGTTCTCCGACAAGAAGCCTACCGCCTCGCCGCTATGCTCGACGAAGCCGCGCCCGTTCTTGCTGCCGACCGACACGCCGAGGCCGTAGCCCGTCGAACTGCCGTCGGTGAGCTTGACCGCAGTCTCCTGCGCCGCCCAGTCGTCGATGGGCAGCAACGTCCGGTCCATCCGGGCGATATCCCATTTGGCGAGATCCTGTGCGCTCATCGCCAGCTCGCCTGCCGCATAGAGCCAGCCACGCGCCGCCGGCGTCTCCACCCGTACCGGTCCCAGCGCATAGCGCTTGTACCCCTGCGGGAAGCCCGGCCCGATCGCCTTGTCCTGATCGATCGCCTTGATGCCGAGCGGTCGGAACACGCGCTCCTGGAGGAAATCTAGCAGCGGCTTGCCGCTCACCTTCTCGACGATCATGCCGGCGACGACATAGCCGGTGTTCGAATATTGCCACTGGCTGCCGGGCGCGAAATCGAGGCCCTTGGTGGCCCAGCGATCGACGATCCCGCGCGGGCTGACCGGCGTCGCCATCGCCTTGAAGCTGTAATCCTGCGGCCAATAATCACGCAGGCCCGAGGTATGGCTGAGCAACTGGCGGATGGTGATGGTGTCGCCATCGGTGATACCGGGCACATATTTGCCCACCGCATCATCGAGGCTGAGCTTGCCCTCGTCCTCCAGCAACAACAACGCGGCGGCGGTGAACTGCTTGGAGATGGACGCGATTTGGTAGAGCGCCGCGGGATCGGCGATCTTCGCGGTTTCCGATTGCTTGCCATAGGCCTTGGCGAGCACGATCTTGCCGCCGCGCACCACCGCGACCGAGGCGGACGGCACGCCCGTGTCGTGCAGCGACCGGGCGACCAGCGCATCGATGCGCGCGGTATCGTCGGCGGACAGGGCCTGCGCCAGGGCAGGGGCGGGGAATGCAATCAGCATGGCTAGAGCAAGGCGAGCGATCATGTCGCTACCGAAAACAGAAACATAACGTTGGCGCAACCGTTACGGAACTGTTCCGACCAAACGGGGTTCGCTTTGGCAAGCAAGCCGTATCAAGACCCTCCAGCGTCGATCGGCAGCCACCGGGACGACAGAAGGAGACAACGGCATGCACGAACGGCGAAGCTGGTCGGCAATCATATTGGGTGTGGTGATAGCGGCGATCGGGCTGGTGCTCGGCATCGGCGGCGCCTGGCTCGCGGCCTTGGGCGGATCGCTTTATTACCTCATCACCGGGGTGGCGATGCTCGCCGCCGGGGTGCTGATGATCCGCGGCCGCCTCGCCGGCGCCTATCTGTATATCGCGATCACCCTGCTTACCGTGCTGTGGGCGTTTTTCGATTCGCGCAGCAATCTGGTCTGGGCGCTGGTGCCGCGCATCATCGCACCGATCGTGCTGCTGATCGCCACCCTGCTGGTCATGCCGACGCTGACCCGCGCCGCCAACCGCTGGAAGCTTGCTGGCGGCAGCATCGCCGGCGTGGTGGCGGCGACCGCGATCCTGTTCACCGTGCTCGGCACGCAGGAGCAGGCGATCGCCGGGCTGCCGGCACCGAACTCCTTGGGGATGATGGACCCTTCCGGGCAGGCGACGGGTGCCGATTGGCCCTCCTACGGCGGCACCGGTGCGGCGCGACGCTACTCGCCGCTTACCCAGATCAACGCCAGTAACGTCGGCAAGCTCGAGCAGGCGTGGCTCAGCCACACCGGCGACATGCCCGACGCGGGCGGGATCGGCAAATACGGCGCCGAGACGACCCCGCTCAAGGTCGGCGATGCACTGTACCTGTGCAGCGCCAAGAGCATCATGATCTCGATGGACGCGGCAACGGGCAAGGAGCGCTGGCGCTTCGATCCCAAGGTCGCCGACGAGTGGATCCCCTATACCGCCGCCTGCCGCGGCGTGACCTATTATGCCGTCCCCGGTGCCAAGCCCGACGCGGCCTGCGCCACCCGGATCATCGAAGGCACGCTCGATGCCCGCATGATCGCAGTCGATGCCAAGACCGGCCGTCCGTGCGCCGACTTCGGCACCAACGGCCAGGTCGATGCCAAGATCGGCATGGGCCATGTGTTCCCGGGCCTCGTCTCGATCAACTCGCCGCCGGTGATCATCCGCGGGATCGCCGTCACCGGTCACCAGACCACCGATGGCCAGCAGCGCTGGGAGCCCTCGGGCGTGATCCAGGGCTTCGATGCGGTCACCGGCAAGCTCCGCTTCGCCTGGGACATGAAGCATCCGGAGTGGACCGGCTACCCGCCGGCCGGCAAGGAATGGTCACGCGGCACGCCCAACATGTGGACGATGGCAAGCGGCGACGAGCAGCTCGGCCTGGTCTACCTGCCAATGGGCAACTCGACGGTCGATTACTGGAGCACGTTGCGCTCGCCGATCGAGAATGACTTCGGGACCTCGATCGTGGCGCTCGATGTCACCACCGGCAAGCCGCGCTGGAAGTTCCAGCCGGTGCGCAAGGACGTGTGGGACTATGACTTCGGCAGCCAGCCGACGCTGATCGACTATAAGGGCACGCCTGCGCTGCTGGTGTCGTCCAAGCAGGGCGACATGTACGTGCTCGATCGGGCGACCGGTCGTCCGCTGACCCCGACCGCGATGATCAAGGCTCCCGGCGGCGGTGTCGAACCCGAGCAGCGCTCGCCCACCCAGATGGTGTCGTTGTGGCAGACCCTGCGCAAGGATCCGCTGACCGAGCATGACATGTGGGGCATGTCGCCGATCGACCAGATGATCTGCCGGATCAACTTCAAGCGCGCGAGCTACAAGGGGTTCTTCACGCCCCCCGAAGTGGCCCGTCACTCGATCGAATATCCTGGCTACAATGGCGGCACCGATTGGGGCAGCGTCGCTGTGGATCCCGCGCGCGGCGTGATCGTCGCCAACTACAACGACATGCCCAATTACGTCCGCCTCGTGCCCCGTGCCGAGGCCGACAAGAAGGGCTGGTTCACCCGCGAGCAGAATGCTGCGCTGGCCAAGCAGGACAAGGGCGGCAACGGCAGCCGCGGCGACAAGCCGCATGCCGAGGGCGCCGGCGATCCGCAGGCACAGACGCCCTATGCGGTGGACGTCAACGCCGGCTGGCAGATGCCGTTCACCGGCATGCTCTGCAAGCAGCCCCCCTATGGCGGGATCCGCGCGATCGACATCGCCACCGGCAAGACGATCTGGGACAAGCCGTTCGGCTCGGCGCGCAAGAACGGGCCGTTTGGGATCCCGAGCTACCTGCCGTTCACGATCGGCACGCCCAACAACGGTGGTTCGGTGGTCACCGCGGGCGGCGTGATCTTCGTCGCCGCGGCCACCGACGATCTGTTCAAGGCGATCGACCTTAAGACCGGCAAGATCCTCTGGCAGCAGGCGCTACCCGCCGGCGGCCAGGCGACGCCGATGGTTTATGAACAGAACGGCCGCGAGTATGTCGTGCTGATGACCGGTGGCCATCACTTCATGAAAACGCCGATCGGCGATCAGGTGATTGCCTGGGCGCTGCCGAAGAACAGCTGATTAGGCAGGGGAGGCGGGCAACCGCTTCCCCACTCCCGTTATGCTGAACTCGTTTCAGCATCCATGGCCCACACCCGGCCGCAAGCCCGATGCCAGCTCGGGCCATGGATCCTGAAACAAGTTCAGGATGACAGCGGGTTCAGTGGGCCGCGCTCACCGGCACCCCATAGAGGTCATGCTCGTCGGCATCCTCGATCTCGACCGGCACGATATCACCGACGCTGAGATGCGCCGCATCGCGCAGGAACACCTCGCCGTCGATCTCCGGCGCATCGGCATAGGACCGTCCGGTCGCGCCCTCCTCGCCGACCTCGTCGACGATCACCGCGAGCGTCCGGCCCACCTTGGCCGCGAGCTTCGCCGCCGAGATCGCCGCGGTCTTGGCCATGATCCGCGCATAGCGCTCTTCCTTGACCTCCTCGGGCACCTGGTCAGGCAGGGCGTTGGCGCTGGCGCCTTCCACCGGTTCGAACCGGAACGCGCCGACGCGGTCGAGCTGCGCCTCGTCGAGCCAGTCGAGCAGATATTGGAAATCCGCCTCGGTCTCGCCGGGGAAGCCGACCACGAAGGTGGAGCGGATCGCGATGTCCGGGCAGATGTCGCGCCAGCCGTGGATCCGGCTCAGCACCTTGGCGTCGTTCGCCGGCCGCTTCATCGCCTTGAGCACCGAAGGCGCGGCATGCTGGAATGGGATGTCGAGGTAGGGCAACACCAGCCCCTCCGCCATCAGCGGGATGACGTTGTCGACGTGCGGATAGGGGTAGACATAGTGCAGCCGCACCCACGGCGCGATCCGCCCAAGCTCGCGGGCGAGATCGGTCATGTGCGCGCGCACCTCGCCGCCGGCCTTCAGCGGGTATGAGGCATGGCGCAAGTCGAGCCCGTATGCGGAGGTGTCCTGGCTGATCACCAGCAGCTCGCGGGTGCCCGCGGCGACCAGCTTCTCCGCCTCGCGCAAGATCGCGTCGGGCCGGCGGCTGACGAGGTCGCCGCGCAGGCTGGGGATGATGCAGAAGGAGCAGCGGTGATTGCAGCCTTCGGAAATCTTGAGGTAGCTGTAATGCCGCGGCGTCAGCTTGAGCCCGGCATCGGGCACCAGATCGAGATAGGGCGACAGGTTCGCCGGCGCGGCGGCATGGACCGCTTCCACCACCTGCTCATATTGATGAGCGCCGGTCACCGCGAGCACGCCCGGGAAGCGCGCGCGGATCGTCTCGGCTTCCTTGCCCATGCAGCCGGTGACGATGACGCGGCCGTTCTCGGCGATCGCCTCGCCGATCGCCTCGAGGCTTTCCTCCTTGGCCGAATCGAGGAACCCGCAGGTGTTGACCAGCACGACATCGGCGCCGGCATAGTCGGGCGACATCTGATAGCCGTCCGACCGCAGCTGGGTAAGGATTCGCTCGCTGTCGACCAGATTTTTGGGACAGCCGAGCGAGACCATGCCGACGCGCGGCGGGAGGGGGAGTTTGGTTGCCATGAGAGCGCGCCCACATAAGGTACATTGCGACATTTTTCCAGTTGCGTCGGAACGATCGCCCCGCTCGCCGCACCGCGCCTGTCCAAGTGCATCGCTTGCCGCTACGAGCAGGGCCATGGGACCGGCGTAGCGGGGTCCTCTCCGCAACCAAGCCAAGGTACCTCATATGCTCGCGATCGGCCTGATGTCCGGCACCTCGCTCGATGGCATCGACGCCGCGCTGATCGACACCGACGGCGAGTCGCAGGTGCGTGCGCTGGCGTTTCGCGGCGAGGCCTATTCGGACGCCGCGCGCGCCCAGCTCGCCGCCGCTACCCAGCTGGCGCTGACCTTCGACAAGCCGCGCGCCAGCCCCGATCTCGTCGCCGCCGCCGAGCTGATCGATCGCACCCATGCTTTTGCCGTCCACAAGCTGCTCCGCGAAGCCGGCGTCGAGCCGCAGCAGGTGTCGGTGATCGGCTATCACGGCCAGACCGTCGCCCACCGCCCCGATCGCGGCTGGACCTGGCAGATTGGCGACGGCGCCGTGCTCGCGCGCGCCACCGGCATCACCGTGGTCAGCGATTTTCGCAGCAACGATGTCGCCGCCGGCGGCCAGGGTGCGCCGCTGCTGCCGGTCTACCATGCCGCGCTTGCCGCCCGGCTCGACCTGCCGGTCGCGGTGCTCAACCTCGGCGGCGTCGGCAACATCACCTATGTCGGCGCGGGCGGCGAACTGGTCGCGTTCGACACCGGCCCTGCGAACGGCCTGATCGACAGCTGGGTGGAGGCGCAGTCCGGCGCGCGGTTCGATGCCGAGGGCGCGCTCGCCGCCAGCGGGCAGGTGGACGAAGGCATCCTCGCCGCGATGCTCGATCATCCGTTCTTCGCCGCGCCCGGCCCCAAATCGCTCGATCGTAGCGATTTCACCATCCAGCCGGTGCGCGGGCTGTCCGCCGCCGACGGCGCCGCGACGCTCACCGCCTTCACCGCCGCCGCCGTCGCCGATGCGCTCACCCATCTTCCCGCGCGGCCGCGGCACCTGCTGGTCGCCGGCGGCGGCCGCCACAACCCGACGCTGCTCGCGATGATCGCCGAGCGCACCGGCCTCGTTCCCGAACCCAGCGATTCGCACGGCTGGAACGGCGACGCGCTCGAGGCGGAAGGATTCGCCTATATGGCCGTTCGCACCCTCGCCGGGCTGCCGATCAGCTTCCCCGGCACCACCGGCGCGCCCCATCCGCTGCCCGGCGGCAGCATCCACCGCACTTAAGCCTCGTATGGGCGCTGGGCACGATGTTAACGATTGTTTGGTAGCATCATGGTCATATACATAGATCAAGTCGATAACCCGGGGAGGGACGTCGGTGGAATCAGATGTACGTTACTATCTTCGCCGCCTGAGTGTTGAACGTACCGCCGCCAGTCGCGCGCTGACGCCGGAAGCCCGTGAGCGCCGTCTGCTGCTGGTCGAAAGCTATACCCGCAAGCTCGAAGCCTTGCGCTCCAATGCGATGATCATCCCCGCCTGAGCGGCTGTCGTTAATGGTCGGCGGGTTGGGCCAACTTCTCCGCCGTCAGCCCGCTAGTCAGCGCTTGCGCGTCAACTCGCGCATCGCCGCATCAAGCCCGCTGAGCGTCAGCGGGTACATGCGGTCCGTGATCAATTCCCGGACGATCGTCGTCGACGCCGAATAGCCCCATTGCACCGCCGGCACCGGGTTCAGCCACACCGCGGCTGGATAGGTCTCGATCAGCCGCCGCAGCCAGGTGGCGCCTGCCTCGGGGTTGTCGTGCTCGACCGACCCGCCCGGCTGGGTCAGCTCATAGGGGCTCATCGCCGCGTCGCCGACGAACACCAACTTATAGTCGTTGCCGAAGCGGTGCAGCAGCTCGGCGGTTGGCGTCCGCTCGGCGAACCGGCGGCGATTGTCCTTCCACACGCCTTCATAGGGGCAGTTGTGAAAGTAGAAGAATTCGAGGTGCTTGAACTCGCTGGTCGCCGCCGAGAACAGCTCCTCGCACAGTGTCACCCACGGATCCATCGAGCCGCCGACGTCGAGGAAGAGCAGCAGCTTGACGGCATTGCGGCGCTCGGGGCGCATCCGCACGTCGAGCCAGCCCTGGCGCGCGGTGCCCTGAATCGTGCCGTCGATGTCGAGCTCGTCAGCCGCACCCTCGCGTGCGAACCGTCGCAGGCGACGCAGCGCGACCTTAATGTTGCGGGTGCCGAGCTCGCGGCTGCTGTCGAGGTTGCGGAACGCGCGCTGGTCCCACACCTTCAGCGCCCGGCCGTGCCGCGCTTCGCCACCGATCCGGACCCCTTCGGGATTATAGCCGGCGTTGCCGAACGGGCTGGTGCCGCCGGTGCCGATCCACTTGCTGCCGCCCTGATGGCGTTCGTGCTGCTCCTCCAGCCGCTCGCGCAGCGCCGCCATGATCTCGTCCCATGAGCCGAGCGAGGCGATCGCGGCCCGTTCCTCGGCGCTGAGATAGCGTTCGGCGATCGCCTTCAGCCAGTCGACCGGCACGTCGCCGGCCGTGGTGATGCTGCCCTCCACGCCGCTAAACACCCGGGCGAAGACTTGGTCGAAGCGATCGAACTGGCCCTCGTCCTTCACATAGGTGGCGCGGGCGAGATAATAAAATTGCTCCGGCGTGCGCTCGATCACCTCGGCGTGGAGTGCCTCGAGCAGCAGCAGATGCTCCTTCAGGCTGGGGGCGATGCCCGCGGCGCGCAGCTCGTCAAGGAAGGAGAGGAACATCGGCGCCTGCGCTGTGAGGAGCCTGAGGGATGCCACAGCCAAACGAGGGCGAACAGCCCTGGCGCGGTCGATCAGCGCGAGGCGATCCCCGGCACATAGGCATCGATCAGCGCGCCGACATAATCGGGGTTGCTCGCGGTCAGCCCGCGCGCCGGATGGCCGCCATAGATGAAGCCGTCGACCTGGTAGAGGCTCCCACCTAGCCCGTCATTGTCGCGATACCAGACTTTGACGGTGCTCCAGTCATTGTCGCGCGAGACGTCGTACAGCGTTACGTCCTGCTCGGCATGGCCGCGCTCGCCGTTCTGCCTCGACCAATTGGCGTGGGTCAGCATCACCACCCGGCGCTCGACGACGCGGCTCACCACCGCGACATGCCCCAGCGGCAGCCGCGCGGTCTTCGCGAAGACGATCACCGATCCCGGGCGCGGCACGTGACCGCGATCGTAATGGCCGGCGGCCTTGTCCCACCAGGTCCACGCATCGCCATAGATCTGGATGCCCGAGGCCTCGCGCGCGAACGGCACGCACTGGCCGACATAGTCGAGCAGCGCGGTTGCACTGGCGGGAGCGGCAACCAAGGTTGCCGCCGCCATTGCCGCTGCACGCATCACGCATGAGGAAAGAAATCTCCGCATTCCTGCGGGATAGCCGGCGTCATGTGACTGCAGGGTTGCCGACAATGGTAAAGCGAGGATGAAAGCGGCAAGATGTTGCCGCCGTTGCGGCAGCGTAACAAGCCTCAGTAATACTGACGTTCTCTGCTGTTAGGCACTACGGTATCGGGCACCCGCGGCCGAGGCTGGAGCAAACAATGGTGTGCGCTTTAGCGGATGCTCCGGCTCACCGCCCTTGCCGGCGCGCCATGAACGCAAGCCGCTCGAACAGCATCACGTCCTGCTCGTTCTTGAGCAGCGCGCCGTGCAGCGGCGGGATCGCCTTGGTCGGATCGCGGTCCTGCAGCACCGCGAGCGGCATGTCCTCGTGCAGCAGCAGTTTCAGCCAGTCGAGCAACTCACTGGTCGACGGCTTCTTCTTCAGCCCCGGCACCTCGCGTACCTCGTAGAACAGGTCCATCGCGCGCGAGACGAGCAGCTGCTGGATACCAGGGAAGTGGACATCGACGATCGCCTGCATCGTCGCGCGATCCGGAAACTTGATATAGTGGAAGAAGCAGCGCCGCAGGAAAGCGTCGGGCAGCTCCTTCTCGTTGTTGGAGGTGATCACCACGATTGGCCGTTCGACCGCGCGCACCGTCTCGCCGGTCTCGTAGACATGGAACTCCATCCGATCGAGTTCCTGGAGCAGATCGTTGGGAAATTCGATGTCGGCCTTGTCGATCTCGTCGATCAGCAGCACCGGGGGCGTCGGCCGGGTGAACGCTTCCCATAATTTGCCGCGGCGGATGTAATTGCCGATGTCGTGCACCCGCGGGTCGCCGAGCTGCCCGTCGCGCAGCCGGGCGACGGCATCATACTCGTACAATCCCTGCTGCGCTTTGGAGGTGGACTTGACGTTCCACTCGATCAGTTCGGCCTGTGCCGCCTGCGCGATCTCATAGGCGAGCACCGTCTTGCCGGTGCCGGGTTCGCCCTTGACGAGCAGCGGCCGCCGAAGCGTCACCGCGGCATTGACCGCAACCTTGAGATCCTCGGTTGCGACATAGCGTTGCGTGCCGTCGAAGCGCTTCATCACCATCCCCACCAGCGGCAGACGCGTGTCGCCGCCATGGGCATGTCCTAGCTGCGAACGCGGCGGCGGTACACCAGAGGCGAACGCGCCATATTAGCCGTCATGCCAAACTCGTTTGAGGATGACCGGGACAGAGACACTCGCACCCGCAGCCACGACGAAGAGGAAGTGGGCCGGCTCAAGTCGCCGCCACATTTAGCCGTTGCGCGCGTGCGCCCGGGCTTCGAGCAGGTCCCACAGCCCACGATGCTGGGCGAACAACTGCTGGGCGCCGAAGGTGATCGCGCGTTCGGTCGCCGGGGTCGCGCCGAGCGGCTCGATGCTCGCCGCGGTTGTCGCGTGGCGGGGCAAGGTGCAGCGCGGCGGTTCGACACCGAAGCGCTGCGCGGTGCGATCGAGCAGATGGCGGATCGGCGTCCAGTCGAGCACCAGCGCCGCCACCGCGCCGGTCGCGCAGCCGCGCCGCTCGGAACGGGCGAGCATCTCGAGCGCATGGCGGCTGGCGGTCATCGCCGCCTCGCTTTCGGCCTGGCCGGGGGTCGAGGGCAGCGGCCCGGCGGCGGCGGCGAGCCGGGCAAGATAGGCGCGTTCGCCGGCGAAGGCGGCGGCAACCTCGTCGAGCCACTCGCACGCATCCGGCTGGGCACAGCACAGATGCGCATCGGCGGGCATGCCGGGATGCTGGGCATGGACGTCGCACAAGGCGTGGACCGCATCGGCGAGATCGCGATGCGGCGCGCTGGCCGCCATCAGCTGGGCGAGATGGGCGTGGCCGGCACTGCCGTCCGTGGCACCCAGCCGGGTGACGAGCTCCCAGGCGCTATGGTGCTGACGTGTCTGTACAGTGTTCAACATGCTACCCCGGCTCATCCTTCGCCATCCCCAACCCGGACGGCAACGTCACTCTCTGCCAGCTTCTATACAGAAGCACGTAAAGACAGGGTGTACGGCGCGGTAACCATCCCGAACCCGGCTTTACGTCGGCCAACCGGGGCTTATGAACGCCGGGACGTTGGGTCGCGAAGGACGTGGGATGCGCGCATGGGTGATGGCATTGGCAATGGCCTCGGTTGGAACGTCGGCAATGGCCGCTGACGGGGCAGGGCAGGGGCTCGCCGCCCCTGCGACCACCGGCGATCTTACCCTGGCGCGGGTGTTCGGCAGCCCCGATCTGTCCGGGTCGCAGCCGCGCGCGCTCAAGCTGTCGCCCGACGGCTCGATGCTGACGTTCCTGCGGCCGCGCGCCGACGAGAAGGAGCGCAGCGACTTGTGGGCGCGCGACACCAGCACCGGTGCCGAGCGCATGCTGGTCGATTCCAAGAAGGTCGGCTCTGGCGCCGAACTCAGCGAGGCCGAGAAGATGCAGCGCGAGCGCGCGCGCATCGGCGGCTCCAAGGGCATCGTCGCCTATGACTGGTCGCCCGACGGCAAGACCATCCTCGTGCCCCTCGACGGCGATCTCTATCTCGCCGCGCTCGACGGCACGGTCACCCGGCTCACCAGCACTCCCGGCGGCGAGCTCAACCCGATCGTGTCGCCGCACGGCGGCTATGTCAGCTTCGTCCGTGATCAGAATCTGTTCGCCCAGCCGCTCGCCGGCGGCGCCGCCCATGCCGTCACCACCGGCGGCGGCGGCACCGTTCATTTCGGCGAGGCGGATTTCGTCGCGCAGGAGGAGATGCATCGCTTTACCGGCTATTGGTGGAGCCCTGACGAGCGCCACATCGCCGTCGAGCGGTTCGACGAGGCGCCGGTCCATGTCGCCACCCGCGCCTCGATCGGCGCCGCCGGCACCAAGACCTACGACCAGCGCTATCCCGCCGCCGGCACCCCCAATGCGCTCGTCGCCCTCTATGTGATGAAGCCTGATGGCTCGGGCGAGGTGAAGGTTGATCTCGGTGCCGACCCCGACATCTATCTCGCCCGCGTCGCCTGGACGCCCGACGGCAAGACCTTGCTCGTCCAGCGCCAGAGCCGCGACCAGAAGACGCTGGACATGCTCCGCGTCGATCCCGCCACCGGCAAGGCGAACGTGATGTTCACCGAGAGATCGGGGGAGCGCAGCTGGCTCAACCTGTCGGACGATTATCGTGCCATGAAGGACGGCAGCCTGATCTGGCGCTCCGAGCGCGACGGCTTCGGCCATCTTTACCGTTGGAAGGCAGGGCAATGGACCCAGCTCACCAAGGGCGACTGGGTCGTCACCGGGCTGGTCGGGGTCGACGAGGCCAAGGGCAGGCTCTATTTCACCGGCACCAAGGACGACGTGCTCGAGCAGCAGCTCTACCAGGTCGACATCGCCCATCCGGGCGTCATCACCCGCCTCACCGAGCGCGGCTTCACCCATGCCGCGTCGATGGACGCCGCCGCGACCCGCTTCATCATCTCGCGCTCGGGGCCCAGCCAGCCGCCGCAGGTCTATATGGCCGATACCGAGGGCAAGCGGATCGCCTGGATCAACGAGAATGCGGTCGTGCCAGGGCACCCTTATTACCCGTATCTCGCCAGCCATCGCGAGACCAAGTTCGGGACGATCAAGGCCGTCGACGGCACTACGCTCTATTGGGAGATGATCACCCCCAAGATCGAGCCGGGCAAGAAATACCCGGTGTTCTTCCAGCATTATGGCGGCCCCGGCACCGGCCAGCAGGTCACCCGCGGCTGGCAGGGCGCGCTGCCGCAGTTCCTGGTCGACCAGGGCTGGATCTTCTTCCAGATCGACAACCGCGGCTCGTACAACCGCGGCAAGACGTTCGAGGATGCGATCTATCATGCGATGGGCACGGTCGAGGTCGAGGACCAGCTCGCCGGCGCCAACTACCTCAAGTCGCTGCCATTCGTCGACGGCGCCAAGATCGCCACCTATGGCTGGTCGTACGGCGGCTACATGTCGCTGAAGATGCTGGAAAAGACGCCGGGCGTCTATGCCGCCGCGGTGTCAGGCGCGCCGGTCACCGACTGGCAGCTGTACGATACCCATTACACCGAGCGCTACCTCGGCGATCCCGCCAAGGACCCGGCGAGCTATGCCACCTCGGCCGCGATCGAGGATGCCGCCAACATCAAGGACCCGCTGCTGCTGATCCACGGCATGGCCGACGACAACGTCTTCCTCGACAACAGCACCAAGTTGGTCGCGCGGATGCAGGAGACGGACACGCCGTTCGAAATGATGTTCTACCCCGGCTACACCCACCGCGTCGGCGGCCCGGTGATCAGCCAGCACGTCTGGAACACCATCCTCGAGTTCCTCGACCGCAACGTGAAGAACAAGCCCGCGAAATAAATGTTCGCGGCCCGATAGGCGGCGAAGGGTTTCATGTCGGAAGCCGAGCGTCTATCGGCGCATCCGCATCCACGGAGAAGAAATATGGGTTACCGGATCGTCGTCGCCGGTGCGACGGGCAACGTCGGGCGCGAAGTCGTCAACATCCTCGCCGAGCGCGACTTCCCGGCGGACGAGATCGCCGTGCTCGCCTCCTCGCGCAGCCAGGGCGAGATGATCGATTACGGCGACACTGATCGCAAGCTCAAGGTCCAGAACATCGAGCATTTCGATCCGACGGGCTGGGACATGGCGATCTTCGCGATCGGCTCGGAGGCGACCAAGGTCTATGCCCCCAAGTTCGCCGCCGCCGGCTGCACCGTGATCGACAATTCGTCGCTGTACCGGATGGACCCCGACGTGCCGCTGATCGTGCCCGAGGTGAACGCCGCCGCGATCGACAGCTATACCGCGCGCAACATCATCGCCAACCCGAATTGCTCCACCGCGCAATTGGTGGTGGCGCTGAAGCCGCTCCACGACGCCGCGCGCATCAAGCGCGTCGTCGTTGCCACCTATCAGTCGGTGTCGGGCGCGGGCAAGACCGGGATGGACGAGCTGTTCGAGCAGAGCCGCAACATCTTCGTCGGCGATCCCGCGGTGGCGCACAAGTTCACCAAGCAGATCGCCTTCAACGTAATCCCGCATATCGACAGCTTTCTCGACGACGGCTCCACCAAGGAAGAGTGGAAGATGGTGGTCGAGACCAAGAAGATCCTCGACCCCAAGATCAAGCTGTCGGCGACCTGCGTGCGCGTCCCCGTGTTCGTCGGCCATTCCGAGGCGGTCAACATCGAGTTCCACGACGAGATCAGCGCCGAAGAGGCCAAGGACATTTTGCGCGAGGCACCCGGGATCATGCTGATCGATAAGCATGAGGACGGCGGCTACATCACCCCGATCGAGGCCGCCGGCGACGACGCCACCTACATCAGCCGCGTCCGCGAGGACCCGACGGTGGAGAACGGCCTGTCCTTGTGGTGCGTCAGCGACAATCTGCGCAAGGGCGCCGCGCTCAACGCGGTGCAGATCGCCGAGCTGCTCGGCCGCCGCCACCTCAAGAAGGACACGCCGGCGCTCGACGTCGACCTGCTGGAAGACGACACGACCGATTGAGCGTTGCCAACCGTCACCCCGGCCTGCACCGGGGTGACGATGGCCGGCTCAATGGCCGATGTACCGCCCCGGCCGGTGCCAGGCGATCAGGATCAGGCTGATCGCCACCGCGCTGAGCGCCGACCAGGCAAGCTGCCTGCCGCTCACCACCGGGATCGCCGCCGCCAGGATCAGCACGTCGAGCACGATCTGCGTCCGCCCGGCGTTCCAGCCGCGGGTGCGCTGCAGCCACAGGGTGATCACCCCGGTGCCGCCGACCCCCGCCTGGTGCCGCGCCAGCACCAGGATGCCGAGCCCGATCACGGTGCCGCCGACCAGCGCCGCAAATGCCGGATGCACGCCGACGACGCTGATCGATACCCGCGAGAGCGCCGAGAAGCTGGCGATGCCGAGGTTCACCAGCATCGATTTCACCGCGAATCGCCCGCCCATCACCTTGTGCGCGAACACGAAGAACGGGATGTTGATCAGCGTGAACAGCACGCCCGCGGGCAGCGGCACCAGATAGGAGAGGAGCAGCGCGATCCCCGCGACGCCGCCGGTGACGAGCCCAGCCGCCTTGAGGAAGATCAGCCCCAGCACCAGCAGCACGCAGCCGATCACCAGCGCATAGGCATCCTCGGCGACGCTATGGGGACGTCCAAGGGGAAGGGAATCGGCGCGCGGCTGCATCGGACCTCGGTGATATGGGGCGAGTACCTCTCCGATCGCTCGCTTCTGCCGGCGAACCATCACTACTGGCGCGTTTGCCTGGCGCGATCCAGCCCTGCCGCAGCAGGGCGAAGCAAATTCCTCGCCGCCCGCCGTCTCGGTCCGGTACAAGCAGGCCCCTGTTCGCGACAAGGAGGACGCGATGACCACGATCATGACCGGCGGCTGCCAGTGCGGCCGGATCCGCTATGCGGCGCGGGTGGCCGATACCGACGCCTATCTGTGCCACTGCCGGATGTGCCAGCGCGCCACCGGCGGCATCTCGATCGCGCTCAAGGGCATCGACACCGCCGATCTCACCTGGACCACCCAGCCGCCCGAGCGCTATCGCTCGTCGCCGTTCGCGCAGCGCGGCTTCTGCTCGGCCTGCGGCACCCCGCTCACCTATGAATCGGACGATCATCCGGCGATGGACCTGACCGTCGGCAGCTTCGACGATCCCTCGCGCTTCCGCCCGGTCAGCCACTCGGGCGTCGAGAGCTGGCACCCGGAATGGCTGGACACGCGCGATCTTCCGACGCAGCGGACCGACCAGAACCAGCGCATCAGCAACAAATGGATCGAGACCCTTGGCCATCTCCCCGATTGAACCGAGCTACGTCACCAGCTTCGACGGCACCCGCCTCGCCTGGCGCGAGATGGGAGAGGGCCGTCCGCTCGTGCTCATCCACGGCTATTTCTCCAACGCCGAGGTCAATTGGATCAAATACGGCCATGCCGCGCTGATCGCCGCGCGCGGCTTTCGCGTGATCATGCCCGATCTGCGCGGCCATGGCGCCAGCGATCGCCCGCATGACGCCGCGGCCTACCCGCCCGATGCGCTGATGCGCGACGGCTTCGCGCTCGTCGAGCAGCTCGGCCTCACCGACTATGATCTTGCCGGCTACTCGCTCGGCGCCCGCACCAGTGTGCGAATGCTCGCCAACGGCGCCACCCCGCGCCGTGCGGTGTTGTCCGGCATGGGGCTGCGCGGCATCCTCCACACCGCCGGCCGCGGCGACTACTTTCGCCATGTGCTCACCAATCTCGGCCGCCACGAGCGCGGCAGCAGCGAGTGGCTGACCGAGGCGTTCCTCAAGACCACAAGCGGTGATCCGGTGGCGCTGCTTCACGTGCTCGACACCTTCGTCGACACCACGCTCGACGCGGTCCGGCAGATCGCCGTGCCAAGCCTGGTGGTCGCCGGCGTCGATGACGACGACAATGGTTCGATCGTCGATCTCGCCGCCGCGATGCGCCATGCTCGCGCCGCGGTAATCCCCGGCAATCACATGAGCGCAGTTACCAAGCCCGAGCTCGGTCAGCAGATCGCGGATTTCCTGACTGAATAGCGCAGGGCGGTGATGGTGAGCCGCCGTTTACCGGCAACGACCTGGTCATTCCTCCCGTTCGTCACTCCAGCGCAAGCCTGGGTCTTCTCGAGGCGCCCCACCACAAGCCGCGCGCGCCGCCACGCCGCGGCGCGTAGCACCATGGACGTCAAGGCGACCGAACCGGTCGCCCCGCCATCTCACTCCGGAACGCTGTTCTCGTCGGCGATCCCGGCCTCGAACGACTTGGACGAATCCGTGCCGTCGGGCTGATGCGCGCTGCCGCTGAGCAGCGGCACCTTGGGCGTGCTGCCCCGCAGCGCCAGCAGGGCAGCCGCGGTCGCGGCGCCGGCTGCGGCGATGCCGCCGGCGATGGCGGCGACGCCCCAGTTGCTGCCGGCCTTGGTCGGCTTGCGGGCCGGCGACTTGCGGCTCGTCTTGGCGCGCGGTGCCTTCGCGGCCGCGGGCTTGGCGGCGGACGACTTGGCGCCTGCCGACTTGCTCGCCGATGCCGTCGGCTTGCGTGATGCGACCGGGGGCGTCGCGCGCTTGGTCGAGCGCGGCTTTACGGCCTTCGCCGCCGAGCTTAACGCGCCTTCCGCCTTGCTGACGGCAGCCTTGGCCGTGGTCTCGGTCTTCTCCACCGCCGATTTTACCGCCTCTTCGGCCGCTTCGACCGGCGAGCTGCCGGCCGACGACCGCGCCGGGGTCTTGCGCGCGGTGGACGCCTTGCGCGGCGCGCGCCGGCGCGGGGTAGCGGGGGTGTCGGTCTTGGGCGTGTCGGGGGTCTCGTCGGCCACGGCTATAGCTCCCTGAAATGATTCGCTACCGTAACGCATTAACCGCCGATGGTTTCCCCGACATCCTCGCCGGCGGCCCGACCGCGCCTCAGCGGAACGGCGGCTCGTCGAATGCGCGCAGCTTGCGGCTGTGCAGCTTGGCGCCTTCGAGCCGCAACTGCTCGCAGGTTTCTATACCGATCCGCATATGTTCGCTGATCGCGCGCTCGTAGAAGCGGTTGGCCTGGCCTGGCAATTTGAGCTCGCCGTGGAGCGGCTTGTCGGAGACGCACAGCAGCGTGCCATAAGGCACGCGGAAGCGATAACCCTGCGCCGCGATCGTCGCCGATTCCATGTCGATGCCGACCGCGCGGCTCAGCGAGAAGCGCAGCGCCGAGCGCGAATAGCGCAGCTCCCAGTTGCGATCGTCGGTGGTAACGATCGTCCCCGTCCGCAGCCGCCGCTTGAGTTCCTCGCCCGATTGCCCGGAGACGATCTCGGAGGCGCGCGCCAGCGCCTGCTGGACCTCGGCGATCGCCGGCACCGGGATCTCGGGCGGCAGCACGTCGTCGAGCACATGGTCGTCGCGCAGATAGGCGTGGGCGAGCACATAGTCGCCGATCCGCTGGCTGGGGCGCAGCCCGCCGCAATGGCCGATCATCAGCCACGCCTCGGGGCGCATCACCGCGAGATGGTCGCAAATCGTCTTGGCGTTGGATGGGCCGACGCCGATGTTGACCAGGGTAATGCCGGTGCGGTCGTCGGCCATCAAATGATAGGCCGGCATCTGGTGCCGCCGCCACGCGCTGTCGGAGACGATCGTGTCGACGTCCTCGGCGCGCTCGATCATCACGTTGCCGGCGCCCGACAAGGCGGTGAACCGGCTCGCGCTGCCATCCTCGCGCGGCCCCAGCTGCGAGGCGGCCCAGCGCACGAACTCGTCGACGTAGCGATGGTAGTTGGTGAACAGCACGAAGCGCTGGGTGTGCTCGGCGGGCGTGCCCATATAATGGCGCAGTCGCGCCAGGCTGAAATCGGTGCGCAGCCCGTCAAACAGCGCCAGCGGGCGGACCTCGTCGTGCGGCGCCCACAGCCCGTCGGCGATTTCGTCGCCGATGTGCGCAAGCTCGGTGGCGGGGAAATGCCGCGCCAGCTCGGTTGCCGAGACAGTGTCGAGGCTCAGCGCATGGCCGGGATCGAGCACATAGGGGAAGGGGATCTCCTGCCGCCCCTCCACCGCCGCGACATCGACGTCATAATCCTCGATCAACAGCGTCAATTGCTCGGTGAGGTAGTCCGCGAACAGCCCCGGCTTGGTGACGCTGATCCGATACTCGCCGGGCGACACCAATCGGCCGAACGAGCGCAAGGGCGCCGGGCGATCGTCGCTGCCGCGGAAGGTGAGGTGGATCTCGGGGTAGGCGAACGAGCCATCGCGGCGCGCTTCGGCAGCGGGCGGGGTGCCATCGCGAAGATAGGCGGTGAGCGCGGCCTGAAGGCGGTCGACCGAGGCGCGATACAGCCGGTCGAGGTCGGAGACGATCTGGGATGCAGTTGACATCCGGGATTGTTACGCGGGCCGGGTGACAGAGGCAAGACGGCGGCGGCCGCGGCCTCGCGCCGAACCACTCCCGTCATCCTGAACTCGTTTCAGCATCCATGGCCCACCAGTCGCCACGAGCTAGCGGGCAGTGCAGGCCATGGATGCTGAACCAAGCTCAGCATGACAGCGGGGCAAGCTAGCGTCACATCTCCCCGAGCAGATACTCCGCCGAGCTGACCCTGAATTCGCCACCCTCTTCGACGTTGAGCTGTTTCACCACCCCGTCCTTGACCAGCATCGCATAGCGCTGGCTACGCGTGCCCATGCCGTATTTGCTGCCATCCATGGTCAGCCCGAGTGCCTCGGCGAAGGCGCCGTTGCCGTCGGCGAGCATGGTGATGCCCTGCGCCTCGGCGGACTTCGCCCAGGCGCCCATCACGAATGCATCATTGACCGAGGTGCAGGCGATCTCGTCGACGCCCTTGGCCTTGAGCTCGTCGGCCTTGTCGATGAAGCCCGGCAGGTGGCGCGCCGAGCAGGTCGGGGTGAAGGCGCCGGGGACGGCGAACAGCGCGACCGTGCGGCCGGCGAAGAAATCGTCGGTGCTGACTTGGTCGGGACCGTCGGCGGTCACCTTGACCAGGGTTGCGGTGGGCAGTCGGTCGCCGACGCTGATCGTCATCATCCATCTCCTGTCCGCCGAAGCTGGCGGGCGGGGTCTTCCTCGGCGAGGCGGGCGGCGAATTCAAGCATGGTGGCGCGGGTGGACCGCGCCTATGGTGGGTCATCATGATCCAACCCGTTTATTTGTCCGGCCAATTCCTCCTCGCCATGCCGGCGATGACCGATCCGCACTTCGAGCGCGCGGTGATCGCGATGTGCGCGCACGATGCCGAGGGCGCGATCGGCATCGGCCTTGGCGCGGTGATCGACGGGCTCGGGCTCCACGATCTGCTCGATCAGTTCGAGATTGACCATGGCGTCGCTCCCGATGCGCCGATCCACTTCGGCGGCCCGGTCGAGCCGCGCCGCGGCTTCGTCGTCCACACGCTCGATTGGGGCGGGCAGGACACGATCGACGTCGGCGGGCGGTGGGCCTTGTCGAGCACCGTCGACGTGCTGCGCGCGATCGCCGAGGGCAAGGGGCCGGGCCGCTATGTGGTCGCGCTCGGCTATGCCGGCTGGGGCGAGGGTCAGCTCGATGGCGAGCTCGCCAGGCCGGGCTGGTTCAACCTGCCCGGCGACGAGCGACTGCTGTTCGACGTCCCGGCGCCCGAGCGCTGGGCCGCAGCCTTTGCCGATGCCGGGATCGACCCGCGGCTGCTGGTCGCCGCCACCGGCACCGCCTGAGGCATGATATAAAGATATCTTTATATTTGATTTGGGGCGGGCGGGTCGCTACTTGGGCGGCTTGCGCGCATGTCGATATGCGCGATGTTAGCGAAGATTGAGGAGAATTCCCGTGGCCACCGTGCTCGCAGCCGACCAGCATGACTACGTCATCAAGGACATCAGCCTTGCCGCCTTCGGCCGCAAGGAGATCGACATTGCCGAGACCGAGATGCCCGGCCTGATGGCGCTGCGCGACGAGTTCGGCGCGTCGCAGCCCTTGAAGGGCGCGCGCATCACCGGCTCGCTGCACATGACGATCCAGACCGCGGTGCTGATCGAGACGCTGGTCGCGCTCGGCGCCGAAGTCCGCTGGGCCACCTGCAACATCTTCTCCACCCAGGATCACGCCGCCGCCGCCATCGCGGCCGCCGGCATCCCGGTGTTCGCCGTCAAGGGCGAGACGCTGGCCGATTACTGGGACTATGTCGGCGACATCTTCAACTGGGGCGCCGGCACCACCGGGCAGACCGCCAACATCATCCTCGACGACGGCGGCGACGCCACCATGTTCGCGCTGTGGGGCGCCAAGCTCGAAGCCGGTGCGTCGTTCGGCGAGCCGGAGAATGACGAGGAAGTCGAGTTCCAGCGCTCGGTAAAGGCGTTCGTCGCCAAGTTCCCGGGCTACCTCACCGAGACGGTCAAGAACCTCAAGGGCGTCTCGGAAGAGACCACCACCGGCGTCCACCGCCTGTACGAGATCGCCAAGAAGGGCGAGCTGCCGTTCCCGGCGATCAACGTCAACGACTCGGTGACCAAGTCGAAGTTCGACAACCTCTATGGCTGCAAGGAATCGCTGGTCGACGCGATCCGTCGCGCCACCGACGTGATGCTCGCCGGCAAGGTTGCCGCAGTCGCCGGCTTCGGTGACGTCGGCAAGGGCTCGGCGCAGTCGCTCCGCAACGGCGGCGCCCGCGTCCTCGTCACCGAGATCGACCCGATCTGCGCGCTGCAGGCGGCGATGGAGGGCTTTGAGGTCGTGACGATGGACGAGGCCGTCCAGCGCGCCGACATCTTCTGCACCGCCACCGGCAACGCCGACGTCATCACCGCCGATCACATGAAGGCGATGAAGCCGATGGCGATCGTCTGCAACATCGGTCACTTCGACAGCGAGATCCAGATCGCCGCCCTCTCCAACTACGAGTGGGACGAAGTGAAGCCGGGTACCGATCTGGTGAAGTTCCCCGACGGCAAGCAGATCATCATCCTTGCCAAGGGCCGCCTGGTGAACCTCGGCTGCGCGACCGGGCATCCCTCGTTCGTGATGTCGGCGTCGTTTACCAACCAGACGCTGGCGCAGATCGAGCTCTTCACCAAGGGCGAGAACTACAAGAACGAAGTCTATGTGCTCCCCAAGCATCTCGACGAGAAGGTCGCCGCGCTCCACCTCGAGAAGCTCGGCGTCAAGCTGTCGAAGCTGACCGCCAAGCAGGCGGGCTACATCGGCGTGCCGGTGGAAGGCCCGTTCAAGCCGGATCACTACCGCTACTAAGCGGCAGGACCGGCCGAACTGATGAAGGGCGGGGCTTCGGCTCCGCCCTTTTGCTGTGGCCCACACTCGCGGCCGTTGCTTTCGCCCCGCGCAGCGTTGCAATAGAGGTGCTTGGCGGCTCATGCGCGGGCGCCAGAGGGGTAATCGTTGATCCAGCTTTCGGTGATGGCAGCGGTTGGATGCGGCGCGGTGATGGCGCTGTTGATCGCTGGCGCCGGCATGGCGTTGTTCACCGGCTGGCGGCTGCGCGGTCAGGCCCAGCTGCTTACCGCCGGCAGTCGCGAAGCCGAAGCGCTGCGCAGCGCCGCACCCGCCCTTGCCATGCTGGTCCGTGCCGACGGCCGTATCGAGGTGCCGGCGCGGATGGTCGACTGGCTCGGCCTCGCGGTGGCGCCGCGCTTCATGGTCGATCTCGTCGGCGACGACGTCGGCCTCAGCAGCGACGAGGCCGCGGCGCTCGGTGCGGACGTGCTCGCCGCCCAGCGCGCTGGGCGTAGCTTTACCCGCGCGCTCCATCCGCAGGGCTCGGGTCGCGCGATCACCGTGCGCGGCAGTCGCGCGCCGGGCGAACTGGGCGCCACCGGCGCCGTCATCCTCTGGGCGTTCGACGCCACCGACACCGAGGCGGAAATCGCCCGGCTGAGCGGCGAAGCGTCGCGCCTCGCCGCAGCCTTCGACGCGCTAACCGGGCTGATCGAGGCGGCACCGTTGCCGATGTGGTACCGCGGCGCCGACCTCAAGCTGTCGATGGTCAATTCGGCCTATGTGATCGCGGTCGAGGGCGGCAGCGCTGCCGAGGTGATCGCGCGCGGGGTGGAACTGGTCGAGGGCTCGGCGCGCGGCGGGCCGCAAACCGGAGCCGCCGAGGCCCGCGCCACCGGCCGCCCGCATCAGGACATCGTTCCTGCCACCATCAGCGGCGAGCGGCGCTCGCTCGAGGTGCATGACGTGCCGCTGCCCAATGGCGGTGTTGCGGGCTTTGCCGTGGACATCGAGGATCTCGAACAATCGCGCGCGGGCGCCAAGCGCTTTGCCGAGGCGCAGCGCGCGATGCTCGATCGCCTCTCCGCCGGGGTCGCGCAATTCGGCGCGGACCGGTCATTGGTGTTCTGCAACCAGCCGTTCCGCCGCATGTTCGCCATGCGCGCCGAATGGCTGGCGGATCGCCCTGAATTCGATCGCGTGCTCGAGCGAATGCGCGAAGCCAATCGGCTGCCCGAGGTGCGCGACTTCCCCGGCTGGAAGGCCGAGCGCCGCGAATGGTTCGTGCCAGGCGACGGCGCCACCGAAGAGAATTGGCACCTCACCGGCGGCACCCATCTGCGTGTGGTCGCTCAGCCGCTGCCTGACGGCGGGCTGCTCCTCATCTTCGAGGATCGGACCGAGCAGGTCCAGCTCGCCAGTGCCCGCGATACGCTGCTGCGCGTCCGTACCGCGACCTTCGACAATCTGTTCGAGGCGCTTGCGGTGTTCGCCACCGACGGCAAGCTACAATTGTGGAACAACCGGATGCGCGCGCTGTGGGGCTTTGAAGAGGAATTCCTCGCTGCCCATCCGCGCGTCGATACCTTTGCCGAAGCGGCGGCCGCGAAGCTTGCCACCCCCAATCGCGCGGTGCTGATCCCTGAGCTGGTCAAGTCCGCCACTGCCGAGCGCCAGCAGCGCACCGGGCGGGTCGCCTTCGCCGATGGGCGCCACTTCGAGTTTGCCGCGGTGCCGCTGCCCGATGGCAATGCGCTGCTGACCATGCTCGACATCACCGATAGCCGGCGCGCCGAACAGGCGCTGCGCGATCGCGCCGATGCGCTTGAGGCGGCAGACAAGGTCAAGACGCAGTTTGTCGCCAACATGAGCTACGAACTGCGCACGCCGCTAACCTCGATCAGCGGCTTCGCCGAGATGCTGCATGGCGGCTACGCCGGTAAGCTCTCCACCGCGGCGGAAGGCTATGTGGAAGCGATCCTCGACTCGGTGGAGCGGCTAGGACTGCTCGTCGACGATGTGCTGGATCTCACCCGCGGCGGCGACAGCGCCGACATCGAGCGCGAGGATGTCGATCTTGCCGCCATTGCGCGGGCGGCGGCTGACACGCTGATGCCGGCGATCAAGCGCCGGAAGCTCGATCTCGCGCTGGAGATATCCCGCTCGGTGGGTCGGGTAACCGGTGATCCGCGGCGGCTGCGCGAGGTGATCGAGCATCTGCTCCGCCACGCCATTGCCGGGACAACCGAGGGCGGCCGCGTGCTGCTCCACGCCGACGGCAGCGCCACCGCGGCGCGAATCGTGGTGTCGGATGATGGCTTCGGGATGGACACGGCCACTGTCGCCAGCGCGTTCGACCGATTCGCAGCGCCAGGCATGCAGCCGACCGGCGAACGGGCGCTCGGGCTCGGCCTGCCGCTCGCCAAGCAGTTCGTCGAGGCGCACGGCGGCAGCATCGATCTCGTCTCCGAACCAGGAGAGGGCACCTTGGTCACCATCGAGCTGCCGCGTCGATGACCCGCTTGGCCGATAGCCAAGCGACCGAGGCGTTCGGGGCGGGGCTGGCGTCCCTGGTGCGCCCGGGTGATGTCATCACCCTCAGTGGCGACCTTGGCGCGGGCAAGACCACGATCGCGCGCGGGCTGCTCGCCAGCCTGGGGCTGATCGGCGAGGCGCCAAGCCCGAGTTTCGCGATCGTCCAATCTTATGCGCCACCCGAGACCCGGCTGCCGGTGCTGCATGTCGATCTGTATCGGATCGAGGATCCCGGCGAAATCGACGAGCTCGGTCTCGACGATGCACGCTCCGATTCGCTGATCGTGATCGAATGGCCCGAGCGGGCGCCCGGTTGGTGGCCGGACGCGTTGGCGCTGCACCTGGAGACTGCTCAAGACGGCGCACGAATCTTGACAGCGCAGGTCCCCGCGTCATGGAAGCCGCGATGGCCGATATGATCCCGCCCGCCGGCGCTGCCGCCTTTCTCGATGCGCACGGCTGGGGCGGGGAGATCCGGCCACTCGCTGGCGATGCCTCGTTCCGCCGGTATTTCCGGGTGCACGCGGGGGATCGCAGCGCCATCCTGATGGACGCTCCGCCGCCGCATGAGGATCCGCGACCGTTTATCGCCATCGCCGAGTGGCTAAACGACCATGGCTTTGCCGCGCCGACCATCTATGCCGCCGATCTCGAGCAGGGCCTCGTGCTGATCGAGGATTTCGGCGACGATCGCCTGTGCGAGGCGGCCGATGCCGAGCCGTCGTCCGAGCTCTCCCTTTACGCACCCGCAGTCGACCTGCTCGTGGCCTTGGCCAAGCAGCCCGCGGGCGCACTGCAGCCCTACGATCGCGCCGTGCTGCACCGAGAAGTGACGCTGTTCGTCGATTGGTATTGCGATGCGGTGGGCATCGTGCCCGATCTCGATGGTTATCGCGATGCTTGGGACGCCGTGTTCGACCACGCGCTAACCGCCGAGCCCGTTACCGTGCTGCGCGACTATCATGCCGAGAACTTGATGCTGGTTGGCCCCGACCGGCGGCTGGGGCTGCTCGACTTCCAGGACGCGCTCGCCGGCCACCCTGCCTATGATCTCGTCTCGCTGCTCCAGGATGCGCGTCGTGACGTCGCGCCCGCGGTGGAGGAGAAAATGCTCGCCCGCTATCGGGCTGCGACCGGCGCGGAGGCGGCGTTCATGCAGGCCTATCATGTGCTCGGTGCACAGCGGAACGCCAAGGTCATCGGTATCTTTACCCGGCTGTGGCGGCGCGACGGCAAGGCGCGCTATGCGGCCTTGTGCCCGCGGGTCTGGGCCTATCTGGAGCGCGACCTCGCCGAGCCGGTACTGGCGCCGGTCGCCGCCTGGTTCGCTGCCAACATCCCCGCCGATCGGCGGGGCGACCCGCTGGTGTTGGCGCGATGAGCCAGCAGCGTAGCCTGCGCCCGGATCCGGGTGGGCTGGTGCCGACCACCGCGATGGTGATGGCGGCCGGTCTTGGCAAGCGGATGCGGCCGCTGACCGCGAGCCGCCCAAAGCCGCTGGTAGAGGTCGCGGGCAAGCCGCTGATCGACCATGTGTTCGATCGCCTCGCAGCGGCGGGGATCAAGCGCGCCGTGGTCAACGTCCATTACCTTGCCGACACGCTGGCCGCGCATGTCAGCAATCGCGATGATGGCATCGAGGTGGTGATCTCCGACGAGCGCCCGCAGCTGATGGAAACCGGCGGCGGGCTGGTCCAGGCCCGCGGCCTGCTCGGCGGCGAGCCGGTGCTGGTGGTCAACAGCGACAATCTCTGGCTGGATGGCCCGGTCGACGCGATCAAGCTGCTCGCCTCGCGCTGGGACGATGCGGCGATGGACGCGCTGCTGCTGGTGGTGCCCTATGCCCGCGCCAACAACCACAAGGGGCAGGGTGATTTCAACGTCGCCGCCGACGGGCGGATCACCAGCCGCCGCAAGCCCGGCCGCACCGCGCCATTTGTCTACACCGGGATCCAGATCATCCACCCGCGGATCATCGCGGCCTGGCCCGAGGGGCCGTTCTCGACCAATTTGTTCTGGGATCGCGCGATCGCCGTGGGCCGTGCCTACGCGCAGGTCCACCAGGGCCTGTGGTTCGATGTCGGCACGCCTGCCGCCATTCCCAAGACCGAGGCGATGATCGCTGATGGCTGAGGCCGCCAAGCCTCAGCTGTTCACCATTCCCTCGCACCGCGCCTTTGCCGACGCGCTCGTCGCCGGGCTGATGCGCCGGGCAGGATCTGACCCGCTGGCGCTCGCCCGGGGCATGGTGCTGCTCCCCAACAACCGCGCCGTGCGCGCGATCACCGATGCGTTCGTGCGCGCCAGCGGCGGCGGGCTGCTGCTGCCCCGGCTGATTGCGCTCGGGAGCCCGGATCTCGGCGAGGCGGTCGGCATCGCCCTTGATCCCGCCGACGATGATCCGCCACCGCCTGCGGTCGCTCCGATGCAGCGGCGGATGATCCTTGCACGGCTGGTATTCGAGGAACGCCAGCGCAGCGGCAGCCCGATCGATACCGCCGAGGCGGTGCGGCTCGCCGGCGAATTGTGCGGCACGCTCGATCAGTTGCTGGTCGAGGAGATCGCGCCCGAGCGACTCCGCGACATCGATCTCGCGCCCGAGCTGACCGAGCATTGGCAGCGCGCGCTTGCTACCTTCGGCATCGTCATCGAGCGCTGGCCGGCCGAACTCGCACGGCTGGGCCTGATCGATGCGGCGACCCGCCGAAGGATCCTGCTCGATCGATTGGTCGCGCGCTGGCGCGAGACGCCGCCCACCGGCTTCCTCTGCGCAGCCGGCATCACCGATCCGGCGCCTGCGGTGACCCGGCTGATGCGCTGCGTCGCCGAGGCGCCGGGTGGCATGACCGTGTTCGCCGGGCTTGATCTCGCGCTGCCTGACGAGGAGTGGGAGGCGCTCGGGCCACACCGGCCGGATCCCGTCACCGGGGTCGTCCGCCGATCGATCGAAACCCATCCTCAATTCCACCTCAAGCTGCTGCTCGACCGGATGGGCGTCGGCCGCGGCGAGGTGGCGCGCTGGCGCGATGGCGGCGGTCCCGATGGCGGCGCGGCGCGTGGGCGCGCCATTGCCAACGCGCTCGCTCCTGCCGCCTTCACCGGCAAATGGACAGATCTCGCTGCCGAGGACCGCCGCCTGGTCGGGGTCAGCGCCGCCGAACTCGCAACGCCCGCTGAGGAAGCGCAGACGATCGCGCTGGCGTTGCGGGGGGCGCTTGAGGAAGCGGGGCGGACTGCGGCGCTGGTCACGCCCGATCGGGCGCTCGCGCGCCGCGTCGCGACCCATCTCAAGCGCTGGAACATCCAGATCGACGATACCGCGGGGCGGCCGCTGTCGATCCTGCCGCCGGGCACGCTGCTGCTCGCGCTCGCCGAGGCGGCGGCGCAGCGGTTCGCGCCGATGGCGCTGCTCGCGCTCGTCAAGCACCCGCTGGTGCGCAGCGGCGACGAGCGCCTGTCGTGGCTTGATGGCGCGCGCTCCCTCGATCGCAGGCTGCGCGGGCCCCGTCCTGCCGCCGGGCTCGACGGGATCACCGCGCATCTGTCCGAGAAGCGCGGCACGCCCGGCGACTGGTGGCTGGATGTCGCCGGTCTGCTGCGCCCGATCGAGCTTGCGGTCGACATCGGTCGCCAGCCGACAGCGGCGCTGGTCGAGGTGCTGCGCACCACCGCGCAGGCCCTGTGCGGCGACGAACTGTGGGCCGGGCCGGCCGGTCGTGCCGCCGCCGAATTTCTCGCCGACCTCGAAGCCGAAGCCGGCAACGGTCCGCCGTTCATCGATCCCGACGGGCTCGCGCCGTTGCTGCGCGGGCTGCTCGACGAAGTCGCGGTGCGGCCGCCGCCCGGCTCGCATCCGCGGCTTGCGATCTACGGCGCGATCGAGGCGCGGTTGCAGACCGCCGACCTGATGGTGCTCGGCGGCCTCAACGAAGGCGTCTGGCCGGGCAAGCCTGCGCCCGATCCGTGGCTCGCGCCCAAGATCCGCGCGACACTAGGATTGCCTGGGCTGGAGCGCGGCGTCGGTGTCGCCGCTCACGACTTCGGCCAGGCGCTCGGCGCTCCCCAGGTGCTGGTCACGCGCGCGCGCCGCGATGCCGCGTCGCCGGCGCTGGCCTCGCGCCTGTGGCTGCGGCTGCAGGCGATGGCCGGCGACCGCTTCGTCCGGGCCAGCGCCCTCGAACGCTGGTCGCACGCGCTCGACCAGCCGCATGACTATGCGCCGGCGCCCCGCCCCGCGCCGATGCTCGCCGCCGAACAGCGGCCCAAGGCGATCTCGGTCACCGAGATCGATCGCCTCAAGGCCGATCCCTATTCCTTCTACGCCCGCCGCGTGCTCGGGCTGATGCCGCTCGACCCGGTCGACGCCGATCCGTCGGCGGCGTGGCGCGGCACCGCGGTTCACGACATCCTCGAACAATGGTGGAAGCTCGACGCCTGTGCGGTGGATGCGCTCCACGGCCGCGCCATCGCCATGCTCGACGACGAGCGCACCCACCCGATGATGCGCGCCTTGTGGCGGCCGCGGCTGATGGAGGCGATCGACTGGATCGCCGGCCAGGTCGGCGCGCAAGCCGAGACGGACCGCATCGTCGCCAGTGCCGAGGGCAAGGGCAGCATCACCGTCGCCGGCATCACCCTGACCGGGCGTTACGACCGGGTCGACCGACTCGCCGACGGCAGCCTCGCCATCGTCGACTATAAAACCGGCAAGCCGCCCTCCACCGCGGCGGTCCGCGCCGGCTACAGCCTCCAGCTCGGCCTGCTCGGCGCGATTGCCGAACGCGGTGGGTTCGAGGGGCTGCACGGCAAGGCGCAGGCATTCGAATATTGGTCGCTCGGCAAGAACCGCGACGCCTTCGGCTATGTCGCGACACCGGTCGATCCCGACGGCAAGCGCGACCGGATCGTCACCGCCGAGTTCACCACCATCGCCATGGCCAATTTCGTCGATGCGGTCGGCAAATGGCTCACCGGCGCCGAGCCGTTCACCGCCAAGCTCGTCCCCGAATATGCCCCTTATGCCGAGTATGACCAGCTGATGCGTCGCGACGAATGGTATGGCCGTGAGTGACGCGCTCGGCACCCTGCCGCGGCTGAAGGGCAATCAGGCCGCCGCCAGCAACCCACAGGCGCACGTCTGGCTGTCCGCCTCGGCGGGCACCGGCAAGACCCAGGTGCTCGCCGCGCGCGTGTTCCGCCTGCTGCTGCGCGGCGTCGATCCGGGCGCGATCCTCTGCCTGACCTTTACCAAGGCCGGTGCCGCGGAGATGGCGCAGCGGATCAGCAACCGGCTTGCCGCCTGGGTACGGATGCCGGGGCCGCAGCTTGCTGCCGATCTCGAGGCGCTTGGCGAACGCGCCACGCCAGCGATGCAGGCGCGGGCACGCACGCTGTTTGCCGGAGTGCTCGATGCGCCCGGCGGGGGCCTGCGCATCCAGACCATCCACGGGTTCTGCCAGAGCCTGCTCGCAGCCTTCCCGGTGGAAGCGGGCCTCACCCCGGGCTTCCGGCCGCTCGAGCCGCGTGAAGAAGCAGTGCTCGCCCGCGAGACGCTGGCGGGGATGCTCGCCGATGCCGAGCGTCAGGGCCGCGAGCGCCCGATCGAAACGATCGGGGCGCTCAGCCTGCGGATGGGCGAGGGCGGGGCGGAAGACTTCCTGCTCGCCTGCGCGCGGTCGCTAACGGCCTTGGATGCGCTACCCTCGGGCATCCAGCCCTGGCTCCGGCGCACGCTCGATCTGCCGCAGGGCGACATCGGCGAGGCGATCGCCGCCGGGTGCGACGAGATCGACGCGGACGTGATCGGCCGCCTTGCCGCCGCCAATCGCGCCTGGGCGACGGCGACCGGGCTCGGCCATGCCACCAAGCTCGAAACCTGGCTCGCCGCGGCGCCGGACTCGCGAGCGATGACGCTCAAAGATTTGCGTGACGCGGTGTTCACCGGCAAGGGCGAACCGCGCAAGGTCGCCAAGAAGCAGCTCGACCACGAGCCCGACTATGAGGACCTCGCCGCCGAGCTCGGCAACCAGTGCCTGGCGTTGCTCTCGCTCACCCAGCGCGCCGCTTATGCCGATCTGCTCGCCGACGCGCTGGAGGTCGGCCGCGATTATGCCCGCGCTTACGCTGCCGCCAAGCGCCGCACCGGTGCGGTCGACTTCGACGATCTGATCGCGGTCACCGTGGCGCTGCTCGAGCAGCCGGGCATCGGCGAGTGGGTCCGCTACAAGCTCGACCAAGCGACCGAGCATGTGCTGATCGACGAGGCGCAGGATACCAATCTCAGCCAATGGAAGATCGTTACCGCGCTGGCCGGCGAGTTCTTCGTCGGCCGCGGCATCTATGCGCCGTCGACGCGGACGCTGTTCACCGTCGGTGACTTCAAGCAGGCGATCTTCGGCTTCCAGGGCACCGATCCGATCAACTTCCGCTGGGCCGAGGGCCATTTCCGTAGCCGCGCCGCCGAGGTGGAGGGCGACGACCAATGGCCCGAGCATGAGCGCGGCCTGCCGTTCGAGCAACTGTCGCTCACCCATTCGTTCCGCTCAACCCGCACCGTGCTCGAATTCGTCGATGCCGCGATCGGCGCGATCGGCGAGCCGGGGCTCGGCATCGCCGGCGAGGTCGAGACCCATGCGAGCGAGGTCAAGGGCCCTGGTGTCGTCGAGCTGTGGCCACCCGTCGTGGCCGGCGGCGCGGACGAGGACGAGGAGAGCTGGATCGACGATACCGTCCGCGAACAGGCAACGCGGGTGGCGCGCGCGGTGCGGGACTGGCTGGCCGACGGGCTGATGCTCGAGAGCAAGGGGCGTTCGCTGCGGCCCGAGGACGTGATGATCCTGGTCAAGCGCCGCGGCGATCTTGCCTCGCTGATCGTCGCGCGCCTCTATGCCGAGGGCGTGTCGGTGGCCGGGGTCGACCGGCTGCGACTCAACGCGCCGCTCGCCGTGCAGGATCTGCTCGCGGCGATCCGCTTCGTGCTCCAACCCGACGACGATCTGTCGCTCGCCGCGCTGCTGGTGTCGCCGCTGATTGGCTGGAGCCAGGACGAACTGATGCAGGCCGCACCGCGCCCGTCGGGCAGCCTGTGGCGGCACCTCGGCACCACGCTGAGCGAGGCGCGGCTAGCGCCGTTGCGGATGATGCTCGGGCGCGCCGATTTCGCCACGCCCTATCAGTTCCTCGAGGAGCTGCTCTCCGGTTCGCTCGATGGCCGCCGCAAACTGATCCGCCGGCTCGGCGCCGAGGCGCGCGACCCGATCGAGGAACTGCTCAACGCCGCGCTGGCGTTCGAGACCACCTCTACCCCGTCGCTGCAGCGGTTCCTCGACTGGTTCGATCGCGGCGATGTCGAGATCGTCCGCGATCCCTCGGCGCCGCTCGATGCGGTGCGGGTAATGACCGCGCATGGCGCCAAGGGCCTGCAGGCGCCGCTGGTGATCCTGGCCGACGCCACCGTCGATCCCACCGCCGCGCCGCGGGCGTTGGTCAAATGGGCGCCCGAGCCCGGTGCCGCCGCCATTCCCGTGTTCCGCCCGCGCTCGGCGGAACGCGGTGGGCCGCTCGATGCGGCGATCACCGCGATCGAGCACCGCGAGTTGGAGGAGCATTGGCGGCTGTTTTACGTCGCTGCCACCCGCGCCGAGGAGCGGCTGGTGATCGGCGGCGCGCTCGGCCCGCGTGCCAAGGGCGTGCCGCCAACGATGAGCTGGTATGCCGCCGCCGATCGCGCGCTGACCGCCTTGGGCGTCGCGGCGGAAGACGGCTCGCGCCGATTCGTCGGCACCGTGCCGCAGGAGCCGGTCAAGGCCAAGCCGGTGCCGCAGGGGAGGGCGCCTGCCGAGGAGCCGTTGCCGGCGTGGGCGCTCGAGCAGGCGCCCAAGGAAGCGCGGCCGTCGCGCCCGCTTGCGCCATCGTCGCTCGGTGACGACGAGGTCAGCGATCCACCGCCAAGCCCGGCAATGCGCGCCGCTGCCGAGCGCGGCCGGCTGCTCCACGCCTTGTTCGAGCGGCTGCCGCCGGTGCACCCGGGCGACCGTGCGGCGGCGGCCGATCGCTGGCTGGCGGGAGCAGGCGGCGTAGCCGATCCTGCGCATCGCGCCCGGCTGCTGGCGGATGTGCTCGCCGTGCTCGACGATCCGGCGTTGGCCGAGCTGTTCGGGTCGCATGCGTTGGCGGAAGCACCGATCACTGCGGCGATCGAGGGCGGGCTGGTCGTGTCGGGTACGGTGGATCGGCTGCTGATCGCGCCCGACCGGATTAGGATCGTCGACTTCAAGACGGCGCGGCGCCCGCCGACCGACGAGGGCGAGATCCCCTCCTACCATCTGGGCCAGATGGCTGCCTATGCGATCGCGCTTGGTGTGATCTTCCCCGGCCGGCGGATCGAGGCGGCATTGCTCTACACCAGCGGGCCGCGCTTGTTCGAGCTGTCGCCCGCGCTGCTCGCCGCCCACAAGCCCGGCTTGCAGCCGAGGGAGCAAAGCTAGGGCGATGGCCGTTGAGCCAGCCGCACCGGCATCCTAGATAGGCCGAGACAAGGAGTTCATTATGCCTACCAAGAAGATCACCGACGCCAGCTTCGATACCGACGTGCTCAAGGCCGATGGCCCGGTGCTGGTCGACTTCTGGGCGGAATGGTGCGGCCCGTGCAAGATGATCGGGCCGAGCCTCGAGGAAATCTCGGAGGAGCTTGGCGAGCAGGTCACGATCGCCAAGATCAACATAGACGAAAATCCCGATGCGCCCGGCCGCTATGGCGTACGCGGCATCCCGACGATGATCCTGTTCAAGGGCGGTGCACCGGCTGCGACCAAGGTCGGCGCCGAGCCCAAGGGCCGGATCAAGGCCTGGCTCGAAGGCGAGCTCGCCTAAACACCAGGGCCCCGGCATTGCGCCGGGACCGTTGCGGACGAGGGTAGATCAGCCGATCAGCCCTCGTCCAGATACACAGCGTGCACGAAGAACAGCCCGTCGGGCGGTGCGTTGAGCCCGAGGCGGGCGCGATCCCGTGCCGCCAGCGCCGCGCCCAGATCGTCGCGCGACCACCGGCTGAGGCCGACCATCGCCAGGCAGCCCACCATCGATCGCACCTGATGGTGCAGAAACGACCGCGCCGCGGCGTGGATCGCGATCCGCTCGCCCGATCGCTCGACGTCGAGCCGGTCCAGCGTCCGCACCGGGCTGTCGGCCTGGCAATGCGCCGAGCGGAAGGTGGTGAAATCATGCCGGCCGACCAGTTGCTGCGCCGCCTCGTGCATCGCCGCCGCATCGAGCGGCTGCGGCACCTGCCACGCCAGCCCACGCTCCCAGGTCAGCGGCGCCCGGCGGGTGACGATGCGATATTCGTAGGCGCGGCCGACGCAGGAAAAGCGTGCATGCCAGTCGTCGGCGACGAGCGTGCAGGCGGTGATCGCCACCGGCGCCGGCCGCAGCCGGGCGTTGAGCGCCTCCATCAGCCGAAATGGTGCGATCGGCTTGATGACATCGCAATGCGCGCGCATCGCCAGCCCGTGCACCCCGGCGTCGGTCCGGCCGGCGGCATGTACCGCGACCTCCTCGCCGGTGATCGCCTGCGCCGCGGCCTCGATCGCGCCCTGGACGCTCGGCCCGTGCTTCTGGCGCTGCCAGCCCATGAATGGCCGGCCATCGAACTCCACCGTCAGCGCGAACCGCGTCAAAGCTGGGTTCCCGTGGGGATGGGGAAGCCGCGCAGCAGCTCGGCCGTGGTGCTCACCCCGCGACCGGCGCGCTGGACGATCGTCGGGCGGATCGCGCCGTCGCCGCAGGCGATGGTCAATTGGTCGTCGACCGTCTCGCCGGCGCCGAAGAAGGTGAAGGGCAGCACCTGTGCCGCCAGTACCTTCACCCGCTCGCCGCCAACCTCGAAGAACGCGCCGGGCGCCGGGTTGAACGCGCGCACCTGACGCTCGGCCGCCACCGCCGAGCCGGTGAAATCGAGCCGCGCCTCGGCCTTGTCGATCTTGCTGGCGTAGGTCACGCCCTCGTCTGGCTGCGCGACCGGCGGGTTGCCCGCGAGATCGGCCAGCACCTCGACCATCAGCCGTGCACCGAGCGCCGCCAGCTCGTCGGTGAGCTCACCGGCGGTCTTGCCGTCGATCGGGGTGCGGCCCTCGCGGCGTACCGGCCCGGTATCCAGCCCCGCCTCCATCTGCATGATGCCGACCCCCGTCTCGGCGTCGCCCGCGAGGATCGCGCGCTGCACCGGCGCGGCGCCGCGCCACCGCGGCAGCAGCGAGCCATGGACGTTGAGGCAGCCATGCGTCGGCGCCGCGAGCACCGGCTTGGGGAGGATCAGGCCATAGGCCGCAACCACCGCGACGTCGGCGCCTAGTGCCGCAAAGGCGGCCTGGTCGTCCGCGCCGCGCAGGCTCACCGGGGTACGTACCGGCACGCCGAGCTGCTCGGCACGCTGCTGGACGGGGGAGGCGACCAGCTCGCGCCCGCGGCGCCCGCCGGGCCGCGGCGGCTGGCTGTACGCGGCGACCAGTTGGTGGCCGGCTGTGACGAGCGCGTCGAGCGTCGGGACCGCGAACGCGGGGGTGCCCATGAAGATGATCCGCATGGCCCGTGCTTCAACGCGCTGGCGGCGGGCGGCGCAACCCCCTATCTGTTCGCGTGATGGCGTCTCCCGAAATCGAAACCCTCACCCAGGCGCTGGCGCGACTGCCGGGCCTCGGGCCCCGCTCGGCGCGGCGTGCCGTGCTCCACCTGCTCAAGAAGCGCGAGGCGGCGCTCGGGCCGTTGCGTGCGGCGCTCGAAGCGGTCGACGAACGGCTCGAGACCTGCAGCGTGTGTGGCAATGTCGACACCGCCAACCCTTGCGCGATTTGCGCCGATCCGCGCCGGGATGCGCGGGCGCTATGCGTGGTCGAGGAGGTTGCCGATCTGTGGGCGCTGGAGCGCTCGCGGCTGTTCCCCGGCCGCTTCCACGTGCTCGGCGGCCGCCTGTCAGCGCTGGAGGGCGTGCGGCCCGAGGATCTGTCGATCGACACGCTGGTCCGCCGCATCGAGGTCGGCGGGATCGACGAGGTGGTGCTGGCGATGAACGCGACGCTCGAAGGCCAGACCACCGCGCATTACGTCGCCGAGCGGATCGAGCGCTTCCCGGTTCGCGTCACCCAGCTCGCCCACGGCCTGCCGGTCGGCGGCGAGCTGGATTATCTTGACGAAGGCACGCTCGCCCAAGCGCTGCGCGCGCGCCGCCCGGTCGGCTGACCGCAGCCCGCTTACGCCTGCCAGCCGCCGCCGAGCGCGAGGAACAACTGCACCTGGTCGGCGGCGAGCCGGGTCTGCTGCGCCGCCAGCATCTGATCCGCCCCGATCAGCGTGCGCTGCGCATCGAGCACCGGGAGGAAGCTGGTGCGGCCGGCGCGGAACAGCGTCTCGGCATCGGCCGCGGCCTTGGCCGCCTGGCCGCGCTCGGCGCGCAGGTCCGCCGTCCGGTCGAGATCGCGCGCATAGACGGTGAGCGCACTTTCGGTCTCGCGCAGCGCGCCGAGCACCACGCCATCGAACCGCGCGTAATCGGCGTCTGCCTCGGCCTGGCTTGCCGCGATCCGCGCCCGCACCCGGCCGCGATTGGGGAAATCCCAGTGGATCAACGGGCCGAGCGAGAATTTGAAGGTGTCGCCGCCCAGCACCCGATCGGCCAGTCCGACCGAGCCTACCGAGGCGCCGAGCGACACCTGCGGGTAGAGCGCGGCGGTGGCAACGCCGATCCGCGCGGTGGCGGCATGCAGCTCTAGCTCGGCGCGCCGCACATCGGGCCGGCGCTTGAGCAGCGCGGCGCCGTCGCCGATCGGGATCGCCTGAGTCAGATGCGGCTCGGCGGTACAGGCCGCCACCGAGCGGTCGAACTCGGCCGGCGGCCGCCCGGTGAGCGTCGCCAGTCGGTAGAGGGCAAGCTGCTTGGCCGCGCGCAACGCCGGCATGGTCGCGCGGACCTGTGATTCCTGCGCCTGCGACCGCGTCGCATCGAGCGAGATGCCGCGGCCGCCGCGCACCAGCCGCTGGGTGAGCGCGGTGGTGCGGCTCTGCAGATCGAGCGCGCGCTGGGCCACGCCAATCTCGCGACCTGCCGAACAGGCATCGAGATAGGCACGCGTGGTATCGGCGGCGACAGTGATGCGGACGCTGTCACGCGCCGCTTGCGTAGCGGCGACATCGGCATCCGCCGCTTCGATCGCGCGCCGCACCTGGCCGACCAGATCGACCTGGTAGGAAACCGAACCGCTGGCGGCATAGACGAACGCACTCGGCAGCGCCGCACCCGGTAGGAGCTCCTCTTCGGCCGACCGCTGCGCATAGCCAGGCGCGGCGGTGATCCCGAACTGCGGGCGGCGATTGTCCTCGGCAAGATCGAGCGACGCCTGCGCGCGCGCGATATTGGCGGTCGCGATACGCAGATCGGTGTTGGCGGTCAGCGCCTCGTCCACCAGCCGGTCGAGCTGCGGGTCGTTGTACAGGTGCCACCAGTGATCGGGCACCGGGGCTAGCGCATAGGCGCGTTCGCCGCCGCCGACGAAGGCGCCCTGCGCCGTCGGCTTCTCGATCACGGCGTCGCTCGGGCGATGATAGTTGGGACCCACCGTGGTGCAGCCCGCGATGGCAGTGGCGCAGCCCAGCAGGGTAACGAAGCGCGCGAGCGAGCGGGTCATGCGTGAGGTTCCTGCGCTTGTGCATGGGCGACCGGCGGGGCGGGGGTCGTGCGGGCTGCGGGTGCCACGCGCGGCTGGACCTCGACCGTCGCGGTGCGGCCGACCACCAGATCGAGCTGCGCGGGCAGGCGGTCGATCGCGATCCGCACCGGGATTCGCTGTGCCAGCCGCACCCAGCTGAAGGTCGGGTTGACGTTGGCGAGCAGATTGGCGCCCGCGCTGCGATCACGATCCTCGATGCCGCCGGCGATGCTCTGGACGTGGCCGGTGATCACCCGATCGTCACCCATCAGCCGCGCCACCACCGGATCGCCGACATGGACACGGGGCAGCTTGGTCTCCTCGAAATAGCCGATGATGTGAATCGAGCCCGAGTCGATGATCGCGAACTCGGGATGACCGGCGGTCGCGTAATCGCCGGGGCGCAGGTCGAGGTTGGAGACGGTACCGGCGACGCTCGCCTTGACCGCGGTTCGGGCAAGGTTGAGCCGCGCGGTGGCGAGCGTCACCTCGGCTTGATCGAGCGCCGCCCCCAGCTGGGCAACCCGGGCATCACCCTGTTCGCGCACCTCGCCAGCGACAAGATCGCCAAGCTGGCGATTGCGCCCCGATTCGCGCCGCGCCTGGAGCAATTGCACCCGTGCCGAAGCAACCGCCGCCGTCGCCTGCGACACCGCAAGCTGGTAACGTGGCCGGTCGACGATGAACAAGGGCGTGCCCACCGACACCGGCTGATTGTCGCGGACCAGCACCTGCGTCACCAAACCCGACACATCGGGCGCGACCTGCACGATATCGGCGCGCACCCGCCCGTCACGGGTCCACGGCTCCACCTCGTAATGCTGCCACAGCCGCTGCGCGGCGAGCAGCGCGACGACGACTACCGCCAGTGTCACCACGACGCGCAGGATCAGGGTCTTCTTCATGTGCCTTCAGCCGATCAGGGCGGCAGACAGGCTGCCGCCGGTAAGGAATGCCGCCAGTGCGGCCCAGAGGATGACGGTCATCGCCACGTCGAACAGTCCGCGATGCCACACCAGCCGGTAGAAGCCGGTCCGCGACAGCCCCCAGCCGATCAGCTCGGCGAGGATGAACGCGAGCATCGCCGCGATCAGCAGCGGGTGGACATAGACGCCACCGAGGTTGATCTCGCCGGTCATGCGGCGATCCTGTCTGGTACCCAGGGCGCCGCCGCCGGGAAGAAGTTGCGCCGCAGCGCGGTGAGCGCCGACAAGGTTCGCTGGCGTTGGTCGTCATCGGCCACCGCAAAGCCGTCGCTGATCGCACCGTCGATCTGCGCGAGCAGGGCAGGGGCGGGTTGCTCCTCGCGCCCTTTCACCCGGGCGCGATAGTGCGCGCCGACTGCGCTGCGCACCTCTGGGGCGGTGCCGACCTCGTCAAGCTGGATCAGCCCGGCGCCGATCCGCAGCTCGCGCAAGGCCGCGGTGGCAGGGTCGGCGTCCTCGCCATTGCTGGGCTGCTGCTCCTGATCGCCGATGCGCGCGGCGAGCAGCCCGACCCGATCGAGCATGCGGCTGTTCCACGCGGCGCGCAGCGCCGGCGCGGCATGGCCGGCGAGTGCGCCGAGATCACGCCACCCGGCGCGACGCAACCGGCGGATCGCAGTGCCGGCGCCGATCACCCGCATCAGCCGGGTCGCGAAGATCGCTGCGGCGGTGCCGATCAGCAGCGCGACGTTGCTGTTGATGAAGCCCGCCGCTTCGGCGGAAAAGCTGTTGGTCAGCGCCAGGCCGCCGCCGAAGCCGATCATCAGCGGCATCATTTTGCCATACCAGTGCGGCAGCGCCATCAGCACACCCAGCACCAGCAGCGCCGGGGCCAGCACCAGCGTCAGCGTTTCGAAATTGTGTACCATCGGCAGGATGGCGAACAGATAGACCGCGGTGATCGGCACCGCGACAGCGGTCCACAGCAGGAAGCTGCGCTGTGCCGGCACCGGATCGTCCATCGTTGCGAAGAAGCAGCAGATCACCGCCGAGATCATTGTCGCGGTAGCGCCTTCGGGCCAGCCGGTGGCGATCCAGAAGGTGCAGCAGCCGAGCAGCGCGACCATCGTTGCCGTCGCTGACAGGGCCGCCACCGCATAGTCGCGGTGGAGACGCCGCCCCCGCGACGTGACGAACGGCGCCGCATCGCGGCGGACGTGCGCCGGATCGATTACCCGCGCCGCAAGATCACGCGTCATCGCCAGCGCGTCGACCAGCTCGCCGAGACGCGCGCACAGATTGAGCGTCAGCAACCCGTCCCAGTCGTGCGCGGGCGTCGCCGCCGCCACCTGCTGGCAGCGTACCGCCAGCGCCGCTGCCCGCTCGGGATCGGCTGGGCCATCACGATCGATCACCCAGGCCCGGATATCAACCACGATCGCGGCGACGTCGTAACGCAGCGTGGACAGCGTCCGCAGCCGGTCTTCCACCGCCGACACCAGCGGCAGCAGCAACACCAGCCGGTCCTGCAGCGTCGCCAGCACGGCGCGGGTCGGGCGGATCCGCGCGGTGTCGAACGGCAGGTGAACGGAGAGAGCATGGAGCTCGGTCACGTCGGCGGCCAAACGGCGGCGCTCGCCATCGGTGCGGCCTTGTGCCTCGGCGCCGAGCACATCGGCGATCCAGGCATCGGCTTCGCGCATCAGCGTGGCGACGCGCAGCCCGATCGCTGCGCTGACGCTGCGCGGAAAAATAAGTGAGTGGACCAGCGCGGCGCAGATCACGCCTAGGCCGATCTCCTGCACCCGCAGCACCGCGGTGTCGAAGATCAGCTCGGGGTGCGCGACCGAGGGAAAGCCGATCAGCGCCGCCGTATAGCCGGCAAGCATGAACAGATAGGAACGCGGCGTGCGATCGAGCAACGAGATGAACTGGCAACCGGCCACCCACAAAGCGAGCGCCAGCGACAGCAGGATCGGGGCATTGGACAGCACCGGCACCATCGCCACCGTCGCGGCGCCGCCAACGATCGTGCCGATCAGCCTGAACACGGCCTTGGAACGAACCGCCCCGCTCAGCGGCTGACTGGTGATGTAGACGGTGGTCATCGCCCAGAACGGTCGCTCGAGACCGATCGAAAAGGAAATGAACAGCGCCAGCATCGCGGCGATGAAGCAGTTCCACGAGAAGATCCACTCGCGAAATCCGGAGCCGGCCATCATGCCGCCTCCTCGTTACTGGAAGCGGACAAGGCGGCGCGCACCTGATCGAGCACGCGCAACGCGGTCGCCAGATCGGCATCGGGCACGGCATCAAACACCGCGCTGCGGATCGTGACCGAGCGTTCCTCCGCCTGGCGGGCGAGCGCGCGACCTGCGTCCGTCAGGTGCAGCGACCGGGCCCGCTTGTCGCTGGCATCCACGCGGCGCTCGACCAGGCCGGCGCGCTCCATGTGATCGAGCAGCGGCACCACCGTGGGGCCTTCGACGCCGAGTTCGTCGGCAAGCGCCCCCTGACGTACGCCGTCGCCCATCCGGCCCAGCACCATCACCGCCAGCGCGGTGGAATGCGACAGCGACAGGTCGGCAAGGCCGCGATCAAGATAGCGGCGATACAGGCGGGCAAGCGGCACCAGCCGTGCGCCGAAATCGCGTTGAAGAGTGGCGGGGTGAGTCACGCCCGCTAGATAGTTAGCTATCTATCTATTCGCAAGTAGCGGCAGCGCCGTGCGTAATCGACATTTTTGCCAAGCCGCGGCTGGCGAGCCTGGCTCAATACAGGTTGAGGATCGACGGCATCGAGGCCGGCGCCTTTCCCTTGGCGCACTCATATGCGGCGTTCACGGCATCGCCGAGGCTGGCGTTGTGGAATGGCTTGGCGATGCAGCCAATGATCAGCTTGTTGCTCGCCGACGGCGGGCAATTGCCGCTGAGGAAGATGCAAGGGATGCCGCGTGCCGCCAGCGCATCGGCCACCGCGATGCCATCATCGCCCAGCGCGAGCTTAACGTCGCACAACGCCATGTCGGGTGTCTCCGCATCGGCGAGCGCCAGCGCGTCGGCCAACGTATCCGCGATTCCGATCACGCTGTGGCCATGCAGCGTCAGTGCATCCTCGATCAGCATCGCCACCAGGGCTTCGTCCTCGACGACCAGCAGTTTGAGCGTAGGGGCGTCCGCAGCAGCGTCGCGGAAGTCAGTCGGAGAGAGCATAAGGCAGAGACAACATCAGGCCGGAGGGACGATCGTCGAAGGTCGCGCGTAGCTGGTGGGCGAGGGCGCGTACCAGCCGCTGGCTGGCGGTCGGCGCCCGGCTCCTATCGCGCAAGCGGCCGCTGAACAACAAGGCGAGACGCTGGCGTCCGCCATCATCGATCACGGTGTCCGCCGTCAACCGCACCGGTGCATCGTTGGCCCGGCCGTCGAGCAGCGTGTGGACGAGCAGCGCGAACGCCACCGCTGCCTCCACCTGCAGCGGGCGCGTCACCGAGACGGCGGCAAGCGACACGCCGGTTGAGGCTTCCTCGACCACGCTGGCGAGCAGCGCGGCGACGTCGACGGTATCGGGCGATCCGGTGGCGTAGAGCGGTCGATGCGCGATGGCGAGCACCTGCAGCCGGTCGGCGGCCGCCTTCAGCGCCGCGCCTTCGCTGGGGTCGGGATGGGCCGCCAGCTCCATGGCGACCAGTCCTACCGCTACCTGCAACGCGTTGCGCACGCGATGGTTGAGCTCGGCGAGCAGCCGCTCGCGCGACGTCACCGCCAGCCGCAGCTGTTCCTCCACCCGCAGCCGGTATTTGGCGAGCGCGACATAATGGCAGACGGTATGCAGGAAGCTCAATTCGTCGGCCGTGAAGCAATCAGCCCAGCGCCGGCCGAAGCCGAGGGTGCCGAGCAGCACGTCGCCATGGACCAGCGGCGTGCAGGCATAAGCGTCGAGCCCGACGTTCTTGACGAACGCCACCATCGGATCCTCGGAGCGTTGCAGGCTGGTGGCGTGACGCGGCCGGCGCTCGCGCGCGACGGTGCCGCAGATCGCCTGGCCAATCGCCAGCTCGCCGCCATCCGCCGCCTGGGCATCGGTCAGCCCGCCATGCGCCTCGAGGATCAGTCTGTCATCGTGCAGGCGGTAGTTGAAGAACACGTCGAGCCGCAGCTCGGTGCGGATCAGCGTGAACAGCTCGTCGACCATTCCTGCGGCGCTGCCCGCGGCGAGCAGCCGTTCCGCGACATCGGCAAGCAACGCCAGATAGCGCTGCGGGACCGACACGCCATGATCGCCGCCATCGGTCGCCCGCCGGTCGTGACCAGTCTGCTGCGCTGGATCCATCATCACGCCGCCTTAGCCAGCCGCCGGTTAACGGCGCAACACCGACACGCCGGAAAGCGCCGCGCCGATGATCAGCCAGTCATCGGGTCAGGACCGGGATGAGGTCCAGCCGAGTCCCAGCGCCTTTTGCAGCGAGACATAGTCGCCGGTGAGCCCGGCGGTCCCCTGCGACAGATTCTGTTCGGCGGCGACGCGCTGGCGCTCGGCGTCGACCGTGTCGATCAGCGTCGCGGTACCCGCCTGGAAGCGCTGCTGCATCAGCGCCGCGGCGCGATCGGCCGACGCCTTGGTGCGGACCAGGCTGGCGACCGTCTCGCGGCGATGGCCGAAGCGCGACAGCGAATCCTCGGCATCCTGGAGCGCGCGCAGCACCGCCCCGCGGTAGTTCGCCTCCGCCTCGTCGCGCTGACCCTTGGCCTGCGTCACCCGCGCGCCCGCGCGGCCGAAGTCGAGGAAGTTCCATTGCAGCATCGGCGCCGCGAGCGCGGTCAGATTGCCGAGATCGGTGAGGTCGGAAAGGCTGGTGCCGCCGAGCCCGACCAGGCCCATCAGCGTGAGCTTGGGGAAGCGCGCCGCCTCGGCAACGCCGATCTGCGCGGTCCGGCCCGCGAGCTGGCGCTCGGCGGCGCGGATGTCCGGGCGGCGTTGCAGCAAGGCCGCCGGGTCGCCGACCGCCACCGCGGCGGGCGGCAACGGCACCGGCGCGAGCGGGGTCAGCATCGCATCGAGCGCGCCAGGCTCGGCGCCGGTCAGCACCGCCAGCGCGTTGAGATAGCTCTCCACCTCGGCGGCGAGCGGCACCACCTGCGCATTGGTGGTTTCCACCTGGCCGCGCAGCCGCTCGACGTCGAGCGCCGAGGCGGCACCGCGGTCGAACCGCTGCTGAGTGAGATCGAGCATCCGCTGCTGCATCGCTGCCGACTGGCGTGACAGCACGATCCGCCGCTGCGCGTCGCGCAGATTGACATAGGCCTGGGCGACATCGGCGGAGAGGCTGACCTGCGCATCGGCGACATTGGCCTCGGCCGCGCCGAGCTGTGCCCGCGCCGCCTCGACGCTGCGGCGACGACCGCCGAACAGGTCGATTTCCCAGGTCGCATCGAAGCCGACATTGTAGAAGTTGAGCGAGCTGATCTCGTCGCTGCTGCTGGTGCCTTGCCCGGCACCGGTGCCGGCATCGCCGCTCCCGCCGCCGCCGAGGCTGCCGAGATCGATGCCTGGCACCTGCGCATGCAGATAGGTCGCACTTGCGCTGGCATTGGGGGCGCTGTTGGCACGCTCCAGCCGCAGCGCGCCGCGCGCCTGGCGGAGCCGCGCCTGCGCGACCGCGATGTTCGGGTTGGCCGCCATCGCGCGGGTCTCGAGCGCGGTGAGCAGCGGATCGTTGAGCGTCGTCCACCAGGCAGCGACACCCGGCGCGGCGGCCGTCACCGCGGTATCAGCGCGGACGAAGCGCGGGCGGATCGCCGGATCCGACGCGGTCTTGGTGGGTCCGGCATAGTTGGGGCCGACGGTGCAGCCCGCCAGCGCCAGCGCCGACACCAGGAGGGGGAGGGGGAAGGAGCGCATGGACAGCCTCAATGCATCGCCGCCGCAGGCTTGCCGTGGGGCAGCGGGCGAAGGAACAGGACGAGGGGGGTGACGAGCAGGATGCCCACCGAGAGCAGCCAGAACAGGTCGTTATAGGTCATCACCAGCGCCTCGCGCGCGACCGTCTGGCCGATCTGCTGCACCGCCGCCGCAGGATCGCCGACGCTGCGCGTCACCGTGGCGAGATAATCCTGCAGCGCCACCGAATTGCTGTTGAGCAGGTCGTCGAGCCGTCGGCTGTGCAGGTAGCTGCGCTGGTCCTGGATCGTCGCGATCCCTGCCAGTACCAGCGACCCGCCGATGTTGCGCGCGGCGCTGAACAACCCGGCAGCATCGCCCGCTTCCTCGGGCTTGACCGAGGCGATCGCCGCCTGGTTGAGGAACACAAAGCCGAGGATGGTGCCGACCCCGCGCAGCAGCTGCGAATCGGTGAATGCGCTGCCTACCGACTGCGCGGTGAGCACGGTATCGGTCCAGCAGCTCAGCGCCATCAGCGACAAGCCCATCGCCACCGCGAGGCGGATATCGACATAGCGGATCAGCACCGGCACGAATGGCATCATCAGCAGGCTGGGGATGCCGCTCAGCAACACCACCTTGCCTGATTGCAGCGCGTTGTAATCGGCGATTGCGGCGAGGAACTGCGGGATCACATAGCTGCTGCCGTACAGCACCATGCCGAGCACCAGCCCCATGATCGCGACGCTGCCGAACTGCCGGTCGAGCAGCAGCCGCAGCTTGATCACCGGCTTGGCCGCGAACAGCTGGCCCGCCAGCAGCAGGACGTAGCCGACCACCGTCACCACCGTCAGCTGGATGATCAGCGACGACTGGAACCATTGCTCGCGCTGCCCCTCCTCGAGCACCACGGTCATGCCGCCGAGCCCCAGCGCCAGCCCGACGATGCCAAGCCAGTCCGCCTGCAGCAGATCGCGCAGATGCGCCTTCTGATGCGGCAGCCCGACCAGCAGCAGCACCAGCAGCAGCGCGCCGACGGGGATGTTGAGGAAGAAGGCATAATGCCAGGAAATGTTCTCGGTCAGCCAGCCGCCGATCAGCGGCCCGAGCACCGGCCCGAGGATCGCGGTGACGCCGAACAGCGCGGTGCCGATCGGCTGCTGCGATCGCGGCAGCCGGGTGGCGATGATCGTCATCGCCGTCGGGATCAGCGCGCCGCCGGTGATGCCCTGGCCGGCGCGGCCGATGATCATCATCGTCAGCGTCGTCGACAGGCCGCACACCACCGAAAAGGCGGTAAACAGCACCGAGGCGATGAGCAGGAAAGTGCGCAGGCCGAGCACCCGCTCCAGCCACGCCGAGAGCGGGATAATGATGATCTCGGCGACCAGATAGGAGGTCGCGATCCAGGTGCCCTCGGTGCCGCTGGCGCCGATCTCGCCCTGGATGGTCGGCAGCGCCGAGTTGACGATCGAGATATCGAGCGTCGCCATCAGCGCCCCGAGGCTGCCGGCAGCGACGGCCAGCCAGGCCCCCAGATCGGCGCGCTCGGGCGCGGCCGGCGCGGCGCTGCTCACTGGTTGCCGGCTCCTTGGGCCTGCTGGCGCTGCTCCTGGGCCTGCTCGCGGCGATCGTTATGCTGCTCCTGCTCCTTGCGGATCCGCTCCTTGTCGCCCTTGGCCGAGCGGGTATCCACCGTCACGTCCACCGACATCCCCGGCAGCAGCAGCTGCCGCGTCGCCGGGCCGGCGTCAATTGCGATCCGCACCGGCACGCGCTGGACGATCTTGGTGAAATTGCCCGTCGCGTTCTGCGGCGGCAGCAGCGAGAATTGCGCGCCGGTGCCCGGCGACAGGCTTTGGACGCGGCCATGGATCTCGACTCCCGGCAGCGCATCGACCTCGAGCGTCACCGGCTGGCCGATCCGCATCAACCCGAGCTGCGTTTCCTTGAAATTTGCTTCGATATAAAGCTGCTGCACCGGGACGATCGACATCATCCGGGTGCCCGACTGGACATATTGGCCGACGCGCACCGTCTTGTCGCCAATCCGCCCGTCGACGCTGGCGCGGATCAACGTCGAGCCGAGGTTCACGTTGGCGGCATCGAGCTGCGCGCGGCTGGCTTCGCCCTGCGCGAGCGCCTGCTTCACCTGGGTGTTGAGCGTGCCGATTTTGCGCTGGGCGCTGAGCAGCGCGGCGCGCGCGCTGGCGACCTGGGCGGCGGACTGGCGCGCCTGGTTCTGGAGCTGCGACAGCTTCTCGCGGCTTTCGGCACCGGTGGCGGCGAGGGGGGTGTAGCGAGCCACTTCCGATCGGGCATAAGCGGCATCCGTCTCGGCCGCGCTGAGATCGGACTGCGCCCGCGCCACCGCGGCCTGCTGTTCACCGATCTGCGCGCGCACGCCCGCGGCATTGGCGCGCGCCACGTCGATCTGCGCCTCGACCTGCGCGGTCTGCGCGCGATAATCGCGCGGATCGATCTGGATCAGCGGCTGGCCGGCCTTGACCTGCTGGTTGTCGGCTACCAGCACCTGGTCGACGTAGCCCGACACCTTGGGCGACACGGTAACGGCATCGGCCTGGATATAGGCATCATCCGTGCCCTGCATGTACTTGCCGACGCTCTGATAGCGCAGGAACCACAGCACGCCGCCGATCACGATCAGCGCGAGCACCAGCAACAGCACGATGCGCACACGCGGGTTCTTTAGCGGCGAGGGCTTGGCTGACTTCTTGTCATCGTCCTGCGCGTCGCCCTCGTCCGGCCGAGCGTCATCACTCTCATGGCGAGCGGCTGCCTCGTGCTGCTCGCCATCCCGATGGTCAGGCGCCCGATCGCGGGAGGCGCTGTCGTGCTGATCATGGTCGGCCATGCGGATCTGTCTCGTCGTCGAACGAAGGGAAGATGCCGCAATATTCGCACTTGCAGCAATGCGCAAGACCATTTAATGAGGGTCCTCATAACATGACCGACTGTGAGAGCCTTGCCGGCAGCTTCTTCAGGCTGTTTCTGCGCCTCCACCGCCTCCTCGACAAACGGATGGCGGAGGAGGGGGCTTCGCTGTCGCGCACCAAGATGTTGCTTTACGTGAGCAAGCACGGCCCAGCGCGCGCTGCCGACATTGCCGACTTCTTCGGCTTTGCGCCGCGCACCGTCACCGAGGCGATCGACGGCCTCGAACGCGACGGTTTGGTCACGCGCATGCCCGATGCGCATGATCGTCGGGTCAAGCAGGTGTCGGTCACCCATCAGGGCAGGCGCGTCATAGAGGCGACCGAGCCGCTCCGCCGCGAGCTGATCGACGGTGTGTTCGGCGATCTCGATCCGGCCGAGCGCGAGCAGATGGACGGGATTCTGACAAAGATGATGGCCGCCGTGGAACGCGAAGAGGCGCGGTAGGGCGAAGGATCTACACGCCGCAACAGCCGATGTGGGCCGCAATACCGTCAGTCTACATATGACCGCTCGCGAACGGCAACGCTAGAAAAGCCGTGGCAAACCCTACAGATAAGTCGTGAGGCTGTCAGCCTCTGCTTTTAACCTCTGCCCACAATGCTTCCTTGCTGTCGAGATCGAGGCCTTCGAACGCGTCGCCGGCGATCGCCTCCATGCCGCGGAAGCGCCGCTCGAATTTGGCATTGCCGGCACGCAGGGCCGCTTCCGGGTCGATCCCGAGGTGGCGTGCCCAATTGACCACCGCGAACAGCAGGTCGCCGACTTCTTCCTCCACTGCTTGGGGCGGGGCGCTCGCCACCTCGGCCAGCTCTTCGTCGATCTTCGCACGCGAGCCTGTCGCATCGGGCCAGTCGAACCCGACCCGCGCGGCGCGCTGCTGCAGCTTCACCGCACGCAGCAGCGCTGGCAAACCTCCAGCGACACCTGCTAATGCGCTGGAATCGCTAGCCTTGCCGGCGCGCTCTGCCGCCTTGATGGTCTCCCAACCTGGGTTGGTGGTGGCATCGCCGAAGATATGAGGATGCCGGCGTTCCATCTTGTCGCTGACGGTGGTGACCACATCGGCGAGGGTGAAGGCGCCGGCTTCCTCGGCGATCCGGCTGTGGAATACCACCTGGAGCAGCAGGTCACCCAGCTCGTCCTTGAGATCGGCAGGGTCGTTGCGCTCGATCGCATCTGCCACCTCATAGGCTTCCTCGATCGTGTAGGGGGCGATCGTTGCCCAGGTCTGCGCGACATCCCATTCGCATCCACGCACTGGATCACGCAGCCGCGCCATGATCGCCACCAGCCGATCGATCATCACAACAACCCCTTCGAAAAAGCCTCATCGCCAAGTACGATAATATACATTATGTAAAACTATGAGGGTGGTGCGGTTCCAAGATCAACGTTCGCCCTTCCACCCGCCACGATTTGAGCTTGGACAGGAAGTTCATGCCCAGTACGTCGGTGTCACCGAAGGCCGGCGATACGACAACGCCAAGATCGCGCGCAACGACGTCGCCGAGCCGGATCTCCTCGACGGTGGCGGTCTTGGCGGTGATCGGTCCATTGGCGGTATTGAGCACCATTGGGAACATGCTGTCGGTTGCGTCCAGCCCGGCAGCCGTCGCGGTCTGGGACGAGAGCGCCGTGATCGTCGCGCCACTGTCCACCAGCATCCGCCGCTGCACGCCGCCGATCGTCACCCGGGCCCAGAAATGGCCATCGCCAGCCATCCGGATCCGCGTTTCGCGGCCGACGACCTGCTGGTCGTCTAGCTTGAGAAAGCTGGCGATCCGTTGCAGATACGGGTCGAACTTCTCACGCTGGCTGAGCACCACGAACAGCAAGGCGAAGATGGCGCCCCAGGTAACCAGCATCACCAGCGTGCGCACCACGGGCACGCGGCGCGCGATCAGCGCCGACAGCGGCAGGATCAGCAGCAGCGCGTACAGCAACGCGTTGGCGCCGAGATCCGGGTTCATAGCCGGAATTCTTGCCCATCATAGCCGGGCTCGACGCCTGCCGGCAGCGCCGCCGCGACCGTCGCGTAATCCATGCTGTGGTCCATGTGGATAAAGGCGGCGCGGGTCGGTGCGAGCGCCTCGATCCAGCCGAGTACCTGCGGCACATCGGGATGGGTTGGATGCGGCGCATAACGCAGTGCGTCGACGATCCACAGGTCGAGGCCCTGGTAGATTTCCCGCATCGCCGGGGTCAACTCGTGGAAGTCAGTGGCATAGCCTGCCACCGCGCCCCCTGCCTCGATCCGCAAGCCTGCCGAGAAGATCTTGCCATGCGGCTGGTCGACCACCGAGATGGTGATCCCGCCGATCGTCAGCCGGTCCGGCAGCTCGGCGCCGTCGACGGTGGGCGGATAGCCCTGCCGTCCGGCGAACACATAGGTGAAGCGCTCGCGCAGCGCCTGCAGCGTCGGCGCGCGGGCATAGCCGAGCACCGGCCGGCCAAGCGCGTGGAAGATCTGGCGGACGTCGTCGATGCCGTGGCAATGATCGGCATGGTCGTGGGTCCAGATGATCGCGTCCACCGCGCCCACCTCGGCGGCAAGCAATTGCTCGCGCATGTCGGGGCTGGTGTCGACCAGCACGCGCACGCCGTCATGCTCGATCAGGATGGAGGCGCGGGTGCGGCGGTTGCGCGGCTCGGCGGGGTCGCACGCGCCCCAGTCGTTGCCGATTCGTGGCACGCCGGATGACGTGCCCGAGCCGAGGATGCGGATCCTCAAGCCTTGGTTTTCCCGAACAAGGCGAAGAAGTTGGCGGCAGTCGTTGCGGCGAGATCGTCGGTCGTTTCATCCCGCAGCTTGGCGAGAAACGCCGCGGTATCGGCGACGAAGGCAGGCTCGCCCGGCTTGCCGCGATGCGGGATAGGCGCGAGAAACGGCGCATCGGTCTCGATCAGCAGCCGCTCCGCGGGCAATCGCGCGGCCACGGCTTGCAACTCGAGCGCGTTCTTGAAGGTCACGATGCCTGAGATGGAGATGTAGAGACCGAGCGCAAGTGCCTGATCAGCAAAGGCTCCGCTCGCGGTGAAACAGTGGATGACGCCGGTGTAGGCCCCCTCCTCCATCTCCTCGCGCATGATTGCCAGCGTATCCTCCTCGGCATCGCGCGTATGTACGATGATAGGCAAGTTAGCGGCGCGGGCGGCGCCAATATGGGCGCGAAAGCTGGCTTGCTGCCGCGTCCGATCCGAATGGTCATAATGATAGTCGAGCCCACTCTCGCCGATCGCGACCACCCGCGGGTGCGCGGCACGCGCGACCAACGCAGCGGTGTCGATGTGCGGGTGGTGATCCGCGTCATGAGGATGGATCCCCACCGACGCCCAGACGTCGGGCTCGCGCTCGGCGGTCGCGATCACCGCATCCCACTCGCTTTCGCGGGTCGAGATGTTGAGCATGGCCCCTACCCCGCGCGCGCGAGCGCGATCGAGCACCGCCGCCTGGTCGTCGACCAGGCCCTTGTAGTTGAGGTGGCAATGGCTGTCGGCGAACATCACGCCGCTTCGACCGGCAGCTCGAGCCGCGGGAAGGCGGGGGTCGGCGCGAGGATGCGGAAGCCCTCCCCCGCCTTGCGGGCATACCAGCCATCGTCGTCGACCGCGGCATGATCGCGCTCGTCGGCGCCGATCTGGTCAAGCACGCGCGCGGCCCCGCCAGGCACCACCGGCAGGATCGCGATCGCCAACATCCTGATCGCGCGCACCAGCGTCCCCAGCACCGCGTGCATCCGCGCCGGATCGGTCTTGCGCAGCGCCCAGGGCGCCTGGACGTCGATATACTGGTTGCAGGCGAATACCCCGCGCATCCAGGCCTCGATCCCCTGCGACAGCAGCAGGTCGGTGAAGCCGGCCTTGAGCGCCGCGCAGGCGACGACGATCTCCTCGATCAGCATCGCATCCGCCGGATCGCTACGGCCGGCATCAGGGAAGGCGCCATCGAGGTTCTTGGCGATGAACGACAAGGTGCGCTGGGCGAGGTTGCCAAAGCTGTTGGCGAGTTCGGCATTGACGCGGGTGACGATCGCCTCGGCCGAATAGCTGCCATCCTGGCCGAAGCTGACGTCGCGGAGCAAGAAGTAGCGCAGCGCGTCGACGCCGAAGGCATCGGCCAACTCGCCCGGGTCGACCACGTTGCCGAGCGATTTGGACATCTTCTCGCCGCGGTGGAGCAGGAAACCGTGACCAAACACGCTCTTGGGCAGCGCAATCCCCGCCGACATCAGAAACGCCGGCCAATAGACCGCGTGGAAACGCACGATGTCCTTGCCGATCAGGTGCAGATCGGCCGGCCAGTAGCGCCATTCGTCGCCCTTGTCCGGATAGCCCGCACCAGTCAGATAGTTGGTCAGCGCGTCGACCCACACGTACATGACATGGCCATCACTGCCCGGCACCGGCACGCCCCAGTCGAAGCTGGTCCGCGACACCGACAAGTCCGACAGGCCGCCCTCGACGAAGCGGACTATCTCGTTGCGGCGACCATCGGGACGGACGAAGTCGGGCTCGGCAGCGTAGAGATCGAGCAGCGGCTGCTGGTATTTGGACAGGCGGAAGAACCAGCTCTCCTCGGCGGTCCACTCCACCGGCGTGCCCTGCGGCGATAGCCGGGCATCGCCCTCCCCGCTTAGTTCCTTCTCATCGTAGAAGGCCTCGTCCCGCACCGAATACCAGCCCTCGTAACGGCTGAGATACAGGTCGCCATTGGCTTCCATGGCCTGCCAGATCGCTTGGCTGGCGCGATAATGATCGGCGTCGGTGGTGCGGATGAAGCGATCGTAGGAGATCGACAGCCGGTCGCACATAGCCTTGAACATTGACGACATCTCGGTAGCGAGATCGGCGACCGCGACGCCGCGATCGCGCGCGGTCTGGACCATCTTGAGACCATGTTCGTCGGTGCCGGTCTGGAAGCGCACATCGCGCCCCGCCTGCCGCTGGAAGCGCGCAATCGCGTCGGCGGCGATCGCTTCATAGGCATGGCCGATGTGCGGGCGGCCATTGGGGTAGCTGATGGCAGTGGTGATGTAGAAGGGTTCGGCCATGCCGCGGCTCCTAGAGCATCCCCCGAGGCAGGTGAAGCCGCTGCGTTGCCTCAGTGCAGCGCGGCGAGAATCCCGCTCATCTCGAACACCGTCGCCTGCGGATCGAGCGACAGGCCGAGCGCCGCGCCGGCCAGATCGCGTGCGGCGGCCTGGGCATCGATCGCCGCCTTGAGCCGCACGCCCGACCGCGCGCGCGCCTCGCGGGCGATCATTGTCGCTGCCCGCTCCAAGAACAGCGCATACCGATCGGCATTGGCCTTGCCCGCCAACGTCCTCGCGAGCCGCGTCCGGCGACTGTTGTCGGGATCGCCGGTCTCGGCAATCGCGCCGATCGCGGCATCGAGGCCGGCGACATCAAGCCCCGCGTAGCGAAGCGCCCGCCCCGGCGCGCCGTCGCCGGTGCGAACCAGGGCGGCGATGTCGTCCTCGGCGGCGTCGGGTAGGCGCTGGCGCAGCGCTGCTGCCATGTCGTCATGGTTGAGAGAGCCGAACCGAAGCAGCCGGCACCGCGATCGGATCGTCGGAAGTAGTCGCCCCGGCGCGTGGCTGATCAGCAGGAAGACGGTACCCGCCGGCGGCTCCTCCAGGTTCTTGAGTAGCGCGTTGGCACCGTTGCGCTCGAGATCGTCGACCGCATCGATCAGCACGATTCGCCTCGGTCCCATAGACGGGCGGGTCGCGAACATCGGCTGGAGCGAGCGGACCTGCGCGATGCTGATACTGCGGGCGATATCCTGGTCTGGCTTGTCGGGATCCTTGGCCAGGCGGGTGAGCAGCCGGAAATCAGGATGCGACCCAGCCTCCATCAGTGCGCGGGCCTGCACGCCCTCGGGCACCGTGAAGCCGTCCGGAAGGTTGGCCGCGCCGGCTGCCTCGGCAAGCAGGCGCTGTGCTGCCATCCTGGCAAAGCTCGCCTTGCCCACGCCTTCGGGACCGACCAGCAGCCAGGCGTGGTGGAGCGTCCCCCCGCGCATCGCCGCGGCGAAGGCGGCGTGCGCGGCAGTGTTGCCGAACAAGGTCACCCGATCACCCGCGCCCCGATCAACCGAACAGCGACTTCAAGCCGGCCCAGGCGCGCCCGAAGAACCCTGCCTCGCCGACATCCTCGGCGGCGACCAGCGGCAGATGCTGCTCGGGCAGCCCTGCCGAGGTGATGACCAGATCGGCGACGTGCTGGCCTGCCTTGATCGGTGCCTTGATCGGCCCTTCGTAGACGATCTTGCCTGCCATTTGCGGCACCGCACCTGCCGGCAGCGCGACGGTGAGCTGTTCGGGGGCGACCAAGCCGACGCTGCTCGAACTGCCCATCTGCACCTCGGCGGTGCCGACCTGCTTGCCCTTGGCGACGACGGGCTTGGCCTGCCAGGCTCGGAAGCCCCATTCCATGAAGCGCACCGATTCCTCGGCTCGGCCGGTCGAGCTGGTCAGCCCGGCGACCACCATTACCAGGCGACGACCATTCTGCTGGGCCGAGCCGGTAAAGCCGTAGCCGGCCTCGTCGGTGTGACCCGTCTTGAGTCCATCGGCGCCGGCGACGCGGCCCAGCAGCGGATCGCGGTTGGCCTGGGTAATGTCGCTGCCGGCGCCCAGGGTCTTGCCCCAGGTGAAGCTGGGCAGCGAATAGAAGCGCTTATAGAGATCCGGGAAGTCCTTGATCGTCGCCGAGGCGAGATGCGCGAGGTCACGCGCGGTGACATAGGTCACGCCATTGTCCGGCCAGCCGTTGGCGGTGCCGAAATGGCTGTTGCTGAGGCCGAGCCGCTTGGCGGCGTCGTTCATGCGATCGGTGAAGGTCTGTTCGGTACCCGAAATGCCCTCGGCGAGCACGACGCAGGCATCGTTGCCCGACAAGGTGACGATGCCCTTGAGCAGGTTCTCGACGCTGACATTCTCGTTGGGCGAGAGGAACATCGTCGAGCCGGCCTGCGGACCATGCCACTTCTGCCAGGTCTCGGGACGGACGGTGAAGGTCTGGTCGAGCTTGAGTTCGCCCTTCTTGACCATCTCGAAGGCGACATAAACGGTCATCATCTTCGCCATCGAGGCCGGCGGCATCCGCCGATCGGCATCGCGATTGTACAGCACCGCACCCGACGACAGATCCTCCATAAAGGCGATCGGCGCGGTACCCTGGAATTGCGGCGCGGCCGCCATGCCGGGGACGGCGAACGACCCTACCACGAGGGAGACAGCGAGCGGGGCGGCGATCAGCTTGTTCATGGATGGGTGGTCCGACTTGGAAGGAAAACGCGATCCGCACACCGGATCTGGACTGGAAGGCAGGCTCTGGACGTCGCCATAACGGCGCGGTGAAGCGACGTCACGCGGGCGTTATCGCCCCTGCCATCTTTGTATCGCGGTGCAGGCGGCGCGATCAAGATCGCACCGGCTAGTCGCGCTCATCCTCCGACTGCATCGGCAAGTAACCCGACCGACAAGGCGTAGAAGTTGGAGCAATTGTAATCGAGGATGACGCGGTAGTTGCCGGTCAGCAGATAGGCGGTGGCGCCGGGGCCGTCGGGCTCGATCAGCGTCGCGAGCACGTCGTCGGCTGGCCAGCCGCGTGCCTGCGGCGTCAGCCCAAGCGCGCGCCATTCGGCGATTGTCCGCCAGCGGCTGTGGCGCTCGAACACGCGCGGGCAGCGCGGCGAGACCAGGCGATTGGTGAGATCCGCGCGGTTCAGCGTCAGTGGCACGCTGACGGCGAGACCCCAGGGTTGCCCCCGTCGCCAACCCGCGTCGGCGAAATAGTTGCCGATCGAGGCGAGCGTGTCTGCGGGGCTGTTCCAGATATCGGCCTTGCCATCGCCATCGCCGTCACGGGCGATCCGGAGGTACACCGAGGGAAGGAATTGCGGGTTGCCGGTGGCACCAGCCCAGCTCCCTTTCAGCTGCTCGCGCGAGACGCCGCGATCGAGCATCTTGAGCCCGGCGATGAACTCGCCCGCGAACAGCTCCCGTCGGCGCCCTTCATAGGCAAGGCTGGCCAGACTGCGCAGCAGATCGAAGCTGCCGGTATAGGTGCCGTAATTGGTTTCATGGCCCCAGATCGCGACCATGATCGACTCCGGCACGCCGGTCTGCTGCTCGACGCGGCTGAGGCGGGCGCGTTGGGCCAGAAAGGTGTCGCGACCGCGCGCGATACGCGCGCCATCGACATGGGCGGTCTTGTAGGGCGCGAACGGCGGTGTTGCGGTGCTGCCGGGATTGCCCGGTTGAGCGCGATCGAGCTGGATGGTGCGGTCGCTGAGCGTCAGCGTCGGGAACACCGCATCGATCGTGCCCTGGGTGACGCCGGCCGTCAGCGCCTGCTGGCGCAGCATGGGCAAATAGGCCTGGAAGCCCTGCTCGTCCTGCGCTGCGGCTGGCGCGATGCAGGACGTCGCGGCGATGACACCCAAGGCGCCGCGCCGCAGCCACACTGATACTCTGTTGCCCCACATGCTGCAAAACTGCCACAGCGAGCCCGGGCGGTGAACCCCTTATCGTCCCGGCTCTTGCACGTGACGGCGCGGTGCGACTATCGGGAGCGCAGCGCGGAGAGGTGGCCGAGTGGTTTAAGGCAGCGGTCTTGAAAACCGCCGTAGGTGCAAGCTTACCGTGGGTTCGAATCCCACCCTCTCCGCCAACCGCTTGGGCTAGGGCTTGTCGCCCTGGGCACGGCACCGGTCCGAGCAATATTTGACGTTGTCCCAATCGCGCGCCCACTTCTTGCGCCAGGCGAACGGGCGCGCACAGGCGGCGCAGGTCTTGGTCGGCAGGGTGAGCTTGTGGTGCGCCATGGTCAGCGGTTGAGCGCGACCAGCTGGTCGAACAGCTCCATCGGCAGCGGGCGGTGGAAGCGGCAGCCGGCCGCGAAGTCGTCGGCCCACATCACATCGGCGGCGATGGGATCGGCGCCCGGCAGGGTCAGCCAGATAACGCTGCCCTTGGTGAGCTCGACATAGGTCTGGAGGCGGGCGCCGTGGATCGAGACGTCCACCACCCGGCACAGCGATCGACCGGCCTTGCCGATCTCGGCATCGAGCGACACCGGCGCGCGCGGCATGTGGCGCTGCTCGTCTATCTCGGCAGGTTCGAATTCCGCGGCGAACATGGGACCGGTGTAAAATCCGGTAGTTAACGCCGCGTCAAGCGGCCGGCCTCGACTTGGCGCGAGACCGGCCGAAAGCATCAGCTCTTGCGGAGGGTGAGACCACCACCGAAGCGTTTGTTGAAGCGGGCGACCTGGCCGCCGGTATCGAGCATCGTGCCGCGACCACCGGTCCAGGCGGGATGCGCCAGCGGGTCGATGTCGAGGGTCATCGTGTCGCCTTCCTTGCCCCAGGTGGAGCGGGTCTCGAACACAGTGCCATCGGTCATCTGGACCTTAATGGTGTGATAGTCGGGATGGGTATCGGCCTTCATCGTCTATGCTCCGGCAATGGCTGGTTCCGACCAGCCCTGGAAAAGAGGCGCGCCCCTAGCGGATCGCGCCCCGAACTTCAAGATAACTTCGCTAAGGTCGCGCATAGGCGCCATGGCTCAGGCCTTGGGCGGATCGGCGATCATCGCGGTAAAGTTAGCTTCGGCAACCACTTGGCCATCGATTTTCGCAACGCCCGAGAACTTGCAGACGCTCGAGCGCTTCTGCACGAACTCGACCTCGAGCCGCAGCAGCACGCCCGGCTCGACCGGCTTCCTGAACTTGGCGCCGTCGATTGCCATAAAGTAGACGAGCTTGCCCGACCCGGCGAGGCCGAGGCTTTCGACCGCGAGGATCCCCGCGGCCTGGGCCAACGCCTCGACGATCAGCACGCCCGGCATGATCGGTCGGCCGGGGAAATGCCCCTGGAAGAACTGCTCGTTGATCGTCACCGCCTTGATCGCCGCGATCGACCGGTCGGGAACGAGTTCCTCGACACGGTCGACGAGCAGCATCGGATAACGATGCGGCAGCGCCGCCATGACCCGCCCGATATCGAGCGCGGTCATGACGGGCTTGTCGGTGGCTTGCGTCACCGCCGTGTCGCTCAACGGCCCGTTGGCGCGTTGCGCGGGCTCGCCGGCGCCGCGGTGCCCGTGGCAGCCGGAGCCGCACCGGCCGGACCAGCCTGCTGACGACGCATTTCGTTGACATAGACCAGCTGGCGATACTGCTGGAGCAGCTGCACGGTATCCTGGCTCGGCTGCCAGTTGGCCGGCGCGGTGGTGGTCACGGTCGGCGTCGAGCGGTCGATCTCGGCGATCACGTCACGGGTCACGTCGGTCGCGGCCGGCGCATATTGCACGGCGTTGGGCGCGAGCACGAGGTTGATCTTCTTCGCCGCGACCACCGCCTGGAGCGCGGGATCATACTTCTGGGCGATCTGCTCGAGCGCATAGGCCTGGGCCTTCAGCGCCGGCGCATTAAGCGCGTCGATCGCAGGCTGCGCCTTGGTCTCGGCGGCACGAACCTGATTGCCGAGCGCGCTGCCCTGGGCCTGGCCGGCCTGGAGCTCGGCCTGCGAGACTTGGCCATCCTTGTTGGTGTCGAGGATGGTGCGGATCTGGTTGCGCAGCGCGGTCTGCTGGGTGTTGGCCTGATCGAGCTGGGTCTTGAACTGGGTGGAGATCGTCTGGTTGGCGGCGGCGAACGCCTTGGCCGACAGGATTGCCGCATCCGGCTGGGCGGTGGCGATACCGCCGGTCTGGGCGGCAGCGGCAGTGCCGAGCAGTGCGACCGAGGCGCCGGCGAGTGCCGCCAGCGAAGTCTTGATGATGGTCTTCATTAGAACTGCGTCCCTACGTTGAAGGTGATGAGCTTGGGGTCGTCGCCGGCCTGCGAGATCAAGGCCTTGGCCAGATCGATGCGCAGCGGACCAAATGGCGAGTTCCAGTTGACGCCGATGCCGATGGTCACGCGCGGCAGCGCGCTGCTGCCGTAATATACCTCGTTGAACGGCGAAATCGAGGTCTGGTACAGCGTGTTGGTCGAGCTGCCGGTGCAGGCGCCGCCCGCGACCGAGGAATAGCCGATCGCGCAGGTGGTGTACGCGCCGGCGTTGGTCGTGTCGGTGGACGACACCAGATACAATGGCCGGCCCGCGCTGTCATACACCTGGCTGGAAATCGGCAGCACGGTGACGTTGCCGGCGGCATCGGTGATGGTCGGGAACTTGGTGGTCGGCAGCGGCTTGGTCAGGCTGAACAAGCTGCCCGCCTGAACGTAGATCGACGGCCGCAGCCCGAGCTCGCGGGCACCGGCGCCCAAGGGAATCTCGAGCTCGGCACGCGCCAGGTAATAAGCGTTGCCGCCGAGCGCATCGTCGGTGATCGAATCCTTGTCGGTGACCAGCACCTGCTGACCGGCATCGTTGGTGGTATAAGGGATCCGCTTCACGCGCGGGCCGATGCCGCGGATGTCGAAGCCGCGGAACTGCGGCATGCCGAGATAGAAGCGATCGGTGATGCGAACGCTGTCGATGCCTTCGCCGCGACTGCCCTCGAGCGACTTGATATAGCCGCCCTCGCCGACCAGCGAGGCGACGAAGCCACCGCCGATGCCCCAGAATTTGGACCCTTCGGCGCGGGTGCGGATATACTTCACGTCGCCACCGAGACCGGCGAAATCCTGGCTGAACGACACGCGCGAACCGGCGGTCGGGCGCAGGCGGCTGTTGAGGCTGTCATAGATCAGCGAGTAGCCGACCGACGAGGTCCAGCGATTGCCGATCGCCTCGCAGAGATAGCGGCCGGCCTTGAGCGGATCGCAGACACCGTCGGTGAAATAGGTCGCCTGATCAAGCCCGACCTTGTCGTAGGACAGGCCATAGCGGCCCGACAGCGACCAATATTCGGTGAGCGGCACGCCGGCACGGACCTGGAAGCCGGTGGACACCTGCGAGTAGGTGGTCTGGCGATCGTCGCCGACATAGTTGAACGAGTTATAGTCGCGGCGGAACAGATCGACACCGACCGCGACGTTCTTGTCGAACAGATAGGGCTCGGTGAAGCCCAGCTCGATCGACTTGGAATAGCTCGAATAGTTGACGCCGGCACGCAGCTCCTGGCCCTTGCCGCGAAAATTGCGCTGAGTGATGTTGGCCTGGATGATGAACTGCTCGAGGCTGGAATAGCCGACCGAGAGCTGCAGCTCGCCGGTGGACTTCTCTTCAAGCGTGGTGTCGAGCACGATCCGGTCAGGCTGCGAGCCCGGATTCTGCTTGATCTCCATCTTGTCCTGGAAATAGCCCAGCGAATTGATGCGATCCTGCGACCGCTTGACCTGGAAGCTGTTGAAGGCGTCGCCCTCCGCCAAGCGGATTTCACGACGCACCACCTTGTCCTGCGTCTGGGTGTTGCCGTTGATGTCGATCCGCTCGACATAGGTGCGCTGCGCCTGCGCGATGTGGAAGTTGATCCCCATCGTCAGCGTGTCGGCGTCGCGGTTGTAATCGGGATTTACGTCGGTGAAGGCGTAGCCGAACAGGCCGGCAGCCTCACTGAGATGGTCGATCGAATCCTCGACCTGCTTGGCGTTGTACCAGTCGCCCTTCTTGATCGGCAGGCTGGCGGCGAGCTTCTTGTTGTCGAAGTCGCGGATCTCGCTGTCGACGGTGACGTCGCCGAACTTGTAGCGCTTACCCTCTTCCACCACGTAAGTGATGATGAAGTCGCTCTTGTCCGGCGTCAGCTCGGCCACCGCGGAGGTGACGCGGAAATCCGCATAGCCTTCCGTCAGATAATATTGCCGCATCTTCTGCTGATCGTAGTTCAGGCGATCCTGATCGTACGAGGTGTTCGACGAGAGCAGGCGGAACCAGCGCGACTGCTTGGTCGCCATCTGGCCGCGCAGGGTATCGTCGGAAAACACCTCGTTGCCGATGATGTTGATCTGGCGGACCTTGGACTTGGGGCCCTCGGTGATCTCGAACACCACGTCGACGCGGTTCTGATCGAGGCTGACCATCTTGGGGCTGACCACGGCGGCGAAGCGACCCTGGCGGCGATACAGCTCGATGATCCGCGTGACATCCTGGCGGACCGCGGTGCGGGTGAAGATCTGCCGCGGGGCGAGCTTGATCTCCTTGGTGATCTTGTCGGTCTTGAGCGCCTTGTTGCCCTCGAGGATGACGCGGTTGATGATCGGATTTTCACGGATCCGAACCACGATGTCGCCCGTTTCAACACCGGCGATCGAGAATTCGACGAACAGATCGCTCGCCTGCAGGTCCTTGAGCGCCTGATCGAGGGTTTCGGGCGTATAGGAAATGCCGACGCGCAGCTTGGTGTAGGAGAGCACCGTCTCGGGCTCGATGCGCTGGGCACCCTCGACGCGCAACGTCTTGATGGTGCGTATGACTGCGGGGGCGACCGGGGTGACGCCAGCCGGCGCAGTGACCTGCGCGCCGGGTGCTCCGGGCGCCGCGGGCGTTGCCGCCGGACGACCGGCGGGTGCCGCGGCGGGCGTGGGCGCCGGCGCAGGCGCCGGGGCGGTCTGGGCCATCGCAGGTACGCCCGACAGTACGGTGCCGGTCAGCAGCACCGCGCCCGCACGGACGAACTTGGAACTCTTCATCGCTGTCACTCAACCCACCCCGAAAATACGCAAGACCCGCAGGTCTTGATTTAGCGCCCTGCCCTAACCACGTCAGCCGATCAAGCCGGCGAGACGCTGCCACAGGCCGACGGCGCTCAAATCATTAAAGGTCACGATCAGCATCAGCGCGAGCACCGCGGCGAGGCCGCCGCGGAACGCCCATTCCTGCACGCTGGGTTCGAGCGGCCGGCGGCGGATTGCCTCGATCGCGTAGAAGAACAGGTGGCCGCCATCGAGCATCGGTACTGGCAGCAGATTGATGAACCCCAGATTGATCGACAGCATCGCGATCAGCCAGACGAATGCCGACCAGCCGAGCGCGAGCTGCTCGCCCGACACCTTGGCGATGCGGATCGGTCCGCCGAGTTCGTCCATAGAGCGGCGGCCGGAGATGATCTGGCCGAGCGTCTGCAAGGTGCCGCCGATGATGTCGCCGGTCATCTTGACGCCGGCGGGGATCGCCGCGAGCGCGCCGACCGGCGCCAGCACCGGTGCGCCGCTCCCGATGCCCAGCCGGCCGATGCGATAGTCGTTGCCGAAGCGATCGCGCTGATGGACGACGCCGATCGCCAGTGTCACGTCAGCCGGGCGACCGGCGCGGACCAGCTGCACATCGGTCTGCTCGCCGGGGCGAATCAGCGCGTATTTGGCGATGTCGGAGAAATTCTCCATCGCCGTCCCGCCGATCGAGACGATGCGATCGCCCTCGCGGATCCCGGCCTTGGCGGCGGGGCTGCCCTCGACCACCGTGCCGACCACCGCTGGCGTGGCGTCGACGCCATAGCCATAAGCGAAGCCGGCAAGGATCAGGATCGCCAGCACCAAGTTCACGAACGGGCCGGCACCAACGATGATCGCGCGTTGCCACAGCGGCTTGGCCTGGAAGGTGCGCTGGCGCTCGGCGGCGGGCAGCGACAGCCAGGCGGCATCGGGCTGGCTCGCCGGGTTCATGTCGCCGGCGAAGCGGACGTAGCCGCCTAACGGCAGCCAGCCAAACTTCCAGCGCGTGCCGCGGCGATCCGTGAAGCCGGCGATCTCGCGGCCGAAGCCGATCGAAAAGGCCTCCGCCTTGACCCCGAACAGTCGGCCGGCGAGGTAATGACCCATCTCGTGGATGAAGACGAGCGGACCGATCGCGCCGAGAAAGGCGATCACGGTCATCAGGACACCCGGAGACTGGATCAAACGCTGTCCTTCCTCGCCTTGCCCGCGATGCGGGCCTCCGCCAGATAGCGCGCTTCGGCATCGATCGCGAGCACCGCATCGAGATCGCCGGGCGCGGGCGGATCGTATGACCCCAGCGTATCGGCGACGATTGCGGCAATTTCGAGGAAGCCGATGCGTCGCGCAAGAAAGGCGGCGACCGCTATCTCATTGGCGGCGTTGAGGATCGCGGGGCGGGCGCCGCCCGCAACGAGCGCCTCGCGGGCGAGCTGCAATCCCGGGAAGCGGACCGGGTCACACGCCTCGAAGTCGAGCCGGCCGAGCGCGACGAGGTCGAGCGGCGCCATCGGCGTCGCCATCCGCTGCGGCCAAGCGAGCGTGTGCGCGATCGGCACGCGCATATCTGACGGCCCGAGCTGGGCGAGCATCGAGCCGTCGATGTAATCGACCATCGAGTGGATCACCGACTGGCGGTGCATCACCACCTCGATCTGCTCCTCGCGGACCGGGAACAGCCGCGCGGCCTCGATCAGCTCGAGGCCCTTGTTCATCATCGTCGCGCTGTCGACCGAAATCTTGGCGCCCATCGACCAATTGGGGTGGGCAACCGCCTGCTCGACCGTGACGGTAGCCATCTGCTCGAGCGACCAGTCGCGGAACGGCCCGCCGCTGGCGGTGAGGATGATCCGGCGGACGCTTTCGGGGGCGGCGAAATCGAAGCATTGGAAGATCGCATTATGCTCGGAATCGGCCGGGAGCAGCGTCGCCCCGCTTTGCGCCGCGGCGGCGAGGATGATGTCGCCGGCGGAGACCAATGGCTCCTTGTTGGCGAGCACCACCGTACCGCCCGCCTCGATCGCCGCCATGGTCGGCTTGAGGCCGGCGCAACCCACGATCGCACCCATCGTCCAGTCGGCGCCCGAGGCCGCGGCGTCGCATATCGCCTGGGCCCCGCCCGCGGCGGCGATGCCGGTGCCGGCGAGCGCGTCCTTGAGATCGGCAAGGCAGGATTCGTCGGCGACCACCGCGGTCTCGGCGCGGGTGCGGATCGCCGCGGCGGCGAGGCCGGCGACGTCGCAGTTCGCGGTCAGCGCCTGCACGCGGAAGCGCTCGGGCTCGCGCTCGACAAGATCGAGCGTCGAGGTGCCGACCGAACCGGTCGCGCCGAGGATGGTGACGGTTTTCATGAGATCTGATGCTTTAGAGAGGCTGGGCGAGCAAGGCCGGCAACACGATCAGCAAGGCGGCGACCGGCGCCACCGGCACCAGTCCGTCGAGCCGGTCGAGCACGCCGCCATGGCCGGGGATCACCGAGCCGCTGTCTTTGACCCCGGCGCGGCGCTTGAGATGGCTTTCGTAGAGGTCGCCCAGCTGCGCGAGCACCGCGAGCAGCGGCGTCGCAAGGATGAGGCGGAGCGGCAGCAGATAGGCGTAATGCATCGCCAGCGCGAGCAGCGTGGCGAGCACCATGCCGCCGATCAGCCCCGCCCAGGTCTTGGCCGGGCTGATCCGTGGCGCGAGCTTGGGCCCGCCGATCGCGCGACCGGCGAAATAGGCGCCGATATCGGTCGCCCATACCAGCGCCAGCGTCCAGGCGGCATAGACGATGCCGTCGGGTTGGTGGCGGATCAGCAGCAGCGCGAACACCGGCAGGCCGACGTAGAGGATGCCGCGGGCGAGATCGCCGCGGCGGCTGACGATCGCGGTGAAGAAGAAGGCGCCGGCGATGAGGCCGAGCGCGAAGAAATTGGGGCCGGCGGCGATCGGGCACATGATCGCGAGCGGCACCGACAGGGTGAATTGGGCAATACGCTTGAGCCGGGGCGGCGCGGCGTGGAGATCGCTCCACTCGGCCATCATGAACAGCCCGGCGGCGACCGCGAGCAGCCAGAAGAACACCCCGCCGAGCGCCAACGCGACCAGCGCCACCGCGATCATGCCGAGCCCGGAAACGGCGCGGACCAGCAGTTCGGGCGGCCGCTTGGCCGACGCAGGCTCGCTCACCGGTGGGCGCTCACAGGCCGCCGTAGCGCCGCTGGCGCCGGCCGAACGCGGCGACCGCCTCGGCAAGGCTGTCGGCGGTGAAATCGGGCCACAGCGTGTCGACGAACAGCAGTTCGGCATAGGCCGCCTGCCAGAGCAGGAAATTGGACAGGCGATGCTCGCCCGAGGTGCGGATCACCAGATCGAGCGGCGGCAGCGCCGCGGTGTCGAGCTCGGCCTCGATTGCCTCGGCGGTGATCGCGGCAGGCTCGAGCGCGCCGGCCTGGACCCGCTCGGCGAGCGCGCGCGCAGCGGCGACCAGCTCGGCCTGCGAGCCGTAGTTGAGCGCGATCGCGAGGATCGGCCCGGTGTTGTCCTGAGTGCGGGCGATCGCGCCATCGACCATCGCGACCAGATCGGGCGCGAACCGGCGATAGTCGCCGATCACGCGCAGGCGGACGTTCTCGCGCGCGAGTTCGTCGATGTCGCTGCGGATGAACAGCCGCAGCAGCCCCATCAGATCGCTGACCTCCTCCTCCGGGCGGCGCCAGTTTTCCGAGGAGAAAGCGTAGAGGGTCAGCGCCTCGATGCCCATCGCGCGCGCGGCACGGGTGACGCGGCGGACCGCGTCGACCCCGGCCTTGTGCCCGGCAAAACGCGGCAGGTGGCGCTGCTTGGCCCAGCGGCCGTTGCCATCCATGATGATCGCGACGTGGCGTGGCACCGTGGCCGGCGCCGGCACCGCCGCGAGAACGGGCGCGGTGCTCACGCCGGCCGCCCGCGGGCCATCGAGACGCGAACGGCGACGGTCACTTGCCCAGGATTTCCTTTTCCTTGGCGGCGGCGGCGGCATCGAGATCGACGATCGTCGCGTCGGTGAGCTTCTGCACCTCGGTCTCGTGGCGCTTGCGCTCGTCCTCGCTGAACACGCCCTTCTTCTCGTCGGTCTTGAGGCTGTCCATGCCGTCGCGACGCACGTTGCGCACCGCGATCCGCGCCTTCTCGGCATATTGATTGGCGAGCTTGGCGAGTTCCTTGCGGCGCTCCTCGGTGAGATCGGGGATCGGCAGGCGCAGCGTCAGCCCGTCGTTGATCGGGTTGAGGCCGAGACCGGCGGAGCGGATCGCCTTTTCGACCGGGCCGACGTTGGTCTTGTCCCACACCTGGACCGACAGCATCCGCGGCTCGGGCACCGAGACGGTCGCGACCTGGTTGAGCGGCATGTGGCTGCCATAGACCTCGACCGTGACCGGATCGAGCAGCGCGGTCGACGCGCGGCCGGTGCGCAGACCACCCAGATCGTGCTTCAGCGATTCAACGGCACCGGCCATGCGGCGCTCGAGATCGGCCTTGTCATAGGCAGCCATCAGTCTTCCTTCTCAACATTGTTGGCGCGCGATGCGGCCAGTTGCGCGCTCAGCGCTCCGGGCGCCATACCAAGGATCTGCTCGGTCGCGCGAATGATCTCTTCCTGCTGCGCCGTGGTATGCTCGCCATTGGCGTCGACATGAACGTCGGCGGGCAGGTCGCCATCGGTGATGCGACGATTCTGCGCCACCGGCGCCTCCTCGGCCTGGACCACGGTCGACACGCCGTCGCCGGCGAGTACCGCGGCTAGATTGCCGTGCTCGCGGATGTTGAACACGACGATCGGGATGTTGTTGTCGCGGCACAGCGCGATCGCGCTCGCGTCCATCACCTTGAGATTGTCGGAGAGGACGCGGCTGTAGCTCACCGTCTCGTAGCGGCGCGCGGTGGCGACCTTCTTGGGATCGGCATCATAGACACCGTCCACCGAGGTACCCTTGAACAGCGCGTCGCACTTCATCTCGGCCGCGCGCAGCGCCGCGCCCGAATCGGTGGTGAAGAACGGGCTGCCGACGCCGGCGGCGAAGATCACCACGCGGCCCTTCTCGAGGTGGCGCTCGGCACGGCGACGGATGAACGGCTCGCACACCGACTGCATCGGGATCGCCGACTGGACGCGGGTATCGATGCCGATCTGCTCGAGCGCATTCTGCACCGCGAGCGCGTTCATCACCGTCGCCAGCATGCCCATGTAATCGGCGGTGGCGCGCTCGATACCCTTGGCCGCGGCGGACAGGCCCCGGAAAATGTTGCCGCCACCAACGACGATGCACAGCTCATAACCCTTGGCGCGGGCGTCAGCGATCTCGCCGGCGACGCGCGCGGTGACGACGGGATCGATGGCGAGACCGCCCTCGCCCATCAGCACTTCGCCCGAGAGTTTCAGCAGAATTCGTTTGAAGCGCGGGGGCGTCATGGGATCCTAACGGTAAGGGAAAGTGGCGCGGACCTTAGGCGTGGGGCGCCGGGGGGGCAAGTTCGGGCGGACTTGTTCGGTGGGCGGTGCATGGAAAATTGTTGGGTTCTGCACGGTAGGCCATGACGATGGCCCGCCATGCACTGCCGACCGCCGGACGTCGGGCGGCGGAACGCTGTTTCCGTGAGACGACCTGGCGACCGAGCGTTTTCGGGGCACGGATTGGCGCCGCGGATCTATCTCACTCCAGCGACCGTCGGGGCCTCTGGCAGCTCTTCCACCTGGCCTCAAAGAGATCCCAGCTTTCGCTGGAATGACCCGTGGGAAAACGGGATGACGAAACGTGAAAGCTGGGGCGCGCTCGTGAAGCTGGGGTGACGCACAGGAAAAAGGGAGCCGGATTGCGCCGGCTCCCTCTGCATCGTGACCGGCACCTGGAGCGTCGGGGAAGAGCGAGCGCCCTTCCCCGACAGCCTCAGCCCTGCGGCTGCTGCGGCACGCCCGAGGCGGCGGCGACTTCGGCGGCGAAGTCCGACGTTTCCTTCTCGATGCCCTCGCCGAGCTGGAAGCGGACATAGTCCTTGAGCACGATGGTGGTGCCCGCATCCTTGCCCGCCTTGGCAACGACGTCGCTGATCTTGGTCTTGCCGTCCATCACGAACAGCTGGCTGACCAGCGCATGCTCCTTGCGGAACTTGGCGATCGAGCCTTCGACCATCTTGGCGATGATATCGGCGGGCTTGCCCGACTCGCCTGCCTTCTCGGCTGCGATCGCGCGCTCGCGCTCGATCTCGCCCTCGTCGAGATCTTCCTCGTTAAGCGCTTTCGGGAAGGCGGCGGCAATGTGCATCGCGAGCTGCTTGCCGAGCCCCTGGAGGACATCGTCAGCCGCGTCCGATTCGAGCGCGACGAGCACGCCGATCTTGCCAAGACCGGCCGACGCCTGGTTGTGGACGTAGGACACGACCGCGCCCTTGGTCACTTCGAGGCGCTTGGCGCGACGCAGCGACTGGTTCTCGCCGATGGTGGCGATGTTGTTGGTCAGTACCTCGGCGACGGTGGTGCCCGACGGCATCGCCTCAGCCTTGAGCGCCTCAATATCGTCGCCGGTGGCGAGCGCGATCTGGGTCACTTCGCGAACGAACGCCTGGAACTGATCGTTCTTGGCGACGAAATCGGTCTCGGAATTGACCTCGACCGCGGCGCCCTTGGTGCCCGACGTCGCGACACCGACCAGGCCCTCGGCCGCGGTGCGGCTAGACTTCTTCTGCGCGGCGGCGAGACCCTTGGTGCGCAGCCAATCGAGCGCGGCGTCCATGTCGCCGGCGGTCTCGTTGAGCGCCTTCTTGCAATCCATCATGCCTGCGCCGCTCTTCTCGCGCAGATCCTTGACCATTGCTGCCGTGATATCGGCCATGTTCGTGATCCTTCTATTGAGCCCGCAAGGCTCGAAACCTGTCAAAACAAACCGTTCGCCCCGAGCCTGTCGAAGGGCTGCCCTCTTCCTGCGTCAGGAAAAAGACAGTGCTTCGACAAGCTCAGCACGAACGGTGAAAAGGCGTGTCGAAGTTAGGCGTCGTTACGCGTCGATCTGGCGCTCTGCCTCGGTTGCAGCACCCTCGGTCGGGGTGGCGGCGACGTCGTCGGGCTGGGCAGCCGGAGTCTCGACGGTCAGCGCTTCCTCGGTGGGAGCGACGTCCTGCGCGCCGAGGTCGATGCCGCGACGCGACTGCTGCTCCTGGCCGCCACGGGTCGCGGCGATCGCGATCGCCTCGCAATACAGGCGGATGGCGCGGCTGGCGTCGTCGTTAGCCGGCACCGGGAAGGCGATGCCGTCCGGCGACACGTTCGAATCGAGGATCGCGACGACCGGGATACCGAGGGTGTTGGCTTCCTTGATCGCCAGCTCTTCCTTGTTGGCGTCGATCACGAACATCACGTCCGGGATGCCGCCCATGTCGCGGATGCCACCCAAGGACATCTCGAGCTTGTCCTTCTCGCGGGTGAGCTGAAGGACTTCCTTCTTGGTCAGGCCGACGGTGTCGCCCGACAGCTGCTCCTCGAGCGTCTTGAGGCGCTTGATCGAGTTGGAGATGGTCTTCCAATTGGTGAGCATGCCGCCCAGCCAGCGATGGTTGACGAAATGCTGGCCCGAGCGGCGCGCGGCATCGGCCACGGCTTCCTGCGCCTGGCGCTTGGTGCCGACGAACAGCACCTTGCCACCGCCAGCGACGGCCGACGAGACGAACTCGAGCGCGCGGGCGAAGAGCGGCACGGTCTGCGACAGATCCAGGATGTGGACGCCGTTGCGATCGCCGAAGATGTAAGGCTTCATCTTCGGGTTCCAGCGGTGGGTCTGGTGGCCGAAGTGCGCACCAGTCTCGATGAGCTGCTGCATGGTGACGACGGGTGCCGCCATAGGATAATTCCTTCCGGTTAATGCCTCTGGGAAGCGGATGACGGAGCGTCTTGCGACGCCACGCACCGGGCTATGATGCTTCCCATGCGGGGTTGAGGCGCGCCCATTAGCCGGACCGACGCTCAAAATCAACCATGCTGCAGCTAAGCTCGCCGAAACGAGTTCCATCCTGCTTGACAGAGGAACACAAGCGGAACATAAGGCGTCCAGACAGGGAGCGAAGGCTGGAAATTAGTCCAAGTTAACGAGAAACTTTGCCCAACGGTGACAGTTTTCCCGATCCGGCTGGAACTCTCTGACAAAAAACGGGTTTCCCAGTTATCTACAGGGGCGTCATGGTTAACGCCCAGGAGATGCGATCATGGTTCCGATGCTGAGCATTCTGGTTTTCTCCGGCGCCTTCACGGCTGCCACAGGCGTGATGGCGGTGACGGTGGGGCCACAATGGCGTCGCGTGGCACGCCTTGCCATGGGCCATGTCGAACCATCGTTTACACCGCTGGCGACGCTCGCCACCGCCGAACGCCGCATCGCGGTCAGGCGCTGGGCGTCGGCTCCCGTTCCGGCATCGGTTCCCGCAGTCGCTCGGCAGTTGCGCGCCGCTTGACCCGACCGTAGCTCGCGATGCTGAATGGCAGCGTGAGCAGATAGGCGAGGCAGACCGCGCTGAGCGTCTGCCAAGGCGCCGACACCAGCGCCGCCCCCAGCAACACCACGCCGGCGATAGCCTCGAAGCGGATCGTGCGGCGCAGGCGCAGCGAACTCCACGAGAAGGTCGCAACGCTCGACACCATCAGCAGCGCCACCCCGGCTACCCAGGGTGCGACCAGATAGGGTGAAGCGAACAGCGGTTGGTCCGTCCAGAACCACAGGATCATCGGCAACAAGGCAAGGCCCGCCCCCGCCGGCGCCGGCACGCCGGTGTTGAAGCCGGCCGACTTGTGCGGCTGATCGGTGGTGTCGATCCGCGCGTTGAAGCGGGCGAGGCGCAGCGCGCAGAATACCGCGAGCAGCAGGCTGCACATCCAGCCGATCCGCGGCAGCGCCGCGAGCGACCACAGATACATGATCAGCGCCGGTGCAACGCCGAACGAGATGGCGTCGGACAGCGAATCGAGCTCGGCGCCGAACCGGCTCTCGCCATGGAGCAGGCGGGCGATGCGACCGTCGATGCCGTCGAGCACGCCGGCGATCATGATCATCGCCACCGCGCTCTGCCACTCGCCGGCGATCGCGAAGCGGACGCCGCTTAGCCCGGAACAGAGCGCCAGCGCCGTGACCGCATTGGGCGCCACCGCGCGCAGCGGCAGGCCTTGCGGCACCCGCCTCAGCCGACGCGCCGGGCGGACGATCGGTGGGATCATTGCGACACGCCGATCACCGGCTGCCCGCCGACGCGGCCGATCACCGTCTCGCCGGCGATCGAGCGCTGGCCGAGGGTGACCTGGGGGGTGATGTCGTCGGGCAGGAACACGTCGACGCGGCTGCCGAAGCGGATCAGTCCGATGCGCTGGCCGGTCGCGACCATGTCGCCCGGCTTGACGAACGGCACGATGCGGCGGGCGACCAGCCCGGCAATCTGGGTGAAGCCGATCCGCCGCCCGTCGCGGCTCTCGACGACGATATGCTGGCGTTCATTCTCGTCGCTCGCCTTGTCGAGATCGGCGTTGAGGAACTTGCCCGAGATGTAGACGACCTGGCGGATGGTGCCGGCGATCGGGGTGCGGTTGATGTGAACGTCGAACACCGACATGAAGATCGAGACGCGGGTGAGCGGCGCCTCGCCGAGTTCAGCCACCAGTTCGCGCGGCACCGGCACCCGCTGGATCATCGTCACCAGGCCGTCGGCCGGGGCGATGATCAGGCCATCGCCAGTCGGCGTGGTGCGGATCGGGTCGCGGAAGAAAGTGAGCACCCAGATCACCACCGCGAGCAGCGGCCAGAACAGCACCTTGGTGATCACGGTGGCGATCAGGGTGATGCCGAGCGCGATCGCCGCATATTTGTGCCCTTCGGGATGGACGGAGGGGAAGCGCCACTTGACCGTGGTCGTGGTGACGGGGGGCTTTTCCAACGATGACATGACCAGGGGTGTAACCGTGCTGTTCGTGCAACACAACGCCGGTAGCGACCGCAGGTGCCCGCGGTGACCTGTGCCGGCGGCAGGACGGCTAGCCTGGATACATCCCGCCCCACTCCCCCTCTCCATCATCCAGAACTTGTTTCAGGATCCATGCCCTGAACTGCCCGCAGGCCGGTGGCGCTGCTTGGGTCATGGATGCTGAAACGAGTTCAGCATGACGAAGAAAGAAGCCGCGGCGGTTCCGTCGCGGCGGGTGGGTCGGCGATGGTTGATCCCCTGCCCGCTTGTGCCTAGACGCAGGCCCAAATCCCCGTCTGACAGGAAGATGACATGGCCAAGATTCAGGTGAAAAACCCCATCGTGGAGATCGATGGCGACGAGATGACGCGGATCATCTGGGAATGGATCCGCGAGCGCCTGATCAAGCCCTATCTCGACGTCGAGCTCGATTATTACGACCTCAGCGTCGAAAATCGCGACGCGACAGAGGATCAGGTGACGGTGGATGCCGCCAAGGCGACCCAGAAGCATGGCGTCGCGGTGAAGTGCGCCACGATCACGCCCGACGAGGCGCGCGTCGAGGAGTTCAAGCTCCACAAGATGTGGAAGAGCCCCAACGGCACGATCCGCAACATCCTCGGCGGGACCATCTTCCGCGAGCCGATCGTAATCAAGAACGTGCCCCGCCTGATCCCGGGCTGGACCCACCCGATCGTGGTCGGCCGCCACGCGTTCGGCGATCAGTATCGCGCCACCGACTTCCTCGTCCCCGGCGCCGGCAAGCTGCGCCTGGTGTTCGAGGGTGACGACGGCCAAGTGATCGACCGCGAGGTGTTCCAGTTCCCGACCGCCGGCGTCGCCATGGCGATGTACAACCTCGACGATTCGATCCGCGATTTCGCCCGCGCCTCGATGCATTATGGCCTCAACCTCAAGTGGCCGGTGTACCTGTCCACCAAGAATACCATCCTCAAGGCCTATGACGGCCGCTTCAAGGACCTGTTCCAGGAGGTGTTCGAGGCCGAGTTCAAGGACAAGTTCAAGGAAGCGGGCATTGTCTACGAGCACCGCCTGATCGACGACATGGTCGCGTCGGCGCTGAAGTGGAACGGCGAGTTCGTGTGGGCGTGCAAGAACTATGACGGCGACGTCCAGTCGGACCAGGTCGCGCAAGGGTTCGGCTCGCTCGGGCTGATGACCTCGGTGCTGCTCACCCCGGACGGCAAGACCGTCGAGGCCGAGGCGGCGCACGGCACGGTTACGCGTCACTATCGCCAGCATCAGCAGGGCAAGGCGACCTCGACCAACCCGATCGCCTCGATCTTCGCCTGGACCGGGGGCCTCAAGTATCGCGGCAAGTTCGACGACACACCCGAGGTCACCAAGTTCGCCGAGACGCTGGAGCGGGTCTGCATCGAGACCGTCGAGAACGGCCACATGACCAAGGATCTCGCGATCCTGATCGGGCCGGACCAGCCGTGGATGACCACCGAGCAGTTCTTCGAACAGGTTCGCGCCAACCTCGAAGCCAAGATGGCCAATTGGGCGTAAGCGCTCCGGCCTGAACGGACACCAAGCCCGGCATCTCACGCGAGGTGCCGGGCTTTTTGTTGCGCCGGTCGCCTGACAAAGCCGCGCCGATCCGCTTAAGTGCGCCGATGGCGATGGGATTGGACAATGCGGGCTTCAGCGACACGCTGGTGATCCTGGGTGCGGCGGGGCTGGTAATACCGGCATTCGCGCGGTTCCGGGTGAGCCCAGTAATCGGCTTCATCCTGGTTGGCATACTGGTCGGGCCGGCGGGACTTGGCGCGCTGACCGGTTATGCGCCGTGGCTCTATTACGTCACCATCTCCGACCCTCATGCGATCGAGCCGTTCGCCGAATTCGGCATCGTGCTGCTGCTGTTCTCGATCGGACTCGAGCTCTCGTTCAAGCGCCTGTGGTCGCTCAGGGGGCAGGTGTTCGGCACCGGGCCCGCCGAGCTGCTCGGCTCGGCGGCGCTGATCACGATCGCGCTGCACCTGCTCGGCCAGCCCTGGGCAGGCGCGGCCGGGCTCGGCCTCGCGCTGTCGCTGTCATCCACAGCGCTGGTGCTGCCGCTGGTGGGAACGACCAGCCCGGTCGGCCGCGGCGCTTTTTCGATGCTATTGTTCGAGGATCTCGCCCTGGTGCCGATTATCTTCGCGCTTGGCGCGATGGCACCGACCGCGGCGGCGGGATGGAGCGGGATCGCGGGCGTGGCGCTGCGCGGCATCCTCACGGTGATCGCCATGTATGTCGGCGGGCGGATCGTGCTGCCGCGATTGTTCGCGCAGGCGGCGCGGACCAAGAGCCCCGAACTGTTCCTTGCCGCGTCGCTGCTGGTGGTGATCGTCGCCAGCGTCGCCACCACCGCGGCCGGCCTGTCGCCGATCGTCGGCGCGCTGCTCGCCGGGCTGCTGATCGCCGAGACCGATTACCACAGCGAGGTCGAGGTGATGACCGCGCCGTTCAAGGGTCTGGCGCTCGGCGTGTTCCTGATCACGGTGGGGATGAGCCTCGACCTGCGGCTGATCTTCGCCAATTGGCGCGACCTTCTCCTCGCCGTGTCGGGCGTGGTGCTGGTCAAGGCAGTGGTGACCTATCTGCTGCTGCGGGTGGCGCAGACCCGGCGCGGTCCCGCGGCGGAAACCGGCCTGCTGATGGGCAGCCCGTCCGAGACCACGCTGATCGTGCTCGCCACCGCCGCGCAGGCGCAGCTGATCCTGCCTTCCACCGCCTCGTTCTGGCAGACGGTGACCGCCATAGGCCTGACGATCACGCCATTGCTCGCGAAGGCCGGGCAATTGGTGTCGCGGCGGATTGAGGCAGCGAGCGAGGGCGACACCACGGCGCCGGTGCCCGACGCCGGCCATGGCGCGGTGGTGATCGGCTTCGGCCGCGTCGGCCGGATGGTCGCGGACCTGCTGGCGGTGCATAAGCAGCCGTATATCGCCGTCGAGGCGGATATCGACACGGTGATGGAGGCAAAGCGCCAGGGCTATCCGGTGCTGTTCGGCGACATCGCGCGCGGCGAGCTGGTGACGCGGCTCGACCTGCCCAACGCCCGCGCGCTGATCCTGACCATGGACGACCCGGTGCTGACGGTGCGCCTCGCCCGGGCGGTGCGCGCGCTCGCCCCCGAGCTGCCGATCATCGCCCGCGCCCGCGATCCGGGCCATGCCGCCGAACTCTATCGCGCCGGGGTGACCGATGCGGTGCCCGAGACACTGGAAAGCTCGCTGCAGCTGTCCGAGGCGGTGCTGGTGGATCTCGGCGTCGCAATGGGTCCGGTGATCGCCTCGATCCATGAAAAACGCGACGAGCTGCGCCAGTCGATCCGCGCCGAGGCGAAGCTTGAGCGTGAACCACGGATCCGCCGGGTCCGCCGGCTGCGCGATCTCGGCTGATCGTTCGGCGCGAGCGACGAGGCGGTCGCCACTAGCGAACCCGGATCCATCCGCCTAGCGTTACACCCCAAGGCGAGCCCCCGCCTCTCTCTGCCACCCTTCCCGGGATCCAGCATGACCGATCCAGAACTCTACCCCGTTTCCGGCGACTGGACCAACGCCAGCCTCGACAAGCAGAAATACGAAGAACTCTACGAGGCCGCTGCCAGCAATCCCGGCGGCTTCTGGCTCGACCAAGCCAGCAAGCGGCTCGACTGGATCACGCAGCCGACGATCGCGGGCGACTGGTCGTTCGCCAAGGACGATTTCCATATCAACTGGTTCGCCGATGGCGTGCTCAACGCTGCGGCCAATTGCGTCGACCGGCATCTCGACAAGCATGGCGACGCGATCGCGATCATCTGGGAGCCCGACGAGCCCGACGAGCCCGGCGAGGACCCCAAGCGGGTGACCTATCGCGAGTTGCACGCCGAAGTGTGCCGCTTCGCCAGCGTGCTGCGCGGCCAGGGCGTCGCCAAGGGCGATCGCGTCACCCTCTACATGCCGATGATCCTCGAGACCGCCTATGCGGTGCTCGCCTGCGCGCGGATCGGCGCGATCCATTCGGTGGTGTTCGGCGGCTTCTCCGCCGATGCGCTCGCCGGACGGATCGAGGATTGCGGCTCGAAGCTGGTGATCACCGCCGACGAAGGCCGCCGCGGCGGCAAGCGCATCAAGCTCAAGGCCTGTGTCGACGAAGCCGCCGCGCGCGCGCCGACGCTGGAGCGGGTGATCGTCGTCAAGGCAACCGGCGCCGAGATCGCGATGGGCCCCCGCGACGTCTGGTACCACCAGCTCGCGCTCGACGCCGAAGCCGATTGCCCGGCCGAGCCGATGAACGCCGAGGATCCGTTGTTCATCCTCTACACCTCGGGGTCGACCGGCAAGCCCAAAGGCGTGCTCCACACGACCGGCGGCTATCTGCTGTGGGCGAGCTTCACCCACAGAATCGCGTTCGACTATAAGCCTGGGACGGTGTTCTGGTGCGCCGCCGATATCGGCTGGGTCACCGGGCATACCTACATTCTCTACGGCCCGCTCGCCAATGGCGCGACGACGCTGATGTACGAGGGGCTGCCGAACTGGCCGGATGCGAGCCGGATCTGGCAGGTCGTCGATCGCCACAACGTCCACACGCTGTTCACCGCGCCCACCGTGCTGCGTGCGCTGATGAAGGACGGCGACGGCTTCGTGACCCGCACCAGCCGTAGCTCGCTGAAGCTGTTGGGGTCGGTTGGCGAGCCGATCAATCCCGAGGCGTGGCGCTGGTTCCACGACGTCGTCGGCGAGGGACGCGCGCCTATCGTCGATGCCTGGTGGCAGACCGAAACCGGCGGGATCATGATCGCCCCCCTGCCCGGCGCGGTGGCGATGAAGCCGGGATCGGCCGCCAAGCCGCTCCCCGGGGTGGCGCCGCAGCTCGTCGACGACAAGGGATCGCCGCTGGTCGGCGTCGCGCAGGGCAATCTGTGCATCACGCAGAGCTGGCCGGGGCAGATGCGCGGCGTGTGGGGCGACCAGGACCGTTTCTTCCAGGCTTATTTCACCACCTATCCCGGCAAGTATTTCACCGGCGACGGCTGCCGGCGCGACGAGGATGGCTATTATTGGATTACCGGGCGGGTCGACGACGTGATCAACGTCTCCGGCCACCGGATGGGCACGGCCGAGGTCGAGAGCGCGCTGGTGCTCCACGAAGCGGTCGCTGAGGCCGCGGTGGTGGGCATGCCGCATGATGTTAAGGGCCAGGGCATCTATGCCTATGTAACGCTCAACGCCGATCAGGCGCCGAGCGATGAATTGCGCGCGGCGTTGGTGCAATGGGTGCGCCACGAGATCGGACCGATCGCCGCGCCCGACAAGCTGCAGTTCGCGCCCGCGCTACCCAAGACGCGATCGGGCAAGATCATGCGACGGATCCTGCGCAAGATCGCCGAGGGCGATGTGAGCAGCCTGGGAGATACGTCAACGCTCGCCGATCCGGCGGTGGTGGATGATCTGGTGGCGAACCGGGTGGCGTGAGTTCGACTGCCGTGTTGCTGCAGAGGCAGGAGCACGGTGGCTGACATTGCGGTTTGGAATCGAGCCCGGCGCTGAGCGCAAACGAGCAGTCCTTCGTGCACAAAGCGCGTCACCCCAGCGGAAGCGGGTGTCTCATGGCAGAGAGCAGGACGAGAGCCGCGAGAGACCCCAGCCTTCGCTGGTGTGTATCTTGGAAATGCCCTGGTTACCTGCTGTCCGGTCCCCGCCTACTCCGCCGCCAGCGTCTCGGCGCCCTCATCGACATCCGGCGCCTCGTCCACCCCGACGCCCTGCTCCAATGACGCCTCGTCGCGCGCCAGCGCCTCGGCGTCGTCGGGCACGATCCCGAACCGCGCCGCCACGTCCGGGGCGAAGCGGAGGAGGTCGGGTCGGAGCTTGAGCAGGCTCACGTCCTTGGCCTTGCCTTCCATCATCACGTCAAACTCCAGCCCCTCGGCCATCCGCATGAACGTGGCGAATTCGAATGGATTGGTGAAATCGGCGTGGCCGGTCCAGATCGGCGGGCGGAGCACGGTCTTGACCCGGGCATTGGCCTTGACCGGCGCCTTGGTGACGGTGCCCTTGCGTGGTGCCTTGCCGGCGGCGGCATTCTCGCGGTCCTTCGCGGTTACCTTCTGCTTGAGCTCGCGCATCTCGGTGCGTGGCGAGGAAAAATGGATCTTGGGGCGGACCCCGGCGGGCCAGCTGGCGAGGAACTTCTCCAGCGTCGCGCGCATGTCGAGCCGCTCGGGGTTGAGGCACCAGAAGTGCTGATAGTCGAAGATCAGCCGCACGCCCGTGCGCTCATGGATCCACAAGGCATCGGCGGCGGAGAAGCGGATGTCGTCATTCTCGAGCACCAGCCGCCGCCGGACATGCTCGGGGCATTTGTTCCAGCCCTCGATCCACCGCGCGCGGCTCGCCTCGTGATCGTCATAGACCCCGCCGACATGGGTCACCATCACCGCCTCGGCATCGAGCCCCATCCGGTCGAGCATCTCGGCCTGGCTGGCGAGATCCGAGATGCTGCGTGCGGTGAGTTCGGGATTGGGGCTGTTGAGCAGCACATATTGCGAGGGGTGGAACGACAGGCGGATGCCATAATCGCGCGCCTTGGCACCGAAGGCGGCAAGCTCGCTGTCGCTATCGGCGACCATCGAGTGAAATTGCGGCAGGTCAGGATGGGTCGCGTAGGGGGCCAGATCGGATGAGAGCCGGTACATGTCGAGATCGACGGATTTCAGATAATCCAGGATCTTGTCGACCTCTTCCAACGAGGTCTTGAGGTGTGGCTCGCTTTGCCAGCGGCGCGTGTCGTTGCTCTTGAAGCCGGGCTTGCCCATCACCTTGACGGGGAAGCCGAGGCGGAGCGGGTGCGAGGAAGCGGTCATCCACGGGTAACGACCCCGGCGGCCTGAGGGTCCCTGCGGCAGACGATCACGTGCCGCGTCGGACTGCGGTTGGAATTGCCGCGGCGGATCCACATATCGCATTCACTAGATGATCCAGCACGACCATTCCCCTGCGCCCGCCAACGCGTTCATCCTGGCGTTTGGCGACAGCCTCACCGCGGGCTACGGCCTACGCCGCGACGATGCCTTTCCCGCCGTGCTCGAGCGCAGATTGCAGGCGAAGTTTGCCGGGGCGACCGTTCACAATGCCGGGGTATCAGGCGACACGACGAGCGGCGGCCTGGCGCGCCTGCCGCGCGTGCTCGCGGCGCTGCCACGGACGCCCAATCTCGCGATCGTCGAGCTTGGTGCCAACGACTTCATCCGCGGCGTCGATCCCGCGCGCACGGCCGACCATCTCGATGCGATCCTCGCGATGCTGCACGACTGCCGGATCCCGGTGCTGCTCGCCGGGATACAGGCGCCGGCGATCCTCGGCGACCGTGCGCGGCGGTTCAACGCGATATACCCGACCCTCACGGCCCGGCACGCGGTCGCGTTGGACCCATTCTTCCTTGACGGCGTCGCCGGACGACAGGGCTTTGTGCTGGCGGATGGCTTCCACCCCAATGCCGCGGGTATCGCCCATGTCGCGGCGCGCATCCTGCCGCGGGTTGAGGCGGCGCTGGCAGAGCAAGTCGGCCGCGAGGAACTGGTCGGCAGCTGAGCGTCGCGCTGGCTAGCCCAGCAGCAGCAGGCTTAACGCGCAAATACCGATCGCGGCGCTGCTGGCGCAACACAGGATGCCGACGTTACAGCGACACAGGCTCGCATCGATCCGGTCCATGACACCTCTCCTTCACCCTTCTGACGAGGTTAGAAGGCGAGGATATCACAGGCGGTTAGCAGCGCAAGCGGCCGGGTTACCGCTGGAGGAAGCGTTCATAGTCGCGCTCGGCGAGGCGCACTTCATATTGGCTTTCGAGGCCGTCGTCGCTGTGGCCGAGCACCTCGCCATGGGCGTGGAGCCAGGCCGCGCCGGCGCCATCGCCGGCATCGAGCGTAATCCAGTAGCGGCGATGCGCCGCTGTAAGCTTGGCAGCGACTTGTTCGATCAGCGCATCGACGCCCTCGCCGGTCAGCGCCGAGATCGCGACAACATCGTCGCGTCGGCCGGCATCGACGGTGGCATCCTCGTGGCGCTCGCCATCGAGCAGATCGAGCTTGTTCCACGCCTCGAACCGCGGCGTGGTGCTCGAGACGCCGATCTCGGTGAGCACCGCCTCGACATCGCTGCGCTGCGCCTCGGTGTCGGGATGGGCGATGTCGCGAACGTGGATCAGGAGATCGGCCGAGACCACCTCCTCGAGCGTCGCCTTGAACGCCGCGACTAGCTGGGTGGGCAGATCGGAGACAAAGCCGACGGTGTCGGAGAGGATCGCCTTGTCGATGCCGGGCAGGCTGATCTGCCGCAGCGTCGGATCGAGCGTCGCGAACAGCAGGTTCTCCGCCATGACATGCGCGCCGGTGAGGCGGTTGAACAGCGTCGACTTGCCAGCGTTGGTGTAGCCGACCAGCGCGATCACCGGCCACGGCGCGCGTTGGCGCCGCTCGCGATGGAGGCCGCGGGTGCGGCTGACCTGTTCGAGCTCGCGGCGCAGGCGGGCCATGCGATCGCGGATCAGGCGGCGATCGGCTTCGATCTGGGTTTCGCCCGGGCCGCCGAGGAAACCGAAGCCACCGCGCTGGCGCTCGAGATGGGTCCAGCTGCGCACCAGCCGGCCGGCCTGGTAATCGAGATGGGCGAGCTCGACCTGGAGCCGCCCCTCGGCGGTCGCGGCGCGCTCGCCGAAGATCTCGAGGATCAGCCCGGTGCGATCGATCACCTTGGCCTCGAGCGCGGTTTCGAGGTTGCGCTGCTGGACGGGAGTGAGGTTGGCGTCGAACACCACCACCTCCGCCTCTTCCAGGCGAACGTGGGTGGCGAGTTGCTCCACCTGGCCGCTGCCGATCAGCGTCGCCGGCTTGGGCGCGCGGACGCGGAAAGCTAGCTTGTCGGCGACCACCAGCCCGATCGCCGCGGCGAGGCCGGCGGTCTCTGCCAGCCGCGCCTCGGCATCGCGATGGGCATCACCCTGGTCGGGGAGCACGACCAGCGCGCGCCCTCCCCGGGTGAATTCGTCACGGTCGCGGTTGAAGCCTGTGCTCACGCGTCGTCTTCACCTTCGTCGGCGAGGTTGAGCGGGCGCGACGGCTGGATCGTCGACACCGCATGCTTGTAGACGAGCTGCGCCATGCCCTCGCGCTGGAGCAGCATGCAGAACAGGTCGAATCCGGCGATCTGGCCCTGCAGCATGACGCCGTTGATCAGGAACATGGTGACCGGGTCTTCGGACTTGCGCACCGCGTTGAGGAAGATCTCCTGGAGCAGCGGCTGCTTGCGCTGGGCATCGTTGACGCCGTCGACGATGCTGGCGACGTCGATCGGGCCCGAGGGCATGATCGTGGAAATGGCATGCTTGTAGATCAGCTGCGATTGGCCGTCGCGGCGCAGCAGCACGGAGAAATTGTCAAACCAGGTGACAATGCCCTGGAGTTTGACGCCCTTGACCAGGAACATGGTCACGGGGGTCTTGGAGCGGCGGAGGGCGTTGAGGAACAGGTCCTGCAGCGAGCCGGGCTTGTCGGCCATTTGTCTGTCTTCTTTCGGTTCTTGGCGGGACCTTGGGCCCGCTGATGCGCCGTTTCCCAGCGTCGGATGCCGCCCACGCGGGCAGCGGATCGTTAATCTATGGAGTCGTCACCCGTCCGGCAAGGTCGGGCGGCGCCGGCCTGACGCGAATCGGGCCGGATCAATCCTCTCGCATGTCCGTGATGCCGAGTAATTTCAGCTTCCGGTGCAGCGCCGAGCGCTCCATGCCGATGAAGCTCGCGGTGCGGCTGATGTTGCCGGAAAAGCGGCGGATCTGGACGCGCAGATACTCGCGCTCGAACGTCTCGCGCGCTTCGCGCAACGGCGAGCCCATGATCGTGCCGGTGCCGGCACCGCCGAGATCGCCCTGGTCGCCGAGCACCTCGGCTGGAAGCAGATCGAGATCGATCCGCCCGATCCGGTCCCCCGGCGCGAGGATGATCGTGCGCTCGACGACGTTGCGGAGCTGGCGGACGTTGCCGGGCCAGTCGTAGGATTGCAGCGCGACCATCGCATCGGCGGCGATCTCCGGGGTCGGCACCCGACGCTCGTTGGCGTAATGCGCCATGAAATGCTCCACCAGCGGCGGGATGTCCTCGCGGCGATCGGACAGCGGCGGGATCGGCACCGGGACGACGTTGAGCCGGTAGTAAAGGTCTTCGCGGAAGCGGCCTTCGGCGATCTCGAGGGTGAGGTCGCGCGAGGTGGCGGAGACGACGCGGACGTCGACCTTGACCACACGGGTGCCGCCGATGCGGGTGAAGCTCTGATCGGTGAGGACGCGCAGGATGCGCGCCTGGGTGGCGACCGGCATGTCGGCGATCTCGTCGAGAAACAGCGTGCCGCCATGTGCCTGCTCGAGCAGCCCGGGACGGACGAGATCGCCCCCTTCCTCCACCCCGAACAGTTCCTCCTCGACCCGCTCGGGGGTCATGCGCGCGGCGCTGACGATCACGAATGGCGCCTGGCTGCGGTTGCTCCAGCCGTGCAGCAGGCGCGCGGCGACTTCCTTGCCGACGCCGGCGGCGCCCATGATCAGCACCCGGCTGCCGGTGGCGGCGACGCGCTTGAGGGTGGCGCGGACGCCGTTGATCGCGGCGGAGCTGCCGGTGAGGTCGCTTTCGCGCCCCGCCGAGACGCGCAGCGAGGCGAGCTCCTGGCGGAGCCGGTCGGTCTCGGTGGCGCGGGCGACGAGCAGCAGCAGCCGCTCGGCTTCGAACGGCTTCTCGATGAAGTCGGCGGCGCCGCGGCGGATCGCGGCGACGGCGGTGTCGAGATTGCCATGGCCGGAGATGACCAGCACCGGCAGCGAGGGATCGCGACGCTTGATCTCGTCGAGCAGATCGAGCCCGTCGAGCCGCGAGCCCTGCAGCCACACGTCGAGCAGCACGAGGCTCGGCCGGCGGGTGGCGATCGCCTCGAGCGCGGCATCGCTGTCACCTGCGGACCGGCTCTCATAGCCCTCGTCCTCGAGGACCCCGGCAACCAGCTCGCGAATGTCTTGTTCGTCGTCGACGACGAGGATGTCGAGCGCCATCTGTTCAATTCCGATTGCGTGTGAGGGCGGCAAGGGGGCTGTCGGCCGCGGCGTCAGGGGCGTTGCCGCCGGCGTCGCTGGCGGCGAGCGCGGCGGCATCGAAGCTCATCCGCACCACCGTGCCGCCGCCGTCGCGGTCGGCGAAGGCGATGGTGCCGTGATGCTCCTCGATGATCTTGGTGACGATCGCGAGGCCGAGCCCGGTGCCACGAGCCCGGGTGGTCATATAGGGCTCGACGATGCGGTCGCGCTCGGGCGGCAGACCGATCCCGGTATCCGCCACCTCGACGCTGATAAGTTCGCTAACTTCGCGCAAACGCATTGTCACCGAACCATTGGCTTCGCCCTTGGTTTCAATGGCTTCCACCGCGTTCTTCACAATGTTGGTGAAAGCCTGGCCAAGCTGGCGGCGATCACAGACCATGGCCACCTGCGCCGGCTCATGCTCGAGCGTGAAGCTGATCCCGGGGTGCGCGACCTCGTGGAGGAACAGCGTCTGGCGGGCGATGTCGACCAGCGATTCCTCGCGGAACACCGGCTTGGGCATGCGCGCGAAGGAGGAGAATTCATCCACCATCCGGCGCAGATCGCCGACCTGGCGAATGATCGTCTCGGTGAGGCGGCCGAAGGTGACATCGTCGGGATCGATCTTGCTGCCGTAACGGCGCTGCAGCCGCTCGGCGGCGAGCTGGATCGGGGTGAGCGGATTCTTGATCTCGTGCGCGATCCGTCGCGCGACATCAGACCAGGCGGCGCGGCGCTGATCGAGCACCTGCTGGGTGATGTCGTCGAAGGTGAGGATCGGGCCGGCGTCGGTATGCGCGATCCGCACCGCGAGCGTGCGCATGTCCGCGCCATGGGCGACCTGGATGATCGCCTCGCGTTCGCGGCTGGCAACCAGATCGCTGAGCTCGGGGGCGACGGAGGCGAGCGTGCGGCCGACCAGGCTTTCCTCGCCGCTGCCAATCAACTCGTTGGCCGAACGATTGGCGATGCGTACCGTGCCGAGATCGTCGAGCGAGATCACCCCGGCCGAGACACCGGCCATCACCGCCTCGATCAGCGCACGACGGTTGTCGAGCTGGTTGTTGGCAGTGAGCAGCTCGTTGTTCTGCTGCTCCAGCCGGTCGGTCATCTGATTGAAGGCTGTCGCCAGTGTGCCGACTTCGTCGCGCGTCTGAGCATCGGGCACGCGCGCGGACAAATCGCCGCTGGCGATCCGCTTCGCGGCGCCCACCAGCTCTCCGACCGGCACCACGAGCCTATCGGCAACACGCAACGCGATGGCGATCGTGATGCCGATCACTAACAACGCGATGGCAAGCAACGAAATGTTGAACAGCAACTGCAGCGTTCGGGATCGTTTTTCCAATGCACGGTAATCCGTGAGGACTCCCCGCACCTTCTTCATCCGTTCCATCAGCTCTCTTGTGCCAACGATCCGGGTGGAGAATAGGTATAGATCGGTCTGTGGCACCCTGGTGATCGACTGAGTGCTGGTCGGCGTGATGCTGGCAACGCTGGCAACGCCCGCATTCAGGCGCGCGATTGCCTTGTGATCGACCTGCCCTAGCAGATTATTGTTGTAGACGTCGAAGATCACCAAGCCATGCGGCTCGCCATCCTTGCCGACCGAGAAGATCACTGATTGCGCGAGGCTGCGCTGGAATACATCCTGGCTAAAAATCTTGGTGAACCGGGGATCGTCCGTCGACCAGCCGTTCTCGATCAGCATTTTGTAGACGTCGACCGCCATGGCGACATTCTCTTTGTCTACAGATCGAACAGCGTCGTTGAACGAAGCCACAGCTAATGTGCGACTATCATCCAGCAGTCCGCGCGCCTGCCCTGAGAACCAAAAGCCGACGCCATATTGGAAAAGGAGCGAGGCAAAGATGGTAACGAGCAACATAGGCACCGCAGCGACCAGCGAGAAGGTCGCAACCAGCCGCACGTGAAGAATGCCACCTTGCCCCAGGCCGGCCTTGGCGGCTCGCTTGAGAGCCACCCGGCGCCCAACGAGCATCAGCAGGCCAATGCCTGGCACCAAATTCGCGATCAGCAGCAGTGCCACGATGGGCGGTGGCAACAAGGGTCGATTGACGCCGCTCCCGTTGACCGCGACGTAGGTCACCAGCGCCATCCCAAGGGTAAGCACGACCACAATCGCCTCTGCCGCAGGCGTGATGCGGAACCGGCTGACCGGTGGTTCAGGGTTCAGAGCGGGCCTCGCCGACGCCATCATCGTGCCTACAATACAACAATGGTTGTTGCACGGAAACCACATAATGCGCGGTAATCATCCCAGATCGGGCATCTCCTCACCCGCATCGTCGCCGCGCACCGGGATGCCGAGCGTATCGAGGCGCTTGCGCAGCGTGTTGCGGTTGATCCCCATCGCCCGCGCCGCGCGCAGCTGGTTGTTGCCGTGGCGGGCGAGCATCGCCTCGATCAGCGGGCGCTCGACCTCGCCGATCACCCGGTCGTAAAGCGAGCCGTCGTCGAGCGCGTCGGGCCGCTCGCGCGCGATGCGTTCGATCAGATGGCGAACGGCGTCGGCAATCCCGGGATCGCTCGCCTCTGCCGTTGCCGTCGGCGCGCCAAGCAGGGCGCGGATCACCGGCGCCTCCACCCAGGTGTCGCGGGCAAGCACCGCAAGGCGGCGCATCAGGTTTTCAAGCTCGCGGACGTTGCCAGGCCAGTCATGCGCAGACAGCGCCGCCATGGCGTCATCGGACAGCCGCCGGCTCGGTAGCCCCTGCGCGCCAGCCTGATCGAGGAAGTGGCGGGCGAGCAGCGGGATGTCCTGGCGGCGATCGCGCAGTGACGGCAGCGCGATCGGCACGACGTTGAGCCGGTAGAACAGATCCTCGCGAAACTGGCCGCCGGCGACCTGCGCGGCGAGATCGCGGTTGGTGGCGGCGACGATGCGGACGTCGGCGCGCATCGCGCGAGCGCCACCGACGCTGGTGAATTCGCCCGACTGGAGCACGCGCAGCAATCGCGTCTGCGCCTCCATCGGCATGTCGCCGATCTCGTCGAGGAACAGGGTGCCGCCCGCCGCCTGCTCGAACCGGCCGGCGTTGCGCGTCTGCGCGCCGGTGAAGGCGCCGCGCTCATGGCCGAACAGCTCGGCCTCGATCAGCTCGCGCGGGATCGCGGCCATGTTGAGCGCGATGAAGGGGGCATCGCGGCGCGGCCCGAGATCATGGATGGCGCGCGCCACCAGTTCCTTGCCGGTGCCCGATTCGCCCGAGATCAGCACGGTGAGATCGTTGGAGATCACCCGCGCGATCACGCGATAGACATCCTGCATCGCCGGCGAGCGCCCGATCAGCGGCAAGGTGGGGTCCTCCCCCGCCTCCGGCTGCGGCATCACCGCGCCGCGCGCCAGCGCGCCGGCGACGGCGCGGGTGAGATCGTCGAGATCGAACGGCTTGGGGAGATATTCATAGGCGCCGACCTCGGTGGCGCGCACCGCGGTGGTCAGCGTGTTCTGCGCCGAGAGGATGATGATCGGCAGCTGCGGCAGCCGGGTGCCGACCTCGGCGATGCGGTCGATGCCGTCGCCATCGGGCAGGACGACATCGGTGATCAGCACGTCCGGCACGCGGGTGGCGAGCGCGCGATCGAGCTGCGCCAGAGTCTCGGCGGTGCTGACGTCGTGACCGGCGCGGCGCAGCGCCTGGGCGACGACGGTGCGGATCGCGGCGTCGTCATCGACCACCAGCACCCGGCTCATGCGGCGTTGCCCCGTACAGTGGTGACCGGCGCGGTGGTGGCGCGGGGCAGCAGCAGGCGGAGAATGGTCATTTCCGGCGTTCCTTCGCGGGCGTATTGGACGATGCCGCCCATGTCGCGCATCAACTTGTCGACCAGCGCGAGGCCGAGCCCCTGCCCCTCGCGGCGGCCGGAGACGAACGGTTCGAACAGATGCTCGGCGATGTCCGCCGGCGCGCCCGGGCCATTGTCGGCGACGCAGATCTCGATCGGCAGCGGCACCCGCGGGCGGCCGGGCGCGGCGCTCACCGCCATGCCGTGGCGATAGGCGGTGGTGATGTGGATGCGCGGCTGGCGCTCGTCGCCGATCGCCTCGCGGGCGTTCTTGAGCAGGTTGATGACGATCTGGAGCAAGGCGTCGCGGTTGATCAGCGCCGGCGGCAGCGAGGGATCGAACCGCTCCTCGATGGTGATGCCGCGGGCGAAGCCGGCGAGCGCGAGGCTGCGGGCGTGGCCGAGCAGCGGATAGATGTTCTCGGGCGCGAGCGGCAGCGGCCGGGTGTCGCTGAAATCCTGCATCCGATCGATCAGCGCGGCGATGCGATCGACCTCGGTGACGATCAGCGTGGTGAGCTCGCCGGCGCCGATCAACTGCGCGGCGCCGCGGATCCCCGACAGCGGGTTCTTGACCTCATGCGCGAGCATCGCCGCGGCGCCGGTCGCGGCACGGGCGCTGGCGGTGCGGTCGGCGGAATGACCGAGGCCGCGGGTGCTCGCCGAGGTGTGGAGCGTGATCAGCCGCCAGCCGGGATGATCGGCAACCAGCGCCTCGACGAAATCAACGCGGATCTTGCCACGCGGGGTGGTGATCTCGGTATCGTAGACGGCGACGCCATGGCCATCGGGACGATCGTCGCCCTCCCCTGGTGGCGGCAGGATGGCGGCGAGCGGCTGGCCGGTCATCACCCGTTCGGAGAGGTTGAGCAGCTGCTCGGCAAGCGCATTGGCATGGGCGATGCGCTCGTCCGGATCGACCACCAGCACCGCGACCGGCAGAGCGGCGAACAGCTCGGCAAAGCCGGGGCGGCCTGCCATGCGCGGCTCAGGCTGCCTGGAGCTGGCGGTGGGGCGCGTAGAATTCGGCGAGCATCGCCTTGACGCGGGTCGCGTCCGCCTCCTGGTTCACCGTGTTGCGGAACTCGGCCGAGCCGTTCAGCCCCTTGGTGTACCAGCCGATGTGCTTGCGCGCCATGTTGACCCCGGTGACCGGGCCGTAATGCTCGAGCATCGCCTCATAATGTTCGGCGATGACCTGATATTGCTCGTCGAGCGACGGATCGGGACGACGGGTGCCGGTGGCGAACCATTCCATCAGCTGGCCGAGCAGCCACGGCCGGCCATAGGCGCCGCGACCGATCATGATGCCGTCGGCGCCCGACTGGTCGAGCGCGGCCTCGGCATCCTCGATGGAGCAGATGTCGCCATTGGCAATCACCGGGATGGTCACCGCTTCCTTGACCCGGCGGATGAACGCCCAGTCGGCCGAGCCCTTGTACATCTGGTTGCGGGTGCGGCCGTGGACGGTGATCAGCTTGACCCCGAGATCCTCGGCGATGCGTGCGAGCTCGGGCGCGTTGAGGCTGTCATGGCACCAGCCCATCCGCATCTTGAGCGTGACCGGCGCCTTCACCGCCTTGACGATCGCGGTGACCAGCTCGGCGGCGAGGCCGAGATCGCGCATCAGCGCCGAGCCGGCGTCGCCGTTGGTGACCTTGCGGACCGGGCAGCCCATGTTGATGTCGATGATCGCGGCGCCGCGGTCTTCGGCGAGCTTGGCAGCTTCCGCCATCTCATAGGGCGTGCAGCCGACGAGCTGCATCGACACCGGTTCTTCGGACAGGTGCCACGCCGCCTTCTGGATCGACTGGCGGGTCTCGCGGATCGCCGCCTGGCTGGCGATCATCTCGGTGACGTTGAGGCCTGAGCCATAGCGGCGCACCAGGGTGCGGAACGGCATGTCGGTGACGCCGGTCATCGGCGCCAGCACGACGGGGCTGTCGATCCGCACGGGGCCGACGTGAATGGGAGCGAGGGTGCGCATCGATCTGCCTGAAAATTGGGCAGAGCCTTACCGGGTTGCGGAGGTGGAGGCAAGGTTAGGGGTTTGTGCAGGCTGGATAAGCGCCCGCCGCAGCGCTAGGCGGCGCGGATGACTGACAGACCCCGTACCGTCGCGCTGATCGTCGCGGCTGGATCCGGCACCCGCGCAGGCGGGCCGGTGGCCAAGCAATATGCGCTGCTCGGCGGCCGGGCGATGGTCGCGCACGCCTATCAGGCGTTGGCGGCGCATCCCGGGATCGACGAGGTGGTGGTGGTGATCGCGCCCGGCGCCGAGGCCGAGGCCGCGGCGGCGCTGGGCTCGGTGCGCACCGTCGCCGGCGGCGCCAGCCGGCGCGAGTCGGTGGCGAACGGGCTCGCCGTGATCGACGCCGCGCGCGTGCTGATCCACGATGCGGCGCGACCGTTGCTGCCGGCGGTGGTGATCGACCGGGTGCTGGCGGCGCTCGACGATGCCGATGGCGCCTATCCGGTGCTACCGGTCGCCGACACGCTGGTGCGCGACGGCGCGGTGGTGTCGCGCGACGGCCTCGCACGGGTGCAGACCCCGCAGGGCTTCCGCACCCAGGCACTGCGCGCGGCGCACGCCGCCTGGCCTATTGGCGACGAGGCGACCGACGACGCGCAGATGGTGCGCCGGCTTGGCGGCAGCGTCATCCTGGTGCAGGGCGATCCGATGCTCGACAAGATCACCCATCCCGACGATTTCGCCACCGCCGAGGCGCGCCTTGCGCTCGAGCCGCGGATGGCGACCGGGTTCGACGTCCACCGGCTCGAGGCCGGCGAGGAATTGTGGCTCGGCGGGGTGCTGATCCCGCACGACAAGGGCCTGTCCGGCCATAGCGACGCCGATGTGGTGCTCCATGCGCTGACCGATGCGCTGCTCGGCACGATCGCGGCGGGCGATATCGGCACGCACTTTCCGCCGAGCGACCCGCAGTGGCGCGGCGCCGAATCGGGCCAGTTCCTCCAGCATGCCGCGTCGCTGATCGCCGCCAAGGGCGGCCGGATCGACTTCGTCGACGTGACGATCATGTGCGAGGCGCCCAAGATCGGGCCGCACCGTGCGGCGATGCAGGCGCGGATCGGCGAGCTGCTCGGGCTCAGCCTTGATCGGGTCAGCATCAAGGCGACCACCACCGAGAAGCTCGGTTTTACCGGGCGTGAGGAGGGCATCGCCACCCAAGCGGCGGCGACCGTCAGCGTGCCGCGGGCGCCGCGATGAGGGCGCTGGTTGCGGTCGCGCTGGCGGCGGCGCTGACCAGCGCGCCGGCGATGGCGCAGACCCGCTGCCTGACCGAGACCGACGCCGAGTCGATCGCGCTGGTGGCGATGCCGGACATCGTCCGAGGCGCCGGGATCGTCTGCGCCGCCCGGTTGCCGGCGGCGAGCCTGGTGCGGCAGACCGGCGGGCCGTTCCTCGACAAATACCAGGCCGCGGCGGACCGCGCCTGGCCCGGCGCGCGCGCGGCGATCGTCAAGCTCTCGGACCCGGCGATCGACCTGCTGCTCGGCTCCGACTACGCACGGCCGCTGCTCACCGCGGCGCTGGCGCCGCTGCTGGTCGGGCGGATCGCGCCCAAGGATTGCGGCACGATCGATCACCTGCTCACCCTGCTCGCGCCGCTGCCGCCGCAGAATATGGCGGGCGTGATCGTGACGACGTTGCACTATCTTAAGACCGAGAAGGCCAAGGGCAAGAACGTCGCGGTGCCCGACCTGCCGCTGTGTGCCGAGGAGCCGCGCTGACATGGACTTTCTGCTGCCCGACGAACTGCTCGCCGCCGCGCGACGCGTGATCGAAGCCAATCGCGCCGCCGGCCGCACCATCAGCGTCGCCGAGAGCTGCACCGGCGGGCTGGTCGCCGCGGCGCTGACCGAGATCCCCGGTTCGTCCGACGTGTTCGGCGCGTCGTTCGTGACTTATTCGAACCGCGCCAAGACCGACCTGCTCAAGGTCAGCACCGACGTGCTCGAGACCTTCGGCGCGGTATCGATCGCGACCGCGTGGAGCATGGCGCAGGGCGCGCTCGCCAACAGCCATGCCGATGTCGCGGTGGCGATCACCGGCGTCGCCGGGCCCGGCGGCGGCACGGTGAAGAAGCCGGTCGGCACCGTGGTGTTCGCCTGCGCCACCAAGGGCGGCGACCCATCCGACGTTCATGCCGATCGCCGCGACTTCGGCGATCTCGGCCGCGGCGGGATCAGGCTTCAGGCGGCGCTGGTCGCGCTCGAGCTGCTGCTGCCGTAAAGCTCGGCGGCACGGTTTTCGAACGCGCCGATCATCTTACGCAGCGCGGCGCCGAACACCTGGCCGGCGAGCATTTCGAACACCCGGTTCTTGAACGCGAAATCCACCGCGAAGTCGACCGCGCAGCCCCCGTCTCCCTCGGGGCGGAAGTGCCAGTCGTTGTGGAGGTACTTGAGCGGCCCATCGATATATTCGACGTGGATGTGGCCGGGGCGCTCCTTCCTCACCTCGGAGGTGAAGGTCTCGCGCAGGCCCTTGAAGCCGACGATCATGTCCGCGGTCGTCGCCGTCGCCGAATCACGCCGCACCCGCATCGCCGACACCCAGGGCAGGAACTCGGCGTAGCGCGAGACATCGGCGACCAGATCGAACATCTGCTCCGGCGTGTAGGGCAGATGGCGCGTCTCGCTGTGCTTAGGCACCGACCAGCCTCGGCGCGAGCTTGGCGTCGCGCGCGGCGCGCATCTTCGCGAAATCGTCGCCGGCATGGTAGCTCGAGCGGGTCAGCGGCGAGGAGGCGACGAGCAGGAAGCCCTTGGCGCGGGCGATGCTGGCATAGGCGTCGAACGCCTTGGGCGTCACGAACTCGGCGACCTTGGCGTGACGCGGAGTGGGCTGGAGATACTGGCCCATGGTGAGGAAATCGATGTCGGCCGAGCGCATGTCGTCCATCACCTGATGGATCTCGAGCCGCTCCTCGCCGAGACCCAGCATCACGCCCGACTTGGTGAAGATCGACGGATCAAGCTTCTTGACGCTCTCGAGCAGCCGCAGCGAGGCATAGTAACGCGCGCCGGGGCGGATCGTCGGGTAGAGCCGCGGCACCGTCTCGAGATTGTGGTTGTAGACGTCAGGCCGCGCCGCGACGATCGCCTCGACAGCGGCCTCATGCTTGTTGCGAAAATCGGGGGTGAGGATCTCGATGGTGGTGCGCGGGTTGGCGCGGCGGATCGCCTCAATGACCTTGACGAACTGCTTGGCGCCGCCATCCGGCAGATCGTCTCGATCGACCGAGGTGACGACGATATGCTCGAGCCCCATCTGCGCCGCCGCCTCGGCGACGTTGTTGGGCTCCATCGGATCGACCGCGCGCGGCATGCCGGTCTTGACGTTGCAGAAGGCGCAGGCCCGCGTGCAGGTATCGCCGAGGATCATCACCGTGGCGTGCTTCTTCGACCAGCATTCGCCGATATTGGGGCACGCCGCCTCCTCGCACACCGTGGTGAGGCTTTTCGAGCGCATCAGTTCGCGGGTCGCGGCGAAGCCGGCGGAGGTCGGCGCCTTGACGCGGATCCAGTCGGGCTTGCGGACCCGTAGCGGAGTCATCTCGTTCATGCCCCGCGAGATAGCGAGCCGGGCCCTCGCCCACAACCTGCTGCCGGTCTTGTCGGCACCCTAATGTTTCTTCTACCCGGGACGGGCGACCGACAACCAGGAGCTTGAACGTGGCTGATTTCTCCAACCTCATCGACGGCTATCGCCGCTTTCGCACCACCGGCTGGGCGACGCAGCGCGATCGCTGGGCCGAATTGAAGGAGGGCCAGAGCCCCAAGGTGCTGATCATCGCCTGCTCGGACAGCCGGGTGGACCCGGCGCAGGTGTTCGACACCTCGCCCGGCGAGATCTTCGCGGTGCGCAACGTCGCCAACCTCGTGCCGCCCTATGAGACCGGCGGCGGCCGCCACGGCGTTTCGGCGGCGGTGGAGTTTGCGGTGACGCAACTGGAGGTGCCCGAAATCGTGGTGCTCGGCCATGGCTCGTGCGGCGGCGTGCACGCCTCGCTGACCCAGCGGTTCGACGGCGCCGCGCCCGGCGCCGGCGGGTTCATCGCGCACTGGATCGACCTGCTCGACGAGGCCCGGGCACGGATCGTCGCCGAGCATGGCGAGGGACCGGCCGCGATCCGCGCACTCGAGCTGGAGACGGTACGGGTGTCGATCGCCAACCTGCTGACCTTCCCGTTTGTCGCGGAGCGCGCGGCGGCGGGATCGCTGCGGATCCACGGCGCCTATTTCGCGATCGCCGACGGGGTGCTGCACGTGATGGGCGACGATGGGGCGTTTGCGCCGGCCTGAGCACTCCGTCATCCCAGCGGAAGCTGGGATCTCGTGGTGGCGGGGTCCGATGGAGCCGCGGTAGAACCCAGCTTTCGCTGGGGTGACGTGTTAGGGTGGCTAGACTTCCACACTCAGTGCCTCATGCGCGATCCGCGCCAGCTCGGGATCGAGCGGCGGCGGGGTCATGTCGACGTTGGCTTCGAGCTGCTTGGTGATCGCCTTCAACGCCGCGATGCGTGCGGCTTTCTTGTCGTTGCCGTCGATCACGATCCAGGGCGCGCCACCGGTGTCGGTGCGGGCGAACATGTCGAGCATCGCGGCGAGATACTCGGCGCGGCGGGCGCGGTTGCGGTAATCGTCGGCGCCGGTCTTCCAGCGCTTCCACGGATCCTGCAGGCGTGACAGCAGGCGCTTGTCCTGCTCGCCCTGGCCGATGTGGACGAACACCTTGACCAGCGTGATGCCCTCTTCGACCAGCCCTGCCTCGAAGGCGTTGATCTCGTCATAGCCGCGCCGCCACTCGTCCTCGCGCGCATAGCCCTCGACCCGCTCGACCAGCACGCGGCCATACCAGCTGCGGTCGAACACGGTGACGTTGCCCGGTTCGGGCAGGCGGTTGCGAAATCGCCACAGGAAGTCGTGAGCCTTTTCCTCCGCCGACGGCGCCGAGATCGGATAGACCTCATAATGGCGCGGGTCCCATTCGGCGGTAAGCCGCTGGATGATGCCGCCCTTGCCGGCGGCGTCCCACCCCTCGAACATCACCACGGCGCGTCGGCCGTGGATGATGTGCGCGACCAGGATCTGCTCGAGATGCGCCTGGAGATGCGCGAGATCGTGCTTGTAGCGGGCCTTGTAGGGCTTGCCGGCTTCATACTCGCTGAGGTCGATCATCGGGGCTCCTGACGGATGGACATCAGGCCAACGCGTGAGGAGGGATCGGGTTCTCTCCTGCCGCCCTTCATCCTGAACGTGTCAGCAGCCCTAACCGGCTTCGCCCGGGGCGGAGGGTCGGCCATGGATCCTGAAACGAGTTCAGGATGACTGCTGTACGGTAGGGCGCCCTGCTCAGCCGGCGCTGGGGGCCACTGCCTTGTCGACGTCCTTCTTCACCTCGGCGGTCGAGCGCAGGTTTAGTTCCTTGAGCTGCTTGGGCGTCGCGAAATTGGGCGCGCCCATCATCAGATCCTCGGCCTTTTGGGTCATCGGGAAGGTTATCACCTCGCGAATGTTGGGCTCGTCGGCGAGCAGCATCACCATCCGGTCGATGCCCGGCGCCGAGCCGCCGTGCGGCGGTGCGCCGCACTTGAAGGCGTTGATCATCCCCGAGAAGTTCTGGTCCACATCGGCCTGGCTATAGCCAGCGATCTCGAACGCCTTGTACATGATCTCGGGCTTGTGGTTCCGGATCGCGCCCGAGCTCAGCTCGATGCCGTTGCAGACGATGTCATACTGATAGGCGAGGATGTCGAGCGGGTCCTTGGTCTCGAGCGCCTCCATCTCACCCTGGGGCATCGAGAAGGGATTGTGGCTGAAGTCGACCTTCTTGGCGTCCTCGTCATATTCGAACATCGGGAAATCGACGATCCAGCAGAATTCGAAGCGCTTGGGATCGATCAGCCCGAGGCTTTCGCCGACGCGGGTGCGAGCGAGCCCGGCGAGTTTGGCGGCCTGGCCTTCCTTGCCGGCGGCGAAGAAGATGCCGTCGTCCGGGCCGAGGCCGAGCGTCTCGGCGAGCCTGGCCATGCCGTCCTCGCCATGGTTCTTGGCAATTGGGCCACCCCATTCGCCGCCCTTGCGGGTGGCATAGCCGAGCCCGGCAAAGCCCTCGGACTGTGCCCAGCCGTTCATGTCGTCGAAAAACTTGCGGCTCTTGTCGGCGGTGTTGGGCGCGGGGATGGCGCGGACGACGTCGCCGGCCTCGACGATCGAGGCGAAGCGGCCGAAGCCGGAACCGGTGAAGTGATCGGAGACGTCGCTGATCAGGATCGGGTTGCGCAGGTCCGGCTTGTCGTTGCCGTACTTCAGCATCGATTCCCGATAGGGAATGCGGCGGAACGGCAGCGCCGAAACCTGGCGGCCCTTGCCCTGCCAGTCGGCGAACTGCTCGAACAGGCCGTGGAGCACCGGCTCGATCGCCTGGAACACGTCTTCCTGGGTGACGAAGCTCATCTCGAAATCGAGCTGGTAGAATTCGCCGGGCGAGCGATCGGCGCGAGCGTCCTCGTCGCGGAAGCAGGGCGCGATCTGGAAGTAGCGATCGAAACCCGCGACCATCAGCAGCTGCTTGAACATCTGCGGCGCCTGGGGAAGCGCGTAGAACTTGCCCGGGTGGACTCGGCTCGGAACGAGATAGTCGCGCGCGCCCTCGGGGCTGGACGCGGTGAGGATCGGCGTCTGGAATTCGGTGAACCCTTGCGCGTTCATCCGCTGGCGCAGCGAGGCGATGACGTTGCTGCGCAGCATGATGTTGGCGTGGATCCGCTCGCGGCGCAGATCGACGAAGCGATAGCGCAGGCGGATGTCCTCGGGATATTCATTGTCGCCGGCGACCGGCATCGGCAGCTCGTTGGCGGCGGACTGGACGGTGACGCTCTGCGCGAACACCTCGATCTCGCCGGTGGCGAGGTTGGGGTTGGCGGTGCCCTCGCCGCGCGCCTTCACCACGCCGTCGATGGTGATCACCGACTCGGCGCGGATCGCCTCGAGCACCGGCAGCGCGGCCGAGTCGCTGTCGGCGACGATCTGGGTGATGCCATAATGATCGCGCAGATCGATGAAGAGCACGCCGCCGTGATCGCGCTTGCGATGCACCCAGCCGGACAGGCGGACGGTGTCGCCGACCGCCGAGGCGTCGAGCGCGGCGCAAGTGTGGGAGCGATAGGCGTGCATGTGGTTTGTCTCGCATACGCGTTCCCCGGCGGAGGCCGGGGCCTGGGATCTCAAGCGGCTGGCTCTGAGACCCTGGGCTCCGGCCTTCGCCGGGGAACGGCTAAAAGGATGAGGTGCGCCCTACCCTGTTCCATCCCCGCTTTGTCAACCCGCGCGAGCGCGCTATGGGCGATCGGATGCATATCCACCCGTTGATTACCGACAGCGCTTCGCTCGCCAATCTGTGTACCCGCCTGGCCCAGGCCGACTTCATCACGGTCGACACCGAGTTCATGCGCGAGAGCACTTATTACCCCGAACTGTGCCTGATCCAGATCGCGGACGTGAACGAGGCGGCGGCGATCGACCCGATGGCGCCGGGGCTGGACATGCAGCCGCTGCTCGACCTGCTCACCGACAACGAGGACGTGCTCAAGGTGTTCCACGCCGGCGGGCAGGACATCGAGATCATCTACAATCTCACCGGCAAGACCCCTCACCCGCTGTTCGACACCCAGGTGGCGGCGATGGCGCTCGGCCAGGGAGAGCAGATCGGCTATTCCAATCTGGTCGACAGCTGGCTCGGCATCGCGGTCGACAAGGGCGCGCGGTTTACCGACTGGGCGCGCCGCCCGCTCGACGAGCGCCAGATCGAATATGCGATCGGCGACGTCACCCACCTCGCGGTGATCTTTCCCAAGATGCTCGAGCGGCTGCGCAAGACCGGGCGCGGTGCCTGGCTCAACCAGGAGATGGAGCGGCTCGGCGACAAGGCCAATTACGCCAACGATCCCGATCTCGCCTGGAAGCGGGTGCGCATCTCGGGGCGCAAGCCCGACGTGCTCGGCCGGCTAAAGGCGCTCGCCCGCTGGCGTGAACTGGAGGCGCAGGCCAAGGACCTGCCGCGCGGCCGCATCGTCAAGGACGAGACGCTGGGCGATCTCGCCGGCCACCCGCCGCGCAAGCAGGCCGACCTCGCCAAGGTCCGCGGCCTCTCGGCGACCTGGGCGAGCAACGACATCGGCGGCCGGCTGATGGCGGCGCTGGAGAATGCGCCGCCACTCGAGGGCGACGAGCTGCCGCCGCGCGACGACCGCAAGCCGGGGCTCGGCAAGGATGGCTCGCTGGTCGCCGACCTGCTCAAGCTGCTGCTCAAGATCCGCAGCCGCGACATCGATGTCGCCTCCAAGCTGCTCGCGCGCGCCGACGAGCTGGAGGCGCTCGCGTCCGGGGTCCGCACCGGGCTGCCGATGCTCGAGGGCTGGCGGTTCGACCAGTTCGGTCGCGACGCGCTCGATCTCGTCGAGGGGCGGCTCGGCTTCGCGGTTCAGGGCGGCAAGCTCAAGATGACGCGCACCGAGGACGGCGCATGAGCTGGCGGCTGCTGCCGCTGGTGGCGCTGGTCGGCTGCGCGCCGCAGCCTGCCGCGGTGGTGGCGCCGCCGGCCGCCGTCGCACAGTGCGATGCTGCCGGGCTCCAGGGGTTGGTCGGGCAGACCGCGGATGAGGCATTGTTCGCGACAGCGCTCAAGCGCAGCGGCGCCCGCAGCCTGCGCCGGCTTGGTCCCGACAGCGTGATGACGATGGATTATCGCACCGACCGGCTCAACATCGTGACCGGCGCCGACCACCGGGTGACGCGGGTCAGCTGCGGCTGATCTCCACCGCCGGGCGGCGCTTGAGCGCCGCGGCGAGCGCGGCGTGGCGCCGCTCGACCGCTTCGGCATAGAGGCCGCGGTCCTCGTCGGGCAGGCGCAGCGTGACGCTGCGGTCCGACAGCACCAGTGACGAACGCTGCAGCGGGCTGCTGAGCCCGGCGCTGAAGCGCTGGCCAAAGCGCATCGCCAGCCCCCAGATGCTCGCCGCCTGGAGCTGCGGCTCGGCGAGCAGGGTCGGCAGCAGCGGGTGGGCGGTACTGCTGCCGGTGAGGCTGGTGTGGAGCGCCTGCGCGACCATCGCCCGGCCGGCGCCGTCGATCGCCACCCAATTGCCGTGCAATGCCGCCTCCACCGCCTGTTCGTCGCGGAACTCGGGGTTGGCGCGCCAGCCGGCGTCGGCGAGCAGGCAGGCGGCGAGGCGCAGCCGCGCGGTCTCGTCCGGGTCGGCGAACAGCGGCGCGATCCAGCCATCGAGCATATCGCCGGAATCGGGAAAGCGGCTGAGCAGCCGCGCCTCCTCGCGGACGCCGACAATGAGCGGATCGAGCGCGCGGGTCTCGGCATCGAGCGTGCCATAGAGCAGACCCTCGCGCAGGCCGTAAGTGGAGGCGATCGCGTTGCTGCTGCCGAGCTCGCGCATCACCACGCCGAGCAGCGCGGTGGCGTCGCCGATCGCGGCGGCGCGCGCGGCGGACATGCCGGGCACCGCGCGCAGCCTTGGCTTGGACAGATGCGAGATGCTGCGACCGAGCCGGGCGACGGTCGCAGGGCTCAAGGCATAGCCGTGGATGATCGGCAGCGGATAACCGGTGAGGCTCATGTCCAGCCGGGCGAGCGCGCGCCACGAGCCGCCGACCATGTACAGCGGCAGGCCCTTGCCCCGCCCGGTCCAGCCCGCTTCGCCGAGCAGTCGCACGATCAGTCGCTCGAAGCCGGGGCCGCGGTTGGCGCGCAGCGCAGCGATGCGCAACACGCCGAGCGGGAAGGAGATGCGATCGGTGACGGTGCCGGCGACGACGCGCACCAGCTCGAGGCTGCCGCCGCCGAGGTCGCCGACGATGCCATCGGCATCGGGAATGGCGGAGAGCACGCCGAGGCCCGACGCGGTCGCCTCCTGCTCGCCGCTGAGCACCTCGACGGTGAGCCCCAGCGCCGTGGCAGCGGCGATGAACGCCGGGCCGTTGGAGGCATCGCGCACCGCGGCGGTGGCGACGGTGCGCAGGCTGGCGCCCATCTCGCGGCCAATCGCGGCAAACCGGGCCAGCGCCCCCTGGGCGAGGCGCATCGACGCGGGAGTCATCGCGCCCGTCGTCGCCAGCCCGCGACCGAGTCCGGCCATGACCTTCTCGTTGAGCAGCATCGCCGGCAGCCGCGGGTGGCCCTCATAGATCACCAGCCGCACCGAATTGGAACCGATGTCGATGATCCCGGTGCGGGGCTGCGCGGCGGCCTGCGGTGGTCGTTTGCGGAAGAGCGTGGCCATCTTTTCAGCAATCACCGGGGCACGAGGGGTCGAAAGGCCGCCTCCCTGCGGCACGCGGGCGGGGAGGACAAGCGCCGACCCGCCGGTCACCCCCCGCTATCGCCGCCGCCTCAGCGACAAAGTCGGCACCGCGGTGCTCGCGCCGAGCGACGCACCGCGACCCGACAGCGAGGGATTGATCATGAAGTAGCGGTGGAGATTAAACGGCTTCTCGCCCGGCTCCTCGCGGACGTAGCGGCCGTCCGACTCCAGCTCCCAGCTCTGCTCATTGTCGATCAGATTGGCGACCATCACCTGGTCGAGCACCTGATCATGGACCGTCGGATTTTCCAGCGGCACCATATATTCAACCCGGCGATCGAAGTTGCGCGGCATCCAATCGGCCGAGGAGATGAACACCCGGGCGCCGTCGTTGGGCAGCGCCGCGCCGTTGCCGAAGCAGAAGATGCGGCTGTGCTCGAGGAAGCGACCGATCACCGACTTGACGCGGATGTTTTCCGACAGGCCGGGAACGCCGGGGCGCAGGCAGCAGATGCCGCGGATGATCAGCTCGATCTCCACCCCCGCGTCGCTCGCCTCGTAGAGCTTGTCGATGATCTCGGGATCGACCAGCGAATTCATCTTGGCCCAGACCGCGCCGGCGCGCCCCGCCTGGGCATGGCCGATCTCGCCATCGATCATCTCGAGCAGGCGCTGGCGCAGGTCGCGCGGCGACAGGCTGACCTTGGCGATGTCGGTCGGCTCGACATAGCCGGTGACATAGTTGAACATCTGCGCAGCATCGCGGCCGATGCGGGCATCGGCGGTGAAGAAGGACAGATCGGTGTAGATCCGCGCGGTGACAGGATGATAATTGCCGGTGCCGAAATGGCAGTAGGTGCGGAACTGGCCGCCCTCGCGGCGCACCACCATCGACACCTTGGCGTGGGTCTTCCATTCAAGGAACCCGTAGACCACCTGGACGCCGGCGCGCTCGAGCGCGCTCGCCCACATGATGTTCTGTTCCTCGTCAAACCGCGCGCGCAGCTCCACCACCGCGGTGACCGACTTGCCGGATTCGGCGGCGGCAATCAGCGCGTTGATCACCGCGGGCTGCTTGCCGGCGCGGTACAGCGTCTGCTTGATCGCGATCACGTCCGGGTCGGCGGCGGCCTGCTTGAGAAAGGCGAGCACGACGTCGAACGTCTCGTACGGATGATGGACGACGATGTCCTTGGCGCGGATCGCCGCGAAGCAGTCGCCGGCGAATTCACGAATGCGCTCGGGGAAGCGCGGCGTGAACGGCGGGAATTTTAGGTCGGGCCGATCCTCGTCGACTATGGCCTCGAGATCACCGATGCCGAGCAGATTGCCGCTCTCGGTGATGATCGCCTCGCTGCCGCCGAGCGCCTCGCGCAACACCTCGGCTAGATTGTCGGGCATGCCGGTCTCGAGCTCGAGCCGGATCACGCGGCCGCGGCGGCGGCGCTTAATGGCATTGGCGAAGTAGCGGACGAGATCCTCCGCCTCTTCGTCGATCTCGATGTCGCTGTCGCGCAGCACCCGGAAGGCGGCGGCGCCGTTCATCGTATAACCCGGGAACAGCACCGGCGCGAAGCGCTTCACCACCGCCTCGATCGAGACGTAGCGGCCGCTATCACCCGGCAAGCGGATGAAGCGCGAGGCGCTGGCCGGCAGCATGACCAGTTCGCGCACCGGCTCCTTGTCGTTGTCGCGGACCAGATCGAAGATCACGGACAGCCCCTTGTTGGGGATGAACGGGAAGGGATGCGCCGGATCGAGCGCCTGTGGGGTGAGGATCGGGAAGATCTGCTCGCGGAAATGGTTTTCGAGCCAAGCCGCCGCCTCGGAATCGACCTCGTCGCGGCGGAGCACGCGCAAATTGGCGTCGTCGAGCAAGGTGCGCAGATCGCCCCAGACATGCTGCTGGCTCGCCATCAGCGAATCGGCCTCGGTGATGATCGCGCCGAGCTGCTGGGTGGCGGTGAGCCCGTCGGCGGAGCGGCGGTCGACATCCTTGAGCTGCTGGCCCTTCAGGCCGGCGACGCGGACCATGAAGAATTCATCGAGGTTGGACCCCGAGATCGACAGGAAGCGAAGCCGTTCGAGCAGCGGGTGCGCCTTGTTGCAGGCTTCCTCTAGCACCCGGCGGTTGAACGCCAGCCATGACAGTTCGCGATTGAAATAGCGATCGTTCACCTCGGGAACGAAGGGATCATCATCGGCGTCGGGCAGATGGGCGAGGTGAGCTGGGCGTGTCATAAATCGGTCGTAGGAAACAACGATTGCGATTGCATGACGATCCCTGCCTCCGCCAGCACGGTCCGCGCGAGCGGTATCGACAGGCGCTTGCGGCTCTCCAGCACCGCCTGATCAAGCGCATCAACCACCCGCTGAATGGCGATGTGGCTCCGTTCGACGCGCAGGGTCAGCCAGTCGACCAGATCCGGCCGGGCGTCGAGCCCGCGGCGCAGGAAGAGCTGGCCGAACAGCGCGTGCATCAACTCGTCGTCGGGCGCGGTGATCGCGGCGTGCGGGCTGGCGGCCAGCCGCGAGCGCAGATCGGGCAGCTTGACGCCCCAGGCAGGCGGCAACGCATCGGCGACGATCACCAGCGGCCGATGCTCGGCCTGCGCCTGGTTCCAGGCATGGAACAGCTGCTGCTCGGGCACGCGCTCGGCATCGTCGATGATGGTGCCGCCACTTTTGGCGGCGAAGATACGCGCGAGCAGGCTGCGCCCCGACTTGCGCGGGCCGGTGAGCACGGCGGCCATCACCGGCCACGTCGCCCAATGCTCCAGCGTATGGGCGGCGCGGGCGTTGGACGGGGTGATCAGGAAGGCCTCGTCGCGAGGGTCCGCCGGCCAGCCGAGCGGGAGCGCGAGCTGGCTCATCCTGCGGGCTGGGCGTCGGCCGGGATGTTGGGCGGCAGCAGCTGCGGTGCACGGCGGATGCGCAGCGTCTGCCCCGTGCCGAGTACCTGATAGCCGCGCGCCTCCAATGCCGCCTTGAGCACCGCCGGGTCGCCATCGAAGGTGACCCGCATCAACGAGACGCCGCCGAGGGCGAGGCTGGTGGTGGAGGCGGTGCGGACGCCGGCGATGCCGCGCACCAGACCTTCGGTATTAGCGACGGTCGCGGCGCTCGGCGTGTCGAACTGGACCGTAATCGGGATGCCGACGGCAGCGCCGGACAGATCGCCGACGATGTCGGTGAGGCTGTCGTTACCCAGATCGGGCGCGGTGTCGTCGACCACCGGCTCGGGCGGCGGCGGCGGCGACAGCGTGGGATCGACCCCGAGCACGCCGCTGCGCAGCGCCTGCTCGAACAGGGCGTCCATCCGGGCGACCCCGGTATCGAGCAGCTTGGGCAGACCGGCGGCATTGTTGACGCGCAGGGTGAAGCTGCCGACCAGTTCATTGTCAGGCCCGTGACGGGCCTGGAACACGCCGATGACCGGACCGCCGGGATAGGTGCGATAGAGCCGCACCACCGGGATCAGGATGTCCGCGGCGCCATATTGATCGATGATCGTGCGCCACCAGCCGCGCCCCGGCCGCGCGATCTGGCCGGCGTTGAGCAGCAGCGAATCGGCACCGTTGCCGGACGGACGGACATAGTCGACGCTGCTGTTGCCGGTGCGGTAGCGTGCCCAGGCCTCCTGCCACTCGCTGCGCTGCTCGAACACCGTCTCGACCCCGGCCGACACCTGGAGCGGCACCAGCAGCATCGGCCGCGAGCGATCCGAATAGGCGCTGATGCCGAGCAGCGAGGCGGCGCGGGCGCGATTGAACAGCACCCCGAGCCGGGCGATGTAGCGATTGGGACCGATCTGCTCATTCTCGACGACGATGCCGGAGACGAGCTGGTCGAGCGTACCATCGGATACCAGGCCACCCCCGCCGCCAAGACGATTGGAGAGCTGGACCCACGCCTTGCGCTGGGCGACCCGCCAGCCCCCGAGCCGCGCGGCCTCGGCGGTCTTGCCGGCGACATCGACGGTGACTCCGGTGACTTCGTAGCTGCTACCGCTGTCGACGGGCGCGACGCCACGGCCGCCCTCCATCTGGGCGATCGCGCCGGCGCCGAGCAGCAGCGCGGCGAGCGCGAGCGAGGTGGACAGGGTACGGAGACGCATCGTCAGGCCTTTTGGCGAAGCAGGCGTGGAAATCCAAGCGCGATATGTCTAGCAGGCTCGACCATGACCAACGATCGTCGCAACGCGCCCTACACCTATGCCGATGCAGGGGTGTCCATCGCCGCCGGCAATGCCCTCGTCCGTGCCATCGGACCGCTCGCCAAGGCGACCCGCCGTGCCGGGGCGGATGCCGATCTCGGCGGCTTCGGCGGCTTCTTCGATCTCAAGGCAGCGGGCTTTGTCGATCCGCTGCTGGTGGCGGCGAACGACGGCGTCGGCACCAAGCTGAAGCTCGCGATCGACTGGGACCGGCACGAGGGTGTCGGCGTCGACCTTGTTGCGATGTGCGCCAACGACCTGATCGTCCAGGGTGCCGAGCCGTTGTTCTTCCTGGATTATTACGCGACCGGCAAGCTCGAGAGCGGGATCGCGGAGCGGGTCGTCGCCTCGATCGCGGAAGGCTGCAAGCAGGCCGGCTGCGCGCTGATCGGCGGCGAGACCGCGGAGATGCCCGGCATGTATGCCGATGGCGACTATGACCTGGCCGGCTTCTGCGTCGGTGCGGTGGAGCGCGACAAGGTGCTGACCGGGCAGACGATCGCGGCCGGCGACGTCGTCCTCGGCCTCGCCTCGTCCGGCGTCCATTCGAACGGTTTTTCGCTGGTCCGCCGGCTTGCCGCGGACAAGGCCTGGAAGCTCGACCGCCCTGCCCTGTTCGATTCGGATCGGCTGCTGATCGATATCCTGATGGCGCCGACGCGGATCTATGTCGCCAGCCTGCTGCCGCTGCTGCGCGAGCGCGCGATCAAGGGGCTGGCGCACATCACCGGCGGCGGGTTGCTCGAGAACATCCCCCGCGTGTTGCCCGACGAGACGCACGCGGTGGTGGATGCCGACGCCTGGGAGCAGCCGCGGCTGATGGCATTCCTCCAGGCGCAGGGCGGGATCGAGCCCGAGGAGATGGCGCGGACCTTCAACTGCGGGATCGGCATGGCGGTGGTGGTCGCGGCCGACCAGGCGGAAGCAGTCACCGACGCACTGACCGCGGCGGGCGAGACGGTGTTCGCGATCGGGCGGATCGAGGCCGGCGCGCGGGGCTGCACCGTCAGCGGCTCGACCGAGACCTGGAGCGCGCGCGCCGACTGGACCGCGACCCATCATGGCTGAGACGGCCGCCACGGCCACCGAGGCCACCAAGCGGGTCGGCGTGCTGATCTCGGGCCGCGGCTCGAACATGAAGGCGTTGGCCGAGGCCGGCATTCCCATCGGGCTGGTCGCCTCCGACCAGCCCGACGCGCCCGGCCTGGCCTGGGCTCGCGCGCACGGCCTTGCCACCTTTGCGCTCTCGCCCAAGGGGATCGGCAAGCCGGTGTACGAGGAAGCGATCGACACCGCGTTGCGCGAGGCCGGCGTCGAGGTGATCGCCCTGGCGGGTTACATGCGCCTGCTGTCCGACGAATTCGTCGCCCGCTGGCGCGACCGGATTGTCAACATCCACCCCTCGCTGCTGCCCAAGTATAAGGGGCTCGACACCCATGCCCGGGCGATCGCGGCCGGCGATGCGATTGCCGGCTGCTCGGTCCATGTCGTCACCGAGGAGCTCGACGGCGGCGTGGTGCTCGGCCAGGCCGAGGTGCCGATCCTGCCCGGCGACACGCCCGACGCGCTCGCCGCGCGGGTGCTCGACCAGGAACATCTGCTCTACCCTCGCGTGCTCAAGGAGTTCGTCCGCCGATGACCGATCCGCTGTCCCGCGTCCGCGCCATCGCGCTGCTGCTTCCCGACACCGAGGAGCGCGCATCAGCCGACGGCCCCGGCTTCTTCGTGGCGGGCACCCGCTTCGCGCAGCTCGCGGACACGCAGCTGCTGGTGCTCGGCGACGATGGCGACCAGGCGATCGAGCTCGGCGACGATGCCGACTGGACGCTGATCGAGGACCGGATCGCGCGCGGCTGGGAACTGGCGGCGCCCGAGGCGCTGCTCGAGGCGGGCGGGCGATGACCGAGACCGCGGATCAGGCGCGCACCCGCCGGCGGTGGGTGACGCTCGCCGAGGTGGTCGCGGTGGCGGGCGTGGTGATCGCTGCGCTGACGCTTTATTCCAACTGGGCCGACCGCCGCGCCGATCAGGCCGAGCGCGTCGCCACCGCGACCAGCGAGGCGCGCGACAAGGCGCGGGTGGATCTCACCGGGACGGTCGAGGCCGGCGGTGAGCGGATCACGCTGCATGACGCCCGCCACGACCTATCCGACGTCACCGTCGCCTTCCCGCAGGCGCTCGGCGTGTCGCCGCAGAGCCCGGCGGATGCGGCGATCGACTCAAGCTGGTTCAAGTCGGCGATGCTCAAGCTCACCGACGGCGGCGCCGACGATCGCACCGGCCGGCTGCCGGTGCTGGTGACGGTGCGCTATTGGGTCGGCGACAGCGCGCGGACCGCGACCTCGATCCAGGACGTGGTGTGGAAGACCGAGGGCCGGCGCCTGCTCGGGCGTTCGTTCAAGCTCGAGGGGCTGCGGTTGCGCCAGCGTGACGGCACGCCAACGGCGCTCGAAGCGGCCTGGGCAAAGGAAAAGCCGACGCGCTGAACGCGCTACAGCGGCCGCGCGTAGATCATATCGTCGTGCAGCGTCTCGCCGACGCGATATTTGCGGGTGCCGGCGACCGCAAAGCCCTGGCGCTCGTAGAAGGCGCGGGCCCGCGCGTTGCCGGCATAGACGCCGAGCAGCAGGCGGCGGTAACCCGCAGCGCCGGCATCGGCGACCGCGCGGGCCATCAGTGCCGGGCCGAGACCGGTGCCATGGGCAAGCTGGAGCGTGTAGATGCGGCGCAGCTCGATGTCGCCGGGCGCAGCGGCGATCGGCAGGTCTGGCGCGGTGAGCACGGTATAGCCGACCGGGGCGGCGCCGGCGGGATGCTCGGCGAGGGTGACGACGCTCAGCGGATCGTGCGCCCAGGTGGCAAAACGCTCGATCGAGCTGTTGCGCGCGAGATGGGCGAGGATATCGGCGCCGGCGAGCACGCCGGCAAAGGCCTCGAGGAAGCTTGCCCCCGCGACCAGCGCGACCGCGGGTGCGTCCTCGGGGGACGCACGCCGCAGCCGCCACTCGATCATCAGCCGACGATCTCGTCGGGCTTGAAGAAATAGGCGATTTCGATCGCGGCATTCTCGTCCGAGTCCGAGCCATGGACCGAATTAGCCTCGATCGACTCGGCGATTTCCTTGCGGATCGTGCCGGCGTCGGCATTGGCGGGGTTGGTGGCGCCCATGATGTCGCGATTGCGCTGCATCGCATTCTCGCCCTCGAGCACCTGGACCACGACCGGGCCAGAGATCATGAACGAGACCAGATCATTGAAGAACGGACGCTCGCGATGGACGGCGTAGAAGCCCTCGGCCTGCTCGCGGGTCATCTGGATACGCTTGGACGCGACGACGCGAAGGCCGGCGTCCTCGAGCATCTTGGTGACCGCACCGGTGAGGTTGCGGCGGGTGGCATCGGGCTTGATGATCGAGAAGGTACGGTTCGCGGCCATGATGGTCACGGGCTCCTGTATTATGGGCTGTAACGAAGTGGCGCCGCCCTAGTCGCGGGGGGCGGGCAATGCAACATCGCGGCTCCCGGCCGCGAGGGACGACGCCATGGTGGCGGCCAATGGTCGCCGATTAGGCGGCCTTTTCCCAGCGACCGTCGTCGCCCTGTTTCCAGTAGCGGCGCTCGACGCCGCCGTGCCCGCCGAGCGCGCGCCAGGCGTGGCGCGCCTGCTCGATGTGCTCGTCCTCGAAGAAATGGAAGGCGCGCTCGAAGCCGAGCGCCTCGTCGCGCCAGGCGCCGTCGACCAGCGCGACGTGGCGGGCAGCGTTGGCCGGACCGATGTCAGGCGACAACAGGATCGGCTGCGCGGCATCGTCGCTGGCGCCCTGCTGCGCATGGGGCAGGAAGCTGTCCGCCTGATAGGTCCAGAGCAGCCGATCGAGCGCGGCGCGTTGATCGTCGCGCGCGCTGACGATCAGCAGGCGGTTGCCGGTATCCACCACCTTGGCAGCGATCTGCGGCAGCGCGCGCTCCAGCGGGGTGACGGTGAGATGGTAGAAGTCGACCTGCATCGCCTGCCTCGTATCGTCCCTCGCCCATGTTCGTCATTCCGGCGAAAGCCGGGATAACGGCTGGGGGCTCAGCCCTCGAAATTGTCGGCGATGAAGCGATCGAGCAGGCGCACGCCATAGCCGGTCGCGCCCTTGTCATGGGTGGCGCCGGCCTTGTCGGACCAGACCATGCCGGCGATGTCGAGGTGCGCCCATTTGACGCCCTCGTCGACGAAGCGTTGGATGAACTGCGCCGCGGTGATGGAGCCGGCGCCGCGCGGGCCGATGTTCTTCATGTCGGCGATCGGCGAATCGATCATCTTGTTGTAGGCGTCGGACAGCGGGAAGCGCCACAATTTGTCCCCCGTCGCCAGCCCGGCGGCGAGCAGCTTGTCGGCGAGTCCATCGTCGTTGGCGAAGACGCCGCCATATTCATGGCCGAGGCTGACGATCATCGCGCCGGTAAGCGTGGCGAGATCGACCACCACCTGCGGCTTGAAGGTCCGCTGCGTCCAGGTAATTGCGTCGGCGAGCACCAGCCGGCCCTCGGCGTCGGTGTTGAGGATCTCGATCGTCTGGCCGGACATGGAGGTGACGACATCGCCAGGGCGCTGGGCGTTGCCGTCGGGCATGTTCTCGACCAGCCCGCAGACTCCGACGACATTGACCTTGGCCTTGCGCGCGGCGAGCGCCTTCATCGCCCCCGCGACGGCGCCGGCACCGCCCATGTCCCACTTCATGTCTTCCATGCCGGGCCCGGGCTTCAGCGAGATGCCGCCGGTATCAAAGGTGACGCCCTTGCCGACGAAGGCAACCGCGGGATCGCCCGCCCCCGCCCCGTTCCAGCGCAGCGCGAGCAAGCGCGCCTCGCGCGGGCTGCCCTGGCTGACGCCGAGCAGCGACCCCATGCCGAGCTCGCGCATCGCCGCCTCGTCGAGCACGGTGATCTCAAGCCCGAGCCCCTCGACATCGCGGCGGACCCATTCGACGAAGCTCTCAGGGTAAAGGATGTTGGGCGGCGCCGCGACCAGCGTGCGGGTCAGCGCCAGACCACGGGTGATCGCATCCTGCGCTACCCAGGCAGCATCGCTGCCCTCCGGCGCGCCGGCGATCGAGATCACGCCGAGCGTCGGCTTCTGCTTTTCGGGCAGCTTGGTGCGATAGATGTCGTAGCGCCACGCGCGCTGCGCCGCGGCACCGGCAAAGCGCGCGGCGGCCTTGGCCGACGGCTTGGCGGCGGCGACATCAGCAACGACCTCGGTCGCGCCCGAGGTGAGCAGCTTGGCGGTCAACGCGCCGCCTGCCTTTTCCCAATCGACCTCGCTGCCGGCGCCGACGCCCAGCAGCAACAACTGGCGGGTGGCGCCGCCAGTTTGGACGAACAGCTCGACGAGCGATCCTGCCTCGCCCTCGAAGCGCTGAGCTCGGGCGGCGGCGGTGGCGAGCGCCTGGGCGTCTTCCTCCAGCCCGGCCCAGCTCGTGCGACCGGCGTCCTTCTCCACCGCGAGCGCGACGATCGGGGCTGCGGGGGCGACGGCGGGGACGAAACGGATATCCATGGATCAGCAACCTTGCGAGCGGGCACGAACGCGCCGCTCTACGGCAGCGGCGGGAACGTGCAAAGGACAGAGAAAAAACACAGTGCAGCCATAACGATGCGCAGCCGGAAACGTCGCATCGCACCGCGCGGTGATTGCAGCCGCGCGCGGGTGGTGCGATAGGCGCACAATGGGGTGCCGTTCAGGGCGGTGCCGGGGTCATGCGCTTAAAGGTGGTTCTGACAATCGTGCTGCGTTTCGACCTTCTGGCCGGCTGCGCCCTGCCGCTCGCCCTGCCCCTCGCGTTGATCGCCGCGCCGGCGGCCGCGCAGGACCTGCAGGATCGCGCCACGCCGCCCCCGCCCGTGTCCGATCCCGCGCTAGCCGCGGCCACGCCCGATGCGGCGGTGGCGCCCGAGAACAGTGAGCAGATCCGCTTCAGCGCCGACAGCCTGGACTATGATACCGACGCCGACATCGTCACCGCGACCGGCGAGGTGCGGATGTTCCGCCAAGGCGACCGACTGCGAGCCGACAAGGTGGTGTGGAACCGCAAGACCGGGAAGGTCGTCGCGACCGGCAACATCGCGGTGACCAACCCGGCCGGCGACGTCGCTTATGGCGACACCATTAATCTTACCGATTCGCTCAAGGATGGCGTGGTCGAGAACATGCTGGTGGTGCTCGAACAGGGCGGCCGGCTCGCGGCCGAGAAGGGCACGCGCGACACCGACGGCACGCTGGAGTTGACCGACGCCGCTTACACGCCGTGCGCGGTGCAGGGCTCGTCCGGCTGCCCCAAGGAGCCGTCGTGGAAGATCACGGCGGTGCGGATCACCTACCGGCCCGACAAGCAGCGGATGTATTATGGCGGTGGCCGGTTCCACCTGTTCGGGCTGCCGACCCTGCCGCTGCCGAGCTTCTCGCACCCGGTGGGCGGCAGCGCCGAAAGCGGCCTGCTCAGCCCCAATATCCGCTACGACCGCGTCAACGGGCTGGAGCTGGTGACGCCTTACTATATTCGGCTGGCGCCGGACAAAGGCCTGACGCTCACCCCGCACCTGTTTAGCGCGGTGCTGCCGCTGATGCAGGCGCAATATGAGCAGCTCGACGACACCGGCGCCTTCCGCATCACCGCTTATGCCACCGACAGCCGGCGCAGCGACGATCTCAACAGCACCGACACCGATACCGAGCGCGCGTTTCGCGGCTACATCGACGGCATCGTCCGCTATCAGCTGACGCCGGGCTGGAGCATCAGCGGCTCGCTGCGGATCGCCACCGACCGCACCTTCCTGCGCCGCTACGACATCTCGCGCGACGACCGGCTGCGCAGCACCGCCAGCCTCGAGCATATCGACACCGACAGCTATTTCTCGCTGACCGGCTGGTATGTGCAGACGCTGCGGGTCAACGACAGCCAGAAGGCGCAGCCGATCGCCATCCCGGAGATGGATTATCGGCGACGGTTCACCGATCCCTGGCTCGGCGGCGTCGCGCAGATCCAGCTCAACACGCTGGCGCTCACCCGCATCGACGGCCAGGACACCCAGCGCGCCTTTGCCGAATTCGAATGGGACCTCCGCCGCCTGACCAAATGGGGCCAGGAGGTGACCTTTACCGCTTACGCGCGCGGCGATCTCTACAACACCCATGACACACTCGCGACCGACGTGGTGAGCTATCGCGGCAACGAGGGCTTCGAACAACGCGCGATCGGCGCGCTGTCGATGGACGTCAAATGGCCGTTCGTCGGCGAGTTCCTCGGCGGCACCCAGCGCTTCACGCCGCGGGTTCAGTTTGTCGCCTCGCCCAAGATCGCCAACCTCGACGTGCCAAACGAGGATTCACGCGCGGTGGATCTCGACGATTCCAACCTGTTCGCGCTCAATCGCTTCGCCGGCTACGACCGGTTCGAGGACAGCTCGCGTGTTACCTATGGCGCCGAATGGGCCGCCAACTTGCCGGGGATCAGCGTCGACACGGTGATCGGCCAGAGCTATCGCCTGTCCACCCGGCCAACCATCCTACCTGATGGCACGGGGCTCAGCGACCGCTTCTCCGACATCGTCGGCCGTGCCGATATCCGCTTCCGCGACTTCGTCTCGTTCACCGGCCGCTTCCGGCTCGACAAGGACAGCCTGGCGGTGCGCCGCAACGAGGTGGACCTCACCCTGGGATCGCGCAGCACCTATGCGCTGGTCGGCTATCTGCGGCTCAACCGCAACATCCTGCCGCAGGTCGAGGATCTGCAGGACAGCGAGGAGGTGCGGCTCGCCGGGCGCGCGCAGTTCGCGCGTTTCTGGTCGGTATTCGGCTCGACGGTGATCGACCTCACCGACAAGGCCGAGGACCCGCTGTCGCTCGCCGACGGCTTCGATCCGGTGCGGCATCGGCTCGGCGTGCAATATGAAGACGATTGCCTGCGGCTAGGGCTCACCTGGCGCCGCGACTATCGCAACACCGGCGACGCCAAGGCAGGCAACAGCTTCCTGTTGACGCTGGCCTTGACCAATCTCGGCCGCTAAGCGCTAGCGCAACTCAGCTGTGGTTCAGCTAATCTGGGGCAATCCGCCCGGCCTGCGCGCTGGCGCGATTTGGGGTAACGGAAAAACGTGACGCATCGTATTCGACCGGCAGCCCGGCTGGGCCGCGTGATGGGGTGGGTAGCGCTGGCGGCGCTGGGCGGCGGCGCCGTCGCGCAGACGGTGCCGGACCAGAGCGTTCCCGACACCAACCTCGACATTCCCGCCAACCTCCAGATCTTCGGCAAGCTCGACCCCAACGTCCGCAAGCCGACCGCGGTGGTCAACGACACCGTGATCACCGGCACCGATGTCGACCAGCGCGTGGCGCTGATCGCGGCGGCCAATAACGCGACGCTGACCAACGAGGAGCGCGACCGGCTGAAGATGCAGGTGCTGCGCCAGCTGATCGACGAGACATTGCAGATCCAGGAAGCCAAATCGGCCGAGATCACGATCACGCCCGACGAGATCAACCAAAGCTACGCGCGGATCGCCAAGAACTTCAACCGCTCGCTGCCCGACATGACCAAGTTCCTGCGCGCCAGCGGCTCGTCCGAGCGCTCGCTCAAGCGCCAGATCGAGGGCGAGCTCGCCTGGCAGCGCTACCTGCGCAAGCGGGTGGAACCGTTCGTCAACGTCGGCGACGAGGAAGTGAAGTCGATCATCGATCGCCTCCAGGCCGCCAAGGGTACCGACGAGTATAATCTCAAGGAAATCTACCTCGGCGCCAACGACGCCAACCGGCCGCAGGTGCTCGCCAACGCCAAGCAGATCATTGGCGAGATCCAGAAGGGCCAGCAGCCGTTCGAATATTTCGCGCGCAGCTTCTCCGAGGCGTCGACCCGCGGCGTCGGCGGCGATCTTGGCTGGATCAGGCTGGCGACGCTGCCGCAGCAGCTCTCCGACGCAGCGACGCAGATGCAGGTCGGCCAGGTCGCCGGCCCGATCGAGACGCCCGGCGGCTATTCGATCCTCTATCTCACCGACAAGCGCACCGTCGGCAGCGCCGATCCGCGCGACGCGCGGCTCAGCTTGAAGCAGATCACCGTTCGCTTCCCGGCCGGCACCACCCAGGCGCAGGCTCAGGCACGCGCGGCCGAATTCGCCAAGACCGCCTCGGCCATCCAGGGCTGCGGCACTGTGGAAAAGGTCGCCTCGACGATCAACGCCGAGGTCGTGGACAATGATTCGGTGCGGGTCCGCGACCTGCCGGCGCCGCTCCAGGAAATCATGCTGAAGCTGCAGATCGGCCAGTCGACGCCGCCATTCGGCTCGCCACAGGAAGGCATTCGCGCGCTGGTGCTGTGCGGCCGCGACGATCCGCAGGCGAGCGCGCTGCCGCGTGCCGACCAGATCCAGGGCCAGCTCGAGCAGCAGCGCGTCAACCTGCGTGCGCAGAGCAAGCTGCGCGATCTGCGCCGCGATGCGGTGATCGAGTATCGCTGAGATGACGGGGACGATCGCCCCGCTCGCGGTATCGATGGGGGATCCTGCGGGCATCGGCCCCGAGATCATCGCCAAGGCCTGGGGCGTGCGCGGACTACATTCGCTGCCGCCGTTCGTCGCGGTGGGGGATCACCGGGCGATCCTGCGGGTATGGTCCGGCCCGGTGCAGCCGGTGAGCGGACTCGACGAGGCGATGCGGGTGTTCGACACCGCGCTGCCGGTGCTCACGGTCGAGGATGCCGGCGAGATCGTTCCTGGCAGCCCCGATGCCGAGGGGGCACGCTGTGCGCTTCATTCGCTCGAGCTGGCCGTCGGGCTGGTAAAATCGGGCGCGGCGCGGGCGCTGGTCACCGGGCCGGTATCCAAGGCGCAGCTCTATGCGATCGGCTTCACCCACCCGGGTCAGACCGAATTCGTCGCTGAACGCTGCGGGATCGCCGGCGCCAATGCGGTGATGATGCTCGCCGGGCCGTCGCTCAGGGTGGTGCCGATCACCACCCATGTGCCGCTTGGTCTCGTATCCTCGCTGCTGACGGTTGAGCTGGTCGTCGCCAAAGGGCGCGCGACCGCGCGTGGCCTCACCCGCAACTTCGGGATCGAGGCACCGCGCCTCGCCTTCGCCGGTCTCAACCCGCATGCCGGCGAGGGCGGCGCGATCGGGCGCGAGGAGATCGACATTCTCGAACCGGCGATCGCGCTGCTCCGCGCCGAGGGCATCGACGCGATCGGGCCCCTTGCTGCCGACACGCTGTTCCATGCCCGCGCGCGCAAGCAATATGATGCGGTGCTGTGCTGCTATCACGACCAGGCACTGGTACCATTGAAGACGCTGCATTTCGACGAGGGCGTCAACATCACGCTCGGCCTGCCGATCGTGCGCACCTCGCCCGATCACGGCACCGCCTTCGGGATTGCCGGCACCGATCAGGCGCATCCCGGCGCGATGATCGCGGCGATCGCCATGGCCGGCCAGGCTGCCGAGCGGCGGGCCAAGGCCGGATTGTGACCGACACGGCGCCGCAGGGCGCGTCGCCAGCCCCGCTTCCGCCGCTGCGCGACGTGATCGCCCGCTACGGCCTTTCGGCCAGCAAGGCGCTGGGGCAGAACTTCCTGTTCGACGGCCAGCTGCTCGCGCGGATCGCGGCGGTGCCGGGCGATCTCGACGACGCCGAGGTGCTGGAAGTCGGCCCCGGCCCCGGCGGGCTGACCCGGGCCTTGCTCGCCGCCGGCGCGAAGGTCACCGCGATCGAGCGCGACCGGCGCTGTATTCCCGCGCTCGAGGAGCTCGGCGCGCATTATCCCGGCAAGCTGACGCTGATCGAGGGCGACGCGCTGGAGGTGGATGCCCCTGCCCTGTTCGCCGGCCGGCCGCATATCGTTTCCAACCTGCCCTATAACGTCGGCACCGCGCTGCTGGTCGGCTGGCTGACCGGTGGCTGGCAGCCGTGGTGGCAATCGCTGACGCTGATGTTCCAGAAGGAAGTTGCCGAGCGGATCGTCGCGAGCGCCAATGGCGATGCCTATGGCCGGCTGGCGGTGCTCGCCCAGTGGCGCTCGAGCGCGCGGATCGCGATGCCGGTGCACCGATCCGCGTTCACCCCGCCGCCCAAGGTGATGTCGGCGGTGGTGCACATCGAGCCAGCGGAGGCGCCCGAGGGCGTCGCGGTCGCGCTGCTCGAGCGGGTCACCGCCGCCGCCTTCGGCCAGCGACGCAAGATGCTGCGCCAGAGCCTCAAGTCGGTGCCCGGTGCGCTGGCGGCGCTCGACACGCTTGGCATCGATTCGAGCCGCCGCGCCGAGACGCTGAGCGTCGCCGAATTCGTCGCCGTCGCCCGGGCTATTCCGGCGCCTTAGCCGTTTTGCTGTTCACCTGGGCGGTGGTGATCGGCGGGCCCTTGTCGATCGCCGCGGCGAGCTGGGTCGCCGCCGGGCAGCTGGTCTTGCACAGGGTGCGGATCTTGGCGAGATTGCCCTTGGCGAGGATCACCGCGCCCTTCGCGACCAGCGCCTCGCCCTGCCCCTGCAGCGCGGCGATGTCGTTGGGCTCGAGCGCCAGCGCTTCACGATAGAGGCGGATCGCCTTGCCCGGCAGGCCGCGGGTTTCCGCCACCTCGGCGAGCACCACATAGGCCTGACGGTTGCGCGGATCGACCGCGACCGCGGTCTCGAGCAGATCGGTGGCGCCATCCAGATTGCCCGCCGCCTGCGCCGCGCGGCCTTGCGCCAGCAGCTGCAGCGAGCGCGCGTCGATCTGGTCGTCGGCGCGCTGCGCGTTGAGCGAAGTCGAGACGCAAACCAGGGTCAGCGCGGCAGCAAGGGCAACGGACGTAACGCGCATGAAGGTCTCCGACGACGGCACCATCGGCGATTAGCAGGGCGCCCGGAGCCGCGCGACAAAAAAGCCGTCGGTGCCGTCATGCGCTGGATCGAGCCGAATGCCGGTGCGACGCGCGCGCCCGGCCGGCAGCGCGGGTGTCTCGGCGGTCCAGCCCGGATGGTCAGCGATGAAGGCGTCGACCTGATCGGCGCCCTCGGCATCGAGCAGCGAGCAGACGATATAGACCAGCGCGCCGCCCGGCCGCACCAGCGGTGCGCCTATGGCGAGGACGTTGCGCTGGCTGGCGACGAGCCGCTCGAGGCGATCGGGGGTGAGTCGCCAGCGCGCCTCGGGGTTGCGGCGCCAGGTGCCGGTGCCTGAACAGGGCGCGTCGATCAGCACCGTGTTGGCGCTGCCATCAAGGTCGCTCAGCATCTCGCCCTCGCGCTTGGCGTCGAGCAGGCGGGTCTCGACGATCGTCACCCCGGCTTTGTCCGCGCGCGGCGGGAGGCGCTGGAGGCGGGCCCGATCGATATCGGCGGCGATGATGCGTCCCTGATTGGCCATCGCGGCGGCGAGCGCCAGCGTCTTGCCGCCGGCGCCTGCGCAAAGGTCGACGACGAGCAAGCCGGGGCGGGCCTCGGCGGCCATCGAAACGATCTGGCTGCCCGCATCCTGCACCTCGAGGGTACCGGCGAATGGCTCGACATTGGTGCCGGAGGGAAGCCGCAGCGCATCGGGAAGCCCCGCGATCGGCTCGCCAGCGATCGGCGACGCCACGCCCTTGAGCCGGTTGAGCCGCACGTCGAGCGGCGCGCGGTCGATCAGCGCCGCGTGATCCGCGCTCGGCACGCCCGACGCGATCAGCGCCTGTTCGAGCCAGGCAGGCGCAACCCCGCTGGTGGCACGGGTCTCCGCTGTATCGATCGGCGCCGGGCCATGCGCCGAGCCGTCGAAGGTCGCGGCGACCGCGGGATCACGGTCGGCGAGCGACAGCATCGCGGCACGCCCGCTCGCGGGGATGTCGCCGGCGATGCGGATCGCTGCATAGACCAGGTCGCGCACGGCACGGCGGTCCTTGGAGCCGGCGTAGCGCCGGGTGCCGAAATAGCGGCTCACCAGCGTGTCGGCGGCGGCACCGCCATCGCGCGCGGCGACGATGATCTGGTCGAGCAGTTCAATGGCGGCTTCGGTACGGGCGGCGGGGGTCATGGGCGAGTTCTCCGTCGCTCTGGTGAGAGGAGACGGGGTTCAGCGACTGCCCCTCTCCCCCGGCCCCTCCCCGGCGGGGAGGGGAAAAGATGGTCAGCGGGTCGGGTAGTTGGGCGCTTCGCGGGTGATCGTCACGTCATGGACGTGGCTTTCCTTCAGCCCCGCGCCGGTGATCTGGACGAAGCGCGCGCGATGGCGGAGGTCGTCGATGGTGCCGGCGCCGGTATAGCCCATCGCCGCCTTGATGCCGCCGACCAGCTGGTGGATGACGTCCTTGGCCGGGCCCTTGAACGCGACCTGGCCCTCGATGCCCTCGGGCACCAACTTGAGCTGATCCTTGATGTCGCCCTGGAAGTAGCGATCGGCCGAGCCGCGGCCCATCGCGCCGACCGAGCCCATGCCGCGGTACGATTTGTAAGCGCGGCCCTGGTAGAGGAACGTATCACCCGGCGCTTCCTCGGTGCCGGCAAGCAGCGAGCCGATCATGCAGGTGGAGGCGCCGGCGGCGAGCGCCTTGGCGAGATCGCCAGAGGTGCGCAGACCGCCATCGGCGATCACCGGCACGCCGGCCTTGTGGCCTTCCTCGGCGCAATCCATCACCGCGGTGAGCTGCGGCACGCCGACGCCGGCGACGACGCGGGTGGTGCAGATCGACCCCGGGCCGATGCCGACCTTGATGCCGTCTGCCCCGGCACCGATCAGCGCCTTCGTGGCCTCGCCGGTGGCGACATTGCCCGCGACCACCTGGACCGAATTGCTGAGCTTCTTGACCCGCTCGACGGCGCGAGCGACGTCGCGATTGTGGCCATGGGCAGTGTCGATCACGATCAGATCGCATTCGGCGTCGACCAGCGCCTCGGTGCGTTCGAAGCCCTTGTCGCCCACCGTGGTCGCGGCGGCGACGCGCAGGCGACCGGCGGCATCCTTGGTCGCCTCGGGGTACATCACCGCCTTCTCGATGTCCTTGACGGTGATCAGGCCGACGCAGCGATACGCGTCGTCGACCACCAGCAGCTTCTCGATGCGGCGCTGGTGGAGCAGGCGGCGCGCCTCCTCCTGACCGACGTCGGTGGAGACGGTGGCGAGATTGTCGCGGGTCATCAGCTCGGCGACCGGCTGACGCGGGTTGCCGGCGAAGCGGACGTCGCGGTTGGTGAGGATGCCGACCAGCTTGCCGTCGGCCTCGACCACCGGGATGCCGCTGATGCGGTTGGCCGCCATCAGCGCCTGCGCTTCGGCGAGCGTCGCCGATGGCGCGATGGTGATCGGGTTGACGACCATGCCCGATTCGAAGCGCTTGACCTGGCGTACCGCGGCGACCTGTTCCTCGACCGTGAGGTTGCGATGAAGCACGCCGATGCCGCCGAGCTGGGCCATGACGATGGCCATCTGCGACTCGGTCACCGTGTCCATCGCCGATGACAGCACCGGGATGTTGAGCGCGATCCCCTTGGTTACGCGGGTGCGGGTGTCGGCCATGCTCGGCACGATGTCGGATTCACCCGGCACGAGCAGGACGTCGTCGAAGGTGAGGCCGAGCCGGATATCCAAGATGCCAATCCTTGCGGGAAGGGAAGAAGTGGCGGGCCATGTAAACGCGTAGGGCCCAATTAGCTAGGGGGTGCCGAGCGCCTCCAGGTGCGCTGCAACATAGGCCGTCACCTCGCCCACCAGCGACCCGCCGAACCGCGGGTTGATCTCGAGCAGCCGGACCGCGCCGTCTTCCAATTTGTAGTTGAAGCAGCAGGTTCCCTCGAAGCCCGTCGCCTCGAGCACCGCAACGCAGGCGTCATAGGCAGCGCCCGGGTCCGCGGGGGTAATCGTCGCCGCAGCATCGGCATGGCCGCGGACGGCGAGCGGCTGGGCCATGTCGTAGCAATAAGCGACATAGAAGCGGATGCGGCCGTTCACGCGGAGCAGGTGGAGGACATATTCGAGCGGGCCTTCCACCGCGCGCTGACGGAACACGTCGGGATCGTCGAGGCCGTCGTCCTCGCCCGGGCCGCGGATCATCCGGCAGCCGAAGCCGAAATCGCCCTGCCGGGTCTTGCGGATGTAGGGAAAGACGTCAGGCGCTGGGCCCAGCAGCTCGGGGACGAGGCTGTCGAAGCCCCGCTCGATCAGCCAGTGGTTGAGCGCGAGCTTGTCGTCGCACAATGCGACCAGCGCCGGCGTCGGCAGCACGGCCCGGCCGAGCGCAGCGGCGGGGCGAGCCGGCTCGATCTGGGCGACGCGCAGCGGCACGACGAGGTCGAACCAGGCAAGGTCGACCGCATCGAATGGCGCGAAGCTCGCTTCGAACCGCTCGTGATCGAGATAGCGGGCGATCGCCGGCATCTGGGTGGGATGGTTGCCGAACAGGATGCGGGGAATGGCCATGGCCCCGGCATGCCCCGGCGCGAGGCTGCGTGCCAGCACTTAGACGCCGTGCTCGGACCGCAGGCATGGGGATGCGCCGCGCCGTGATCGACCATTTCAGCCGTGCCAAACTGCTTCTATGCTCCGCCGCAGGGCCGCCCCGGGGACTCGGGCGGCTGGGGAGGAATCATGGGTATCACCATTGCCGCCATCGCGCTTGCGCTGGTGCTCTTCTATCTGATGACCAGCATCAAGATCGTTCGCCAAGGCTATCAATATACGATCGAGCATTTCGGCCGCTACACCGCGACAGCGGCACCGGGGTTCAACTTCTACCCGGCGTTCTTCTACCGGGTCGGCCGCAAGGTGAACATGATGGAGCAGGTGATCGATATCCCCGGCCAGGAGATCATCACCAAGGACAATGCGATGATCTCCACCGACGGCGTGGTGTTCTTCCAGGTGCTTGATGCGCCCAAGGCCGCCTATGAGGTGTCGGATCTCTATGTGGCGCTGCTCCAGCTCACCACCACCAATTTGCGCACGGTGATGGGGTCGATGGACCTCGACGAGACGCTGTCCAAGCGCGACGAGATCAACGCGCGGCTGCTCTCGGTGGTGGATCATGCGACCACGCCCTGGGGCGTCAAGATCACCCGGGTCGAGATCAAGGACATCCGCCCGCCTGCCGACATCGTCAACGCGATGGGCCGGCAGATGAAGGCCGAGCGCGAGAAGCGCGCCAACATCCTTGACGCCGAGGGCGCGCGCGCCGGCGAGATCCTGCGCGCCGAGGGGCAGAAGCAGGCGCGGATCCTCGAGGCGGAAGGACGTCGCGAATCGGCCTATCGCGATTCGGAAGCCCGCGAGCGCGCCGCGGAGGCCGAGGCGAAGGCGACCCGCGTCGTCTCCGACGCGATCGCCAATGGCGGCATCCAGGCGATCAACTATTTCATCGCCCAGAAATATGTCGAGGCGGTCGGCAAGTTCGCAACCAGCCCCAACGCCAAGACCATTCTGTTCCCGGTCGAAGCGACACAGCTGATCGGTACGCTCGGCGGGATCGGCGAGCTCGCCAAGGAAGCGCTCGGCAAGAGCGATACGCCCGCGCCCGCCAAGCCAGAGGCGAAACGGGGGCCGTTCGAGCTGCCGCAGCCGTGACGCTGGAGACGATCGGCGGCCTGGCGGGCGCGTGGCTGATCGCCGCGCTGCTGCTCGGCATCGCCGAGCTGCTGATCCCCGGCGTGTTCGCGATCTTCCTCGCGATCGCCGCGGCAATCACCGGCGTGGCGCTGCTCGCCCTCCCCGCGCTGCCGCCCGCTGCGCAGCTCGCGAGCTTCGCGGTGTGGAGCGTGGTGACGGTGCTGATCGGGCGGCGCTGGTACCTCGACTATCCGGTGCCGAGCAGCGACGCCCGGCTCAACGATCGCGCGGCGCGGCTGATCGGCGATGTCGTGGTGGTCGAAACCGGTATCGAGGGCGGCAGCGGCCGGGTGCGCGTGGGCGATGGCAGCTGGCCGGCGCGCGGCCGCGATGCCGTGGTCGGCGAGCGTGTGCGCATTGCCGCGGTCGAGGGTGGCGTGCTGCTGGTCGAACCGGTCCCGCCACACGACGCGCCCGACAGTTGAGCCTGACGCTGCTTTGCCCTACCGACGGACCATGGTGGCCAGGCTTTCTCCTGCATGACGGCGACGATCGCGCTGGTCGACGATGACCGCAACATCCTCACCTCGGTCTCGATCGCGCTCCAGACCGAAGGGTTTGCGACCCGCGTCTATTCGGATGGCGAGACCGCGCTGAAGGCGCTGACCGACAACCCACCCGATCTCGCGATTTTCGACATCAAGATGCCACGGATGGATGGCCTCGAGCTGCTGCGCCGGCTGCGCGAAAAAAGCCAGATCCCGGTGATCTTCCTCACCAGCAAGGACGACGAGCTCGACGAGGCGCTCGGGCTGGCGATGGGCGCGGACGATTATATCGCCAAGCCGTTCAGCCAGCGGCTGCTGATCGCGCGGATCAAGGCGATCCTGCGCCGCACCGAGCTGGTCCACGCCACCGGCGACGCCGAGACCGAGAGCGCCGGTCCGCTCACCCGCGGCCGGCTGACGATGGACCCGGCCCGCCATCGCAGCGCCTGGGCGGGCGAGCCGGTGACGCTCACCGTCACCGAATTCCTGATCCTCGAGACGCTGGCGCAACGTCCCGGCATCGTGAAGACCCGCAACCAGCTGATGGACGCGGCCTATCAGGATGACATTTATGTCGACGACCGGACCATCGACAGCCACATCAAGCGGCTAAGGCGCAAGTTCCGCCAGGTCGATCCCGAGTTCGACGCGATCGAAACATTGTATGGCGCCGGATATCGCTTCTCCGAGGAATGAGCCGCGGGAGGGCGACGGTCGCGATCTCGCCCTGCGCTGGTCGGGGCAGATCTCGCTCACCCGGCGCATTCTCGCGGTCAACATCTTCGCCCTGCTGCTGCTAGCCGGCGGCTTCTTCTATCTCGATTCCTACCGCAGCCGGATCGTCGACGGGCGGATCACCCAGGCGTCGCGCGAGGCGCGGCTGATCGGCGAATCACTGGCTATGGTCGGCCCCAAGCAGCGCGCGGCGCTGATCCTGCGGCTGGCCGACGACACCGGCGCGCGGATCCGCGTCTTCGATACCGGCGGCCGTGCGCTGGTCGACAGCCGGACCCTCGGGATACGTAACTTCCAGCTGCTCGATCCCGACAAGCAGGGGTGGGACCAGAGCGCCGCGCGCTTCCTCGATGCCGGGATCGACACCATCGTCGGCGCAGCCCGCGCGCCGCTCTATCGTGAGCGCCGCGACGGCCGGCACTGGCCCGATGTCGAGACCGCGCGAGACCGCCATGTCGTCGTTACAAGCGTGTGGCGCGCGCCGGACCGCACGCCGGTGATCACCGCCGCGGCGCCGCTGCCGGGCAACGCCGTGGTGATGACCACCACCAACGCGCGCGACATCACCCAGACGGTGCGGATCGAGCGGTTCCGGCTCAGCCTGGTGCTGTTGCTGGTGACGGTGGTGTCGGTGTTGCTGTCGCTGTTCCTGGCTCGCACCATCGTGCGCCCGCTCAGGCGACTGGCGCGCGCGGCGGTGCGGGTACGGCTCGGTCGCGCACGCGAAGTGGTGGTGCCGCGGCTGCCGTCACGGCGTGACGAGATCGGCTCGCTGGCGCGTGCGCTGTCCGACATGAGTCTTGCGCTGCGCGCGCGGATCGATGCCACCGAGGCGTTCGCCGCCGATGTCACCCATGAGATGAAGAACCCTCTCGCCTCGCTGCGCTCCGCCGTCGAGGGACTCGGGCGGGTCAAGGACCCGGGGTTGCAGGCGCAATTGCTCGAGGTGGTGCGCGATGACGTCCATCGGCTCGATCGGCTGATCACCGACATTTCCGAAGCCTCGCGGCTCGACGCGCAGCTCAGCCGCGCCAAGTTCGAGCCGGTCGATGTCGTTCAGCTGGTTGCCGGTCTTGTCGAGCAGCGCGTGCAGCGCGGCGTCGAGCGCGAGGTGCGGCTGCGCTTTGATCATGGCGAGGGCCCGTTCATCGTCCAGGGCGAAGGCGCGCGTCTGGAGCGGGTGTTCGACAATCTGATCGACAACGCCCTCTCCTTCTCGCCCGACGGCGGGCTGATCGCGATCGCGGCGACGCGAGCCCAGGGCGAGCTGGTGGTGCGGGTGGAGGACGAGGGGCCCGGCGTGCCCGAGGACGCACGCGAGGCGATCTTCCAGCGCTTCCAGTCGGTGCGGCCATCGAGCGAGGCATTCGGTCAGCATTCCGGGCTCGGCCTGGCCATTGCGCGAACCATCGTCGAGGCGCATCAGGGCGCCATCGCCGTCGAATCGCGCGAGGACCGATTGGCGGGGGCCCGGTTCGTCATTCGCCTGCCGCTTGCGCAAGGGCATTGAACCGGGGACTTATGGCAATCATCTCCTCCGAAACCCTGCACGCCACCAGCGTCGCGATCGCCGGCCAGGCGGTGCTGCTCGAAGGCCCCTCCGGCATCGGCAAATCCGATCTCGGCCTGCGGCTGATCGATCGCGGCGCGGTGCTGATCAGCGACGATTACACCCTGCTGGTGCGCAGCGGCGATGGCCTGATCGCGCGCGCACCGGGCACTATCCGTGGGCAGATCGAGGTGCGCGGGATCGGCATCGTCACCATGCCCTATGTCGAGGACGTGCCGGTCGCGCTGCTCGTCCGCCTCGGCGGCGAAATCATCCGCATGCCCGAGCGGCGCAGCCGGCGGATCGCCGGCATCGCGATGCGCGAGATCGGCTTCCCGCCGTTCGAGGCCTCCACCCCGATCAAGATCGAATGGGCATTGCGCCAGCCCGAAGCAACGCCGGCATGACCCGCAACAAGGACATCCTGCTCGTCACCGGCATGTCCGGCGCCGGCAAGTCGACGGTGCTCAAGACGCTGGAGGATCTCGGTTGGGAGGTGGTCGACAACCTGCCGCTGATGCTGCTCAACCGGCTGCTCGATGCGCCACCGAGCGAGGGCGGCGGTGACGCGTCGCAACCGCTGGCGCTGGGGATCGGCGCGCGCACCCGCGACTTCGATCCAGCCAAGATCGTCGAGCGGATCCGCGCGCTACGCGATGGCCACCGCCTCGACATCGGCATGCTCTTCCTCGATTGCGCGGGCAGTGAGCTCGAGCGACGCTATTCCGAGACGCGCCGGCGCCACCCGCTGGCGCCCGATCGTCCGGCGAGCGACGGCATCGCCCGCGAACGCGAGCTGCTGCGCCCGTTGCGCGACTGGTCGAACCGGTTGATCGACACCACCGATCTTACCGCCAATTCGCTCGCGCAGCAGATCCGGTCGACCTTTGCAAGCAATGCAGAGGACGGGCCCGTCCTGTCGGTGACGTCGTTCGGCTTTTCGCGCGGTCTGCCACGCAACGCCGACTTGGTCTTCGACATGCGCTTCCTGCGCAATCCACACTGGGATCCGGCGCTGCGCCCCGGCACCGGGCTCGACGCCGATGTCGCCGCTTATGTGCAGGCCGATCCCGCCTATGAGGCGGCGATGCAGCAGATCGAGGGGCTGCTAGAGTTGCTGCTTCCGCGCTACCGCGCCGAGGGAAAATCGTACGTTACCGTGGCGATCGGCTGTACCGGAGGGAGACACCGCTCGGTCCATGTCGCCGAGCGCATCGCCAGCCGGTTGCGCGCGGCGGGATTTTCGCCCACGATCAACCACCGCGACCTGGGGGCCGCACCGCAAGACTCGCTCGAGGGGTCGCCGGCCAGCAAATGAGTGAAACAGCGTCTGACATGATTGGTCTTGTTCTGGTGACGCATGGGCGGCTCGCCGAAGAGTTCGTCACCGCGATGATCCATGTCGTCGGCCCGCAGGAGCGGGTCGCGACGATCTCGATCGGCCCCGACGACGACATGGAAGAGCGCCGCGCAGACATCGCCGCGGCAATCGCCTCGGTCGACGCGGGGCGTGGGGTGATCGTGCTCACCGACCTGTTCGGCGGCACCCCGTCAAACCTCGCCATCTCGCTGATGCAGCGTGGCCAAGTCGAGGTGATCGCGGGGATGAACCTGCCGATGCTGATCCGGCTCGGCTCGGCGCGCAAGTCGATGAAGGTGGTCGACGCGGTCGCCGCGGCTCGTGAAGCGGGACGCAAATACATTTCGGTGGCGTCGGAAGTGCTCGGCGAGGCGGCGGCGTGAGCGACGTCACGCGGCGGGTGCTGATTACCAACAAGCGCGGGTTGCACGCGCGTGCCAGCGCCAAGTTCGTCACCCTCGCCTCCACCCAGCCGGTCGAGGTCAAGGTGAGCAAGGATGACGGCGCGGTCACCGGCACCTCGATCATGGGGCTGATGATGCTCGGAGCGGCGATGGGCGACGAGATCACGATCAGCGCGACGGGCGACGGCGCCGAGACGGCGGTGGGGGCGTTGTGCGAGCTGGTCGAGGCCAAGTTCGGCGAGGATTGATCCGGCGTCTGCCGCCCTGCCTTCCGCTCTCGGCGCCACTTGGCTAGGGGCAAGCGATGCCCCGTGAGATCACCGCCTTTTCAAATCCGCTCGTCAAGCACGTCCGCGACCTGCGCGACAAGCGCCACCGTCGCGAGGCGCGGCAGTTCCTCGCCGAGGGGCTGCGGATCCTCACCGAGGCGCACGACACCGGCCGCCTGCCCCGCACCCTGTTCTACGCCGCGGCGAGCGCCGACCATCCGCTGGTCCATGCGCTGTCGATCGATGTCGAGGCCAATGGCGGCCAGTCGATCCAGACCACACCGGACATCCTCTCCAAGCTGTCGGGCAAGGACAATCCGCAGGCGGTAGTCGGCGTGTTCGACGAGTTTGAGGTCACCCTCGCCGACCTCGACCGGCACAGTGCCGGCATCTGGCTGGTTGCCGAGCGGCTGCGCGACCCGGGCAATCTCGGCACCATCCTGCGCACCGGCGATGCGGTCGGCGCGGGCGGGCTGATCCTGATCGGCGAATCGGTCGATCATTTCTCGGTCGAGGCGGTGCGCGCGAGCATGGGGGCGTTGTTCACCGTGCCGGTGGTGCGCAGCGGCTGGGAGGCGTTCCTCGGCTGGCTGCGCGAGGGGCCGGGGCAGCTGGTGGGGCTGAGCCTCGACACCAGCCACGACTATCGCACCGCCCGCTATGCCGCGCCGACCTTCCTCCTCACCGGCAACGAGGCGCAGGGCATGCCCGCGGACTATGCCGATGCCTGCGACCTCCTGGTCAAGATCCCGATGCACGGCAAGGCCGACAGCCTCAATGCGGCGGTTGCGACCGCGGTGATGGCCTATGAGGTGCTCGCGCAGCAGCGCGGCTGACCGTCACGCCGCGGCGTCGGGCAGCACCTCGAGCTTGGTGAGCGGACGGACCGCCTGTTCGCCGAGCGGCAGCGGCTCGATCGACTTGCCGCCGGTATCGATGTTGAGCGCCTCAAACCGCTTGGCGCTGGTGAGCACCTGGCTTTCGAGGCTGCCGACGAACGAGTTGTAGGCCCCCATCGCGGTATCGAGGTTCTTGCCGAGCCGCGCGACATGGCCGCCCATCACCACCAGCCGCTGGTACAGCTCCTTGCCAAGCGTGCCGATCTCGCGCGCCTCCTTGGCGAGCTTCTCCTGGCGCCATACCGCCGAGACGGTGCGGGCGATGGCGATGAGGTTGGTCGGTGTCGCGAGCAGCACGCGCTTGTCGAACGCGAAGTCCCACAGCGTCGGATCATGTTCGAGCGCGGCGGAGAGGAAATGCTCGCCGGGAACGAACATCACGACATATTCGGGCGAATCCTCGAACTGCTGCCAGTAGCTCTTATTGCCGAGGCCGTTGACGTGCGCGCGCATCGAGGCGGCATGGGCGACCAGCCCGGCGAGCCGCTCGCTGTCGTCGACCGCGCCGAACGCGTCCTGATAGGCGTTGAGCGAGACCTTGGCGTCGATGATCAGCGACTTGCCGCCGGGGACGCGAACGATCGCGTCGGGGCGCAGGCGACCACCCTCGCCGTCCGAGACGCTGACCTCCATCGCGAAATCGGTGTGCTCGGCAAGCCCGCAGGTCTCGAGCACGTTGCGCAGCTGCTGCTCGCCCCAGCGGCCGCGTGCCTTGGGGGCGTTGCGTAGCGCGTTGACCAGCTTGGCGGCCTCGCCCGATACCCGCTCCTGGCCGAGCCGCATCTGCTCGATCTGGCCCTTGAGGTCGCCGAACGCATCGCGCCGCTCGGCCTCGACCTTGGCGACGCCTTCTTCGTAGCGGAGCAGGCGATCGTTGACCGGCTGGAGCATCGACTTGAGGTTCTGGCCGGCGAGCTCCTCGGATTGCTTGAAGCGGGCATCGGCGCGCTCGAGGAACGCCTTTTGCGCATCGCTCAACAACTTGTTGGCGACGTCGCCAAATTGCGCGGCCATCACCTCCTTGGCCTCGCGCAGCTCGATCAGCCGCGCCTCGAACGCCTCGCCCTGCGCCTTGAGCGTCGCGTAATCGGTGCGCAGCGCGTCGCGATCGGCGCGGGTGGCGTCGAGATCGACGCGCAGCCGATCGGCGACCTGGGCGCGCTCGGCATTCTGGGCGCGCAGGCTCGCGACCTCGCGCATTGCCTCGTTGCGTTCGCGCTCCACCGCGTCACGGGCCTGACGGGCGAGATCGGCGTCGCCGGCGCGGGTTTGGGCGACCGCGAGATCGGCGGCGAGCGTGCCGTTGCGGCGGCTGGCGAGCAGCCAGCCGACCAGCAGGCCGGCGACCGCGGCGAGGATGGCGACGATGATCAACTGGCCCACTTCAATCCCCAAACTTGTCTAACTTCGCGCATATCGCACTTGGTGCACGGCGCCGGCCGAGGCGGAGTCCTGCCACCGGCGGTGAGGAACATAGATCGAACGTGGTGTGTAGGACAGGGGGAATTTGGGGGTGGCGCCGCGGGCTTAGCGGTGGGCGTCGCCCCTCGTCATCATACCAGCAGAGGCTGGCATCTCCCTGGGACGGCGATGTGCCTGGCCTCGAGGAGACCCTGGCCTTCGCTGGGGTGACGGAATTTATTGGCTGACGGTGTTCAAGGGGCGCGCGGCCGCCCCCGATCACCCGGCTTTGCGGGTTTTTGCGAGCTTCTTCAGCAGCATGTCGCGCTTCAACCGGCTGACGTGATCGATGAACAGAACGCCGTTGAGATGGTCGATCTCGTGCTGCATGCAGGTTGCGAGCAGGCCGTCGAGTTCGCGCTCGTGCGCCTCGCCCTGCTCGTCCAGCCACTTCACGCGGCAGCGGGCGGGCCGTGATACCTCGGCATATTGCTCGGGGATCGACAGGCAGCCTTCATTGTAGGTGGAGGTCTCGTCGCTGAGCTCGAGGATCTCGGGATTGATATAAGCGTGGGGGTCGCGGATCGGCTTTTCGTCCTCGCCCTGCTCTTCCTGCAGATCGATCACGAGGATGCGCTGATCGATGCCGACCTGGATCGCAGCGAGGCCGATGCCATGGGCGTCGTACATGGTGTCGATCATGTCGGCGACGATCGCACGCGTGGCGTCGGTGACGGCCTCGACGGGCTTGGAGACGACACGAAGACGCGCGTCGGGGACTTCGACGATGGGGAGAACGGCCATGGCCGTTCAGCTAGGATGTGGGCCGAAGGTCGTCAAGCGAGCGGGGATTGGTGAACGCTCGCCTGTCCGGCCGTTCAGGCACCGTTGATAGACCCAGTCCGACACCGGCCCGGTTTCTCGACGTCGCTCGAGCGGAACGGAGGGGGCAAGCGACGGACCTGGCCGGCTAGCTCGGCTGCGGCGGGCGCTTGCCCTTGGTGCGGCTGGTGAGATGGAAGCGTTGGCAGCGGTCGCATCGGTAGGGGCGCAGCGGATAAGCGGCCGCGCGGGCGACGATCAGCGCATCCGCCGCGGTCGCATAGCGCTGTTTGCGGGCGCAGATGCTGAGGCGCGTACGCATCGTGAAGCTTTCGCCATCGTGATCAATCGCGGGAGCCTAGCCTCTCTGCCCGTCCTGCTGAACTTGTTTCAGCATCCAGGGCCTGCACATCGCCCGCGCTTGCCGGCAGTGACGGGCCATGGATGCTGAAACGAGTTGAGGATGACGAGTGTGGCGGCGGACCGGTCAGCCGCTCGCCGCCTTCCTCGCCGCGTGGCCATCGGAACGGACACGCTCCAGCGCCTCGGCTTCGATCTTGGCGAGCTCGGCGATGGTCTGGTCGAGCGCGATGCGGTGCTGCTCGAACTCGACGATGCGCTCGCGGCAGCGCGCGGCGAGCGCGCGCATCTGTTCGAGGTGCTGCGGATCGGCATCGTAGAGGTCGAGGAACTCCTCGATGTCCTTGAGCGAAAAGCCGAGCCGCTTGCCGCGCAGGATGAGCTGCATGCGCGCGACCTCGCGGCGGCGATACACCCGCGTGGTGCCGATCCGGCACGGCTCGATCAGCCCCTTGTCCTCGTAGAAGCGCAGCGTCCGCGGCGTGACGCCGAGAAAATCGGCGACCTCCTGGATGCCCTTCAGATCGGCGCCCTCGTCCATAGCCTGCCCTTCCCCCACGCCGTTTATGACGCCGCCTTGGCGAGTTCTTCCTCGACCAGCTCCTTCTTGGACAGCTTGCCGATCAACGTCTTGGGCAGGCTGTCGCGGATCTCGATCTCGCGCGGAAGCTCGATCTTGCTGATCTTGTCGCGGAGGAAGTCACGCAGGCTGTCGGGCGTGGCGGCATCGGGCGACGACAAGGTGACGAACGCCTTGGGGCTTTGCCCCCGATATTTGTCGGGCACACCGATCACCACCACCTCGACCACCGCCGGGTGCTCGTACAGCGCTTCCTCGATGATCCGCGGATAGACGTTGTAGCCACCGCACAGGATCATGTCCTTGATCCGGTCGACCAGGAACAGATAGCCGTCGGCGTCGAGATAGCCGACATCGCCGGTGCGCAGCGCGCCATCGACAAATGCCGCATCGGTCTCGTCGGGCTTCAGCCAATAGCCCTGCATCACCTGGGGGCCGCGCGCGCAGATCTCGCCCTTCTCGCCGGCGGGCATGATCCGGGTGGGATCCTCGCGATCGCGGATCTCGATGGTGGTGCCGGGGAACGGCAGCCCGGCCGAGCCCTTCTTGTTGATCCCCTCGAACGGGTTGCAGGTGATGATTGGCGAAGCTTCCGACAGGCCATAGCCCTCGACCAGCTTGGCGCCAGTAAAGGTCTCGAACGCTTGGCGGACCTCCTGCGGCAGCGGTGCGCCGCCCGAAATGCACACCTTGATCGAGGAGAGATCGAGCGTCTGCTTCTCGGCGACGCCGTTCAGCGCATTGTAGATGGTCGGCACCGCGGGGAAATAGGTCGGCCGGGTACGCTTCAGCGTGGCGAGCAGCTGCTTGAGATCGAAGCGCGGCAGCAGGATCATCTCGGCGCCGGTGCGCATTGCGAAATTGAGCACGTTGGTGAGCGCGAAGACGTGGAACAGCGGCAGCACACCGAGCACGCGATCCTGCTCGTCGCTCTCGCCACCGACATGAATCACCATCGCATCAGTGTTGGCGACAAGATTGGCGTGGCTGAGCATCGCCGCCTTGGGCAGCCCGGTGGTGCCGCCGGTATATTGAAGCACGGCGACATCGTCGGGCGCGACCGTGACCGGCGCAGGCTTGCCGTCATTGGCGAGCAAGGCGGTGAAGGGCAGATGCACCGCGTCGCGCGGCGGATGCGCAATCTCGCGGCGCTTGACGATGCGATAGGCGAAGCGCTTGAGCGGCGGCAACACATCGGCGATTGGGCAAGTAACGACATGGCGCAAGCCATTATCTGCCGCGGCCTTGACCACGCGGGCGTGGATCTCGGCGATGTCGCAGGTGAGGATGATCTCGGCGCCCGAGTCGGCGAGCAGATGGTTGAGTTCACGCTCGACATAGAGCGGGTTGACGTTGACGACGATGCCGCCCGCCGCGAGCGTCGCGAAATAGGCGATCGGATAATAAGGCGTGTTGGGCAGGCATAGCGCGACGCGGGTGCCCGGCTTGACGCCGAGATCCTGCAGCCCGCGGGTGGCATGGAGGACCGCCTCGCCCAATTGGCCATAGCTGGTGATGCTGCCCATGAAGTCGATCGCGGGGCGATCGGCGAACCTGCTCACCGAGTCGGCGAGCAGATCGCCGAGCAACCGCGGCCGCGACGGCAAGGGCACGCCGACCTTGATCGCCAGCGGTGCCGTAGCGTCGGTGGCCGCATCGACCGCTAAATTCGTGAGGTTTTCCACCGTGAAGGTGGGGCTGGTGCCGGCCGGTGCGGCGTCATCCATCGCCGGACGCTGGTCACCCATGACGGTTGCCGATCATGCTCGATCCTCTCCATTATCACCGGGCATATTGTCGGCGGCCCGGCCTTGACGTATTGGGAAACTATCGCACCTATACGGTAGCCCGCAAGGCCTAGTGGTCACGGGCGGTCAGTTGAGAGAGGATTTCATGACCAACGTCGTCATCGCCGGCTACGCCCGCTCGCCCTTCCACCTTGCGGGCAAGGGCGATCTCGCCCGGGTCCGCCCCGACGATCTCGCCGCGCAGGTGATTCGCGGGCTGCTCGACAAGACCAAGGTGGATCCGGCGGCGATCGAGGACATCATCCTCGGCTGCGCCTTTCCCGAGGGCGAACAGGGCCTCAACGTCGCGCGGATGATCGGCCTGCTCGCCGACCTGCCGCTGTCGGTGGGCGGCATGACGGTGAACCGCTTCTGCGGCTCGTCGATGAGCGCGATCCACATCGCGATGGGCCAGATCCAGCTCGGCGCCGGCGAGGCGTTCATCTGCGCCGGTCTCGAATCGATGAGCCGGGTGCCGATGGGCGGCTACAATCCCCTGCCCAGCCCGGTGCTCGCGAAGAAGAATGCCGGCGCCTATATGGGCATGGGCGACACCGCCGAGAATGTCGCGACCAAATATCAGATCACCCGCGGCGAACAGGATGCGTTCGCGGTAAAGAGTCAGCAGAAGGCCGCCGCCGCGCGCGAGTTGGGCCGGCTGACCGACGAGATCGTACCGATCACCACCAAGACCGGCACCGTCATTCAGGATGGCACGATCCGCCCCGACACCAATGTCGAGGCGCTCGGCGCGTTGAAGCCGGCGTTCAGCCTCGACGGGTCGGTGACCGCGGGCACCTCGTCGCCGCTGACCGACGGCGCATCGGCGGTGCTGGTGACCTCCGAGGATTTTGCGGTGAAGCACGGCCTCACCATCCTTGCCCGGATCAAGTCGATCGGCATCTCGGGAATCGAGCCCGAGACGATGGGCCTCGGGCCGATCAGCGCGTCGAAGAAGGCGCTCGAGCGCGCCGGGCTGACGGTAGCCGATCTCGACGTGGTCGAGATCAACGAGGCGTTCGCGAGCCAGGCGATTGCCTGCATCCGCGACCTCGGCCTCAAGGACGAGACGATCAACATCGACGGCGGCGCGATCGCGATCGGCCATCCGCTCGGCGCCACCGGTGCGCGGATCGTCGGCAAGGCGGCGGCGCTGCTCGAGCGCGAGGGCGGCCGCTATGCGCTCGCCACGCAGTGCATCGGTGGCGGCCAGGGCATCGCCACGGTGCTGGAGCGCGCATAACATGAGCGATCCCATCAAAAAGGTGTGCGTGATCGGGGCCGGCGTGATGGGCGCCGGCATCGCCGCGCAGGTCGCCAATGCCGGCATCCCGGTGCTGCTGCTCGATATCGTCGCCAAGGAGGGTGACGATCGCGACGCGGTGGCCAAGGGTGCGGTCGCCAAGATGCTCAAGACCCAGCCGGCGCCGTTCATGTCCAAAGGCGCGGCGAAGCTGGTCGAGACCGGCAACATCGACGACCATCTGGCGCGCGTTGCTGAATGCGACTGGATCGTCGAGGCGATCGTCGAGCGGCTCGACATCAAGCAGGCGCTCTACGCCAAGCTCGAGGCGCTCAAGCGGCCGGGCACCGCGGTGTCCTCGAACACCTCGACGATCCCCCTGGGTCATCTGGTGGAAGGGCGATCGGACCAGTTCAAGGCCGATTTCCTGATCACCCATTTCTTCAATCCGCCGCGCTACATGCGGCTGATCGAGATCGTCCGTGGCGCGCACACCGATGCGGCGGTGGCCGAGCGGGTCGAGGATTTCGTCGACCGGTTCATGGGCAAGCGTATCGTCCGCGCCAAGGACACGCCAGGCTTCATCGCCAACCGGATCGGCACCTATTGGCTGGCGGTTGCGATCAACGCGGCGATTGATCAGGGGCTGACGATCGAGGAGGCCGACCAGATCGGCGGCCGGCCGATGGGCGTGCCCAAGACCGGAATCTTCGGGCTGATCGACCTGGTCGGCGTCGATCTGATGCCGCTGCTCGCCAAGAGCCTGTCCTCCACCCTGCCGCAGGGCGACCCCTATTTCGAGACGGTGCGGCCGCTGCCGCTGGTCGATCGGATGATCGCCGAGGGCTTCACCGGCCGCAAGGGCAAGGGCGGCTTCTACCGACTCGATCGGGGCGCCGATGGCAGCAAGACCAAGCTGTCGCTCGACCTCGCCACCGGCGAGTATCGTCCCGAGAAGAAGCCCGAGCGGCTCGCGTCGGCCGCCGAGAAGAACCTCGCCGCGCTGGTCGCCGCGCCGGGCAAGACCGGCGCCTATGCCTGGGAGATCCTCGGCAAGGTGCTCAGCTATGCGGCGATGCTGGTCGGCGAGGCGGCGGACGATGTCGTCGCGATCGATGACGCGATGAAGCTTGGCTATAACTGGAAGTTCGGGCCGTTCGAGCTGATCGACCAATTGGGGCCGGGCAAGCTCGCCGGGCGGCTCGCGGCCGAGGGACGCGCGGTGCCGGCGATCCTGGCAACCGCGGGTGAGCGGCCGTTCTACCGGATCGAGAGTGGCAAGCGCCAGTTCCTCGGGCTCGACGGCGAGTATCGCGACGTGGTGCGCAGCGCCGGCGTGGTGCTGCTCGAGGACATTAAGCGCGGGGCGGAGCCGCTGCTCAAGAACGGCTCGGCGGCGCTATGGGATGTCGGCGACGGTGTCGTCGCGCTGGAATTCACCGCCAAGATGAACGCGCTCGACGAGGCTGTCATCCAGCTGATCCAGAAGGCGATCCCGCTGGTGAAGGCGCAGTATAAGGCGCTGGTGGTCTATAACGAGGGCTCGAACTTTTCGGCGGGCGCCAACCTCGGGCTCGCCATGTTTGCGGTCAACATCGCCGCCTGGGGCGAGGTCGACAAGCTGATCGCGGGTGGCCAGGCGGCCTATAAAGCGCTGAAGTACGCGCCTTTCCCGGTGGTCGCGGCGCCGGCGGGGATGGCGCTGGGCGGAGGGTGCGAGATCCTGCTCCATGCCGATGCGATCCAGGCGCATGCCGAAAGCTACATCGGGCTGGTCGAGGCCGGCGTCGGGCTGGTGCCCGGCTGGGGCGGCCATGGCGAGATGATCGACCGCTTCGTCAAGTCGCCGCTGATGCCCAAGGGGCCGATGCCGGCGGTGGCCAAGGCGTTCGAGCTGATCTCGACCGCGCAGGTCAGCAAATCCGCCGCCGAGGCCAAGGAGATGGGCTTCCTGCGCCCTGCCGACGGCATCACCATGAACCGCGACCGGCTGCTCGCGGACGCCAAGGCCAAGGCATTGTCGTTGGTCGACGGCTATGCGGCGCCCGAAAAGCCGACCTTCCGCCTGCCGGGCGAGAGCGGCCGCGTCGGCATCGCCGGGGTGGTACGCGACTTCCGCAAGAAGGGCATCGCCACCGCTTACGACGAAGTGGTCGCCGAGCGGCTGGCGCAGGTGCTGACCGGGGGCGAGGCCGATCTGGTCGACACCGTCACCGAGGACCAGCTGCTCAAGCTCGAGCGGCAGGCGTTCATGGCGTCGGTCAAGGACAGCCGCACCCAGGCGCGGGTCGAGCATATGCTCGAGACCGGCAAGCCGCTTCGGAACTGATCGGACCCGCCTCCCCATCCGTTCGTGCTCAGCCCGTCGAAGCACGATGAGTCTCATGCCCTTCGACAGGCTCAGGGCGAACGGTGGTCGGGCGACCGCATACGAGGACTGACTGAGATGCAAGTCTATACCGCCCCTTTGCGCGACATGCGCTTCGTGCTCCACGAACTGTTCGCGGACGACCAGTTCGCCGGCCTGCCCGCGCATGCCGAGTTCACCCCCGACCTGCTCGACGCGGTGCTCGAGGAAGCCGCGCGGATGGCGCAGGATATCCTGCTGCCGCTCAACGCCAGCGGCGATCTGGAGGGCTGCACCCTCGAGAATGGCGTGGTGCGCACGCCAACGGGCTTCAAGGCCGCCTATGACCAGTTTCGCGAGGGCGGCTGGGCGGCACTCGCCTCGCCACCGGAATGGGGTGGTCAAGGCCTGCCCGAGACGGTCAACAAGCTGGTCGAGGAGATGATCTGCGCGACCAATCTGTCGTTCAGCCTCTACCCCGGCCTTACCCATGGCGCGACGACGGCGATCGAGGGCCATGCCTCCGAAGACATCAAGCAGGCCTATCTGCCCAAGATGGTGAGCGGCGAATGGGCGGGGACGATGTGCCTCACCGAATCGCATTGCGGCACCGATCTTGGCCTGCTGCGCACCAAGGCGGTGCCGCAGGACGACGGCAGCTACCTGGTCGACGGCGCCAAGATCTTCATCTCGTCGGGCGACCATGATCTCACCGACAACGTCATCCACCTGGTGCTCGCGCGGCTACCCGACGCGGCCAAGGGCGTACGCGGGATCAGCCTGTTCGTGGTGCCGAAATATCTGTCCAACGACGATGGCTCGGTCGGCGCGTCGAACGGCGTCTCGGTCGCCGGGCTCGAGCACAAGATGGGGCTCAAGGGCTCGGCGACCTGCCAGATGGTGTTCGAGGGCTCGCGCGGCTGGCTGGTCGGCGAGGCGGGCAAGGGCCTCGCCGCGATGTTCACGATGATGAACACCGAGCGGGTGTCGGTCGGCATCCAGGGCCTCGGCATCAACGAGATCGCCTATCAATCGGCGGTCGCCTACGCCAAGGACCGCCTCCAGGGCCGTGCGCTCGGCGGGGCCGCCCGCCCCGAGCTCGCCGCCGACCCGATCATCGTCCATCCCGACGTGCGGCGCAGCCTGATGACGATGCGCGTCTATGCCGAAGGCTGCCGCGCGCTCGGCCAATGGGCGGCGTTGGCGCTCGATGCCGAGAAGCACGCCGACGATCCCGAGCTCAAGGCGCGCGCCGCGGACTTCGTCGCGCTCGTCACGCCGGTGGTGAAGGCGCTGTTCACCGATCTCGCCTTCGAGGCGGCGAACCACGGCGTCCAGGTCCACGGCGGCCATGGCTATATCCGCGAGTCCGGGGTGGAGCAGTTCGTGCGCGATGCACGCATCACCCAGATCTACGAGGGCACCAACGGCATCCAGGCGCTCGACCTGGTCGGGCGCAAGATGCCCGCGCACATGGGCCGCCAGCTCCGGCCGTTCTTCCATGCGGTGTCCAACCTGGTCGAGGAGATGACCGGTGATCCGGCGGTGATGCAGGACAAGGCACTGGGCGCCTTCACCGGCGGGCTGCAGCAGGCGTTCGGCGCGCTGCAGCTGTCGACCGGCATGATCGCGCAGAAGGGCATGAAGGATCCCGAGGAGGCCGGTGCCGCGGCGACCGACTATCTGCGGCTGATGGGGCTGGTCGGGATGGGTTATTGCTTCCTCAAGGCGGCGCGGATCGCCACCGCTAAGCTCGCCAGCGGCGACACCGAGGCGGATTTCTACAAAGCCAAGCTCGCCACTGCCGGCTTTTTCTTCGATCGCGTGCTGCCTCAGGCGACCGCGGCGTTCCTGGCGATCAAGTCGGGCAAGCGATCGACCATGGCGCTGCCGATCGAGGCATTCTGATCGTCATCCTGGGCCGAGCCCGGGACGACGGAGGGGTTGACACCACAGCCCGGCCAAGTAGGGGCGAACTACTTACGTATACGGCAAGTGGTTCGCCCTTACGGCGCCAGGCTGACGTAACAATGATAATCGGTGACCGCACGAATGCGGCGCCACGATAACCAACTCGCCCGTCACGGACGGCGGGCATAGTGGAGAGGAGCGTATATGTCCCTGTTGCTGCTGGGCGCCTTGCTGGCGGGCCTCGCCCCCGCCCCTGCCCCGTCTAACGACACCGCGATCGGCACCTGGAAGACCGAGACCCGCAACGGCGTGGTCGAGATCCAGCGCTGCGGCCCGTCGATCTGCGGCCGCCTCGTCACCTCCGAGCTGCTGCGCACCAATCCGGGGCTCAAGGACATCAAGAACGCCGAGCCGAGCCTGCGCAACCGGCCGCTCAAGGGTCTGATGATCATCAGCGGCTTCACCGCGGGCAACGGCGAGTGGACCGGCGGCAAGATCTACAATGCCGATGACGGCAAGACCTACACCGCCAAGGTGACGCCGATCGACAGCGATCATCTCAAGATCCGCGGCTGCGTGTTCTTCCCGCTCTGCAAGACCCAGACCTGGACCCGCGTGCGCTGAGGCGCGCGCGCCCTTTTCCATTCCTTCAATCGTCAGGACGATCCTTCATGTCTTTCCGCACCAAGGCCCCGCTGCTCGCTTCCGCCCTCATCGGCTCGTTCGCCTTTGCCGGCGTCGCTCATGCCCAGGCCTTCTACCTGCAGGAGCAGTCGGCGCGCGGTGCCGGCCGTGCCTTCTCGGGTGAAGGCGCCGATACCGGCCCGCAGTCGCTGTGGTGGAACCCCGCGGCGATCGCCGGCATGGATCACGCCGAGGCGGCGATCAACGCATCGGCGATCCTGCCGCGCGGCAAGGTGGTGGACAATGGCACGGTGATCGCGCGCCCGGGCCAGGCAGCGGCAGCGGTCGGCGGCAACGCCGTGTCGAAGAACCCGATCAACAACGGCGTGCTGCCCTCGGGCGCGATCGCGGTGCCGTTCGGCGACCGCGTCGCGGTCGGCCTGGCGGTGACCTCGCCGTACAGCTTCACCACCGACTATGAGGCGAACAGCTGGGCGCGCTACAGCGCCGATCGCACCAAGCTGCAGACCATCGACATCCAGCCCTCGATCGCCGTCGCGGTGACCGACTGGCTGCGCGTCGGCGGCGGCGCCAATGTCGAGCATGTCTATGCCAGCCTCGGCAACGCCCTGCCCAACCTCAGCCCGCTGCTGCCCGACGGCAGCCAGAAGCTGGAAGGCGACGGCTGGGATCTCGGCTGGACCGCGGGCATGCAGATGCACAACAGCTGGGCGACGGTCGGCGTCAGCTACAAGTCGCGCATCGAGCACACGCTGAAGGGCGACCTCACCATCGCCGGGCTGCTCGGCCCGCTGGCGGGCCAGAACACCACATTGTCGGGCATCGAGGCGAGCTTCTACACGCCCGCGCAGACCATCGTCGCCGGCCGCATCAAGGCGACCAACGCGCTGACGCTCAACGCCCAGGCGGTGCGCTATAACTGGAGCAAGTTCGAGGCGATCCAGCTCGGCGCGCCGCTCAACACCGCGCTGCCCGAGAATTATCGCGACAGCTGGAGCCTCGCCGGTGGTCTCGACTATGCCGTGTCGCCGCGGGTGACGCTGCGCACCGGCGTGCAGCATGCCACCACCCCGACGCAGAATGGCCTGCGCGATGCGCGCGTGCCCGATGCCAATCGCTGGAACTACGCGGTCGGCGGCACCTTCGATCTCACCAGCCACATCGGCATCGATCTTGCCGCCAATTACATCGACTTCGACAATGCCTCGATCGATCGCCTGAGCGCCGCTTATGTCGGCACCGCGGCGCAGACGGTGGTGCGGACCAACGGCACGCTCGAAGACGCGCATGCGTTCGTGTTCTCGGCCGGCGCTCACATGCGCTTCTGATCGACCAGTCAACACTTGCTCCGCCACGCGGCCATCGCGCCGACGTGGCGGAGCAAGGGTCGAAATGTCAGCCAATCACACCTATATAGCGGGCGTCGGACGCCTGCGGCAGACGGGATGCGGCACGGGAGGGGTCTGAGACCCGCCACGAAAGTCGAACACGCTCCCATGCAATTCCATCTTCCCGCCGCCCTCGACCCCCGCATCCTGCTGCGGCCGAGGCGGCGGGGGATCGCCTCGGTCAACGCCGAGGTGCGCGACGGCATCGTGCCGGCGGGCAACGACATCGCGCAGACCACCGACCATCCCGACGAGCCGGCGCCTGGCGCCAATTATCGCACCGTCGCGCTGATCATCGCCTGCGCGATGTTCATGGAAAATCTCGACGCCACCGTGCTCGCCACCGCGCTGCCGACGATGGCGCGCGATTTCGGCGTGCGCGCGCCCGAGATGAGCATCGCGCTCACCTCCTATCTGCTCGCGCTCGCGATCTTCATCCCGGCCTCGGGCACGATGGCGGACCGGTTCGGCGCGCGGCCGGTGTTCCGCGCCGCGATCGCCTTGTTCATGCTCGGCTCGCTCGCCTGTGGCCTCGCACCGACGCTGCCGCTGATGGTGCTCGCACGCTTCGTGCAGGGCATCGGCGGCGCGATGATGATGCCGGTCGGGCGGCTGGTGCTGCTGCGCTCGGTCGCGAAACGCGACATGGTCTCGGCGATGTCGTGGCTGATCATGCCGGCGCTAATCGGGCCGATCGTCGGCCCGCCAGTCGGCGGGTTCATCGTCACCTATCTCGACTGGCGCTGGATCTTCTGGCTCAACCTGCCGATCGGGCTCGCCGGCATCGTGCTGGTCGGCCGGTTCATCGCCGACATCCGCGAGGATGTCGTCCATCCGTTCGACCTGCCGGGGTTCCTGCTGTCGGGCGTGGCGCTCGGCGGCCTGCTGTCGGGCTTCGAGATGGCGAGCCGCTCCGGCGAGGGCGGGTTGGCAGCAGCGCTGATCGGCGGCGGGGCGCTGGTGGGCGCGCTCTACCTGCGCCACGCCAAGCGCTCGGCGCATCCGATCCTCGACGTATCGCTGATGCGGGTGCCCTCGTTCAGCCTGTCGGTGATCGGCGGCTCGCTGACCCGCATCACCCAGGGCGCGCAGCCCTTTCTGCTGCCGCTGATGATGCAATTGGGCTTCGGCCTCAGCGCCGCGCACAGCGGGCTGATGACGGTCGGCACCGCGATCGGCTCGTTCGGGATGAAGGGCATGGCGCGGCGGATCCTGCGCCGGTTCGGCTTCCGCAACAGCCTGGTGGTGATGGGACTGCTCGGCACCGCCGCTTATGCCTGCTGCGGGCTGTTCCGCCCCGGCTGGCCGCTGCCCGCCGTGTTCGCGGTTATGGTGGTCTCGGGCTTCCTGATGTCGTTCCAGTTCACCGCCTACAACACCATCGCCTATGACGAGATCGGCAAGGAGCGGATGAGCGTCGCCACCAGTTTCTATTCGACCTTCCAGCAGCTGATGCTGTCGCTCGGCATCTGCATCGGCGCGACCGCGCTGCATGCGTCAATGAGCTTGGCGGGCCGGACCGTGCCGGCCTTTGCCGACTTCTCGGCGGCATTCTGGGCGGTGACTGCGATCTCGCTGCTGGCGGTGCTGGTCAACGTGCGGTTCGACGCGCAGGCGGGGGCGGAAATGAGCGGACGCCGCTGACGGCGGGAGGAACGCGTTCGTGACAAGTTGGTCACGGAGCCAACTTGTTCATCGCTCGTTCCACTGTTCAACGGTACAAGCGGCTCAGTTCGCCGCATTCGCCGCGAATGGAGACAGGACAGATGATGGATCTTGGCCGAAAGGCTGTGATTGCGGCGCTGGCCGCGAGCACCCTGATGGTCGCCGGTTGCGCGACCGAGACGACGTACCGCCCCGCCACCGGGCAGGGCTTCAATCGCACCGGCTACAGCGAGCGCCAGGTCGAGCCGGGCCGCTACCTGGTGACCTTTGCCGGCAACAGCGTCACTTCGCGTGACACGGTGGAGCGCTACCTGCTGTTCCGCTCGGCCGAGCTGACGCTGCAGAGCGGCAACGATTACTTCCTGATGGCCAATCGCGACACCGATCTGCAGTCGCGCACCTACAGCACGCCGGGTCTCGGCGGGCCGTGGGGCTATGGCGGCTTCGGTGGCTATTGGGGCCCGTCGTGGCGCTATTACGGCCGTGGCTTCGGCTGGCGCAGCTGGGGACCCGGTTTTGGCGGCGGCTTCGGCGGCGGCTTTGGCCCATGGGGCGACGATTTCGATATCCGCACCATCGACCGCTACGAGGCAAGCGCAGAGATCGTGATGCGCAAGGGCCCGATTCCCAAGGACAATCTGCGCGCGTTCAACGCCCGCGCGGTGGTCGACAGCATCGGGCCGAGCGTGGTGCTGCCGAAGTAACACGGACCTTGAGGCGGCGGCACAGCGCCGCCGCCTCACACCCGGGCGGTTGCTGGATGACAGACAAAAAAAGGGGCCGGATCGCAGCGCGCGATCCGGCCCCTTTTTTGCTGCCTCGGCTCAGGCCGTCACCGCGCCATGGCAGTGCTTGTACTTGCGCCCCGAGCCGCACGGGCATGGCGCGTTGCGATTGACCCGGCCTTCCCAATGCTCGGGATTGTCGCCGAGGTCTGGTTCCTCGGGGCGGATGATCTGCATCGGCGGCAGCTGGGTGGTGATGCGGCCCATGGTGCCGGCATCGATGTCCGCCGAATCGTCGTCGCCGGTGAACGGGTCGAAATGGGTGGTGATGAAGTCCGGCAGCTCGGGCAGTTCGGGCGCCGCCTGCATCGAGAATTGCGCATGCGCTATGGTCTTGGTGACGTCGATCCGGATCGAATCGAGCATGCGCTGAAACAGCGAGAACGCCTCCTGCTTATACTCGTTGATCGGCGTCTTCTGCGCATAGGCGCGCAGATGGACGACCTGGCGCAGCGCATCGAGCGTGGCGAGATGCTCCTTCCAGTGGTGGTCGAGGTTCTGGAGCAGGATCGACTTCTCCACCTGCGTCCAGGTCTCGGGCTCGAGCTCGGCGGACTTGGTGGCGATCAGCGCGTCGGCCTGCTCGCGGACCCGCTCCTCGACCACCTCGGGATCGATCGACTCCTCGGTGAGCCAGTCGTCGACCGGCAGCTCGAGGCCGAGCACCTCGGTGAGCTGCTCCTTCATTGCCGCGACATCCCATTGCTCGGGGTAGGAGTTGGGCGGGCAGGCCTCGCCGACGATGACGTTGACTGTCTCGGCACGCATGTCGCTGACCACGTCGCCGACCGCATCGGCATCCATGATGTCAGCGCGCTGCTCGTAGATCACCTTGCGCTGGTCGTTCATCACATCATCATATTCGACGACCTGCTTGCGGATGTCGTAGTTGCGCGCCTCCACCTTGCGCTGCGCGGTCTCGATCGCCTTGCTGAGCCACTTGGAGCCGATCGCCTCGCCATCCTCGATGTTGTTGCGCATCATCTTGGCGAACAGCGTGTCCGGCCCGAAGATGCGCAGCAGATCGTCGTCGAGGCTGAGGTAGAAGCGCGACAGGCCGGGATCGCCCTGGCGACCCGAACGGCCGCGCAGCTGGTTGTCGATGCGGCGGCTCTCGTGGCGCTCGGTGCCGAGCACGAACAGCCCGCCGGCGGCGAGCACTTCCTGCTTCTCGACCTCGATCTCGTCACGGATCAGCGCGGCCTTTTCCTCATAGTCCGGCGTGCCCTCGACCAGCTCGGGATGCTCGTCGAGCATGCGGAACTCGAGGTTACCGCCGAGCTTGATGTCGGTGCCGCGGCCGGCCATGTTGGTCGCGATCGTCACCGCCGACTTGCGACCGGCCTGCGCGACGATGTGCGCCTCCATCTCGTGGAACTTGGCGTTGAGCACCTTGTGGTCGACGCCCTCCTGCTGGAGGAACTCCGAGAGCAGCTCCGACTTTTCGATCGACACGGTGCCGACCAGCACCGGCTGTCCCTGCTCGGCATGGGTGCGGATGCGCTTGGCGATGGCGCGGAACTTGTCCTGCGTGTCCTTGTAGAACTCGTCCTCCTCGTCGACCCGCTTGACGGTGACGTTGGTCGGGATGGTGACGACGTTCATCTTGTAGATGTCGAAGAATTCCGCGGCCTCGGTGGCGGCGGTGCCGGTCATCCCCGACAGCTTGGGGTACATGCGGAAATAGTTCTGGAAGGTGATCGAGGCCATGGTCTGGTTCTCGGGCTCGATCGTCACCCCCTCCTTGGCCTCGACCGCCTGGTGCAGGCCGTCCGACCAGCGACGCCCGTCCATCATCCGGCCGGTGAACTCGTCGATGATGACGACCTTGCCGTCCTTGACGATGTAATCGGTGTTACGCTTGAACATCATGTTGGCGCGCAGCGCCTGGTTGAGGTGGTGGACCACCTGGGTGTTCTCGAAATCGTAGAGATTGGCACCCTGCAGCAGCCCGGCCGCCTCGAGCAGCCGCTCGGCGCGCTCGGTGCCGTCCTCGGTGAGGATGATCGACTTCTGCTTCTCGTCCTTCTCGTAATCCTCGTCGGCGAGCTGCTTCACGATCGCGTCAACCCCGAGATAGAGGTCCGACTTGTCGTCGGTCGGCCCCGAGATGATCAGCGGCGTGCGCGCCTCGTCGATGAGCACCGAATCGACCTCGTCGACGATCGCCATGGCGAAGGCGCGCTGGACCATCGAAGCGCGCTCATACTTCATGTTGTCGCGCAGATAGTCGAAGCCGAACTCGTTGTTGGTGCCGTAGGTGATGTCCGCGGCATAGGCTGCACGGCGCTGCTCGTCGGTGAGGTTGGGGATGATCACGCCAACGGTGAGGCCGAGGAAGCGGTAGATCTGGCCCATCCACTCGGCGTCGCGCGCGGCGAGATAGTCGTTGACGGTGATGACGTGGACGCCGTCGCCCGGCAGCGCATTGAGATAGGTGGCGAGCGTCGCCACCAGCGTCTTGCCCTCGCCGGTGCGCATCTCGGCGATCTCGCCGCGGTGGAGGACGATGCCGCCAATCATCTGCACGTCGAAGTGGCGCATCCCGAGCACGCGCACGCCGGCCTCGCGCACCGTGGCAAACGCCTCGGGAAGGAGATCGTCGATCTTGGTGCCGTTCGCCAGCCGCTCGCGGAACACCGCGGTCTGGTTGGCGAGCTGCTCGTTACTCATCGCCTGGAGCGCCGGCTCGAAGCCCTGGATCTTGGCGAGAATCGGATTGAGGGACTTGACGTAGCGGTCGTTGGACGAACCGAACAGCGATTTGGCAAAGCCGCCGAGCATGGGCATGTTCCTGAAAATGAGGCGCGCGCGCACCGTCGTTGGGCGCGCTGCTGCAAGTGATCTGAAGATGGGGTCGGCGACCGCCGACGCAACGCGGACCGCAGTCCGGAAGAAGAAGCGCCTGGCGCTAAACGCGCCGGCGGCTCGCATAAAGCGGGTGAGCGGCGACCAGCACCAGCGCCTGGGCCGCCACTGCCGACCCGGCAACGGCACCGAGCGTTGCCAGCGGCTGCACCGGCCGGCTGGCGACCTGGACCGCTTTGGCCGCCTGAACGCAAACCGCCGCGGCGCTGACCGCATGCGCCGCCGCCGGCCCGCGCGCCACCGATCCCGCCCCGGTAAGGGCGGAGAGCAACGCGGAGAGAAGCAACAGCAGGTTCAAGCAAGGTCCCCGATCGGCTTTTCAGGCCATCCTGCCGCTCGATAGGGGGCGCGGCAGGATAAATCCAGCATTACGCGCGCACAGTGTCACGCCAATGCCGTTGATGCGCCGCGGCCGCTTCTGTAGCGCATCCCCATGTCCACCCCCTCCCCGCTCGCGCCCGCGCGCTTCCCCGACCTGCCCTCGATCGCCGGGGTGACGCCGTATGTCGCCCGCGCGCGCTACAAGGCGTGGGATCGTTGCGACCTAACCTTCGTCGAGCTCGCCGAGGGGACCACCGTCGCCGGCGTGCTGACCCAGAGCAAATGCCCCTCGCCCGAGGTGGAATGGTGCCGCAAGGCGCTGACGCTGGGCACCGCGCGCGCGCTGGTGGTGAACGCGGGCAATGCCAATGCCTTTACCGGTGCGCGCGGCCGCGCCGCCGTGGAGGCGATCGCGGCACGCACGGCGCAGCAGCTCGGCTGCCAGCCGTCCGACGTGTTCGTCTCCTCTACCGGGGTGATCGGCGTGCCGCTGCCGATCGACAAGGCCGAAGCCGGGCTCGACGCCGCCTTTGCGGCGGCGCCGTGCAGCTGGCAGGCGGCGGCCGAGACGATCGGCACCACCGATACCTATGCCAAGGGCGCGGTAACGACGGCAGTGGTCGACGGCCGCACCGTGACGCTGGTCGGGATCATCAAAGGTTCGGGGATGATTGCACCCGACATGGCGACGATGCTCGGCTATGTGTTCACCGACGCCGCGGTCGAGCCCGGCTTCCTGCAGGGCGCGCTGGCGGCGGCTAATGCGACGACCTTCTCGTGCATCACGGTTGATGGCGATACATCGACCAGCGACACGGTGCTGGCTTTTGCGACCGGCGCTGCTGGCAATGCACCGATCGCCGGCAGCGACAGCCCGGGCGCCGATGCCTTTGCTGCGGCGCTTGCCGATCTGTGCCACCAGCTGGCGCTGTTGGTGGTGCGCGACGGCGAGGGCGCGACCAAGCTGATCGAGATCGCCGTGACGGGCGCGGAAAGCGATCGCAGCGCGCACAGGATCGCGATGAGCATCGCCAATTCGCCGCTGGTAAAGACCGCGATTGCCGGCGAGGACGCAAATTGGGGCCGGGTGGTGATGGCAGTGGGCAAGGCTGGCGAGCCCGCCGAGCGCGACCAGCTCTCGATCCGCTTCGGCATCACCGAGGTGGCGCGCGAGGGGCTGGTGGTCGAGGGTTATGACGAGGCGCCGGTGACCGCACACCTCAAGGGCCATGAGGTGGAGATCGGCGTCGATCTCGGCCTCGGCGATGGACAGGCCACGGTGTGGACCTGCGACCTGACCCACGGCTATATCTCGATCAATGCGGACTATCGCAGCTGATGGCCCATCGTCACCATGCGGCGGTCGTGGCGCTGATGCGCCAGGTGGCGGACGAGGTCGTGCTGCCGTCGTTCCGCAACCTCGCTGCGAGCGACATCGAAGAGAAGGCGCCGGACGATCTGGTCACCGTCGCCGATCGCGAGAGCGAGCAACGGCTGACCGCGGGGCTGATCGGGATCGATCCCGACACGCGCGTGATCGGCGAGGAGGCGACCGCGGCAGACCCGACGCTGCTTGATGGTATCACCCGCGGGCGGGTGTGGATCGTCGATCCGATCGACGGCACCAACAATTATGCGCACGGCCGCACGCCGTTCGGGATCATGATCGCACTGGTCGAGGAGGGCATCACCCAGGCCGGGTGGATCCTCGACCCGGTGACCGGCCGGCTGTGCCATGCGACGCTCGGCGACGGTGCGTTCATCGACGGCAAACGGGTGAACGCCCGGCCGAGCGGCGCACCGCTGCCGATCGCGGCGCTGGCGACCTATTTCATGAGCGACGACGCGATCGCGGCGATGGAGCGGCGGTGCGAAGGGCGGCTAGCGTGCGCGCCCAACCCGCGCTGCGCCGCCGAGCAATATCCACGCGTGGTGCTCGGGCAGAATGACATCGTGCTGTTCCAGCGCACCCTGCCGTGGGATCATGCTGCCGGCGCCTTGTTCGTCCATGAGGCGGGCGGCGTGGTCAAGCGGCCGGACGGCGAGCCTTATGTGGTCGGCGACCTGCGGCGGGGCATGATCGCGGCGGCCTCGCCAGCCTTGTGGAACGAGGCTGTGGCGATCCTGTTTGGCTGAGCGTGGAGCCAATACGTCATCCTAGCGAAAGCTGGGATCTTGCGCGTGGTGCATGGAAGGAGCCGCTTGAGACCCCAGCTTTCGCTGGGGTGACGGTGCTCTATAATTCGCCCGGTCAGCGGCTGAACCGCGCCGCCAGCTCGACATGGGTCGACCAGCGGAACTGGCCGACCGGCTGGACCCAGTCGAGCCGCCAGCCGCCGTCGACCAGCATCTTGGCATCGCGGGCGAAGCTGCTCGGGTTGCACGAAACATAGCCGATGATCGGCGACTGGGTCTTGGCCAGCGCCTCGACCTGGTCGCGCGCGCCCGCGCGTGGCGGATCGATCACCACCGCGCCGAACCGGTCTAGCTCGCCGACCGTCAGCGGCCGGCGATAGAGATCGCGATGCTCGGTGAACACCGGCTTCTGGGCGAGCGCGGCGGCGGCTTTCAGCGACAGGATCGCGTCGCGCGCGCCCTCGGCGGCGTAGACGCGGGTCGGCAGCGCCAGCGCGAAGGTGCCGAGGCCGGCAAACAGATCGGCGACGGTCGCCGCACCGGCGGTCGCCTCCCGCATCGACGCCACCAGAGCCGCCTCGCCCTCCGCGGTGGCCTGGAGGAAGGCTGCATGCGGCAGCGCGACGGGCACGCCGCCCAGCGTGATGGTCGCGCCCTGCGGCTCCCAGCGCGTCTCGGAGCCCAGACCGTCGTCGATCGCAAACCGGGCTACACCGTGCCGCTTGCAAAAGGCGGTGATCGCCTCGGCGGCCTCGAGCCCGTCCGCCTTGAGGCCGTTGACGAGCACGTCGGCGCCCTGATCGGCGAGGGTCAGGTGGATGTCGGCGCGACGACGGAAGCCAAGCCGCTGAAGCAGCGCGCGCAGCGGCGCGACCAGTGCGAACAGCTCGGGGCTGAGGATATGGCATTCGACGATGTCGACGATGGCGTGGCTCTGCGCTTCGGAGAAGCCGAGCAGGATGCGGCCGCCCTTGGCTTCGGCGTGAAGCGTCGCGCGGCGGCGGGTGCGCGGCGGCGACACCAGCGGTGAACGCAGCGGCGCCGCCAGCCCCTGGGCGTCGAGTGCAGACGCGATGCGATCAGTGACGAAGGCGGCGTAGCTCTCGTCGTCGAGATGCTGGAGCTGGCAGCCGCCGCAGGTGGGGAAGTGGCGGCATGGCGGCAGCTGGTGGTGCGGGCCGGGGATGACCGCGCCCTCCTCGGTCAGGGTGTCGCCCGGTGCCGAAAAAGCGGCGTGGCGGCCATCGGCGGTGATGCCGTCGCCCCGCGCGGCGACACGAATGATCGTGCTCACAGCGACGCGCGGGCGGGCGTCAGCGCCTCGACCAGATCGTCGGCGAGGAAGGCGGCGCCGCTGCGCCGCGCGGCCTCGGCATGGAGCCACACCGCCGCCTCTGCCGCGGCGAAGGGATCGCCGCCGACGGCGAGCATCGCACCGGTGGTGCCGGCGAGGACGTCGCCGCTGCCGGCGGTGGAGAGCCAGTCATTGGCGTCGCCGGCAACGGTGACGCGGCCGTCGGGTGCGGCGATCACGGTGTCGGCGCCCTTGTGGATGACGACGGCGTTGGCGGCCTTGGCGGCAGCGCGGGTGGCGGTGATCTTGTCGGTGGTCGGCGTGCCGAACAATGCGGCGAACTCGCCACCATGGGGGGTAAGGATCATCGCGGCGCTGTGGCCGCTCATCCGCGCGATGTCCACGATGTGCAGCGCGTCGCCGTCGATCACCAGCGGCCTGCCGCCGGCGATGGCGGCATCGACGCGGCGGGCAGCCTCGTCGTCGCGGCCGAGACCGGGGCCGATCACGACGGCGCCGATCTTGTCGTTGGCGAGCGCGTCGGCGTTGAACGCCTTGCGCACAATCGCATGCGGCGCGCCGGGTGTGTCGGTGAGCAGCAGCGCATAGCCCGCGCCGGCCCGCAGCGACGCGATTGCCGCCATCTCGCCGGCGCCGGCCATGCTGCCCGGCACCACCGCGACCATGCCGCGGCTGTATTTGTGCGAGTCCGGCCCCGGCTGTTCCAGCGATGGCGGGGCGATGACCTTGGCTGCCGCTTTCGCCGAGACGCCGATGTCGAGCAGGCGGATCGCGCCGGCATACCGCGCGGCGGGCTGGAGCAGGTGAGCGGGCTTCGCCGCGCCGAGCGCCAGCGTAACGTGGCAGCTGGGAGGTTCGCCGAGCAGCGCACCATCGTCGGTCGCCACGCCGCTCGGCAGGTCGACCGCGATCACCAGCTTTGCGGCGGCGGCGAGACGGCGGAGGTCGGCGGCGAGCGCGTCATCAAGCGGGCGGGCAAGGCCGGTGCCGAACAGCGCGTCGACCAGCACCGGAGCGGGTGCGGCGTCGGCGATGGCCTCGACGGGACCGGTCCAGCCGGCGCGCGCCTGCTCCGCCGCAGCGCTGCGGGGCGGCGCCGCTGCGGCGACGCGCACGGCGACGCCGGCTGCGGCCAAGCGGGTCGCGGCAACATAGCCATCGCCACCGTTGTTGCCCGGGCCGCACAGCATCAGCACCTCGGCGCCGGCGGCAAGGCGGCGAACGGCGTCGGCGATCGCCGCGCCGGCGCGGGCCATCAGCGCGTCGACGGCGATGCCGCTCGCGGCCTCGGCGGCGCGCATCTCGGCCGCGGTGAGGATCGGCTGGCCGGCGAGCAGGATCATCGCTTGACCGTCGCCGGCAGCTGGTAGCGATCGGCGCCGATCGCGACGTCGATGCCGTCGGCGCCGCGGACGGTGACCGTGGCGGGCTCGGCGCCATCGGCGGCGACGACGCCGCGGCCGTCGCGGGTGACGAGCAGGCGATGGAAGCCGCCGTCCTCGGCGCGCAGGGTAAGGACCAGGCCGCGGCTGGTCTGCGTCTGGTCGATCGTGCAGAGGCGCGCGAGCGGCGCCGCGCCACGGGCGCAGAGGATGCGGGCGTCATCCTCTGCGGGGTGGCGCTGGTCCGTCGTGCGCTGCGCCAGTGCCTGGCTGTTGCCGGTCTGCTGCGGCGCGCCGGAGCAGGCGGCGAGCACCAGCCCCGGCATCAGGAGGGCGACGGTGCGCCGGTCAGATATCCGCGTAGACATGGGTTTCGGCGCGCGCTCCCGGGTGAGTGACGGCACCCTTATAAGCGGGGCCGACATTCTGCGCATAGCGCCACAAGGCGCCCGAGCCATAATCGTTCACCCGCGCCGTCCACGCCGCCTTGCGTGCGGCGACGACATCGTCGGCGACGACGAGATCGATGGTCCCAGCCTCGGCATCGATGCGGATGGTGTCGCCATCCTCGATCAGCGCGATCGGACCGCCCTCGGCGGCCTCGGGGCCGACATGGCCGATGCAGAAACCGCGGGTGCCGCCCGAGAAGCGTCCATCGGTGATCAGCGCGACGCTCTCGCCCATGCCAAGGCCATAGAGCGCCGCGGTGGTGGACAGCATCTCGCGCATGCCCGGTCCGCCCTTCGGCCCTTCGTAGCGGATCACCAGCACCTCGCCCTCGCGGATCGAGCGCGCCTCAACGGCCGCAAAGGCATCTTCCTCGCAGTCGAAGCAGCGCGCCGGCCCCTCGAACTGCAGGCGGTGCATGCCGGCGACCTTCACGATCGCGCCATCGGGGGCGAGGCTGCCACGCAGGCCAACGACGCCGCCGGTCGGCGACAATGGGGTGGCGACGTCGTAGATCACCTTCTGGTCGGGATTCCAGGTAACCTGGTCGATGTTCTCGCCGAGCGTCTTGCCGGTCACGGTCAGGCAGTCGCCGTCGAGCAACCCGCCTGCGAGCATGGTCTTCATCAGCATGTAGACCCCGCCGGCCTCATACATGTCCTTGGCGACATAGCGGCCGCCGGGCTTGAGATCGGCGATATAGGGCGTCGACTTGAACGCCTCGGCGACGTCGAACAGATCGAAGTCGATCCCCGCCTCATTGGCCATCGCCGGCAGATGCAGCGCGGCGTTGGTCGAGCCGCCGGTGGCGGCGACGACGCGGGCGGCGTTGATGAAGGCGGCGCGGGTGCAGATGTCGCGCGGGCGCAAATTGCGGGCGATAACGTCCATCACCTGCGCGCCGGCGGCAACCGCGATCTGCTCGCGGGTGGTATAGGGTGCGGGCACCATATTGCTGTTGGGCAGCGACAAGCCGATCGCCTCGCCGACGCAGGCCATGGTGTTGGCGGTGAACTGGCCACCGCAGGCGCCGTGACCGGGACAGGCGACCTTCTCGAGTTCATGCACTTCCGACAGCGGGCAGGCCCCGGCGGCGTATTTGCCGACCACCTCGAACACGTCGACGACGGTGACGTCGCGGTTCTGGAAGCGGCCGGGCAGGATCGAGCCACCATAGACGAAGATCGAGGGCACGTTGAGGCGGAGCATCGCCATCATCATGCCAGGCAGCGACTTGTCGCAGCCGGCGAAGCCGACCAGCGCGTCATAGCAATGGCCACGGACCGAGAGTTCAACCGAATCGGCGATCACCTCGCGGCTGACCAGCGATGCCTTCATGCCCTGGTGGCCCATGGCGATGCCGTCGGTGACGGTGATGGTGTTGAACCGGCGCGGCAGGCCGCCGCCGGCGATCACGCCGGCCTGAGCGGCATCGGCCTGGGCATCGAGCGTGGTGTTGCACGGCGCCGAATTGTTGCCGGCCGAGGCGAGCGCGACGAAGGGCTTCTGGATGTCCTCCTCGGCAATGCCCATGGCATAATAATAGGATCGGTGCGGGGCACGCTCTGGCCCCACCGAGACATGGCGGCTCGGCAGGCGGGACTTGTCAAACTGGGTCATGGCGACAGGCTATTGCGTTGGGGAGGCTTGAGACGCAAGTCTGTTGCGGCGAATTTGTGGCCCAGCTTGTACACCACGACCGACCACCCGCCGTCATTCCGGCAAACGCCGGGATCTTTGGCGATGATCTCTGGGATGACACCGCGGGAGACCCCAGCTTTCGCCGGGGTGACGGATTACAGCAAGCTATCGAGCGCCTTGGCGACGCCGTCCATGGTGAACGGCTTCTGGAGTACCGGGCGGCCACGGAACTGTGCGTCAACGCTGTCGTCGCTGCCGCCGGTCGCGAACACGAAGGGAATGTCGCGCGACGCCAGCGCCTCGGCGATCGGCGTGCTCTTCTCGCCGCCGCGCAGATTGACGTCGAGGATCGCGGCATCAATCCCGCCCTGCTCGATCCGCTCGAGCGCGGCTGCGACCGTGTCGACGGTGCCGACCGCCTGCTTGTCCAGCACCTCGAGGAAATCCTCCAGCATCATCGCGATCAGGGGTTCGTCTTCGACGATGAGGATACGGGTTGGCAAAGGCATAGCGGCGCCCTTATCCACGAAATATGTCCAGTGCCAACACCTTGTTGGTTAACGTGTGGTTACCTTTTGTTCACGGCAGGGTTCAGCGGCCGGCCAGCACATCGCGGGCGGCCTCGGCGAGCTGCTGGACCGAGAAGGGCTTGGGCAGAAAGGCGACATTGTCGAGGTCGATCGACTTGCGCAATTGCTCCTCGGCATAGCCAGACATGAAGATGATCGGCAGATCGGGGTAACGCTCGCGCGCGGCGCGGACCATGGTCGGCCCGTCCATGATTGGCATCACCACGTCGCTGATCAGCAGATCCGGCCGGCCCTGGGCCTCGAGGCAGGCAAGCGCGGCGTCGCCATTCTCGGCGGTGAGCACGGTATAGCCCTGACGCGTCAGCGCGCGCTCGGCGACGGCGCGGACCATGTCCTCGTCCTCAACGAGCAGGATGGTGCCGGTGCCCCACATCTCCACCGGCTTGGCCGCGGCCCGCGGTGGCGCCACCCGCGGCGCCATGCCGGCGGCATGGACCGGCAGGTACATGCTGAAGGTCGCCCCCTGCCCCGGCTCCGAATCCGCGAAGATCCAGCCGCCCGACTGCTTGACGATACCGTAGACGGTCGAGAGGCCAAGCCCCGTGCCCTTGCCGACCTCCTTGGTGGTGAAGAAGGGCTCGAAGATCTTGGGCAGGATCTCGGGCGGGATGCCGCCGCCGGTGTCGGAGACGATCAGCGCCGTATAATCGGCGACCGGCAGGATGTCGGAGGCCATGGCGCGAACCTCGGCGGCGGTGACGCCCTTGGTCTGGATGGTCAGCGTGCCGCCACCCTGCGGGTTGTGCGCGACCATCGCGTCGCGGGCGTTGACCGCGAGATTGACGACGACCTGCTCGAGCTGCCCCGGATCGGCGCGCACCGCGCCGAGGCCGCGGCCGTGGTGGACGTCGAGCCGCACCGTCTCGCCCATCAGCCGGCGGAGCAGGCTCGACACCTCGGCGACGACGTCGGGCAGCTGCAGGATCTGCGGGTGGAGCGTCTGCTGGCGGGAGAAGGCGAGCAACTGGCGGGTGAGGCTCGCCGCGCGATTAGAGTTGGTGCGGATCTGCTGGATGTCGTCATAATCGCTGTCGCCGGGCGAATGGCGCATCATCATCAGGTCGCAATGGCCGATGATCGCGGTGAGGATGTTGTTGAAATCGTGCGCGACGCCGCCGGCAAGCTGGCCGACCGCCTGCATCTTGGTGGCCTGCGCCACTTCGCGCTTCAGCCGCGATTCCTCCGAATTGTCCTTGAGGCTGAGCAGCACCGAGGCATCGCCGAGGCCGCGGGCGCCGGCGATGGTCAGCACCACCGGCTCCTCCGGATGGCCCTTGAGGCGGACGGCCATGTCGCTGGAATGGGTCGCGCCACCGGCGAAGCGGCGGATCGCATCGGCGACCGCGCCCTTGTCCTCGCGCACCACCAGATCGCCCGGGTAGAGCGGCGGACTATGGGCATCGACCCCGGCGGCGCGGACGAACGAATCGTTCATCTGCAGGAAGCGGCCCTCGCGATCGACCAGCGCCATGCCAAACGGCATCAGGCTGACGAGGCTGCGGACGTGGGCCGAGGCGCTGGCGCCGATCGCCGGCGCGGTATCCTCGTCGTCGAGCAGGATGACGAGCACGGGCGCGTCGTCGCCATCGAGGAACGGTATCTGCAGCACGCGCAGCGGTGTGCCGTCGAGCCCCTCGCGCTCGAAACGGACCAGCGCGCGGCTGTCGGTGATCAGCAGCCGCGCGAAATCGCGGCCCTCGATCGCGCCCTGGCCACCATGCGCGCGCATCGCCAGCACGCGGTTGGCGGCGCGGATCCGGCCGTCGGCCCCGATCAGCGCCGCCATCACCCCGGCACCGCCGAGCCGGTCGCCGGCAGGGCCCACGATCAATTGTTCGGTGCTGGCGGCGAGATCTTCCTCGTGGAGCACGGTGAAGCGCCAGACGAGCATGTCCGCCTCGTCTCCCGCGCGCACGACATGGACCGACAGCTTGACGCCGCTGGTGGACAGGTGGCGCAACTGCGCCTCGCCGTCGCGCCACGCGGTGCGGCCGGCGATCGCGAGCGAGGCAGGCCCCTCGCCATCGAGCGGCAGGCCAGGCGGGGTGGCGAAGCTGCCGAACAGGATCTCATAGGGATCGTTGGCGCAAACCAGCCGGCCGGCGCGATCGGTGATCGCCACGGCGTCGCCACTCGCCTGGACGATCGCCCGGGTGAAATCCCAGTCGACGCCGCCGGGCTGGTTGACCGAAGCGGGCGCGAGCATGCGCCATACGATTGCCGCGCCAATGACGATCATCCCAGTCGCGAGAAAACCCGCGGCAAACGCGGCACTGCCGGCAAGGAGGAACACGAGCAACGCAGCCGCCAGCGTCGCGCCGGCCGCAACCAGCGCGGCGGCGGGCCGGGGCGCTAAAGCGCGGGACACCGGGAGCGAAGCCATGCCAATCGTCTTCGGATCAGCGAGGCGGTGGCGTCAAGCTATTGTGCGTGGAGGGGTGTTGGCCACGGGGTGATCGGGGGTGAGGAGAGCGCCGTGCCATAGGCATCTTCGACGCGTTAGAAGCGAACGCAGCGGGAAGCGAGCGGTTGGCGTCCGGAAGCTCGTTGCTCCATTGTCATCCGAGCGACGGCTGGAATCTTTTTGCGGCTCCTGTCCGGCGCTCTTCCAAGAGATCCCAGCTTGCGCTGGGATGACGGAGTGAGGAGCGGCCCTCGGGCCTTGTAAGCTCAAGCGGCACCGCACGATGGGTCGGCTGCGCTCGACCTGTACCAAAGCAACGCTGCCCCTCCCGCCCTGCGGCGGAAGGGGCGCTGCCATCACCAGATCCGCACGCGCTGGTCGGGCGCGAGCACGATCTTGCCGCCGGGCTTTGGCTTGTAGGCGGCATACCAGGGATCGAGGTTGCGCACGACCCAGGCGCGCTGCTCGGAGGGCGAGTGCGGATCGGTCAGCAGGCGCTGGCGCAGGTTCGCCTCGCGGTAGCTGCGCCGCCAGACCTGCGCCCAGCCGAGATAGAAGCGCTGGTCGCCCGAGAAGCCGTCGATCACCGGCGCGGTCTTGCCGCCGAGCGCCTTGTGATAGGCGTCATAGGCGACCGTCAGCCCGGCGAGATCGGCGGTGTTCTCGCCCAGCGTCAGGCCGCCGTTGACGTGCATGCCGGGGAGCGGCTGATAGGTGTTGTACTCCGCCACCAGCTGGTCGGTGCGCTTGGTGAAGGCGGCGACGTCGGCGGGGGTCCACCAGTCGGTGAGCTTGCCGCTGGCATCATATTTACGACCCTGATCGTCGAAATGATGCGACAGCTCGTGGCCGATCACCGCGCCGATGCCGCCATAGTTGATCGCCGGATCCGCCTTGGGATCGAAGAACGGCGGCTGCAGGATCGCGGCCGGGAACACGATTTCGACCATGCCAGGGTTGGCATAGGCGTTGATCGTCATCGGGGTCATGCCCCATTCCCAGCGCTGCAGCGGCTTGCCGAGATGGCCGACGTTGTAATCGTGGCTCCACTGGTTGGCGCGCAGGTTGTTGCCGAATGCGTCGCCTGCGGTGACGGTGAGGTTGGAATAATCCTTCCACTGGCTCGGATAGCCGATCTTGGGGGTGAACGCCGCGAGCTTGGCATGCGCCTTGACCTTGGTTTCGGCGCTCATCCAGTCAAGGTGATCGATCCGCTCACCCATCGCGGCGATGATGTTCTTGACCAGCGCATCGGCGGCCGCCTTGGTCTCGGGCGGGAAGTATTTGGCGACGTAAAGCTTGCTGACCTCGTCGTCGATGCTGTTCACGGTGTAATCCACCGCACGCTTCCAGCGCACTTCCTGCTCGGGCGTGCCCGACAGGATGGTGCCGTTGAAGGCGAAGCTCTCCTCGTCGAAGGCGTGGGGCAGCACGTCGGCGAAGCCGTCCAGCGAGCGCAGCAGCAGCTGGTCCTGGAGCACGCCGATCGGCGCCGCAGCGACCACCTTGGCGATGCCGGCGACGGCGCTCGGCTGCGCGACGATCAGGCTGTCGACCGCGGTGCCATTGGCCTTGAACAGCGCGGCGAAGTCGAACCCCGGCGCGCTGCGGACAAGATCGGCGACGCTCATCTTGTTGTAGGTCTTGTCGGCGTCGCGGCTCTCGGTGCGGGTCCAGCTCGCCTGGGCGATCTGCGTCTCGAACTCGACGATCGCCTTGGCCCGGGCGTCCGCATTGGGCTCGCCGGCGAGGGTGAACATCTTGGCGATATGCGCCTGGTAGGCGGTCTTGGCCTGGGCGAGCTTGGCGTCGGCACTGAGGTAATAATCGCGATCGGGCAGGCCCAACCCGCTCTGGTAGAGGCTTAGCGCATACACCTCGGGCTGCTTGTCGTCTTGGCCGACGCCGAGGCCGAACGGCCCGCCGACGCCGTTGCGCTGCGCCTTGCCGAGCAAGGTGGCGTAACTGGCCTTGGTCGACGCCTTGATCTCGGCGAGCCACGGCTTGATCGGGGCGAGGCCTTTGGCGTCGATCGTCGCAGTATCGAGATAGGTCGCATAGGCGCGGCCGATCTTCGACGCAGGGTCGGCCTTGGCCTGCTCGAGGATGCCGCGGGTCTGTTCGCGGGCGCGATCATCGAGAATGTTGAACGAGCCATAGTTGGACTTGTCGGCGGGGATCGGCGTGCTCTTGGCCCACTGGCCGTTGGCGAAGCCGTAGAAATCGTCGCCCGGTGCGATGCTCTTGTCCATGCCGGCCTCGTCGAAGCCGAAGGTGCCATATTCGGGCCTGGTGGCAGTCTGGGCGTGAACGATGCCGGCGATCGCCGACGCGCCGAGCAGCCCCGCGAGAATGAACTTCTTCATGCGATACTCCGAAGGAAACAGAAAAAGGCCGCCCGGCGGAGCGATCCGCGGGCGGCCGAAGCGATTACCAGATCTTGATGCGGTCGGCGGGTGCCAGATAGTATTTCTGGCCCGGCTTGACGTTGTCGGCGGCATACCAGGCATCGAGATTGCGCACCACATAGGCCCGCCACTGGCCCGGCGTGTGTGGGTCGGTGGTGATCTGGTTGCGGATCGATTCCTCGCGCGCCTTGGTCTGCCACACCTGGCCGAAGCCGAGGAAGAACCGCTGATCGCCGGTGAAGCCTTCGATCGTGCGCGCCGGCTTGCCCTTCAGCGAGATCTTGTAGGCATCATAGGCGACGTTGATGCCGGCGAGATCGGCCATGTTCTCGCCGAGCGTCAGCTTGCCGTTGACATGACCGCCGGGGATCGGCTCGTAGGCGCCATATTGCGCGACGACCTTGTCGGTGAGCGCGGTGAAGCGCTTGACGTCCTCGGGCGTCCACCAGTCGGCGAAATTGCCGTTGGGATCGAACTTGCGGCCCTGATCGTCGAAGTGATGGCTGAGCTCATGCCCGATCACCGCGCCGATCGCGCCATAGTTCACTGCCGGATCGGCATTGGGGTCGAAGAACGGAGGCTGCAGGATCGCCGCCGGGAACACCACCTCGTTCATCAGCGGATTGGCGTAGGCATTCACCGTCTGCGGGGTCATGAACCACTCGCTGCGATCGACCGGCTTGCCGATCTTGTCGAGCTGGCGCTTGTACTCGAACTCGGCGGCCCGATCGGCGTTGCCGAGCACGTCGCCCTTGACGATCTGCAGCGTCGAATAGTCGCGCCACTTGCTGGGATAGCCGATCTTGGGCGTAAAGGCGGCGAGCTTGGCGCGCGCCTTGACCTTGGTCTCGGGTGCCATCCAGGTGAGGTTCGACAGCCGCGTGTCCATCGCCGCAATCAGGTTGCGGACCAGCTCGTCGGCCTTCGCCTTGGCCTCCGGCGGGAAGTATTTGGCGACGTAGAGCTGGCCGACCGCCTCGCCGAGGCTGCCGTTGACGAAGCCGACGCCGCGCTTCCAGCGCTCGCGCAGCTGGGGCGTGCCGTTGAGCGTGGTGCCGTAGAAGGCGAACTGGCGGTTGACGAACGCGCTCGACAGCATCGGCGCGGCATCGCTGATCTTGTGGAAGGCGAGATATTCCTTCCAGGTCGCGATCGGCGTGGCGCCGACGATCTTGGCGGTACCGGTGAGCGCCGACGGCTGGCCGACGATCACCCGCGTCTGGCTGCCGACCCCCTGCGCATCGAGCATGGTCTTCCAGTCGAAGCCCGGCATCGTGGTGGCCAGATCCGCGACCATCACCGGATTGTAGCCCTTCTCCACCTGGCGCAGCTCGGCGCGCTCCCAGTGAACCTGGGCGATCTGCTTCTCGAGATCGTAGATGCGCTGCGCCGATCCTTGCGGGTCGGGCTGGCCGGCGAGCTTCATCATGTCGGCGATGTAGGTGACGTATTTGGTTCGCGCCTCGGCGAACTTGGGATCGTCCCTGAGGTAATAGTCGCGGTCCGGCAAGCCGAGCCCGCCCTGCCCGATATAGACGGCATAGACGGTGTTGTTCTTGAGATCCTGCTGCACCGCGGCGCCGATCGGCATGTCTTCGCCATGGATGCTGGCATCGGCAAAGGCGCGGGCGAGATCGGTCTGGGTGCGGATCGCGGCGATCTTGTCGAGATAGGGCTTGAGCGGGGCAGCGCCCCTCGCCTCGATCGCAGGCGCATCCATGAACGAGGAATAAGCGGTGCCGATCTTGTCGGCGACGCTGCCCGGCGTGCCGCCGCTCGCCGCCGCCGTCTCGATCACCTCGCGCGTGCGTGCGCTCGACAGCTCGGCGAGCACCGCGAAGCCGCCCCAGCTCGACCGGTCAGCCGGGATCTGGGTACGCGCCATCCAGGCGCCGTTGACGTAATTGTAGAAATCATCGCCCGGCGCGATCTTGCGATCCATTGCGGTGAGATCGACGCCAAAGTCGCCGAGCTGCGGCTTGCCGGCGACGGGCGCGGCGGTCGCCGGCGTCGTGGCGGACGTCTGGGCGTAAAGCGCGCCGCTTGCGGCCGTGGCGAGCAACAGCCCGACCAGGATGTGATGACGCATGGAAGTACCCCCGATTGATCGTTGAACCTTATGGGCGTGTTGTACTCGACTGATACGCCTCGTCAATTCAGTTCAACGACCAGAAATCTCGATCAGTTGTCGTTGGTATTCCGACGGTTACGCCATTTGCGCGCGATCCATAGCCGCCAGCCGAGCGCGCTCGCGGCATAGCCGACGACGGCCATCACCGCCGAGACGATCAGCAGCCCGACGGCGACCGCCGGTGCCGCATCGGACATCAGCCACTGCAGCCATCCCGACTGCGCTGCATCGCGCACCGGATCGCCAGGCACGACATGATCAAGCCTCAGCGTCAGCTTGCCGATCCAATAAGCGAATGCCCAGATGAACGGCGTCGTGAAGGGATTGGTGATGAAGGTGGTCAGCGCCGCGGTCGGCACGTTGGCGCGGAGAGGCAGCGCGAGCAGCGCCGACACCGCGATCTGCGCGACCGGAAACAGGATGCCGGTGACCATGCCGAGGGCGACGCCGCGCGGCACCGAGCGGCGGGTGAAGCGCCACAGTTCGGGCGCGAGCACGCGGTGCGCCACGGGGCGCAGCAGCCGGCTGCGTTCCATCGAATCGCGGGTTGGCAGGTTGCGGCGGCTCCAGGCGGCGAGCCGCTGCCAGGCACCCGGTGCCGGACCGGCGCCGGGAGGGGGCGCCATCAGCCGCGGTCGCGCATGATGCGCGCGGCGTCGCGCTTCCAGTCGCGTTCCTTGATCGCCTCGCGTTTGTCGTGGGTCTTCCTGCCCTTGGCCAATGCCAGCTCCACCTTGGCGCGCCCGCGCGAGTTGAAATAGACGCTGAGCGGCACCAGGGTCATGCCCTCGCGCGCCACCGCGCCGTGGAGCTTGTTTATCTCGCGCTCGTGAAGGAGCAGTTGACGCGGGCGCTTGGCCTCATGGTTGAAGCGGTTGCCGTGGCTGAATTCGGGTACGTTGGAATTGACCAGCCATATCTTGCCGTCGCGCACCTCGGCATAGCTTTCCGCGATCGAGCCCTCGCCGAAGCGCAGGCTCTTCACCTCGGTGCCGACGAGCGCGATCCCCGCCTCATAGACCGTGTCGATGCTGTACTCGAACCGGGCCTTGCGGTTCTCGGCGACGATCTTCGTTTTCTCGAAGGTAGGGGGCTTGGGGCGTGGCATGAGCCTCGCGATGTAGGGACTTGGGTGGCCGAGGGGAAGAAGGCGCGGTCGTGATCTTCGCCGCTTCCCCTGTCATTGCCGTTAAACCAGGCCGGCGTGAACCAGCGCCGCGTCGACGGCCGTCCGCGAGGCCTCGGACGGCCAGGTCATCGGCAGGCGGATGCCGGCGGGGAAGCCGGGCCGCACCCGGGTCATCGCGTATTTGACCGGGCCGGGCGAGGCATCGGTGAACAAGGCGTCGTGGAGCGGATAGAGCCGGTCCTGCAGCGCCAGCGCCGCGGCATAGTCGCCCGCCTGACACGCCGCCTGGAAGTCGGCGCAGAGCCGCGGTGCGATATTGGCGGACACCGAGATACAGCCCCTGCCCCCCATGGCGTTGAACGCCAGCGCCATGTCGTCATTGCCCGACAGCTGGACGAAGCTGTCGCCGCAGCCGGCACGATGCTGCGACACGCGGGTCATCACGCCGCTCGCGTCCTTGACCGCGACGAACACCGCGGGAAATTCGGTGACAATCCGCACCAGCGTGGCTGGCTGGATATCGGTGACGGTGCGCGCGGGCACGTTGTAGAGCACGATCGGCAGGTCGGCCGTGGTGGCCAGCGCGGCGAAGTGCCGGTAGATTCCCTCCTGGCTTGGCCGGTTGTAATAAGGCGGCACCATCAGCGCGGCATCAGCACCGACCTGTTTGGCGCGCGCGATGTTGGCGGCGGCGACCTGGGTGTCGTTGGAGCCGGCGCCGGCGATCACCGGCACGCGGCCGCGCGCCTGGTCGACGCAGACCGCCACAATGCCGAAATGTTCGTCGGCGCTGAGCGTCGCCGCCTCGCCGGTGGTGCCGCACGGCACCAGCGCCGACGAGCCTTCGGCGATCTGCCATTCGATCAGATCGCGATAAGCGGGTTCATCAAAGGCGCCATCGGCGGCGAAGGGCGTGACGAGCGCCGGGATCGATCCGGAAAACATGGGGTGAGATGCGCTCCTGCTGCGCCGGTGACAGTGTTTTGTTCAGGACATGTAAGGTCGCAAGCCGTATCCTGTCCACATGCACGCATCCACGCTCCGCACCGGGATCCTCGTCGCCGCCCTTGCCGGGGTGGCGCTGGCCGCCTCAGGCCAGGACCAGCTCGACCAGCTGCGCACGCAAATGGCCAACATGGGGCCGCAATCGCCGCAGACTCCGCAGGACGGCGCGATCGCGGCGACGATCGCGCAGTGGAAGGCGATCCAGCAGACCGACGCGATGCCGTTCGAGAGCTATGCCGGTTTCCTGATGGCGCATCCGGGCTGGCCCGGCGAAGCCGCCAATCGCCGCGCCGCCGAGCGCCAGGCCGGCGTCGCCAATCCGACAAGCGTACTCGCCTTCTTTGCCCGCTTCCCGCCGCAATCGGCGAGCGGGCTGGTGGCGCAAGCGCGGGCACTGGCCGCGATCGGCCGGTCGGGCGAGGCCGCCGCCGCGGCACGCGCGGCCTGGCGCAAGGGCGGGCTCGCCGCAACCGACGAGAGCACCATCCTCGGCGGCTTCGCCGGTGCGCTGACCCCCGACGATCACGACGCGCGGATGGATGCGTTGCTGTGGCAGGGATCCACCGGGGTCGCGGCGCGCCAGATCGGCTTCACCAGCGCGGCACGAAGGCCGGTTTTCGCGGCACGGCTGGCTTTCCGCACCAATGCCGCCAATGCCGCGGACCTGGCGATGACCACCCAGGATCAGTTCGCCACCGATCCGGGCTATATCGCCGATCGCGCGACCTGGCTGCGCAACTCGGGCGCGAGCCCCAGCGCGCGCAGCTGGCTCGCCCGTCCGCGCACGCTTGCGGGCCGCCCCGGCAATGTCGAGGAATGGTATGAGGTGCTGCTCACCAACGCCCGCGCCGCCAACGCCGATCATCAGTATCAGCTCGCCTATGACATCGCCCGGCAGGTGGACGACGCCTATCCGCTCGGCACCGACGTCTCCAAGAAGCCCTATGGCGAGCGCGACGATTACACCAGCCTGGTGTGGCTTGCCGGCCAGGTGGCGATGAAGCAGCTCGGACGTCCCGCCGATGCGATGGTGATGTACGATCGCTACGGGCGCGGCAGCATGGCGCCGCAGACCCGCGCCAAGGGCTTCTACTGGGCGGGTCGCGCCGCCGAGGCCGCGGGCAAGAGCGTCGAGGCAGCGGCCTTCTACGCGCAGGCGGGCGGCTATCGCGATCAATATTATGGCCAGCTTGCCCTCGAGCGGACGGGCAAGCCGCTGGTGGCACCGCCGGCGATCGGTGCGCCGGCGATCGCGCCCGCCGTTCGCCAGGCGTTCGACAATCGCGAGACGGTGCGCGCGGCGAAGTTCCTCGGCCAGATCGCCGACTGGCAGGACCAGACCGCCTTTGTCCGCCAGATCGCCGCCGATGCCGAAAGCCCGACGGATCATCTGCTCGCCGCCGAGCTGTCGCGCACGATCAACCGCCCGGACCTCGGCGTGATGGTCGGGCGCAGCGCGATGCAGAACGGGCTCAGCGACTATTCCGCCGCGGGCTTCCCGACGGTGACGGTACCGGCAGGCTATGAGGACAGCTGGACGATCATCCATGCCATCGCCCGCCAGGAAAGCCAGTTTGACAAGACCGCGGTCAGCCATGCCGGCGCGCGCGGGCTGATGCAGCTGATGCCGGGCACCGCGCGCGAGCAATCGAGCAAGATCGGCCTAGCCTACGACCAGGCGGCGCTGACCACCGATCCCGGGCTGTCGATGATGCTCGGCTCGAGCTACTTCAAGCGCATCTTCGGCCTCTACGGCAGCTATCCGCTGGCAATCGCCGCCTACAATGCCGGCCCGGGCAATGTGAACAAATGGCTCACCGCCAATGGCGATCCGCGCACCGGCGCCGTCGACATGGTCGACTGGATCGAGGCGATCCCGCTGTCGGAAACGCGCAACTATGTGCAGCGCGTTACCGAGAATGCTGTGGTCTATGACCTGATCAATCCGGCGCGGGCGAAGAGCCGCGGGCCGGCCAACCTCAGCTGGTACCTTGGCAAGAACCGGCCGGGGTGACATCGGGTCCTGCCTGAGAGCCCGGGATGACGGCGTATCGATCCTCGCCTAGACACGCGGCGATGGACCGCCCGAACTACATCACCCCCGCCGGCTATGGCGTGCTGCGCGCCGAATATGAGCAACTGTTCGGCACCGAGCGGCCGGCGCTGGTCGAGACCATCGCCTGGGCCGCGGGCAATGGCGATCGCTCGGAGAATGGCGACTACATCTACGGCCGCAAGCGGCTGCGGGAGATCGATCGTCGGCTCGGCTGGCTGTCGCGACGGATGAAGGCGGCCAAGGTGGTCGATCCCACGCAGCAGGAGGATCGCAGCCGCGCCTGGTTCGGCGCCATCGTCACGATCGCCGACGAGGACGATCAGGAGCGGGTGCTGACGCTGGTCGGCGACGACGAGGCCGATGCGGGCGCCGGCAGGATCGGCTGGAACGCCCCCCTCGCCCGCGCGCTGCGCGGCGCGGCAGTGGGCGATCTCAGGCGGGTGACGCTGCCGGCGGGCGAGCGGGAGTATGAGGTGATCGCCATCGCTTATCCGACGGGATGAGGAACGGCCGCGGCGGCCGATCCGTTGATCGCCGACAAGGAGAATGACCATGGCCGAGAACCCCCGCACCACCGCCGCGCGCGATCATGACGACAGCGCGATCATCGATGCCGCAGTCGCCGAAGGCTCGGGCGGGACGGTCGGCACCGCCGGCGGCAGCCTCGCCCAGGACATCGCGACCCAGGACGACCTCGCGCGCGCGGTCGACGATCCCGAGGCACACACCCGCGCCACCAAGAGCGACGACATCGCCAACAACCAGGCCCGGGCGAGCGATCGCGGCCCCAACCGCCAATAGCGGTTGACCGGGCGGCAGCCGGCAGCGACGGTTGCGGGATGACCGATGAACCCACTCGCAATGTCGCCCTGCTGATCGACGCCGACAACGCCTCCTGGCATGCCATCGACCCGGTGCTGACGGTGCTCGCCGAACTCGGCAGCGTCAACGTCCGCCGGGTCTATGGCAATTGGACCAAGCCCGGCCTCAAGGGCTGGCGCGACATGACGGTGAAGCATGGCATCGAGCCGCAGCAGCAGTTCGACCTCACCAAGGGCAAGAACGCCACCGACATGAAGATGACGATCGATGCGATGGACCTGCTGTTCCGCGGCCGGGTCGACGGCTTCGGGATCATGTCGTCGGACAGCGATTTTATGCCGCTGGCGATGCGGCTTCGCCAGGATGGGCACCCGGTTTACGGCTTTGGCGGCGCCAAGACTCCCGAAGCGTTCAAGCGCGCGTGCACACGGTTCATCGATGTCGATGTGATGCTCCGCGAGCGTTCTCCGGCCACGCCGGCGACGCCCGCTGCGCCGGTGCCGATCGCGCCGCCGCCCGTGGTGATCAACGAGGACGTGCCGCTCGAGCAGGCGCTGCCGCCGGCGATCTCGGGCGGTCTGAAGCCGCGGCCCAAGCTGGCGGTAGACAACGAGCTGCTCAAGCTGCTGATCGACGCCTATGATTCGGTGAAACGCGACGAACGCGGCTTCGTCAGCCTCACCGCGATGGGCCAGCTCGCGGGCAATCGCTCGAGCTTCGACGCGCGCAATTACGGCTACAGCCGCTTGTCCGACCTGATCGAGGCGGTGCCCAATTTTCAGGTCGAGCGGCGCGAGGGTGGCCGGCTGTTCGTCAAGCGGGTGCGCTAGCCAGCGGGGGTGATCTGCGATAGGCTGAAGGCCGAGAGGTAGTCCACCTGGGGGACGCGTCTGGCCATCCCCGAGCCTGGGAGAATGCCGATGCACGATCGCATGTCCGCTGATCCGCTCGCCCCTGCCGCCGATCTTGCTGCGCAAGCGCGCCTGGCCTGGCCTGGCGAAACCGCAACCTACGGCGCCGCGCGCGAGGCCCTGCTCGCTGAGGAGATCGAGCTGCGGCGGCACCTTGAACGCGTCGCCGCGTTGCGGCGGGCGCTGCCGCCCGGTCCGCCGATTCCCACCAGTTGCGTCTTTGTCGACGAGACCGGTGCATCACGCACGCTGCCCGATCTGTTCGGCCCTCACGATACGCTGATCGTCTATTGCTGGATGTTTGGCCCGGCACGGACGCGCCCGTGCCCGATGTGCACCAACCTTCTGGGGCCGCTCGATGGCAATGCCGCGGATCTCGAGCAGCAGGTCGCGCTGGCGGTGATCGGACGATCGCCGATCGCCAGGCAGATCGCCTTCAAGGCCGAACGCGGCTGGCGGCACCTCAGGCTATACGAAACCGACGACGCCTTCCCGCGCGATGTCAGGGCGCTGGCACCCGACGGCGATGAATGGCCAGCGCTGCTGGTCTTCACCCGCGACGACACGGGCATCCGGCTCCACTGGGCGGGCGAGATGTCGGGCGTCACCGCCGATCCCGGCCAGGACCCGCGCGGTGCGCCCGACCTCGCCCCCTTGTGGAACCTCCTCGACCTGACCCCGCGAGGCCGGCATCAGGACTGGTATCCCAAGCTTTCTTATTGACCGATCAGCGCGTCAGCTTCTTGTAGGCCAGCCGGGTCGGGCGATCAGCGGCATCGCCCATGCGGCGCCGCTTGTCTTCCTCGTAGCTTTCGTAATTGCCCTCGAACCACTCGACATGGCTGTCACCCTCGAAGGCGAGGATATGCGTGCAGAGACGGTCAAGGAAGAAGCGATCGTGGCTGATCACCACCGCGCAGCCGGCGAAGGTCTCCAGCGCCTCCTCGAGCGCGCGCAGCGTCTCGACGTCGAGATCGTTGGTCGGCTCGTCGAGCAGCAGAACGTTGCCACCCTCCTTCAGCATCTTGGCCATGTGGACGCGGTTGCGCTCGCCGCCCGACAGCTGGCCGACCTTCTTCTGCTGGTCGGCGCCGCGGAAGTTGAACGCGCCCACATAGGCGCGCGTGCCCATCTCCTGCTTGCCGAACCGGAAGATCTCGAGCTCGTCGGAGATCTCCTGCCAGACATTCTTGTTGGGATCGAGATCGTCGCGTGACTGATCGACATAGCCGAGCTTGACCGTCGAGCCGACCTCGATCGTACCCTCGTCGGGCTGTTCCTGGCCGGTGATGAGCTTGAACAGCGTCGATTTGCCGGCGCCGTTGGGGCCGATCACGCCGACGATGCCACCCGGCGGCAGGGTGAAATCGAGGCCGTCGAACAGCAACTTGTCGCCATAGGATTTGGTCAGGCCCTTAGCCTCGATGACCTTGCCACCGAGCCGCGAGGGCAATTGGATGAGGATCGCAGCCTTGCCGGCGACGCGGCTTTCCTGCTTTTCCATGAGCTCGTCGAACGCGCGGATACGCGCCTTGGACTTGGTCTGGCGGGCCTTGGGGGTCTGGCGCATCCAGGCGAGCTCGTCGGCGATCGCACGCTGCTTGCCGGCCTCGTCGCGCTCCTCCTGCTCGAGCCGCTTGGCCTTCTTCTCGAGATAGCCCGAATAGTTGCTTTCATAGGTGTAGTAACGGCCGCGATCGAGCTCGAGCACCCAATTGACCACATTGTCGAGGAAGTAGCGATCGTGGGTGACGAGGATGACGTTGCCGGCATATTCCTTGAGGTAGTTCTCGAGCCAGGCGACGCTCTCGGCGTCGAGGTGGTTGGTCGGCTCGTCGAGCAGCAGAATATCGGGCTTCTCAAGCAGCAGCTTGCACAAGGCGACGCGGCGCTTCTCGCCGCCCGACAGCTTCGACACATCGGCGTCGCCTGGCGGGCAGCGCAGCGCTTCCATCGCCTGTTCGAGCTGGCTGTCGAGCGCCCAGCCGTCGACCGCGTCGATCTTGGCCTGGAGATTGCCCATCTCCTCCATCAGCTTGTCGAAGTCGGTGTCGTCCTGCGGATCGCCCATCTCGGCCGAGATCGCGTTGAAGCGATCAACCAGGTCGGCGATCGGGCGCACGCCGTCCTTGACGTTGCCCATCACGTCCTTGCTCGGATCGAGCTGCGGCTCCTGCGCCAGATAGCCGACGCGGACGCCTTCCGCGGCCCAGGCCTCGCCGGTAAAATCGGGGTCAATCCCCGCCATCACCTTCATCAGCGTCGACTTGCCCGAGCCGTTGGGGCCGATGATCGCGATCTTGGCCGACGGAATGAACTGCAGGTGGATGTTGTTGAGGACGGGCTTATTGGCGCCGGGGAAGGTCTTGGTCAGACCCTTCATGACGTAGGTATACTGGACGGCCATATGCCGACGGCTCCTGAATGATCGCTAGCGGGATTGGCATCGCATGTAGCGGGCGCCCGCTCCATGCGCAAATGCGCTGCTTGCCCCGGCCGAGGACATATTCCACACCGGCAGCGAACGGATCGAGGCTGACCGATCGAACAGGGGACATCATCATGAAGCGTGCCACTCTCGCCCTGCTGGCGCTTGCCGGCTCCACCCCGGCGCTGGCGCAGCACGCGCGCCCCGCCGCGGCGGCGGCCGTCGATCCTGCCGTGGCGAAGCTGCGCGATGCGGCGCTCACTGATGACGTCGCCTATGACATCGTCGAGGGGCTCACCACCGAGATCGGCCAGCGGCTCGCCGCCACCGACGCCGAGGCGCGCGCGCGCAGCTGGGCGGTGGTCAAGCTCAAGGCGCTGGATTTCAAGAACGTCCACATCGAGACCTACCGGATGCCGGTGTGGGTGCGCGGCGAGGAGACCGCGGAGGTGGTCGCCCCGTTCCCGCAAAAGCTAAAGCTGGTCGCGCTCGGCAACTCCGGCGCGACCCCGGCGGCAGGGGTCACCGCGCCACTAGTCCTGTTCAACACCTATGCCGAGCTGGAGGCCGCGCCCGCGGGCAGCCTGGCTGGCAAAATCGCCTATATCGGCAATGCGATGGCGCCGACGCAGGACGGCTCGAGCTACGGCAGCTATGGCGTCGCGCGTTTCGTCGGCCCCTCGGTGGCGGCGAGCAAGGGCGCGCTCGCGGTGCTGATCCGCTCGATCGGCACCGATCATCATCGCAACCCGCACACCGGGGTCACCGATTGGCCCGTTGGCACTGCCCCGATCCCGGCGGCAGCACTGTCGGTGAGCGACGCCGAATTGCTCGAGCGGATGGCGACGCGCGGCAAGCGAATCACCCTCAAGCTGACGCTGACACCGCGTTTCGCCGGCAATGGCGAATCGGGCAATGTCATTGCCGAGGTGCCGGGCAGCGACGCCAAGGCCGGCGTGGTGCTGGTCGGCGGTCATCTCGACAGCTGGGATCTCGCCACCGGCGCGATCGACGATGCCTCGGGCGTCGCCATCACCGCCGCCGCGGCCAAGCGCCTGCTCGACGGGCCGCGGCCGCGGCGGACGATCCGCGTCGTCTGGTTCGGCGCCGAGGAGCCCGGCGGCTTCGGCGGCAAGGAATATGCTCGCGTTCACGGAAGCGAACGCCACGCGCTGGCGGCGGAAAGCGACTTCGGCGCCGACCGGGTCTGGCGGTTCGAGACCAATTTGGCCGCCACCGCCGCCGTAGTCGGCGACCGCTTGGCGGCGGCGCTCGCGCCGCTCGGCATTACCCGCGGTAACGGGGTCGGCGGCGACGGCACCGATGTCGGGCCGACGCTGGCGCTCGGCGTCCCCGCGATCGACCTCAACCAGGACGGCACCCGCTACTTCGACACGCACCACACGCCCGACGACACGCTCGACCGGATCGACCCCGCCCAGCTGCGCCAGAACGTTGCTGCCTGGACGACCATGCTCGCGATCGCGGCAAATGCCCCCGAGGAGCTGGGTCCGGTAACACCGCGCAAATAAGGCACTTTCGCCATAAACATGGCAGCGCGATGAATTTGTCGATTGACCGAGGGGAAGCGTGCGCTATTTGGGCTGCTTCGCGACGGCAATCGGGTCGGCCGCGATGATTTGTTTTGCTTGGGAGCAATCGAATGAAGAAGATCGCTTTCGTTCTCGCTGCCGCCGGCCTGATGTCCGTCGCTGCGTGCTCGAAGTCGCCTGAGGCTGCTGCTGTTGAGAACAACGCCGACCAGCTGGCGGACAACATGGAGCTGCAGGCCGACAACCTCGACGCGCTTGCCGACAACACCTCGAACGCGTCGACTGCCGCCGTGCTCGAGAATGCTGCCGACAACACCAACGCCGCTGCGGACAACGTCCGTGACGCCGCTGACGAGAAGGCCGACAACATGTAATCAGCCGGCATCGGGCGCTTCGCCCGGTGCGCTGATCATGATGATCGAGAATGAGGGCGTCCTTTCGGGGGCGCCCTTTTTCATGGCAGCCGCTTGTTGCCTGCGGCGGTTTTGCTTTAAGTTCGTGTTGCGCTAATCGCGGCACCCGGTGGGGCCTGTAGCTCAATGGTTAGAGCTGGCCGCTCATAACGGCTAGGTTGCGGGTTCGAGTCCTGCCGGGCCCACCAAATCCTGCTACGTCCCGATCGTGCCGCCCTCAGGCGTCGGTGTCACCATCATCGGCCGGGCGCTGCGGGCGCTGGTCGGTCAACCTGGCTTGATGCTGCCAGCGCGCCATCAGCGCGCGGATGAGCCCGCCGCCGTGGAAATATTGCTGCGCCCATGTTGCCCTGCGTCGGCGCTCGGTGCGCTCCATCAACACCACGCCGGCGATCAGCAGCGCAAGCAACCCGCCGACGACGATGATGGCCAAGGCCTCGTCACCGGTCACAGCCTGCCGAGCGCCGAGAGCGGCTGTCCGACGGAAGCGACGGGATCTTGCGTGATCATGGCTAAACCTATGCGGTCAGGCATGTTTCGGGCAAGGCCGCCCCGCGCGGCATGACGGCTGCTGTGTACCAGCCCGGCACGACCCTACGTCCGAACTGAAGGCGTTAACCGAGCCTTTACCCGCTGGCCGCACAAATACTGCCATGCAGCAAATCCTTTACCAGCTCGCCCGCAGCCGCAGAGCCGCCACCGCGATCGAATATGGATTGATCGCTGCGCTCATCGCCGTTGCGGCGATTGCGGCGATGCAGGGCCTCGGCAACAAGCTCAAGACCACTTTCAACAATGTCTCGACCAACATGAAGGCCAGCTGAGCGCACGCGTCAGCAGCGCTATGCTGCAATAAAAAGTTGCACTTGCCCCGAATCGACGACATCATTCGCCAATAACAACGGGGACCAGAGCCCCGAGGAGAGGTGCTGGATGATCTATCTTGAGATCCTGATGGGCTGCCTTGCGCTGTCGTTCATCGCTATTCCGGTCACGCTAGCGGTGCTGGCCAGGCGCCGATCCGTTACCACTGACCATATTCCAGGCTAAACTCAGCCGCTGCTGGCAAGCGACGGCGTCGCAGGCAGCGTTACTCGTCGGCTGACATCGGCATGTGCTCGTTTCGCAAGTAACAGACTGGCGACCGCGAGGACGAATGCCGGGGCAGCCATGCACGCCAGCAAGTGCGGCGGGGAACAATGATGCTTGCATCAATGACGGCGGTGCCGCTAAGGCGCTGTCCCTGTCGGGGAGTGGCGCAGGCTGGTAGCGCACCTGGTTTGGGACCAGGGGGTCGCAGGTTCGAATCCTGTCTCCCCGACCATCACGATGACGATCATCGATCCTGGCGGCGATCCGCTGCGGCCAGGATATCATCGAGCGTCGTCGGCCGAACGCCCAGCCGGTCGAGCTCGGCGAACATCTGCTCCCACCATTGCCAGAACACCCTCAAATCGTCGGCATGTCGGACATAGGGCGTGTGCCCGGGCACGAGCGAGGGCGAGTGGAACGAGAAGGTGAGCAAGCGCTCGCCCGCCGCCACCGCGACACGGACTGCCCGCAGCGCGGCCTTGATCGGCATGTCTTCGGGCGTGAGCGCGATCCGCACAAGCAGCCCGGCGCGGGCGAAGGCGCCGCGGCCCCGCGGCACCCCTCCCAATGCCTGGTACAGCCCCGCCCCGCCGCGCCGGAGCGCGCCTGTAAACACCGTGCTCAGCGGCAGCTCGATTACGTTTCCAAGCCGATAGGCGCGATTGTCCAGACGCGAAAAGTCCGGGCCACCCTCGCCGGTATAGTCATAGCCGGCGCGTACCGAGCTATCGATCCGATAACCGCGCGCCGCTAGCAATTGAGCGGTTCGGGGCCCGATCCCGTAGCGTCCAGCACGATAGATCAGCGGTCTGGCGCCGAAGGCGGCGGCGAGCGCCTCGGTGATGGTGTCGAGCTTGGCGGCCTCTAGGTCGCGCGGGAGGTTGCCGGGGAAGGTGTCGCCGGGCTGCGGGTCCGTGTAGGGCGGCGTTACCCAGGCGTGGAGCTGGGTGCCGATCGCCGAGCGACCATCCTCGACGACGCGGTGCAGGATCTCGACGGCGCGGGGATCGGTAGCGATCGGATGGTCGGCCATGCAGACCAGCCCGACGCCGTGATCGGCAAAGCGGCGATGCGCTTCAGCGAAGGCCGCCATCGCGCTGGTCGCACAATTGGCCCTGCTCGGCGGCGCGCGCCAGTCGAACTCCTCCTCGACGTCGGCGAACACCAGGAAACGCGTGCCGAACGCCGCGGGCCAGACGATGTGATCGCCCGGCGAAGGCGCGGGCATGCGATAGGGCGAAGCCGCGGCGCCCGTCACCGTCAGTTGATCGCCTGCCCCATGACCTCAGCCTGCGCGGCAGGCAGCCGCAGTGTCAACACATCGGCCGCGAATGACAGCTCGCCGCCCAGTTCGGCGGCGAGGTTGCGCGCGAGCCTGAGGGCAAAGCCCGTGCCGAGCAACGGTGCGCCCTCACCCTCGGCATCGGCGTCCGCATCGATGCTGAGCAACGCCTCCTCGCCGCCGGCCCCGAGCGCGATCGGGCGGGTGAAGGTGAGCGCAAGCCGGCCCGCGCCGTCGACCACGGGGGCGACGTCGACCAGCTCGCCCGGGCCGGCCGCCGAGATCAGTGCCGCCAGCAGGCGCGACAGCAGTCGCTCGATCGCGCGATCGTCGGTGACGACGCTGGTGTCGCCGAGATCGTGGATGACGATCCGGGCGCGGCGGAGTGCGGCGAGCGGTGCGAGATCGGCGGCGATGCGCTCGAGTACGGGGCCGAGCACCACCACCGAGGCACGCAGCTCGAGCGCCTTGCCCTCGATGCGCGCCGCGGTGTCAAGATCCTCGATCGCGGCGATCAGGCTCGCGGCCTGATCGCGGATGGTGACCGCGTGCTCGCGGTAGACCGGCGCGACCGGACCGAGCAGCTGCGCCTCGATCAGTTCGGCAAAGCCGGCAATGGCGTTGGTCGGCGTGCGCAGCTCGTGAACAAGCTGGCGCAGCGAATCCGAGGCGGCCTTGCGCTCGGCAGGCATTGCATCTTCGTCGGCCCGCGGGCGGCGCGCGGTGCCGCAGAAACCGGTGAACCGGCCGCTGGCATGATCGAACATCGGGCTGCCGGACACGCGCCAGGCACCGGCGGCATCCGATCGGCCGCCGACATCGAGCCGCGCGCCGGAGAAGCGCGCGCGCTGGCGGAGCGCGCCGGCAATTGACGCGTCCATTCGCACGTCGCCTTGGCGCGCGGCATGCGCGAATGAGGCGCCGACCAGCGCGGCGCGCGACACGCCGTCGACCCAGCGGATAGTGCCGGTGGCATCGGTCTCGTAACGAAAGGCGGTGGCGCGATCAAGACTGGGTACCGCGGCGGGCTCGGCCTCGCGCTGGCGCTGGAATGCATCGATGCGGGCGACCACGTCGGCGATCTGAAAGCCGCCGTTCGGCGCGCTGCGCGGCTCGGCATGCCGCAGCGCCTCGGCGACCATCGGCAGACCGCGGGCGACGTCGCCAAGCGACTGGAACGGGGTGTCGCTGCGCGGGGTGTCGGCAGGCGGCTCGGGAAGGTCGGCGGCGGGATCGACCGGCGCAACAACCGTCAGCGGGGGGGGCGGCGTCTCTACCGAAGTGGCGATTGACGGCTCAGCGACCGGCACGGGATCGTCGTCGCCGTCATAATGCAGCACGAAATCGGCGGGACCAAAGCTCTGCAGCCCGCGGATCACCTCATCGGGCAGATCGCGGCGGTGGCGAAGCAGCGCGCGACCCTGGACGTCCAGCCGCGGCAGCAACGCAATCCAGTCGGCGACCGGCAGCATCGCGGTGCGCAGCACCGGCGCCGCCACCCCCAGCACATCCTCGGCGAAGAGGGCGACCAGCGCGGCGGGCGGCGACGCAAACGCCAGCGCCCGCGCGCTTGCGGTGCGCACCTCGATCGGCACCGCTTGGCGCAGCAGCCTCAACCGGGCCAGGCCTGGCTCGTCGATCGCCACGCGACCACGGCCCATCAAATCGACAAGCTGCCGCCACGCACTCTGGGCCCCGAAGCCGCTGTCCATATCGGCCGAGAGAACCGTCTTGAGGCTATCGTCGAAGCGCACATCAATTCCCGCAGCAACGCCACCGGATCGGGGCGTCTCGTCGACGTCCTACCGATGCCGGCCCGCTGTGGAAACCTGCCAAATCACCCCGTCGCAATGTGGGACAATTGCGTTGCGCCGCAATTTTGTTAGCTCTACAGGAGCCGCCCGGCGACATTTGGCTCGCATTTGGAGTGTTTCGCGCAATGGCTCTCGACAGGATCGATCGGCAGATCCTTTCCCACCTGCAGCAGGATGGGCGGATGACCAATGTCGACTTGGCCGAACGCGTCGGGCTGACCGCGCCGCCCTGCCTGCGTCGCGTCCGCGCGCTCGAGGAAGCCGGGGTGATCCGCGGCTACCATGCCGACCTCGACCCCGCGAGCCTGGGATTTCCGATCACGGTGTTCGCGATGGTGTCGCTGCGCAGCCAGGCCGAGCACGATCTCGCCGCGTTCGAGGCGCATGTTGCCGAGATACCCGAAATCCGCGAATGCCACATGCTCAACGGCGAGATCGACTTCATCCTGAAGATCGTCGCGGGCGATCTCAAGAGTTTCCAGGAGATCCTCACCACCCATCTGACGCCGGCGCCCAACGTCGCGAGCGTGAAGACGTCGCTGACGATCCGCACGGCCAAGTCGCAGTCGGGGATTCCGGTTTCCGCGGATTGAAGTCCGGGCCGGGGGGAGCCGCTGGCGACCCTGCTCACTGACTGAGGACTTCAACCGACCCTGCAGATCAACAAAAAAGGGGCGATCCGTTGCCGGACCGCCCCTTTCTTCTATCAGTGGCCGACTGCCTCAGGCGGCAGCAGCACCCGCGGTCGGGCCCGACTGCAGCCAGGTCGTCCACAGGCTGGCGATGCCGGCGCGCGGCTGGCTGGTCACGGCGTTAAACGCGGTGGTCGCGCCGGCCTTGTCACCCGAGTAGGCGAGCGCGATGCCGAGGTGGGTGTTGACCTCGTCGGCATTGACGCCGCCCTTGCTGAGCGCCGCGCGGTACAGTTCCACGGCCTTGGCGTAATTACCCTGGCCGAGATAGGCATCGGCGGTTTGCGCCGAAATCTTGCCGTCCTTGGCGGCCTTGGCCTGCGCCTCGGACTTGGGCAGCGAATCGTTGCGGATCGCCGTAACGGCCTGGCCGAGCGTGTCGGTGGTCAGCTTGCTGGTCGCCGGGATCTTGCCCGAAGCGCGACCTTCCTTGAGCACTGCCTGCGCTTCATACGGATTCCCGAGGTTGTTCACGGTGTAGCCGTATTCCTCGTAGATCGCCTGATCGGACAGCGAGCCGCTGGCGCGCATCAGGCGGAACAGGTCCACTGTCTGCAGCTTGTCGGGCTTGATCGGGCTGTTCTGCGCGAAAGCGTACTGCAGGATGACGTCGCGCCACACCTTCTGGGTGGGATAAGCGGCGACATATTTCTTCATCCAGGCGAGCGTGATCGGCGCCTGATTGGCCTTGTTGGCCGTGGCAATCGCATAGCGATAATATTCTTCCGGCGGCTTGGTGCCGCCCTGCTGCTGCGCCGTCATCGCCGCATCGAGGTCGGTAAGGCCGCCCTGAATGTCGCCGCCGCGAACCTTGAGCTGGGCAAGCTCCAGCGCGAAGTCGGGGCTTGAATAGCCGGCCTGCTTCGCCTGGGTGTAATATTGCACGGCGACCGGATACTGGCCGCTGTTGGCGGCGAGCTTGCCGCGCGCGAACAGATACTTGCCACGATCGGCAGCGGGCGTGTTCTTGGCAGCGATCAGTGCGTCGAGCGGCTTGGCCAGCACCGTCTGGTCGATCGGCGCATTGGGATTCGCTTGCTGCTGCGCCGCGAGCTTGTTGTTCTCAAGATCATAGCGCAGCGCCGCGGCGATATACTTGTCGTCGTCGGTGGTGCCCGTGGTTTCGATCTGCGCCACCAGCGGCTCGGCGGTGGCGAAATCGTGCGCCTTGATCGCGGCCTGGGCGTTGAACGCCGCCGCCTGGACGGGCTTGCTCAACTTGAACGAGGAGCCCTGGGCTTCCTCCTTCTTGTCCTTGGCCTGGACAGGCGCGACCAGCGCCAGGCTGCTGGCGCCCGTGGCGAGCACGGCGGCCAGGGCAAGCTTAGACAGGGTCTTCATGCGAATATCGTCTCCATCAAGCGGCATTGCTGCCCCAACGTTCGGGGTGGCTGTAATGGTCCACGGGACCGGGTACAAGCGATGCAAGCTGGTCGCAGGCATCGTAAACGCCCGCTGAACCACGGTTGAACGGCGATTGAACCGCGCGCGGCGGGCGGGTACCCGGGCCGGCATGATCGCCGTGCTCTCCCCCGCCAAGACGCTGGATTACGACAGCGCCCTGCCCCCGTTTCAACCGACCACCCCGCGTTTCGCGACCGAAGCAGCGACGCTGGCGGCGGCGGCATCGCACCTGACGCAAAAGCGGCTGGCCGAGCTGATGCACATCTCGCCGGCCCTCGCCAAGCTCAACGCCGATCGGTTCCGCGGCTTCGCCGACGCGGCGGGCCGCCCGGCGCTGTTCGCCTTCGCTGGCGACGTCTACACCGGGCTCGACGCGCCGACGCTCGACGAGGCGGCGGTCCATTATGCGCAGGACCATCTCCGGCTGCTGTCGGGCCTCTACGGGCTGTTGCGCCCGTTGGATGCGATGCGGCCCTATCGGCTCGAGATGGGCACGCGCTGGGCCCCGCGACACAAGAAGCTGACCGACTGGTGGGGCGGCCGGATCGCCACGCTGCTCGCCGCCGACCTCGAGGCGGAGGGTTCGGCCACCGTGCTCAACCTCGCCAGCCAGGAATATTGGGCAGCGGTGGCCGATCGCTTGCCTGCCGGCGTACGGGTGATCACGGTCGACTTCCGCGATGGCGAGCGGTTCATCAGCTTCCACGCCAAGAAGGCGCGGGGGATGATGGCGCGCTGGCTGGTGGAGCATCGCATCGCCGATGCCGAGGGCATGAAGGGCTTCGACAGCGATGGCTATGCCTTCGATGCTGCAGCGAGCACGCCCGACCAGTGGCGGTTCGTACGATGACCAGCGCGGTGGTGATCGGTGCGTCCGGCGGAATTGGCGCGGCGCTGGCCGAGGCGCTCGCCGACGAGGGCAGCTACGAGCACGTCTACCGCTTCGCGCGGTCGGCGAGCGGCGCGGACCATCTCGATCTCGAGCAAGAGGCAAGCATCGTCGCCGCAGCGGCGCGCGTGGCCGCGGGGCCGCCACCGGCGCTCGTGATCGTCGCCACCGGCTTGCTCCATGACGGCGAGACAGGACCGGAAAAGACCTATCGCGATCTCGATCCGGTGTGGCTGGCCCGCACGCTGGCGGTGAATGCGATCGGACCGGCGCTCGTCGCCAAGCACTTCCTGCCGCTGATGCCCAAGACCGGCCGCAGCGTGCTGGCGATCCTCTCGGCGCGGGTTGGTAGCATCTCGGACAATCGGCTCGGCGGCTGGTACGGCTATCGGATGGGCAAGGCGGCGCTCAACCAGCTGATCCGCACCCTCTCGATCGAGGACAAGCGGCGCAACGACCGTGGCATTGTGATTGGGCTCCATCCCGGCACGGTCGACACCGCGCTGTCCAAGCCGTTTCAGGCCAATGTCCGCGCCGGCACCTTGTTCACCCCCGACCGCGCCGCCTCGCAGTTGCTCGACGTCATCGACGAGCTCAAGGTCACCGACAGCGGCAAGGTGATCGACTTCGAGGGCAAGGAGGTCGCTCCCTAGCCGCGTGCCGCCGCCCGGCTCCCTTGGCCCGCATGCGCGTACACGCGTACGCGCGCGTGACTTTCGCGTCGGCGGCGCCTAGACCGCTGACCAACTTCTGTAACAACCCGAAAGCGTGACACTTGGCCGACGAGACGACCCTCGCCGAACCCTCCGATATTTCGACGATCTCCATCGTCGATGAGATGAAATCGAGCTATCTCGATTATGCGATGAGCGTGATCGTGTCGCGGGCGCTGCCCGACGTGCGCGACGGGCTGAAGCCGGTGCACCGGCGCATCCTCTTCTCGGCGCAGGAGAGCGGCTTTTTCTTCAACCGGCCCTATCGCAAGTCGGCGCGCATCGTCGGCGACGTGATCGGTAAATATCACCCGCACGGCGACAGCTCGATCTACGAGGCCTTGGCGCGCATGACCCAGGATTGGGCGATGCGGCTGCCGCTGATCGACGGCCAGGGCAACTTCGGCTCGATGGATCCAGATCCCGCCGCCGCGATGCGCTATACCGAGGCGCGCCTCGCCCGTTCGGCCAATTACCTGATGGAGGATCTCGACAAGGATACCGTCGACTTCCAGCCCAATTACGATGGCTCGGAGCGCGAGCCGCAGGTGCTGCCGGCGCGCTTTCCAAACCTGCTGGTCAACGGTGCGGGCGGCATCGCGGTCGGCATGGCGACCAACATCCCGCCGCACAATCTCGGCGAAGTGGTCGACGCCTGCCTCGCCTATATCGACAATGGCGCGATCACGATCGAGGAGCTGATGGAGATCGTGCCGGGGCCGGACTTCCCGACCGGCGCGATCATCCTCGGCAAGGCCGGCGCGCGGTCGGCGTACCAGACGGGCCGCGGTTCGATCATCGTCCGCTCGCGCTACGAGATCGAGGAAGGCCGCGGCGATCGCCGCTCGATCGTGCTCACCGAGATTCCTTACCAGCAGGGCAAGAACGCGCTGGTCGAGAAGATCGCCGAGGCCGCCAAGGACAAGCGGATCGAGGGCGTCAGCGATATTCGCGACGAATCGAACCGCGAGGGCGTCCGCGTGGTGATCGACCTCAAGCGCGATGCGACTCCGGAAGTGGTGCTCAACCAGCTGTGGCGGCACACGCCGGCACAGGGCTCGTTCCCCGCCAACATGCTCGCGATCCGCGGCGGCCGGCCGGAAACGCTCAACCTTCGCGACATCATCCAGGCTTTCGTTCAGTTCCGCGAGCAGGTCATCACCCGCCGCTCCAAGTTCGAGCTGACCAAGGCCCGCGACCGCGCGCACATCTTGCTCGGGCTGGTGATCGCGGTCACCAACCTCGATGAGGTGGTAAAGATCATCCGCGGCTCGGGCTCGCCTGCCGAGGCGCGCGCGGCCTTGCTCGCGCGGCAATGGCCGATCGCCGAGATCGCAGGCTATCTGCGATTGGTCGAGGCGGTCGAGACCGAACAGACCGGCGATACCTACCAGCTGTCCGAGACCCAGGTCCGCGCGATCCTCGACCTGCGGCTGCATCGCCTCACGCTGCTGGGCCGCGACGAGATCGGCGACGAGCTCAAGACGCTGGCTGATTCGATTGCCGAGCTGCTCGCGATCCTCGGCAGCCGTACCAAGCTCTACGCGGTGATGCGCGAGGAGCTGATCGACGTCCGCTCGATCTTCGCGACGCCGCGGCGCACCGAAATCGCGGCCTTCGCCGCCGGGATCGACGACGAGGATTTGATCGAGCGCGAGGACATGGTCGTCACGGTGACGCACCAGGGCTATATCAAGCGCACCCCGCTCGACGCCTTCCGCGCCCAGGCGCGCGGCGGCAAGGGTCGCAGCGGCATGGCGACCAAGGACGAGGATGTCGTCACCGAGCTGTTCGTCACCTCGACGCACACGCCGGTGCTGTTCTTCTCGACCCTCGGCAAGGTGTATCGGATGAAGGTGTGGCGCCTGCCGGAAGGCAGCCCGACCACGCGCGGCCGGCCGATGGTCAATTTGCTGCCGCTCGGCCCGGGCGAGACGATCTCCACCGTGCTGCCGCTGCCAGAGGACGAGGCCGAATGGGGCAAGCTCCACGTGATGTTCGGCACCGCCAAGGGCTCGGTGCGGCGCAATTCGATGGACGCCTTCACCAACGTGCCGAGCAACGGCAAGATCGCGATGAAGTTTGACGGCGAGGATGCCGACGACCGTCTGATCGGCGTCGCGCTGCTCGATGCCGGCGACGATGTGCTGCTCGCGACCCGCACCGGCAAGGCGATCCGCTTCGCCGCCGACGACGTTCGCGAGTTCCAGAGCCGCAACTCCACCGGCGTGCGCGGCATCACGCTGAAGGATGGCGACGAGGTGATCTCGGTCTCCGTGCTCCACCGCGTCGAGGCTGATGCCGAGCAGCGCGAGCAATATCTGCGTTTCGCGCCCTGGAAGGGCGAGAAGGAGGGCGAACGCACGCTCGACCAGGCCATGTACGACGACATGATGGCGCGCGAGCAGTTCATCCTGACGGTCTGCGCCAATGGTTATGGCAAGCTGTCCTCGGCCTATGATTATCGCCGCACCAATCGCGGCGGCCAGGGTATCACCAACATCGACAACATCGCCCGCAACGGACCGGTGGTGGCGAGCTTCCCGGCTGCCAAGGGCCACCAGTTGATGCTGGTGACCGACCAGGCCAAGCTGATCCGCACCACCTTGTCGTCGCTGCGGGTGATCAGCCGCAACTCGGCGGGCGTGAAGCTGTTCGACGTTGCCAAGGACGAGCATGTCGTCTCGGCAGCACGGATCGAGGAGACCGAGGGCGATGCCGAGGCGGTGCTGATCGACGATACCGCTCCCGTCACCGACGCCGCGATCCCGGACGCGACGATCGGCGAGGATCTGGCTGCAGGCCCGGAGGATGGCGAATGAGCGACGAGATGCCGACCACGGCGTATAAGGTACTGACCGCCGAGCAGATGGCGTCGCTGGAGCATGTCGGCACGTTCGCTGGCGCGCCGATCGACCTGGAGGATGGCTACATTCATCTCTCCACGGCGGAGCAGCTCACCGAGACGGTCGACAAGCATTTCTCCGGCCAGCACGATCTGCATGTCGCGGCGGTGGACCTCGGCTCGTTCGGGCAGTCGCTGAAATGGGAGCCAAGCCGCGGCGGGCAGCTGTTCCCGCATCTCTACGGCCCGCTGCTGCTGGAAACGGTGATTGCCTACGGGCCGCTTGAGCGGCTCGACGACGGCCGGGTGCGGCTGCCGGTCACCGGCTGATCCTGCGTGCCGCCCGGCCCACCGCAGCGCGGGAACGGTTGGCGGCGCGTGTCGTTACTCTTGCTTAACGACGGGAGAAAAGATCCATGAAGCATACCCTTGCACTGACGTTCGGCGCGATGATGCTGGTTCCTGTGGCAGCCCAGGCCCAGCAGGCCGCGCCGACGACCGCCGCCGCAACCCCGACCGTCGGCGCGACCATTCTCGACTCCACGGGCGTGTCGCTCGGCACGGTGGACAGCGTGACGCCGCAGGCAATCGTGATCAACACCGGCACCGCCAAGGTTCCCGTGCCGCCGACCTCGATCGGCAAGACCGACAAGGGCTTCGCGATGGCGATGACCAAGGCGGATCTCGATGCCGCCGTTGCGGGTGCCCAGGCTCAGGCCAAGGCCGCGGTCAACGCCAAGCTCGTTCCCGGCACGGCCGTGAGCACCATTGCCGGTGCGCCGCTCGGCACGATCAAGGCTGCCGACGCGCAATATGTCACGCTCACCACCGCCAAGGGTGACGTGAAGCTCCCGATCGCAGCCTTCTCGGCCAATGCGAGCGGCCAGGTGATCACCAGCGTCACCGCCGCCGATCTCGATGCGGCGATGCCCAAGACGGGTGCCGCGCCGACCAAGTAAGCGACTGCGGTTGGCAGAGAAGCTGAAGGCCCACCATCTCCCGGGAGACGGTGGGCCTTATCTGTCGTGGCACTGCCCCACGTCATCCCAGTGAAAGCTGGGAACCAGCTAGTTCCGCGATGCAGCTAGCCGATTACCCCGCAAGCGCGGCGCGCACCGCCGCGACGGCCTCGGCGGCTTTGTCGCCCTCGGGCCCGCCACCCTGCGCCATGTCGGGACGCCCGCCGCCGCCCTGGCCGCCGAGCACCGCCACCGCCGTCCGCAGCAGCTCGACCGCGTTGCGGCTGCCGGTGAGATCGTCCGTCACCCCGACCGCGACCGAGGCGCGGCCGTCGTTGACCGCGACCATCACCGCGACGCCCGAACCCATCCGCTGCTTGGCGTCGTCGATCGCGCCGCGCAGGCCCTTGGCCTCGAAGCCGTCGAGCACCTGGCCGATGAAGGCGACGCCGCCGACTTCCTCCGGCCCCGCGGACGCACCCTGCCCGCCGCCGCCCAGCGCCAGCGCCTTTTTGGCATCGGCCAGCTCGCGCTCGAGCCGGCGGCGATCCTCGACCAGCGCGAGCACGCGCGCCGGCACCTCGTCGGGCGAGGATTTCAGCGTCGCCGCCGCCTCGCGCAATTTGTCGTCGCGGCTGGTGAGATAGGCGCGGGCCGCCTCGCCGGTCAGCGCCTCGACCCGGCGCACGCCGCTCGACACCGCGCCCTCGCCCACCACCTTGAACAGGCCGATGTCGCCGAGCGCGCCAACATGGGTGCCGCCGCACAGCTCGATCGAATAGGTCTCGCCACCATCGTCGGTGCCCATCGAGACGACGCGGACCTCGTCGCCATATTTCTCGCCGAACAGCGCCATCGCACCCTGTTCGATCGCCTCATCGGGCGTCATCAGCCGGGTGACGACGGTGCCGTTGCCGCGGATCTGCGCATTGACCGCCGCCTCGGCGTCGGCGAGCTCGGCCGCGGTCATCGCCACCGGGTGCGAGACGTCGAAGCGCAGCCGCTCGGGCGCGACCAGGCTGCCCTTCTGGGCGACATGGGTGCCGAGCCGCTGGCGCAGCGCCTCGTGCAGCAGATGCGTCGCAGAATGGTTGGCGCGGATCTGGCCGCGACGGGCGACATCGACCTGGAGGCGGACGGGATCGCCCACCTTGATGCTGCCGGCCTCGATCAGCGCGTGATGCACGAACACCCGGCCAAGCTGCTTGGAGGTCTCGCTGACCTGGGCATGAAGGCCGGCATCGTTGGTAATGGTGCCGGTGTCGCCGACCTGGCCGCCGCTTTCGCCATAGAAGGGCGTCTGGTTGACGATGATCGACACCGTGTCGCCGGTGTGTGCCTGGATGACGCGGGCGCCGTCCTTGACCAGCGCGACGACCTCGCCCTCGCCGGTGTCGGCGGCATAGCCGGTGAACTCGGTCGAGCCGCTCTCCTCGGCGATGTCGAACCACAAATCGTCGGACGCCTTGGCGCCCGATCCCTTCCACGCGGCCCGCGCGGCACGCTTCTGCTCGGCCATTGCGGCGTCGAAGCCCTCGCGATCGACCTGCAGATTCTGCGCGCGCAGCGCATCCTCGGTGAGATCGTAGGGGAAGCCGAAGGTGTCGTAGAGCTTGAACGCGGTCTCGCCGGCCAGCGTCGAGCCCGGCGTCATCCCCGCGGTCGCCTCGTCGAGCAGCTTGAGGCCCTTGTCGAGCGTCTGGCGGAAGCGGGTCTCCTCCTGGCGCAGCGTCGCCTCGATCAGTGGCTGGGCGCGGACCAGCTCGGGATAGGCCGCGCCCATCTCGGCGACCAGCGCCGGCACCAGCCGGTGCATCAGCGGATCCTTAGCGCCGAGCAGGTGCGCGTGGCGCATCGCGCGGCGCATGATCCGGCGCAGCACATAGCCGCGGCCCTCGTTGGCGGGCAGCACGCCGTCCGCCACCAGGAAGCCCGCCGAGCGCAGATGATCGGCGATCACGCGGTGGCTGGCCTTTTGCGCGCCCTCGGCCTGGGTGTGGGTCAGCGCGGTCGAGGCAGCGATCAGCGCCTTGAAGGTGTCGGTATCGTAATTGTCATGGACGCCCTGCATCACCGCGGCGATGCGCTCGAGCCCCATGCCGGTATCGATCGACTTCTTGGGCAGCTCGCCGGTGATCTCATTGGCTTCCTGCTCATATTGCATGAACACGAGATTCCAGATCTCGACAAAGCGGTCGCCGTCCTCGTCGGGGCTGCCAGGCGGACCACCGGGGATGTGATCGCCATGGTCGAAGAAGATTTCCGAGCACGGTCCGCACGGACCGCTGTCGCCCATCGCCCAAAAGTTATCCTTGGTGGGGATGCGGATAATGCGGTGATCGGGCAAGCCGGCGATCTTCTGCCACAGCGCGAACGCCTCGTCGTCGGTATGGTAGACGGTGGCGGTCAGCCGGTTGGGGTCGATCCCCCATTCGCGGGTGAGCAGCGTCCAGGCGTGGAGAATCGCCTGTTCCTTGAAATAGTCGCCGAACGAGAAATTGCCGAGCATCTCGAAGAAGGTGTGGTGCCGCGCGGTATAGCCGACATTGTCGAGATCGTTGTGCTTGCCGCCGGCACGGACGCATTTCTGCGACGAGGTGGCGGTGGAATAGGGTCGTGATTCCAGCTCGGTGAAGACGTTCTTGAACGGCACCATCCCGGCGTTGACGAACATCAGCGTCGGGTCGTTCTGCGGTACCAGCGGCGCCGAGGGGACGATCTGGTGGCCGGCCGATCCGAAATAATCGAGGAAGCCGCGGCGGATGTCGTTGGTCGAGGTCATGCGCGCGACTTAGGCGAGGCGGCGGGCGGGCTCAAGGGAGCGATGAGTGGTGATGTCGATCATGCCCGGCCCCCGGGTCCCGACGCCCATCCGTCATCCCAGCGAAATCTGGGATCTTCCGCGGCTAGAGCTGCACAGGGACCGCGAGAGGCCGCAGCTTTCGATGGGGTGACGGCCAGCTGGTAAGCCCCTCACCCCAGCGGCCGATCGATGCTCCGCGGCGGCTGGCTGAACCAGCGCGGGCCCTCGGCAGTCATGTGAAAGCAATCTTCCAGCCGCACGCCGAACTTGCCCGGCAGATACAGGCCGGGCTCGTCGGAAAAGCACATGCCGGGCGCCAACAGGGTCGCCTCGCCACGCACCAGGTTGACCGGTTCATGGCCGTCCATGCCGATGCCGTGGCCGGTGCGATGCGACAGCCCGGGCAGTGCGTAATCCGGGCCGTAGCCGAGCCCGGCATAATAGCCGCGGACGGCATCGTCGACGCTGCCGGCAGCGGCGCCGACCCGCGCGGCCGCGAAGGCGATCTGCTGGCCACGCGCCACCTGGTCCCACACCGTGCGCTGCGCCGTCGTCGCGGCGCCGTGCACCCAGGTGCGCGAGATGTCGGACTGGTAATCCTCCACCGTGCAACCGCAATCCATCAGCAGCAGCTCGCCATCGGCGATGCGGTGGACCTCGCGGCTGCCGTGCGGCAGCGCCGCGGCAGGGCCGATCAAGGCCAGCGCGAACTCGGGGCTACCGCCGAGCTTGCGGGTGGCGGCGTTCATCAGCGCACCGATCTGGTCGCCGGTCATGCCCTTCTCGACGCGCGGGTGGACGAATCGATAGGCGGCGAGCGTCACCTCCGTCGCCTTCTGCATCAGCGCGATCTCGGCGGGCGTCTTGATCATCCGGCAGCCGCGCACCGCCGGGTTGGCCGATACCAGCCGGGCGTCGGGGAGCGCATGGGCAAGGCCGTCGAAGGCGAAGAAACGCGTGGTCTCCTCGATGCCGATCGCACCACGGCCGAGCTTGGCGTCACGCAGGAAGCCGGCGACGACGGCGAGCGGGTCCTGATCCTCCTGCCACACCCGCACCTCGGCCGGTACGGCGAGCGTCTCGTGCACCGAGGGCTCCTCGAAGAAGGGCGTGACGATGCACGGCCGCCCCTGGACGGGGATGACGGCCGCGGTCAGCCGTTCGCTGCGCCACCAGCGCACCCCGGTGAAATAGATCATCGACGCGCCGGGCTCGATCACCAGCGCGCCGATACCGTTTGCCTTCATCAGCGCCTGCGCGCGCGACAACCGCCGCGCGCGCTCGGCGGCGTCGATCGGCACCACGCCGATGGTGAGGTCGGCGAGCCCGGCCAGGTCCGGTTCGGCGGCGCGGAGGAGGGCGCTGGAGGCGATCGGCAACGCCGCGGCGGCGGCGAGGATCGAGCGGCGGCTGAACTGGGTGAGCATGGCCGCGAGCGATACGGCGCTTGACCCGCGGCTCGCAATCCCCTTCGCTGGAAGCGAGAACGGGAGCGACGGATGGGCAAGCGCCTTACCTATTACATTCTGGCGGCGCTGGTGGCGGGGCTGGTGGTCGGCTGGGCGATCAACGCCGGGATCGACGATGGCAGCGCGGCATCGGCCGAACGGCTGACCGCGATCGGCGGCTGGCTGTCGATCGTCACCACGGTGTTCCTGCGGCTGATCAAGATGATCATCGCGCCGCTGGTGCTGTCGACGCTGGTGGTCGGCATCGCGCACATGGGCGATACTGGCGCGCTGGGGCGGGTCGGGCTGAAATCGCTTGGCTGGTTCATCGGCGCCAGCCTGCTTTCGCTCACCCTCGGGCTGATCCTGGTCCACCTGCTGCAGCCAGGAGTGGGGCTCAATCTGCCGCTGCCGCCGGTCACCGAGGCGAGCGGGATCGATCGCGCCGCCTTCGATCCAGCCAAATGGGTCGCGCATGTGGTGCCGCAATCGATCTTCGAGGTGCTGGCGACCAACGAGATCCTGCCGATCGTGGTGTTCTCGGTATTCGCCGGCGTCGCCATGGCGGCGGTCGGCGAGCGCGCGCAGCCGCTGGTCCGCGCCGCCGAGGCGCTGGTCGCGGTGATGCTCAAGATCACCGATTACGTAATGCGCTTCGCGCCGCTCGCGGTGTTCGCGGCGGTGGCGGCGACGCTGACCGAGCAGGGCCCGGGCGTGATCCTGCGGCTCGGCTATTTCATGTTCAGCGTCTACGTCGGCCTCGGGCTGCTATGGGCAATGCTGATCGCGCTCGGCTTTGCCGTGGTTGGCGGGCGGATGGCGCAGCTGGTGCGCTATATCCGCGATCCGGCGCTCGTCGCCTTCTCCACCGCCTCGTCCGAGGCCGCCTTCCCGCGGACGCTGGAGGCGCTGGAGAAGTTCGGCGTGCCGCCGCGGATCGCCAGCTTCGTGCTGCCGCTCGGCTATTCGTTCAACCTCGATGGCTCGATGATGTACATGACCTTCGCGTCGCTGTTCATCGCGCAGGCTTATGGCATCCACCTCTCGCTCGGCACCGAGATCGCAATGCTGCTGACGCTGATGGTTACGTCAAAGGGCATCGCCGGGGTGCCGCGGGCCAGCCTGGTGGTGATCACCGCGACGCTCGCGCAGTTCAACATTCCCGAAGCGGGCGTGCTGCTGATCCTCGCGGTCGACCACTTCCTCGACATGGGCCGATCGGCGACCAACGTGCTCGGCAATGCGGTCGCCGCCTCGGTGGTGGCGAAATGGGAGGGCGACCTGCGCGCGCCGATTCCGCCCGAGGCGGAGCTGGCCGAGGTCGCCTGACCCGATCAGGCGTAGGCGTAGGGCCCGCCCTTGGCGAGCGCGGCCTGATAGGCCGGGCGGGCATGGATCTTGTCGAGCCATGCGATCGTCGCCGGGCGCGAGGCATCGAGTCCTGCCCGGCTGCGCGCCGCTTCGAGCGGAAAGCTCATCATGATATCGGCCGCCGACATGGCGTCGCCGGCGAACCAGCCACGCTGCGCCAGTTCCGCCTCGACATAGTCGAGATGGACGTCGATCATCGGCTGGATCTTCTTCTGCGCCGCCTTGCCGAATAGCGGCACCCGGCTCAGCACCAGCTTGGCGAACAGCGGCGGCATCAGCGAGCCTTCGGCATAATGGAGCCAGAAGCGATAGAGCAGCGCCGCCGCGCGATGCGGCGGCGGCCCGAGCCGGCCATCGGCCTTTTCGACGAGATATTCGACGATCGCGCCGGTCTCGGCGATCACCAACCCGTCGTCGTCGATCACCGGCGACTTGCCGAGCGGATGCACCGCCTTCAGCTCGCGTGGCGCCAGCATCGTCTGCCGGTTACGCGCGTAGCGCTTGACGACATAGGGCAGCCCCAGTTCTTCAAGAAGCCAGAGCACGCGCTGCGAGCGGCTGTTCTCCAGATGGTGCACGGTGATCATGGGCTCTCCTCAATTGTGCTGTGGTCGATGCGGCCAACTTGTTGCAACAACAACGTCCGAATATAGGATCGGGCGCCGCGTCCAGGATTGAGAGCACCCGCTAAGTGCCGGACCTTTAGATCAATATGGGCGTTGGGCCGGGGATGAAGCTTGCCAAACCGATGTTCGACTGGTCCAGCACCGCCGACAGCCCACTCCGCTCCGCCCTGTTCGACCGTATTGCTGCGGCGAGCTTCCCCTGCGTCGGCGCCAAGGCGGCGATGGCGAAGGGCACGCTTGAGGTGCTCAACTGCCGCAGCATCGACAGCGCGTGGGACGATCTGCGCATCCACGAGCGGCTGCTGCACTTCACTGCCGCTTATCGCCAGGATCGCGCCTTGTTCCGCAGCCTGGCGGTGATCTTCGACGGGCCCGACGATCTCAGCGAGGAAGCATTCGAGCGCGCCTTGTGGCAGCGCGTGCAGTCGATCTCCGACAAGGACGTGTGGCGCGGGCAAGCCTATGATCAGGAGGTCAGCGCCGATCCGGACAACCCTCATTTCTCGCTGTCGTTCGGCGGCGAGGCATTTTTCGTGGTCGGGCTGCACGGCAAGGCCAGCCGCCCTGCCCGTCGCTTCGAGGCACCGGTAATGGTGTTCAACCTGCACGATCAGTTCACCCAGTTGCGGGCGCAGGGCAAATATGAGACGATGCGCGAGAAGATCATGGTGCGCGACGAGGCGCTCGCCGGGTCGCGCAACCCGATGCTCGCACGCCACGGCGAGATGAGCGAAGCACGCCAATATAGCGGCCGGGTGGTCGGCGACGCCTGGGCGTGCCCGTTCCATTACAGCGGCGACGCATGACCGCGGTTCACGAGATCCCCGAGCGCAGCGGCACGGCCTTTCGCCTCGGCCGCGGTGAGACGCTGGTGGTGATCGATCCGCGCGGCGAACAAGTCGCCGATCTGCTCGCGTTCAGCGGCGAGGATCAGGGCGAGGTGATCTCCTCCGGGCGCACGCTCGACTATGCCGAGACGCTGTACCTCACCACCGGGCACAAGCTGTATTCGAACCGGTCGCGGGTGATGCTGGAGATCGTCGAGGATACGGTCGGCCGGCATGATTTCCTGCTCACCCCCTGTTCGTTCGATACCTTCCACCATTTCTACCCGACCCTGCCGCCGCACCGCGGCTGCTTCGGCAATCTCGCTGCCGCGCTCGAGCCTTATGGGATCGGCCCGGATCAGATCCCGACCGCGTTCAACTGCTTCATGAACGTGCCGATCGATGGCGAGACCGGCAAGCTCAAGGTGCTGCCGCCGATCAGCCGCGCCGGCGACCACATTTCGCTGCGCGCCGAGATGGACCTGATCATCGGGCTGACGGCGTGCTCGGCACCCGACTCGAATGGCGGCACGTTCAAGCCGATCCATTATCGGATCGAGCCGCAGGGCTGAATTGGCAGGGTCGGCAGCTGGGTGCTTAGCGCGCCCTCCGCAGCGGCACGCGACTATGCCGGGTTGCCAGCTCACGTCGTCAAAGACCCTGGCGCATGCTCTGTCGCAGGAATTTCCAGCTTCCGCTGGGATGGCCAGCCCAGGTCCCGCCCGACAGAGTCGCCCCCCAATGAAGAGGGCGCTTCGTGCGTATCAATGATCAGCCGGCCGTCCGATGGTTCTGCCGATGTGTATCCGACAACCAGACGCGTCGTCGTTCAAACCACCGCGCCGACTCAGCCTCGTTGGGCGTTACGGCGGCGCGGGATCGTGGCGACGCCGGCGATGGTGGTCATGACGGTCGCGAACATCGCCGATCCGATCAGCGCGAACATGAAGAGCTGGGGCATGGTATCTCCGGCAAGCAGGATCGCTGATCATCCAACGGCTTGCGGCCAGCTTTTCTCCCGCCCCGATCATTTATCCCGCGTTCTGCGTCCCGCCACGTCGGTATCCCGCCCCGATGCTCGCCTCGTGCTAAAAGGGCCCGCCATTGCTGGCGAGCCCCCTGCTCCATTCAACCGATCCACGCCGGATCAGCGCCGAATGGGCGTCGATCAGACATCGTCCTCGGCGTCCGGGCCGACCATCATCTCCTCGGCAACCTTCTCGGTACGCTGGCGGATGGCGCGCTCGAGCTTGTCGGCCATTTCCGGATGCTCGCGCAGATAGTTCTTCGAATTCTCGCGGCCCTGGCCGATGCGAACGCTGTCGTAGCTGAACCAGGCACCCGACTTCTCGACCAGCCCGGCCTTGACCCCGAGATCAAGAATCTCGCCGATCTTGGAAATGCCCTCGCCATACATGATATCGAACTCGACCTGCTTGAACGGCGGCGCGACCTTGTTCTTGACCACCTTGACGCGGGTGGCGTTGCCGGTGACCTCTTCACGGTCCTTGATCGCACCGGTGCGGCGGATGTCGAGCCGGACCGAGGCATAGAATTTCAGCGCGTTGCCGCCGGTGGTCGTCTCCGGATTGCCGTACATCACGCCGATCTTCATGCGCAGCTGGTTGATGAAGATCACCATACAACGCGAGCGACTGATCGAGCCGGTGAGCTTGCGCAGCGACTGCGACATCAGCCGCGCCTGCAGGCCGACATGGCTGTCGCCCATCTCGCCCTCGATCTCGGCGCGCGGCACCAGCGCCGCGACCGAGTCGACCACCAGCACGTCGATCGCGTTGGAGCGGACCAGCGTGTCGACGATCTCGAGCGCCTGCTCGCCGGTATCCGGCTGCGAGACGATCAGCTCGTCGATGTTGACCCCGAGCTTCTTGGCATAGACCGGATCGAGCGCATGCTCGGCGTCGACGAAGGCGGCAGTGCCGCCCCCCTTCTGCGCCTCGGCGATGACATGCAGCGCGAGCGTGGTCTTGCCCGACGATTCAGGACCATAGACCTCGATCACGCGGCCGCGCGGCAGACCGCCGACCCCGAGCGCGATGTCGAGCCCAAGCGAGCCGGACGAGATCACCTCGACCTGCATGGTTTCCTTGGCGCCGAGCTTCATCGCCGAGCCCTTGCCGAAGGCGCGGTCGATCTGCGCAAGCGCGGCGTCTAGCGCCTTCTGGCGGTCTGCGTTGGCTGTTGCCATGCCGTTATCGATCACTTTCAGATTGGCGGCCATTGGGAGCCTCCCCTGCTAGAGCATGCGCGCGCCCACGGCAACGCGTTGGTTACCATGTATATGGTTTGTTCTGCAGGAACAAGAGGGGAACGCGGCGATTATCCGCGTACGGCTCAGGCCAGCGCGGTCGCCAGCGTCCACCAGCCGCGCCGCTCGGCCTGCGCAGCCACGGCAGCGGCGGCCGCCGCGGACTCGAACAGCCCGAAACAGGTCGCGCCGGATCCCGACATCCGCCCGAGCAGCACCCCCGGCGCGGCATCGAGCAATGCACGCACCTCGCCGATCACCGGCGCCAGCGCCCGCGCCGGCGGCTCGAGATCGTTGCGACCGGCGCGGGCACGGGCGAGCAGGTCGCCGTCGGGAAGGCCACCACGATCGGTCCCGTCCCAGCCGGCGAACACCGGTGCGGTCGACACCGCCACGCCCGGGTTGATCAGCAGCAGCGGCGTGCCCGACAGCCCGTCGAGCGGCTGCAGCGTCTCGCCCTTGCCGGTCCCCAGCGTTGTCCGCCCCACCAGGCAGGCGGGCACATCGGCGCCGAGCTGCTCGGCGATCGCGAACAGCCCGGGATCGTCGAGCGCGACGCCGTGGAGCCGAGCCAGCGCGCGCAGCGTCGCCGCGGCATCCGCGGATCCGCCGCCGATCCCCGAGGCGATCGGCAGGCGCTTGTCGAGCACGATACGATGCGCCTGGGCGATGCCGAAGCGGTCAACGAAGCGCGTCGCGGCACGCGTCACCAGATTGTCGCCCGGCCCGGCGAGCGCGGCGGCGAACGGGCCGGTGATGGCGAAATCATCGGCCTCGGCCAGCTCGACCGTGATCGCGTCGCCGTCGCGGGCGAAGGCGAACAGCGTCTCGAGCTCGTGATAGCCATCGGCGCGGCGGCGGCGGACGTGGAGCGCGAGGTTGATCTTCGCGGGGGCAGCTTCAACGATCATGGGATGGCAGGCCGGTCTCTATTCTGGCGGTGAGGCGGGGTTGGTCGTCGGGGCCGGCGGTGAGCGCGGCGGCGCGCCAGGCATAGCGCGCCTCGTAGCGGCGCCCCAGCGTCCAATACAAGTCGCCGAGATGCTCGGCGATTTCGGGGTCGGCCGGTTCGCCGATTGCGGCCCGCTCGATCATCGGCAGCGCCCGGCCGTCGTCACCGGCCAGATGGTAGACCCAGCCAAGCGAATCGACGATCGCCAGATTGTCCGGCAACAGGGCATGGGCACGCTCGAGCATCGCGGTCGCCGCGGCCATGTCCTCGCCCCGCGTCGCGGAGGCGTAGCCGAGATAGTTGAGCGCGAGCGGCTGGGATGGCCCGAGCGCCACCGCGCGACGCAGCGCGGCCCGCGCGCCGGGCCAGTCGCCGGCCTGTTCCAGCGCGCCGCCATATTGGACAAAGGCCGCCCACTGCCCGCCGGGCTCGACCTGGTCGGTCACGCGGCGATACCAGGGTGCCGCCTCGGCATAACGGCGCGCCGCGACCAGCCGATCGGCATAGCGCTGCCAATCGTCGGCACTGCCATCGGGATCGGTCGCGCGGGCGCGGGCGAGATCGAGCGCCTCGGCATCGCGGCCCGCATTTACCAGGATCATGATCCGCCCCGCCACCGCCGGCGCCTGGAACGGGCTCGACGGCGCGACGCCCGCCAGCACGCGCAGCGCGGCCTCAGTCGCGCCGCCGCGGGCGAGTGCCTGGCCGAGCAGCAGCCGCGCACGATCGTTGCCGGGATCGGCGACCAGCGCCGCGCGCGCGAGGCCGAGCCCCAGCGGCGACGCGCGCTGGTCGAGCAGGTCGGCGCCCAGGCTCGCGAACAGGCGCGACACGGCGAACCCGAGCGTCGGCCTGGCCCCCTTGCTGGTCCGCATCGCCATCAGCACAGGGTCGTCGAGCGTGAGCAGGCTGCGTGCCTCGGCCGCATCGCCGACGCCGAACAGCAGCTGCGCCGCGGCGGCGCGCAGGTCGTTGCCCTCGGCGCCGCGAGCCTGCGCGAGCACGGCGGCGCTTCCGCCGGTGACGTCACCGCGGGCGATCAGCAGCAGCCCGCGCTGTTCGGCGGCGACATGGCTGGCGATCGGGTCCCTGCCTGCCGCAGCAAGCGGCGCCAGTGGATCGCTGCCGCGCGCGAAGGCGATCCAGCCGCGCAACGATGGCGACAGCACTCGCAGCGCGCCCTTGTCGAGCCCGGCGGTGGCAGCCTCGACCCCGGCGACATCGCTGCGCGCGGCCGCCTCGGCGAGGCCGAGCAGCGGCAGGTCTGGCGCCGCCTCCGCCTCGCCGGCCAGCATCCCGGCCGCGCGCGCCGCCAGCCGCAGATCCCCCGCCGCCATCGCCTGGCGATAGGCACGATCGGCCACAGCCAGATTACCCGGTGCCGCGGCCAGCGCCACCGCATAGCCGGCGGCGGCGCGGTCGATCTCGCCGTCGGCCTCGGCGGCGCGCGCCTTGAGATAGGCCGCCACGCCATCGCGCGCCGCCGGTACGGGCAACCGCGTATCGGCGGCGACCGGGGTCGCCGCGACGCTCAGCACGGTGGCGAGGAGAAGCAGCTTACATGTTGGGGTAATTGGGGCCTCCACCACCCTCCGGCACCACCCAGTTGATGTTCTGGGTGGGATCCTTGATGTCGCACGTCTTGCAGTGGACGCAATTCTGGGCGTTGATCACGAACCGGGGCTCGTCGGTGTCCTGCCCCACCACCTCGTAAACGCCGGCCGGGCAATAGCGTTGCGCCGGCTCGTCGTACATCGGCAGATCATAGCCGATCGGGATTGACGCATCCTTGAGGGTGAGGTGGACCGGCTGGTCTTCCTCGTGGTTCGTATTGGACAGGAACACCGATGACAGGCGATCGAAGGTGAGCACGCCATCGGGCTTGGGATAGACCGGCGGCGTAGCGAGATCCTTGCGCCACAGGCTCTCGTGATCGGGATGATGCTTCATGGTGAACGGCATCTTGAGGCCGAAATGCTCGAGCCACATGGTGACGCCGGCCAGCCCGGAGCCGACGAAGTCGCCGAACCGCTTCACCAGCGGCACGACGTTGCGAACGATCGACAGCTCTTTTTTCACCCAGCTCGCATCGAACGCCTCCGGATAAGCCACCAGCTCGTCGCTCTGCCGCTGCGACAGGACCGCCTCCACCGCCGCCTCGGCCGCCATCATCCCGCTCTTCATCGCGGTGTGGGTGCCCTTGATCCGCGGCACGTTGAGGAAGCCGGCGCTGTCGCCGATCAGCGCGCCGCCCGGGAACACCAGCTTGGGGATCGACTGCAGCCCGCCATCACTGATCGCGCGCGCGCCATAGGAGACGCGCTTGGCGCCCTTGAGCAGCGCGGCGATCTCGGGATGGGTCTTCCACTTCTGCATCTCGCTGAATGGCGACAGATAGGGGTTGGTGTAGTTCAGCCAGGTGACGAAGCCGAGGCTGACCTGGCCGTTGGCCTGGTGGTACAGCCAGCCGCCGCCATTGGCGTCGTCGCCGAGCGGCCAGCCCTGAGTGTGGATGACCCGGCCGGGCTGATGGAGCGCAGGATCGATGTCCCACAGCTCCTTGATGCCGAGCCCGTAGACCTGCGGCTGGGCATCGCGCGCGAGATCGAAGGTGCGGATCACCTCCTTGGTGAGATGCCCGCGACAGCCCTCGGCGAAGAAGGTGTATTTGGCATGGAGCTCGAGCCCGGGCTGGTAGTCGGGTTTGTGGGTACCGTTGCGCGCGACGCCCATGTCGCCGGTGGCGACGCCCTTCACCCCGCCGGCCTCGTCGAACAGGATCTCGGCGGCTGCGAACCCCGGGAAGATCTCGACGCCGAGCTCCTCCGCCTGCCCGGCGAGCCAGCGGCACAGGTTGCCGAGGCTGCCGGTATAAGTGCCCTTGTTGTGGAGGAACGGCGGTGTCCACAGATGCGGCAGCACCGTCTTCTTCCGCTCGGTCAGCACCCAGTGGAGGTTCTCGGTCACCGGCACCTCGGCGAGCGGACAGGTTTCGCGCCAGGCGGGCAGCAGTTCGTCGAGGCTGCGCGGGTCGATCACCGCACCCGACAGGATGTGCGCGCCGACCTCCGACCCCTTTTCCAGCACGCATACCGACAGCTCCGCACCGCGTTCGGCGCTCAGCTGCTTGAAGCGGATCGCGGCGGCGAGGCCGGCAGGCCCCGCGCCGACGATGACCACATCGTAGGGCATGGATTCGCGTTCGCTCATCATCGTCTCCCGGGTTGCCGCCCCCCTTGCGCCGTCTAAGAGCGTCCGGGCGCGAGGCGGCAACGTCTTGTCTTGCCCCGCGATCCGACAAGTTGACCAAAACGTCAACTGCGGGAACAAGGCCAGCGGTGGGAGCGGATCAACATATCGACTGGATGAGCAGCGCCGCCAGTGCGCTCGACTGGTGGCAGGACGCCGGTGTCGACACGCTGGTCGACGAGCTGCCGCGCGACTGGCTGGCCGCGCCGGTGCCCCAGCAGCCCTTGGCGCCGGCTGCGGCCGAACCAGTGGTGGCACCGGCAGCCGCCATGTCGGACGATCTCGCCACCTTCCTCGCCTGGCGCATCGCCGCCGACGCTCCCGAGGCGGCATGGCGCGGCGTCTCGATCGCGGCGACCGGCCCGGCGAATGCCAAGGTGATGGTGCTGGTCGACTGCCCCGACAAGGAGGATGGCGCCGAAAGCCTGCTGATGACCGGCGTGGTCGGCCGCCTGTTTGATCGGATGCTTGCGGCGATCGGGCTCAGCCGCGACGCTGTGCACCTCGCCGCGGTGTGCGCGCGGCGGCCACTGGCGGGGCGAATGCCCGGCGACGTCGAGCAGCGCCTGTCCGACATCTCGCGCCACCACATCGGTTTGGTCGCGCCGCAACGCGTGCTGCTGATGGGCAATGCGGCCAGTCGTGCCATTCTGGGGATGGACATGCCGGCCTCCCGTGGTTCTTTACACCAGTTTAACCACAAGGGCGGAGAGACAGGGGTGGTCGCCAGCTATCATCCGCGCTTCTTGCTCGAGAAGCCGGCGGCAAAGGCAGAGGCCTGGAAGGACTTGCAATTGCTGATCCAGGGGGTGGAATTATGACCCGCATGTTCAGGGTGATATTCGCACTGTCGGCGGCGCTGCCGGCCTCGGCGCTGGCCGCTCCCGTGCCGGCCGCGGAACCAGCGCCGACGCCGGCCGGCGATGCCCGCAGCGCGCTGCCGGCGGTGGCCGAGCATCTTCCCACGCAGCTCGATGCTGACCAGCGCAGCGGCTATCGCGCGGTGTTCCAGGCAATCCGCGACGGCAAGTGGACCGACGCGCAGATCCAGCTCGCGACGATGAAGCCCGGCCCGCTGCACGCGATCGCGCGCGCGGAAATGTATACTGCCAAAGGCTCGCCCAAGGTGGAACTCGAGCCGCTGATGGCGCTGCTCGCCGAGGCTCCTGAGCTTCCCGAGGCCGCCGATCTGGCGCGGCTCGCCAAGGCTCGCGGCGCCGTCGATCTCGCGCCGCTGCCGATGGCACAACGGCTGATCTGGCAGGATGGCGCGCCGCGCCGGGTCCGCGCCAAGGCCACCAAGAGCGACGAGATCGCCGCTGATCTCGCCACCAAGATGCAGCCGTTCGTTAAGGCGGACATGGCGCACGAGGCGCAGGCACTGCTCGAGGGCACCGAGGGGCTTACCCCCGAGGCACAGGCCGAATGGCAGGCGAAGGTCGCCTGGATGTATTATCTGGTCGGCGACGACGCCAATACGCGGCTGATGGCCGCCAAGGCTGCTGAGGGTACGGGCGACTGGGCGGTGCAGGGCCGCTGGATGGGCGCGCTCTCTGCGTGGCGGCAGAACGACTGCGCCGCGGCCGAGACCGCGTTCGAGGGCGTGGCAGGACGAGCCAGCGACGTCGACCTGCGCGCCGCCGCGCTGTATTGGGCGAGCCGCGCCGACATGGCGTGCGGGCGGCCCGACAAGGTCCAGGCGCGGCTGCAATCCGCAGCACAATTTTCCGAAAGCTTCTACGGCCAGCTCGCCCGCCAGGCACTGCAGATCACCGACAAGGGGCCGGCGCTCAACGCGCTGGTCACCGGCGACTGGGCGGCGCTCGACAAGCGCCCCAACGTCCGCGTCGCCGCGGCGCTCGCCGAGATCGGCGAAACTGATCTGGCCGACGACGTGATCCGCCAGCAGGCGCGGATCGGCGACCCGCGCGAATTCGGCAGTCTCGTCCGCATCGCCGAGGCGCTGAGCCTGCCGGCGACCACGGTGTGGCTGGCGCACAATTGCCCGCAGGGCGTCACCATGACCGCCGAGGCGCGCTATCCCACCCCCGATTGGACGCCCGACAGCGGCTGGCGGGTCGAGAAGGCGCTGGTCTATGCCCATACGCTCGAGGAGAGCGGCTTCCGCAACAAGGTGGTGAGCCCCGCCGGCGCTTATGGCCTGATGCAGATCATGCCGGCCGCGGCGACTGATTTCGCCCGCGAGCGCGGCACCGCGATCGACAAGGCGGCGCTGACCAAGCCGTCGGTCAACATGGATATCGGCCAGCGTCATCTCGAGCGGCTGCGCGACATGGCCGGCGTTACCGGCGGGCTGCTCCCCAAGGTGATCGCGGCCTATAATGCCGGTCCCAAGCCGGTCGGCGAATGGAACGCGCTGGTCCGCGATGGCGGCGACCCGCTGCTCTATATCGAGAGCATTCCTTATTGGGAGACGCGCGGCTATGTCACCACGGTGCTGCGCAACTATTGGATGTACGAGGCGCGCGGCACCGCCCGCAAGCTGCCGAGCCGCGCCGCACTGGCGCAGGGCATGTGGCCGCGCTTCCCCGGCCTGCCGGGCGCCACCGCGGTGCGGATGAACGCCCGCCCGGCGGCGACCGCCAGTGCCAGCACGATCGCCGTCAACGGCACTGTCGGCCTGCAATCGAGCACCGTCAGCAAAGACTGACCCTTCCCCCTCCACCCGTCATGCCGAACTCGTTTCAGCATCCATCACCCGCAGCATCCATCAAGGGCAAGCGCTGGTGATGGGGCCTGGACCAAATTCAGCATGACGAGGCATGTTGGGGAATCTCGAGCAGGTCCTCGGCGGCGCTTATCCGTGGCCGGCGCGGCGCCAACGTGGCATGACCTCGGCGTCACCGCTTCCGTGAGACCTCGCCATGCCGATTGACCCTACCCTCACCTTCATCCCTGTCCGCATCGCGGTGCTGACCGTCTCCGACACCCGCGGTCTCGATGACGACCGCTCGGGCGACACGCTGGTGGCGCGGCTGAGCGAGGCGGGCCATGTTCTCGCCGATCGGGCGATCCGGCGCGACGACGCCGACGGCATCGTCGCCGAGCTGCACCGCTGGATCGACGATGAGACAATCGATTGCATCATCACCACCGGTGGCACCGGCGTCACCGGCCGCGACGTCACCCCCGAGGCAATCGAGCGTGTTGCCGACAAGATGATCCCGGGCTTCGGCGAGCTGTTTCGCTGGCTGAGCTATGCCAAGATCGGCACGTCTACCGTGCAATCGCGCGCCTGCGCCTGCGTCGCCCGCGGCACCTACATCTTCGCGCTCCCCGGCTCGACCGGCGCCGTCAAGGACGGCTGGGACGATATCCTCAAGGACCAACTCGATAGCCGGCACCGGCCATGCAACTTCGTCGAGCTGATGCCGCGGCTCCTGGAACGCTGATCGCCTCGCCCCGCGGCCGTTACGCTAAATCCGGCTGCATCACCGCTAGCTCGTGGCCATCCGGGTCGGCAAAGTGGAAGCGCCGGCCGCCCGGAAAGGCGAATACCGGTTGGGTGATCGTCCCTCCGGCCCGTTCGACCGCGGTCTGTGCGGCGTCCAAGTCCTCCACCTCGATCACCGCGAGCGGCGCTGCGGTACGCTCGTCGGGATCGGCCTGGAAGCCGACGTCCGCGCCGCCGGTCGTCGCGGCGGCATAGGTCGGACCATAGTCGGTGGTCGGCCAGGCGAACGCCGCGGCGTAGAACGCCTTGGCGCGGGCGGTGTCCGCCACCGGCAGTTCAAGGTAGGTGATCCGGGCCATGACCAAGTCTCCTTATCCATGTTCTTGATGTGTTCTGCCTGATCCCCTAGCATGTGCGCATGGCCCAGGGCAACAGACGCCGGCCGGTGCGCGGCGCCACCGGCAACGTGCGCAGCACGCGCTTCGACCACCTGTCGTTCGAGGCAGACGGCGATTGGCTCGACGACCGCGACGCGATCGATGGCGCGCCGCCGCCACTGCGGACGGTGGTGACGGTCGAGCAGCCCCGCACGATCATCGCGCGCAACAGCTCGCCCGACATCGGCTTCGATCGCTCGATCAATCCCTATCGCGGCTGCGAGCATGGCTGCATCTACTGTTTCGCCCGGCCGAGCCATGCCTTCCACGATCTGTCGCCCGGCCTGGACTTCGAGAGCCGCCTGTTCGTCAAGCCGACCGCCGCGGCGCTGCTTCGCGAGGAGCTCGGCAAGCCCGGTTATGCGGTGGCGCCGATGGCGCTCGGCACCAACACCGATCCGTATCAGCCGATCGAGGCGGAGTGGCGAATCACCCGCGGCATCATCGAGGTGCTGGCCGAGACCGGCCATCCCCTCACCATCACCACCAAGTCCGACCGGGTGGTCCGCGATCTCGATCTGATCGCGCCGATGGCGGCCCAGGGTCTGGCCGCGGTGGCGATGTCGGTCACCTCGCTCGATCCGCGGATCGCGAGCACCGTCGAGCCCCGCGCATCCACCCCCGAGCGGCGGCTTGCCGCGGTGCGTACCCTCGCCGCCGCGGGCGTACCGACCTATGTGTCGATCGCCCCGGTGATCCCGGGGATCACCGATCACGAACTCGAACATCTGATCGAGCGGGCGGCCGAGGCGGGGGCGGCGGGCGTGTTCTTCATCCCCGTCCGCCTGCCGCACGAGGTCGCGCCGCTGTTCCGCGCCTGGCTCGACGCGCATTTCCCCGATCGCGCCGGCAAGGTGATGGCGACCATCCAGTCGTTGCGCGGCGGCCGCGACAATGATCCCAGCTTCCATACCCGGATGCGCGGCAGCGGCCCGTGGGCGGAGCTGCTGCGCACCCGGTTCCGCATCGCCTGCCGCAAGCACGGCCTCGATCGGCCGCGGGTGCCGCTGCGCACCGATCTCTTCCGGCCGCCGCGCGGGCCGCAGGGCGAGTTGTTCTAGCCCGGGCCGGATCCACCGGCCACGCCCATCGTTGACCCGTCACCCAGATGCAGGAGACGACGATGACCGATCAGGACAATCTCGGCCCGGACGACGCGGCGGACAAGGACGATGCCACGACCTCGACCCCCGAGGAGCCGGCGTCCGGTGCCGGCTATGGCAACAATGCCGGCCCGCAAGGCGACGAGGCGAGCGACGACTAAGCTCGTCGACATGGTGCCTGGTCGGCGTGCCTAGCCGACCAGCGCCAGCTTCGACGTCGCCCGGTCGAGCGTCACCGCCGAGATGCCGGGGATCGCTTCGATCTGCCCGACCAGCTCGAGATCGAGCAGGAAGTCGCGGCCGAGCAGCACTACCGCCTCGCCGCCCTCCAGCGGCAATCGTGCCCGCACCTCGCCGCGCGCGCCGCGATGCGCCTCCAGCAACCCCGCCAGCGCCGCCAGCGCGGCCGGCGTGGCAACCGTCGCCTCCACCGTGAACCGCGCGATCGACGCGAGGCTGTCGAACGGCTGCAGCCGCTTGACCGACACCCGCGGCGTCTCCTCGCCCGGCCGGCGATCGAGCTCCACCGTCGCCAGGCCGCAGCCGCCCATTCGCGCCGCATCCTCGAGATCCGCGGCGACGGCATCGTCGAAGCAGGTCGCGACGAACTGTCCCGAAGCATCGGACAGCGTCGCCATCATGTAGCGCTTGCCGCGTGCCGAGGTTCGCCAGCGCGCATCCTCGACCAGTACCGCCATGGTCGCGCCGGCGCGGGTGCCGTCCTCGGGAATGTTGAGCTCGGTGAGCGCGACATATTGCCGCGCGCCGTGCATCTTGGCGAGATGGGCGTGGCGATCGACCGGATGCGCCGAGAAATAGAAGCCGAACGCCTCCTTTTCCTGCTCCATCCGATCGGCGAGGCTCCACCGCGCCGAGGCGGGCAGCTTGATCGTGTCGCCGGCGACATCCTCGGTGCCGAACAGCCCGCCCTGCCCGCTGGTGCGGCCCTCATGGGTGCGCGCGGCGACCGCCAGCACGGTCTCGGCGACGGCATGGATCCCGGCACGATTGGTGTCGAGCGAATCGAACGCGCCGCCGGCAGCAAGGGTCTCGAGCTGCCGCTTGTTGATCAGCCGCGGGTCGACCCGGGTGGCGAGATCGTCGAGGCTCTTGAACGCGCCGTGCGTGCGCCGCTCCTCGACCAGCCGCTCCATCGCTCCCTCGCCGACCGACTTCAGCGCCGCCAGCGCAAAGCGCACCGCCAGGCCGTCCTCGGTTTCCTGGACGTCGAATTCGGCCTCGCTATGGTTGATGTCGGGGCCGACGATCGAGACGCCGAGCCGGCGCATGTCGTCGACGAAGATGCAGAGCTTGTCGGTCTGCGCCATGTCGTAGCACATCGATGCCGCAAAGAATTCCGCGGGGTGGTGCGCCTTCAGCCAGGCGGTCTGGTAGGCGAGCAGCGCATAGGCCGCGGCATGGCTCTTGTTGAAGCCGTAGCCGGCGAACTTGTCGATCAAGTCGAACAGCTCGTTCGCCTTGGCCTTGCCGATATTGTGGGTCTTGGCGCAGCCCTCGACGAAGATCGAGCGCTGGGCGTCCATCTCCGCCTTGACCTTCTTGCCCATCGCGCGGCGGAGCATGTCGGCGCCGCCGAGGCTGTAGCCGGCGAGGATCTGCGCCGCCTGCATAACCTGTTCCTGGTAGACGAAGATGCCATAGGTTTCGGCGAGGATCGGCTCCAGCGCGGCGTGCGGGTAGACGATCTCCTCCTGGCCCTGCTTGCGGCGGCCGAAGCTCGGGATGTTGTCCATCGGCCCCGGGCGGTAGAGCGACACCAGCGCGATGATGTCGCCGAAGTTGGTCGGCCGCACCGCGGACAGCGTCCGCCGCATCCCCTCCGATTCGAGCTGGAACACGCCAACCGTGTCGCCTTTCTGGAGCAGCTTGTAGACGCCCTCGTCGTCCCAGGTGAGCGCATCGAGGTCGACCTCGACGCCGCGCTTGGCGAGCAATTGCACCGCCTTCTTGAGCACGGACAGGGTCTTGAGGCCGAGGAAGTCGAACTTCACCAGGCCAGCGCCCTCGACATATTTCATGTCGAACTGTGTCACGGGCATGTCCGAGCGCGGGTCGCGGTACAGCGGCACCAGTTGCGCGAGCGGGCGGTCGCCGATCACCACGCCGGCGGCATGGGTGGAGGAGTGCCGCGGCAACCCCTCCAGCTTCATCGCCAGATCGACCAGCCGGCGCACGCCATTGTCGTTGCTATACTCGCGCGCGAACTCACCGACGCCGTTGAGCGTGCGCTCGAGCGTCCATGGATCGGTGGGGTGGTTGGGGATCAGCTTGGCGAGTCGATCGACCTGGCCATAGCTCATCTGCAGCACGCGCCCGGTGTCCTTGAGCACCGCGCGCGCCTTCAGCTTACCGAAGGTGATGATCTGCGCGACTTGGTCGCGGCCGTATTTCTCCTGGACGTAGCGGATCACCTCGCCGCGGCGGGTTTCGCAGAAGTCGATGTCGAAATCCGGCATCGACACGCGCTCGGGGTTGAGGAAGCGCTCGAACAGCAGGCCGAGCTTGATCGGGTCGAGATCGGTGATCGTCAGCGCCCAGGCAACCGCCGAGCCCGCACCCGATCCTCGGCCGGGGCCGACCGGGATGTCGTGATCCTTGGCCCATTTGATGAAGTCGGCGACGATCAGGAAGTAGCCCGGGAACCCCATTTGAACGATGACGTCGATCTCGAACTCCAGCCGCTGGCGGTAGACTTCGCGCCACCCCTCCTCGCCCTCGCCTTCCAGTTTGGCGATCCAGTCGAGCCGGCGCTCCAATCCGGCGCGCGAATCGGTGCGCAGCATCTCGGCCTCGCCGTCGCGATCGCCGGCGAGGCTCGGCAGGATCGGCTTGCGCTTGGGCGCCATCACCGCGCAGCGCTGCGCCACCACCAGCGTGTTGTCGATTGCCTCTGGCAGGTCGGCGAACAGCTCGCGCATCATCGCCGCCGGCTTCAGCCATGCATCGGGCGAGGTCTTCTGGCGATCGTCGCTCTGCACATAGGAGGAAGAGGCAATGCAGAGCATGGCATCGTGCGCGTCGCTGAAATCAGCCTGGGTGAAGCAGCACGGATTGGTCGCGACCAACGGCAGGTCGCGTGCATAAGCGAGATCGAGCAGCGCCTGTTCGGCCCCCTCCTCGATCGCGTTGTCGCGCCGCGCGATCTCGACATAAAGACGTTCGGGAAACAGCGCCTCTAGTCGGTCGGCGTAGAGCCCCGCACGATCGGGCTGGTCCTCATGGTACAGGCGGGCGAGCGCGCCTTCGCCACCGGCGGTCAGCGCGATCAGCCCGTCGGTGCGGCCCTCGAGCGCGGCAAAGTCGACATGCGCGGGCAATTCGATTGGCCGGTCAAGATGGGCGAGGCTGACCAGCGCACACAGATTGTCGTAGCCGACCGTATCCTGCGCATAAAGCGCGATCCAGTCGAGCGTCGGCGCCACACCCTCGGGCTGATCCGGCCGCGCGACGCATAGCATGGTGCCGATCACCGGCTGGACGCCCGCACTCTTGGCGGCGTCCGAATAGGCCATTGCGGCATAGAGGCCGTTACGGTCGGTCAGCGCCGCCGCCGGAAACTTCAGCGCCTTGGCCTGCTTGGCGATCGCCTTGGGCTCGATGGCGCCGTCCAGCATGGTGTAGGAGGAGAAGATGCGGAGCGGCACGAACCCGGAATGCGACATGCCCCCGATAGTAGCCCCGATGGCCTGATTCGAACAGGGACCGCGCGGAACCAGCGGTGGAAAACGTCGTTCCGCCTGCATAACGGAGTAAGTGCATGACCGACCCCCGCCCCGCCACCGCCGACCGCGTGGTCTTCACCGACCGCACGACGTTCGATCCCCTTGCCGCGACGCCGGCGGGCGCCGGCTGGGGCTGGATCCTCGGCTATGGCATCCTGTCGGTGGTGCTCGGCCTCGCTGCCTTCGCCTGGCCGTTCGCCGCGACGCTCACGGCCACGCTGGTGATCGGCGGCTTCTTCATCGCCGCCGGGCTGGTGTCGATCACCGCGGGCTTCGTCGGCAAGGACCATGAGGGCCGCGGCTATGCGATCGGCTTCGGCATCCTGTCTTTGGTCATTGGCCTCGTGATGGCGTTCGAGCCGGTCGCCGGCGCGCTGTCGCTGACGCTGATGGTCGCGGTGTGGCTGGGCATCCGCGGCGTGCTCGAGATCGCGCTCGGCGCGCGCTTCCGCCGCGGCCGCGGGCTGATGATCGCGCTCGGCATCGTCAACATCCTGCTCGCCATCTATGTGCTGGCAACGCTGCCCTGGGCGGCGCTGACGCTGCCGGGCTTCATCCTCGGCATCAGCTTCCTGCTCGGTGGCATCACCTCGATCGTCTCGGCCCTCAATCACCGCACCGGCGCGCCCGCCTTTGCGGTCGCAGGCTGAGAGCCGCGCCATGGACCTGCCTACCGTCACAATCCCCACCATCGCCGTTGCCGGCAGCGACGAGCGCTTTCCGGTCCGTCGCATCTTCTGCGTCGGCCAGAATTACGCCGATCACGCTCGCGAAATGGGCGGCGATCCGACGCGCAACCCGCCGTTCTTCTTCGCCAAGCCCGCCGATGCGGTGGTCGAGAGCGGATCGACGATCCCGTTTCCGACCATGACCGAGGATCTCCATCACGAGATCGAGCTGGTGGTGGCCCTGGGCACCGGCGGCAGCGACATTGCCGCTGGCGACGCCATGGCGGCAATCTACGGCTATGCCGCAGGAATCGATCTTACCCGCCGCGATCTCCAGGCGGTAGCCAAGAAGGCCGGCCGACCGTGGGATCTCGCCAAGGGCTTCGACCGCTCCGCCCCGATCGGCGCGATCACCCGCGGGGCACCGCCCGAAACCGGCGCGATCCAGCTGAGCATCGATGGGTCGGCGCGCCAGTCGGGCGATCTCGACCAGATGACCTGGAGCGTCGCCGAGATCATCGCCACGCTGTCGACCTTTGTCGCGCTGGCGCCGGGAGACCTGATCTTCACCGGGACCCCGGCCGGGGTCGGCCCGGTGTTGCGCGGCCAGACGCTGAACGGCGAAGTGCCCGGTGCCGAGCCGGTCGAGGTGAGCTTTAGCTGAGTGGCCCTCAGCAAAAGCGGCAGCCGTTAGCAGCCCCTCCCCTACGCTTGAAGGCGATGCCCTCGTGCATCGGATTGACGCCGAGCGAGCAGCTGGCGGTCTAGAGCAGCGCCTCGATATCGCGGGTGATCGCCTCGGGCTTGGTGGCGGGGCCATAGCGGCGAACGATTCTGCCCTGGCGATCGACAAGGAACTTGGTGAAGTTCCACTTGATCGCCTTGCTGCCGAGCAGCCCCGGCGCCGCGGCCTTGAGGCGCACGAACAGCGGATCGGCCCCGGCACCGTTGACATCGACCTTGGCGAACAGCGGAAAGGTGACATCGTAGGTCAGTGAGCAGAAGGACGCGATCTCGGCGGCGTCGCCGGGCTCCTGCGCGCCAAACTGGTTGCAGGGGAAGGCGAGCACCGAGAAGCCGCGCGGGCTCAATCGGCGCTGCAGCGCCTCCAGCCCTTCATATTGCGGGGTGAAGCCGCATTGCGACGCGGTGTTGACGATCAGCAGCACCTGCCCTGCCCAGCGCTCCAGCGGCACCCGCTCGCCGTCGGCGGCGGCGACCGAGATGTCGGCGATGCTGCTCATCCGTGCCGCGCCAGCAGGAACTGGAGGTTCTGGCGGACTCCCGGCCATTCGCGATCGAGGATGCTGTACACCACCGAGTCGCGCAACCGGCCGTCGACAATCTGGTGCCCGCGCAGCACGCCGTCGCGCTGCGCGCCGAGCCGCTCGATCGCGGTCTGGCTGCGCTTGTTGAGCGAATCGGTGCGGATCTGCACGCACTGGCAGCCGAGCTGGTCGAAGGCATGGGAGAGCAGCAGCAGCTTGGCCTCGGTGTTGACCCCGGTGCGCTGGACCGTCCTGGCATAGAAGGTGCCGCCGATCTCCAGCCGCCGATGCTTCTCGTTCATCCGCATCAGCCGGGTGGTGCCGACCACCTGCCCTGCCGGGGCCGCTACCGCGAACAAGCGCGCGCGGCCATGCGCCTGCTCGGCGAAGCTCGCATCCATCCAGCGCGGCGAATCCTTGAGCTGGGCGACATTGGCGTAGAAGGTGTCCCACAGATTACCGGCGCGCGCGACCTCGACCAGCGCCGCCTCGTCGCTGCGATCGAGCGGGCGCAAGGTGACGTGACGACCGACCAGCGTCGGCGTCTCGCCCCAGCTCACTGCAGCACGCCTTCATGGAGGCGGACCACGCGATCCATCTTCTGCGCCAGCCGCTCGTTGTGGGTCGCGACCAGCGCCGCCGAACCTTCCTCGCGGACCAGCCGGAGAAATTCGGCGAGCACGACATCGGCGGTATGCTCGTCGAGATTGCCGGTCGGCTCGTCGGCGAGCACCAGCGCCGGGCGATTGGCCAGCGCCCGGGCGACGGCGACGCGCTGCTGCTCGCCACCCGACAGCTGGCTCGGGCGATGGGTCAGGCGGTGGCCGAGGCCGAGCGCCGTCAGCAGCGACGCGGCGCGCTCGTCGGCGGGCTTGCGCTCGGCGCCATGGACGAGCTGCGGCAGCACGACGTTCTCGACCGCGTTAAAATCGGGGAGCAGGTGATGGAACTGGTAGACGAACCCCAGGCGGTCGCGGCGCATGGTCGTGCGGCCATTTGCGCTGAGGCTCGCGGCTTCCTCGCCGCCGATCCGGATCGAGCCTTCAAAGCCGCCCTCGAGCAGCCCGACCGCCTGGAGCAGGGTCGACTTGCCCGAGCCGGACGGGCCGACCAGCGCGACGATCTCTCCCGGCGCGACCGCGAGGTCCACGCCGCGCAGCACGTGGATCACCTCGCCGCCCTGGACGAAGTTGCGGGTCAGCCCGCGGGTCTGGAGGACGGCGTCATTCATAGCGGAGCACCTGGACCGGATCGGTGCTCGCCGCCTTCCACGCCGGGTACAGCGTGGCGAGGAAGCTGAAGACCAGCGCCATCGCGGTGATGACGATGATCTCGACCGGATCGGGCTTGGAGGGCAGTTCGGTCAGATAGCGGATCGAGGGATCCCACAGGTTCTGGCCGGTGACGAGCTGGACGATGTTGATCACGCCCTGCCGGTAGAAGAGGAACAGGAAGCCGAGGCCGAGCCCGGCGACCGTGCCGAGTGCGCCGATCGTGGTGCCGACGACCATGAAAATCCGCATCAGGCCGCCGCGGGTCGCGCCCATCGTCCGCAGGATCGCGATGTCGCGGGTCTTGGCGCGCACCAGCATGATCAGCGACGAGAGGATGTTGAACACCGCGACGAGGATGATGATCGACAGCACGGTGAACATCGCCACCCGCTCCACCGCCAGCGCCTCGAACAATTGCGCGTTCATCTGCTGCCAGTCCTGGATGATCGCATTGCCGCCGAGCTTGTTGCCGAGCGGCGCGAGGATCTGGCGGACCTTGTCGGCATTGTTGGTCTGCACCTCGACCATCGCCACCGCGTCGCCGAGGAACAGCAGGGTCTGCGCATCCTTGATCGGCATGATCACATAGGCTTTGTCATAATCGTAGACGCCGATCTCGAAAATCGCCGAGACGGTGTAGCTCACATAGCGCGGCACGGTGCCGAACGGCGAGGCGGCGCCCTGCGGGTTGATGATCGTGATTTCGCTGCCGACCTGCGCGCCCAGCGCCTCGGCCAGCCGCGAACCGATCGCGATCCGGCCGCTGCCCGGGGTGATCGGCGCCAGTGACCCCATCACCAGCTTGTCGCCCACCGCGGCGCGGAAATCCGGCACTGCCATGCCGCGCACCAGAATGCCCTCGGAACGGCCATTGTAGGTCGAGAACAACGGCTGTTCGATCAGCGGAACCGCGGACGTCACCCCCGGCGTCCGCTTCGCCTCCGCCACAATCTCCCGCCAGTCCGGCAGGCGATTGTTCGCGCCCTGGATCACGGCATGACCGTTAAGCCCGACGATCTTGTCGAACAGTTCGGCGCGGAAGCCGTTCATCACGCTCATCACGATGACGAGTGCGGCGACGCCGAGCATCACCGCGACCAGCGAGATGGAGGCGACCAGGAAGATGAAGGCCTCCCCCTTGCCCGGCAGCAGATAGCGGCGGGCGATCATCCGTTCATAGCGTGAGAGGATCATGCGCCGGCTCTAGGAGAGCGGGCGGCGGCGCGCAAATGGATGTTGCGGATTCGACACAGGGTGACGGCAATCGCTTTGCCGTTGCGACATCCCCGGTGACAAGGCGGCCTATCGTGCCTAGCAGATACTCATCTGAGACACAGGCAATGGCCGTGGTTCGGGGAAATTGCCAAGGGTTACCGCTGCGACACCGCGCGGGCCGGCGGCAAGAAGGGGGCTGACGAGTTTACTCGTCACGCAGGCACCCGGATCGGTAACGGTCCGGGTGTTTGCCGTTGAGGGCGCTGCGCCTTCCTACCTGCAACGACAATCATCCTTCGCGCCTCCAAATCGTCACCCCAGCGCACGCTGTGGTCTTCGGCGGCTCCGGCCCGCTTCATCACCACGAGATCCCAGCTTTCGCTGGGATGACGATCGGTTGAAGGCAAGGCTGCCCCCTCTCTCAGAACGACTTAGAAATGGTGAAGCCATAGGTCCGCGGGTCACCCGGCTGGCCGACGATCAGGCCGGTGCTGCCCGACTGGGTGGACAGCAACTCGAAATAATTCTGGTCGAACGCGTTACGCACCCAGCCGAACAGGTTGAGATCGCCCTTGCGATAGCCGGCGCGCACGTTCGACAGCGAATAGCCCTCGATCCAGGTGTAGGCCGAGGGGGACGGATTGGACGAGAAGCGCGAGCGGTAATTGCCGTCATAGCCGATGTAGATCTCGGCTCCTGCGTTGCCGACCGGGACGTTATATTCGGCGCCGTAGGAGAACGACCATTTCGAGATGCCGGGCAGCCGCTGCCCCGAAATGTCGCAATAAGGCAGGCTGTTGCCGGGCGTCCCCGCCGCCGCGGGGGTGCCGACGATCTGGCCGTTGACCACCGGCAGCGCGGTGCCGCCGGTCAGCTCGGGCGCACAGGGTGCATTGTCGAACTTGCGATAGGTGGCGTCGGTATAGGCGCCGTTGACGTATAGGTTGAGCCGCTTGCTCGGCCTGAAGTTCGAGTCGAATTCGAACCCGCGCGAGCGGACCTTGTCGGCATTGGCGAGATAGCCGCGGATCACGTTGATCGCGTTGTTGTTCACCGTGGCCTGGTAATCGCCGACCTCGGTCCAGAATGCGGCGGCGTTGACGGTCAGGCGGCGGTCAAGGAACTGGGTTTTCAGCCCGATCTCGAAATTGTCGACCGTCTCGGGCTTCACCGTCTGGGTGGAAAGATCGACCCCGGTGCTGGTGGAGTTGAGCGGCAGGCCGGACAGGTTGATCCCGCCCGACTTGAAGCTTTTCGCGTAGGTCGCATAGCCGTGGATGTCGGTGGTGAGGTCGTACGACAGTGTGACGTCGCCCGATACGTTCCAGTCGCTGAACCGGGGGCTGTAACGCTGCGGCGCCAGCGTGTTGATCTGGTTCTGGAAGGTCGTACGTGCGGCGCCGACCGGCGTTGCCGCAAGCAGCGCGGCGACATTGTCCGCGGTCGCGACGAAATCATACTGGCCGTTGTGGATGCTGACGATCGATTCGTAGAAGCCGGATTTCTTGTCGTAATTAACGCGCAGGCCAGGTTGGAGGTGCAGCCGGTCGGTCACTGCCCAGTTGAGCTTGCCGAACACCGCGAAGCTGGTGTTGTCGAAGCTGATCGTGTTGGTCGACGTGAGCCCGTTGAGCACGTTGGGGTTGAGGGCGTCGGCGCCCGACAGCAGGAAGCGGCTCGCCGCCGAACCCTGGACCTGCGACCCCTGGGTATCGATGGTCTGGTGGAAATAGAAGGCGCCGACGGTGTAATCGAGCTTGTTCGCGCCGTTCGAGGCCAGGCGGATCTCCTGCGACACCTGCTTTTGCTGCGAGGGATTTTGCGAGACGGTAGTGATCGGCAGACCGATGAAGTCGCGGTCGTTCTGCGGCTGCCAGTCCCAGTAGCGCCAGGCGCTGACCGAGGTCAGCGTCGCCGGGCCGAGATCCCAGTTGGCGACCAGCGAGGCACCGCCGATCTCCTGGCGCGAGTTGATCCCCGCATCGAGATCGGTGACGCGGTCGAACGGATCGGTACTCGGTGGCGTGTAGCCAAAGGCGGCGGCGAGCGCTGCATATTGGCGTGCCAACGGCCGCTGGGTGGCGCCGACCCGGGCGTAATATTGGACGCAGCACAAGGGGTTCTGGACGTTGAAGTCGCCCGACAGGGTGAGATCGAGCGCATCGGTCGCCTTCCACAGCAATTGCCCGCGCAGGCCGAGATTGCGCTGGCGGTGGAGGTTCTCGTCCGAGGTGACATCGTAGATCGTGCCCTTGCGCGAGGTCGACGAGCTCGACAGGCGGATCGCCAGCTTGTCGGTGAGCGGCCCGGACACCGATCCCTTGGCCTGGAAAAAATCGTAATTGCCGCCGCTCACCTCGACGCGCGCCTCTGGTTCGAAGCTCGGCGCGCGGGTGGTGATGTTGATCGCGCCGGCGGTGGTGTTCTTGCCATACAGCGTGCCCTGCGGCCCGCGCAGCACCTCGACCCGGTCGACATCGACGAAGTCGAAGGTCGAGGCGCCGATCCGGCCGATATAGACGCCGTCGACATAGAAGCCGACGCCCTGCTCGATGCCGTCGTTGGTGAGGCCGAACGGCGCGCCCAGGCCGCGGATGTTGATCGCCGAGTTGCGCGGGTTGCTCGAATAGAATTGCAGCGACGGCTGCTGCTGCTGGAGCCGGTTGACGGTGAACGCGCCGGTGTTGCTGATGTCCTCGCCGCCGATCACCGACATCGCGATCGGCACCTCCTGGACGCGCTCCTCGCGGCGGCGCGCGGTGACGACGATGTCGCCCGCGCGCGTTGCGGGCACTGCCTCGCCTGTCCCCGTCGCGGGCACCGATCCGTCGGCAGCGGCTGGCGGCGGCAAGGTCTGATCGGCCGGCACGGCCGCGGCCTGGCCGGCAAGCAACAAAGCGAGCGTCAACGACATGCGGGTCTCCCTGAACCTCTGTTATGCCGCCTAAACTCCACCGAACCGGTGGATGATCAATGCAGAAGAAGCTTGGCGTCGCGAAGCCGGCCTATCCGGCGGTGGCGATCATCGATTTGGCCCCTCTTGAACCCATCGCGCGACGCCCCAAATGCCGGTCACGCGGCGCCGCCATGGGCCGCGTGGCAGCGCCGCGCAGCAGCGGGCGTCGCCATTCATCAACTCGCTCAGATGAGGAATTGATATGCGACTCGACCTTACTCCCTATCGCCGCTCGACCATCGGCTTCGATCGCCTGTTCGACATGCTCGAAACCAATGCGCAGCGCGCCTCGGCGGAGAATTACCCCCCCTTCAATCTCGAGCGTCTAGCCGAAGATCGCTACCGCATCACCCTGGCGGTGGCGGGCTTTACCCGTGACGAGATCGAGATCACCGCGCAGCAGAACCTGCTGCTCGTCGCCGGCAAGAAGGACGACAAGGCGCAAGGGCAGAGCTTCCTTCACGTCGGCATCGCCAACCGCAGCTTCGAGCGCCGCTTCGAACTCGCCGACTTCGTGTTCGTCGATGATGCGCGGCTGAACGATGGTCTGCTCGTGATTGATCTGGTCCGCGAGGTGCCCGAGGCGATGAAGCCCAAGAGTATTGCGATCAAGACTGGTGCGTCGCTCGCCGCAGTCGAGCAGAACTCAGGTCAGCCCGCCGATCAGGCCGAGGCGGCCTAACCAGCTCGGCGCCCTTGCTACTCCCTAGGGGCGCCGCGGGGCGTCCGGACCGACGGGTCCGGGCGCCTTTTCTATTTCAGCCGCAGCGGCAGCCCGGCGGCGATGAAATCGACCCGGTCGACCGCCGCCGCAACGCGCTGGTTGATCGTCCCCGCCCAGTCACGGAACCGGCGCGCCAGCGCGTTGTCGGGAACGATGCCGAGCCCCACCTCGTTGGCGACCAGCACCATCCGCGCGGTGCTCGCGCTGATGGTGGCGACGAGATCGTCGATGGCCGCAGGGTCGTCCGCCTCGGCGAGCAGCAGGTTCGAGGCCCAGAGCGTGAGACAGTCGACGAGCAGCACCGCGTCCGTCCCGTCCGCCTTGCGGATCGCCGCGGCCAGCGCCTTCGGTGCCTCGACCGTGGTCCAGCGCGCGTCGCGATCAGCCTGGTGACGCGCGATGCGATCGCTCATCTCGCCGTCGAACGCCTGGGCAGTGGCGATGAACACCAGCCGCGCGCCATCCGCAGCCCAGGCCTCCGCCATCGTCTGGGCATGCCGGCTCTTGCCCGAGCGAGCGCCGCCCAGCACCAGCAGGGTGCGCGTGTCGTCGTCGGCCATGATCCCGTCTCCCCTTGTGTGGCGCGGCGCGAGCGCTGATGGAGGCGCGGTGATGCGAAGTCGAGGGGTGAGCGGGGCAGATGTGGACGGGCTGATGGTGCACGGCGGCCGGCTGGACGAGGCGGCGCGGCGCTTCCCCGACGCCGCCCTGCCTTGGCTCGACCTCTCAACCGGGATCAATCCCTGGCCCTGGCAGGGCGGCACCGCGGCGATCGACCTGCGCCGCCTGCCAAGCCCCGACGAGCTGACGGCACTGGAGCGCGCCGCGGCGGCGTCCTTCGGCGCCGCCGCCATGGTCGTCGCGGCGCTGCCGGGATCGGAGATCGGGCTGCGCCTGCTCGCGCCTGCCGGGCTGCCGACGCCCTATCACGTCGTGGCGCCGGGATACCGGACCCATGCCGAAGCCTTGGCCGGCGCACGGGCGATCACGCCCGCCCAGCTGGACGCAGCGGCCGAGACCGGCGGCACCATCCTGCTCGCCAACCCCAACAACCCCGACGGCAGAACCATCGCGCCGGAGCGACTGCTCGCGCTCGCCCCGACGCTCACAGCCCGCGGCGGCTGGCTGGTGATCGACGAGGCCTTCGCCGATGCAGCGCCTGCCTGCAGCATCCTGCCCCATCTGCGCGGCGACGAGCCGGTGGTGGTGATGCGATCGTTCGGCAAGTTCTTCGGGCTGGCCGGCGTCAGGCTGGGGTTCGCCTGCGGGCACCCGACAATGGTCGAGGCGATTCGGGCAAGGCTTGGCAGCTGGCCGGTCTCCGCGACAGCGATCGCGGTCGGCACCGCTGCCTATCGTGACAGCGCCTGGGCGGCCACGACGCGCGCCGGGCTGATCGACGCTGCTGCGGGGCTGGACGCAATGCTCCAATCGCATGGGTTCGATCCGGTCGGCGACAGCCCCCTGTTCCGGCTGATCGCCACCGACGATGCCGCGGCGCTGTTTACGCGGCTGGCCAGCGCCGGCATCCTCACCCGCCGGTTCGATTATGCGCCGGGCTGGTTGCGGCTCGGGCTGCCCGACGGCCCGGCTGCGCTCGCCCGGCTCGACGCGGCGCTGCGCGATTCCTGAGCCCGTCGCCTTGGTGGCGCTGGCGCTCGACGCGGCGATTGGCTGGCCGCCGGCGGTCTATGCGCGGATCGGCCATCCCGTCGGCGGTGTTGCCCGCGCGATCGGCTGGTGCGAGCGGCGCTGGAACGATCCGGCGCGATCCGATCGCTCGCGCCGCCTCGCCGGCGTCGCGACCATCGCGATCGTCGCCGGTGGGGCAGCGGCGCTCGCCGGATTGGCGGCGGCGGCCGCGCACGCGCTGCTCGGCGTCCATGGCTGGTTCGTCGTCGCCTTGCTCGCAGCGCCCGGCCTCGCGCAACGCAGCCTTGACGATCACGTCCGCCCGGTCGCCACGGCGCTGGAGCAGGACGATCTCACCACCGCGCGCGAGCGGGTCGGCTGGATCGTCGGCCGCGATACCGCGACGCTGGATCGCGCCGGCGTGTCGCGCGCCGCGATCGAGAGCCTGGCGGAGAGCTTCTGCGACGGCATTGCCGCGCCCCTGTTTTGGCTGCTGCTGCTCGGGCTTCCGGGCCTGTGGGCCTACAAGGCGATCAACACCGCCGACAGCCTGATCGGTCACAAGGAACCGCGCTGGCGCGCCTTTGGCTGGGCCGCGGCGCGGATCGACGATGGCGCCAATTGGGTGCCCGCTCGGCTCGGCGGGGTTATCCTGTGTCTCGCCGGCGCCGGCGGCTGGCGGACGATGTGGGCCGATGCGCGGCGCCATGCCTCGCCCAATGCCGGCTGGACCGAGGCGGCGATGGCCGGCGCGCTCGGCGTTCGCCTTGTCGGCCCGATCGCCTATGACGGCGTGATGATGGACAAGCCCTGGATCGGCGACGGCCGGATGGATGCAGGCCCGCGCGATATCCGGCGTGCCTTGCGGATCTACCGCACCGCCTGCGCACTGCTGTGGCTGGCGGCGGGAGGAATCGCATGGGTGGCGTGATGCTGCAGGGCACCGGCTCGGATGTCGGCAAGTCGGTGCTTGTCGCCGGCCTGTGCCGCGCGCTTGCCAATCGCGGCTTGAACGTACGCCCGTTCAAGCCGCAGAACATGTCCAACAACGCCGCCGTCACCGCCGATGGCGGCGAGATCGGCCGCGCCCAGGCGACCCAGGCGATCGCTGCCCGCGTGCCCGCCAGCGTCGACATGAACCCGGTGCTGCTGAAACCGCAAGGGGACCGCAGCTCGCAGCTGGTGGTTCATGGCAAGGTACGCGGCGTGCTCAAGGCGTCGGAATGGCGCCGCGGCCGCGAAGGGCTGCTCGATGACGTGCTCGCCAGCTACCGCCGGCTGGAAGCCGAGGCCGACATCGTCGTCGTCGAAGGAGCGGGCTCGCCCGCCGAAATCAATCTGCGCGCCAGCGACATCGCCAACATGGGGTTCGCCCGCGCGGCTGGGGTGCCGGTGGTGCTGATCGGCGACATCGATCGCGGTGGCGTCATCGCCTCGCTCGTCGGCACCAAAGCGGTGATCGATCCGGCAGACGCGGCGATGATCCATGGCTTCATGGTCAACAAGTTTCGCGGCGATCCATCCCTGTTCGACGATGGCTATCGCGCGATCGAGGCGCGTACCGGCTGGCGGGGCTTTGGCGTCGTGCCGTGGCTGACGGACGCGGCGCGGCTGCCGAGCGAGGATGCGGTGGTGTTGCAGCGCCCGGTCACCCGCGGCGAAGGACGCATGGTGATCGCCTGCCCGATCACCGCGCATATTGCCAATTTCGACGATCTCGATCCGTTGCGGCTGGAGCAGTCGGTGGAACTGGTGATGGTGCGGCCGGGCGAGACTATCCCTGCCGAGACGGCGCTGATCGTGATCGCCGGATCGAAGGCGACGATCGCCGACCTCGCCTTCTTCCGTAAGCAGGGCTGGGACATCGACGTGCTCGCACACCATCGCCAGGGCAAGCCGGTGCTCGGCCTGTGCGGCGGTTACCAGATGCTCGGCCAAACCCTCGCGGATCCCGAAGGGGTGGAAGGCCCAGCCGGCACGGTCGCCGGGCTCGGGCTGCTCGCCGTCAATACGGTGCTGACCGGCAGCAAGGCGCTGGTCGCAGTCAGCGGGACGGCCGGCGGCGCGCCGTTCAGCGGCTATGAGATGCACATGGGGCTGACCACCGGCCCCGACACCGCGCGCGCCGCCGCCGTGTTCGCCGATGGCCGCACCGACGGCGCGGTCAGCGCCGACCGGCTGGTCACCGGCAGCTACGTCCATGGCCTGCTCGGCGACGCCCGCCAGCGCGCGGCGTGGCTGGGCCGGATCGGCGCGGGAGCGAGCGGCCCGGATCACGGCGCCGCGATCGATGCGGCGCTCGACAGCATCGCCGACATGCTCGAGCGCCATGTCGATGTCGATGGCCTGATCGCGCTGTCAGCGATGGGCAGCAATCGCCAGCGCGAGTAGCAGCCCGGTTTCGACCAATTCGATGCCCGCGCCATGCGCATCGCCGGTGACGCCCCCGAGCCGCGCCCGCAGCCACCAGCACCAGCCGCCGATCAGCACCGGTGTCGCGAGCAGCGCCGGTTCGATCGCAGCGGCGGCCGCGCAGAGCAGCGTCCAGCCGATCAGGTCGCGGCGGCGGACCGCGCCAGCGACCAGCGTCGCCAGCCCGCCCGGCTTGAGCGGCGGCAGCCATGCCGACCAGGCGAGCGGGCCGATCCGCGCGGCGAACGGCACCAGCATCAGCGGCCACCAGCCGAGCGGGGCGGCGGCGTGGAGCAGCACCAATTTGGCGATCAGTTGCAGCGCCAGCGCGATTACTCCGAAGCTGCCGACATGCGGATCGGCCATGACCGCGAGCAGCCGCTCCCTGTTGCCATGCGCCGCGCCGAGGCCGTCGGCGAGATCCGCGAGGCCATCGAGATGCAACGCGCCGGTGATCGCGACCCAGCCGGCGAGCGCGGCAAGCGCGCTGGTCCAGGGATCTATCAACGCGCCGAGCCAGGCAGCCCCGGCGATGATCACGCCGATGACCAGGCCGACCAGGGGATAGAAGCGGATCGCCGCGGCGAAGTCGTCGGTGTCGGCGGCGACCTGCGGCAGCGGCAAACGGGTGAGGAAGCCCAGCGCGACGACCAGCCGCTTCACGGCCTCAACGCCACGATCTGCGCGGCCGGCGCCTCGCCGCGCCACAGGCGGAGCGAGACCAGGCAGCCATATGGTAGGTCAAACGCCCACAATTGATCACGTGTGAAGCCGCAACTCACCGCCAGCGCCGCACGGATCGCCCCGGCGTGGGTGACGACCAAGGTACCGTCCGCGGTCGCCGCCAGCGCGGCGCCGACCCGCGTGGTGAGCGCCGACCAGCGCTCGCCGCCGGGGGGCGGGTCGCGATCGGGATCGGCCCAGAAGGCGCCCAGCGCGGCCTGGTTGACCTCGCTGGCGCGGTGGCCGTCCCAGGCCCCGAAATCGAGTTCGCGCCAGCGCGGGTCAAGCCGGTGCGGCAGCTGCCGGTCGTCGCCGATCGCCCGGGCGCAGTCGGCCGCGCGCTGGAGATCGGAGCTGATGATCCCCGCGATACCGACCACGCCGGCCGCCGCCCGGCATTCCGCGATACCGTCAGCGGTGACGCCGCAATCGGTATGGCCGAGCAGCCGCCCGGTCAGCGCCGGCGTCCCGTGGCGCATCAGGTGGATCGTCACCGGCTCGGTCACGCGGTCGAGACGCCCGCCTCGGCAAAGGTCGCCATGCCGTTGTGCGCTGCGAGTGCGGCGCGGACGATCCCGGCCGCGAGCGCGGCGCCGCTGCCCTCGCCGAGCCGCATGTCGAAGCTCAGCAGCGGCGCCAGCCCAAGCCGATCGAGCAGCCGGCGGTGACCGGGCTCGGCCGAGCAATGGCCGGCGAGGCAATGGTCCACGATGGCGGGCGACGAGGCGGCAAGCGGTGCTACCGCCGAGCAGCAGATGAAGCCGTCGAGGATCACCGGCACGCCAGCCTGGCGGGCGGCGAGCACCGCCCCGGCAATCGCGGCGATCTCGCGACCGCCGAGGCGGCGCAGCGTATCGAACGCGCCCTTGGCCACGCCATGGTGCAGCGCCAGTCCCGCGTCGATCACCGCGACCTTGTTGGCGAAGGCATTACCCACGACGCCGGTGCCGGGACCAGCCCAATCACGCGCGTTGCCGCCGAAGCTCGCCGCGCACAGCGCCGCGGCGGGCGTCGAATTGCCGATCCCCATCTCGCCGAGCACGAGCAGGTCGAGCCCCGGCTCGACCATTTCCGCGCCGGCGTTGATCGCGGCGAGGCATTCCGCCTCGGTCATCGCCGGCGCGAGCGTTAAATCGGCGGTCGGCCGATCGAGCTCGAGCGCGACCACGCGCAGCTCCAGCCCGGCCGCGCCGGCGAGCGCGTTGATCGCAGCCCCGCCGCGCTCGAAATTGCGCACCATCTCCGCCGTGACCGCCGGCGGGAAGGCGCTCACCCCGCGTGCGGCGACGCCGTGGTTGCCGGCGAAGATCACCGCACGGCCGCGGTCGAGCTGCGGCCGCGCGCGGCGCTGCCAGCCGGCCATGAACAAAGCAAGGTCTTCCAGCCGGCCAAGCGACCCCGGCGGCTTGGTCAGCTCGGCCTGCCGGGCTGCCGCGGCGGCGCGTGCGCCTTCGTCGATGCCGGAGAGCGCGGCCAGCGCCGCCTCGACCGCCGCCGGGCTGTCGAAGCGGATCATTCGACCACGAACCCTGGCGGCGGCGTTCGGGTGATGAAATGTCCCTTCACCCCGGCCGGCCATTGTTTGAACGGCACCTGCCCCATCTCGCTGCCGGCATAGAGCAACGCATAATCGAGGATCGCGCGCGCCGAGTCCTCGTCGGGGGCGAACCGGCCCATCACGTAGCCGACCTTGTCGGGCGCGCGCAGATGGACCGTGCAAAAGTCGGCGCAGGCGAACAGGCATGGCATCTCCTGCACCGCGACTGCGCCATAGGCGGGATCGGACGCCTGCACCGCACGGAGTGCCGCTACCAGCCGCGCGCCGCCGCGCCGGCCCTCGGCATCGTCGCGCGCATCAGCGGTAAAGCGGCAGGTGTTGCAGGCGACCACCGCGGGTCCCGCATCGACGGGCTTCAGCATGATCCGGCGTCCTGCGCGGATTGGACCGGACAGGCCGGGCCGGCGGAAATCGGCTCGTCGTTCATCATATCATTCCCAAACATATTGATCGGCGCTTCGCCTGCCGACCGTGAAAGCGGGTCAGCGAAGCAGCTGGGTTAACGCCATAGTCCCCCATCAGCGGATCAGGTGAAAGAAGGTGCCGGTGACCTGCCCTGCCCGGCTGCCCGCGGGTGGCAGCGGCTGGCCCTCGCCATCGACTACATCGGCCAGCGGTTCGCCGTCGATGCGGACGATCGTCGCATGATGATATTCATGGCCGACGCTGGTGCTGCCGACCGCGGCGAACGGCATGGCGCTGCGCCACGTCGCCTGGCGGTAGCCGAGGTGGAGCTTGCGCACCGCGAAGCTGGTTTCCACCGGCAGCAGCCCGGCCATCGCATGGGGCTCACCCGCGGCATCGGTGAGCGTTTGTCCCAGCACCATATAGCCACCGCATTCGCCGTGAACCGGGCGGGTCGCGGCGAAGCGGCGCAGGCCATCGAGGAAGCCGCGATTGCCCGCGAGGCGGCCGGCGTTCAGCTCGGGATAGCCGCCTGGCAGCCAGCAGCTGTCGCACGCCTCGGGTGGCAACTCGTCGGCGAGCGGCGAGAAGAAGTCGACACTCGCGCCGGCGGCGCGCCAGCCTTCGAGCAGGTGCGGGTAGACGAAGGTAAAGGCGTCGTCGCGGGCGATCGCGATCCGCTGACCGGGGGGCCGCCAGCGGATCGCGCTGCCGGCGGCGACCTGCGTCGGCCGTGCGGCCGCAAGGATCGCGTCGAGATCGCAATGCGTGGCAACCAGCGTCGCCATCGCCTCGATCGCGCCGTCGAGCGCCGGGGTTTCCACCGCCTGGACCAACCCCAGGTGGCGCGAGGGCAGCACCATGCACGGATCGGTCGGGATCATTCCGAGCAGCGGCACGCCAATTGCCGCAAAGCCTGCCGCGATCATCCGACCGTGGCGCGGGCTGGCGACCCGATTGGCGATCACCCCGGCGATCGGCGGCGCACCCGGGTAGGTGGCGAAGCCGTGCGCGGTCGCAGCAAGCGATTGCGCGGCCCCCGCTGCATCGAGCACCAGCACCACCGGCCAGCCGAGCGCGCGCGCCACCTCGGCACTGGCGCCGGTGGCGCCCCCGCGCGCGACACCGTCGAACAGGCCCATCGCGCCCTCGGCAACGATCAGGTCGGCGCCCTGCCCGGCGCCCGCCGCCAGCGCAGCGAGCAGCGACGGCTCCATCGCATAGGCATCGAGGTTCACCGAAGGCCGACTGGTGGCGGCACCGTGAAACGCCGGATCGATATAGTCCGGTCCGGTCTTGGCCCCGGCGACGACCAACCCGCGCCGCCGCAGCGCTCGCTGCAGCGCGATCGTTACCACCGTCTTGCCGCTGCCCGACCGCGGCGCGGCGATCAGCAGCCCCTTAGCGCTCGACGACATCGAGCGCCTCGCGCGCTTGCCAGCCGCGGCGGTGAAGCTCGGGCGTTTCTGATAAATTGTCGGGATAACCGATGCATAGCAGCGCCACCAACCGCCAGCATTCGGGCACAGTGAGCAGCGCAGTAACGGCGGTGGGATCGACGATCGATACCCAGCCAATGCCGATGCCCTGGGCGCGTGCCGCCAACCACAGGGTATGGATGGCCATTACGGTCGAATAACGCAGCATTTCGGGCATGGTCGCGATGCCGAGGCCATGACCCGCCGCCGGCGCCTCGTCGGTGAACACCGCGACGATCTCCGGCGCCTCGCGCAGCCCGTGGAGCTTGAGCGCGCGATAGGCGGCCGCCCGTTCCGCGTCATAGCCCGCCGCCGCGCGCGCGCTCGCCGCGTCCACCGCCGCCGCCAGCGCATCGCGCAGCGCCGGGGTGGTGACCCGCACCAGCCGCCACGGCTGGGCATTGCCGACCGACGGCGCGAGCGCCGCGGTCGCCAGCAGCCGATCGATCACGCCCGCCGGCAGCGGATCGCGCCTGAAGTGGCGCACGTCGCGGCGCCAGGCGAACAGCGTCGCCAGCTGCGCCTGGAACGGCTCATCGAAGACCGGCGGATGGCTCAATATTCGATGCCCGCCTGCGCCTTCACGCCCGAGCGGAACGGATGCTTGATCAGCGTCATCTCGGTGACTAGGTCCGCCGCTTCGATCAGCGCCTCGGGCGCGTTGCGGCCTGTTACGATGACGTGCTTGTCCGCCGGCTTGGCGAGCAGGACCGCCATGACCTCGTCGAGCGGCAGATAATCGTAGCGCAGCACGATGTTGAGCTCGTCGGCGAGCACCATCTTGTACGCAGGATCGGCTATCATCCGCTTGACCTCTTCCCAGGCCTCGCGGGCGACTGCAATGTCGCGGGCGCGATCCTGGGTGTCCCAGGTGAAGCCCTCGCCCATCGCCTTGAACTCGATTTGATCGGGAAAGGCATCGAACACCACCTTCTCGCCGGTCGCCCAGGCGCCCTTGACGAACTGGACGACGCCCACCTTCATGCCATGGCCGATCGCGCGGGTGACCATGCCGAGTGCGGCGGAGGTCTTGCCCTTGCCCTTGCCGGTGTGGACGATCAGCAGGCCCTTCTCCTGGGTCTTGTTGGCCATGATCTTGTCATGCGCCGCCTGCTTCTTCTTCATCTTCTCGGCATGCCGGGCATCGCCGGTGAGGACCTCGGGTTGTGGAGTATCGTCGCTCATGGACATGGGGCATGCTCCTGAAGTTCGGCGAGCATCATGCCCGCACTGTTCGATGTCGGTTTCCACAGGCCGCGCTCCAGCGCTTCGGCGAGGCGCGCGGCGGTGTCTCGCAGCGCCGCCGGATTGACCTCGGCCATGAACGCGCGGACCACGTCATCCTCGATGAAGGCGGCGTGGACGGCGTCGAAATGATGGTCGCGGACCGCATGGGTGGTGGCGGCGAAGGCGAACAGATAATCGACCGTCGCGGCGATCTCGAACGCGCCCTTATAGCCGTGGCGCATCACGCCGGCGATCCATTTGGGATTGACGACGCGGGCGCGGACGACGCGACCGATCTCGTCGTCGAGCGTGCGGATCACCGGCCGTTCGGGGCGGCTGTGGTCGTTGTGATAGCTGATCGGCGCGGCGCCCTTGAGATGCTCGATCGCCGCGGCGATGCCGCCCTCGAACTGATAATAATCGTCGCTGTCGAGCAGGTCGTGCTCGCGGTTGTCCTGGTTCTGGACCACCGCATCGACCTGGCCAAGCCGCGCCGCGAACAGATCGCGTTCGGCATCGCCCTCGATCCCGGCGCCATAGGCATAGCCGCCCCAATCAAGGTACACTTCGGCGAGATCGGCGCGATCGTGCCACAGTTTCTCGTCGATCATCGCCTGCAGTCCGGCACCATAGGCCCCTGGCTTGGAGCCGAACACCCGCGCGCCGGCGCGGCGCGCGGCCTGAACCGGATCGGCGCCCCGATCGATCAGCGTCGCGGTCTCGGTGCGGTGGCGCGCCGCCGCAGGATTTTCCGCGGCATCCTCGTCGAGCGCCATGATCGCGCGGGTCGCGGAATCGATCAGGTCGATCTGCTCGGGGAAGGCATCACGGAAAAAGCCCGAGACGCGGAAGGTGACGTCGACGCGCGGGCGGCCAAGCTCGGTAACGGTCATCACCTCGAAGCCGATCACCCGCCCGGACGCCCAGTCCCACCGTGGCCGCGCGCCCATCAGCGCCAGCGCCTGGGCGATGTCGTCACCGCCGGTGCGCATGTTGGCGGTGCCCCAGGCAGACAGCGCCATCGCCGCAGGGTAATCGCCCTCGCGCTGGAAATAATCCTCGACCAGCAACTGCGCCGAGCGAAAGCCGAGATCCCAGGCGGTCGCGGTCGGCACGGCGCGGGTGTCGACCGAATAGAAGTTGCGCCCGGTCGGCAGCACATCGGGCCGGCCGCGGGTCGGCGCCCCCGAGGGGCCAGGGGTCACGAAGCGGCCATCGAGCCCGGCGAGCAACGCGGTACGCTCGGCGTCGCCGCAGGCGTCGATCCGGGGGGCGAGGTCCGTCGTGATCGCGTGGAGGACGGCGTCAGTCCTGTCACCCACACCTTCTGCGTCACCCCAGCGGACGCTGGGGTCTCCTGCGGCTGGGCGGCACGTTTCGCCCGCCTCCGGGAGATTCCAGCTTCCGCTGGGATGACGGGTTAGGAGAGCAACCGCGAGCAGTTCGAGCCGCTCGACCGTATCGCCGGTCGTGCGCCAGACCTCGTCCGAAACTCCCACCAACACTGCCGGCCGCGGCCCGGCCCATACCGCGCCCATCACGCAATCGAGCGGATCGAAGCCCAGTGCGAGATCGTCGGCCATCGCGCGCAGCAGCGAGCCCTGCCCAGGATGGTCATAGCCACGCGGCGTCCGCGCCAGCGCAACCAGCAGGTCGGTGCGCAGCCGTCCTTCGGGCGAGCGGGTGAACACGTGCAGCCCGTCGCGGATCTGCATTTCCTTGAGCTCGCACAGGTAATTGTCGAGCGCGCCGAGCGCGTCGTCGCCGTCGCCGACCATGCCGGCGTCCTGGTCTAACCCGGCGCCGCGCGCGAGATGGAGGATCTCGCGGCGCAGATGCTCCAGCCGTCGCGGATCCATCCCGGCGGCGAGATAATATTCGTCGACCAGCGCCTCCAGCTCTTTAAGCGGGCCGTAGGTTTCGGCGCGAGTCATCGGCGGGGTAAGATGATCGATGATCGTCGCCCCAATCCGGCGCTTGGCCTGGGTGCCCTCGCCCGGATCGTTGACGATGAACGGATAGAGTTGCGGTACCGGCCCCGCGCAGATCTCGGGGAAGCACGCCTCGCTCAGCGACAGCGCCTTGCCCGGCAGCCATTCGAGATTGCCGTGCTTGCCGACATGGACGACCGCGTCGGCGGCGAAGACGTGGTTGAGCCAGAAATGAAAGGCGAGATAGCCATGCGGCGGCGGCAGCGCCGGATCATGATAGCTTGCCTTGGCATCGATATTGTAGCCGCGCGCCGGCTGCACCGCGACCGCGATTGCGCCCCAGCGATGGACCGCAAGCCGGAAGGCGCCGTCGCGGACGAACGGATCGTCGCCGGGCGCGCCCCAGCGTTCGTCCACCGCGGCGCGGACGCCGGCCGGCAGCGCGGCGAAGAAGCCGGCATAATCGGCGAGCGACAGCATGGCTTCCGCCGGGCGGCCCGCTGCGCCTGTGGCGTTGGTGACGCCGCCGAGCATCACCGCCATCAGCGCGGCGCCGTCGGCAGGCGCGCCGGGCAGATCGTAGCCGGCCTCGCCAAGTGCGGCGAGGATTGCCGCGGCGCTCGCCGGCGTATCGAGACCGACGCCGTTGCCGATCCGGCCATCGCGGTTGGGGTAATTGGCGAGCACCAGCGCCACCGACCGCGCGGCCGGCGCCTTGCGCCGCAGCCGGGCCCAGCGGCCGGCGAGCGCGGCGACGAAGTGCAGCCGACCGTGTGCGACCCGCGGCACGACGATACTGCATTCGGTGCGCGGATCGAACCGCGCCGCCGCCTTGAACGCAATGGCACGGGTAAACAGCCGGCCGTCGACTTCGGGCAGCGCTACATGCATGGCGAGATCGCGGGGCCCTAAACCGCGCGGGCTAGCCTCCCAGGCGGCCTGCTCGACGCCGGCAAACATGGTCTGCAGGATCGGGCAGTCGGCACGCTCGAGCACGCCGGGTTGGCGCGGCTCGCCGGGCGACGAGGCGGCAAAGGCGGTGGCGTTGACGATCACGTCCGGCTGGATCGCCTCGATCATCCCGCCGAGCCACTCGACCGCGAACGGCTCGCGCAGGCTGCGGACGTGGACGGCGACGACGTTGAGCCCCTGCCCGTCGAGCGCCGCGATCACGGCGTCCACCGCCTCGAGCGTGCCGGCGATCAGCAGCGCGCGATAGAAAACGAACAGCACGGTCGGCCGGCCGCTCACCCAGCGTGCTTGGGCGTCGTCGAGCGAGGGCTGCTCGACCCCCGTCACATGCAGCCCGGCATCGGGCACCGGCACCGGCTCATCGGGCGTCCCTGCGTCCTCGCCGATCAGCCGCGCAGCGGTGCGCAGGAAAGCGGCGGCATTGCCCACCCCGCCCTGGCGCAGATAGGCTTTCAGCCGCTTGCGATCAGCCTCCGCTACGGTTGAGGCACGATCGAGCTCGGGGTCTTCCTCGCAGCCGTCGGACAGCGCCGCAAAGGCGATGCCGCGCTCGCGCGCCACCCGGGCAATCTCGTCGATCCCATAAGGCCAATAGCCCTTGCCGCCGATCAGCGTGACGCAGACGAAGCGAGCGCGGCCGATCACCCGATCGACATAGAGATCGACCGAATAAGGATGCTTGAGCTGGAGCAGATTGGCGATGCGGACGCTCGGCCCCGCATCGCCGATCTGCTCGGCGGCATGGGCGAAGCACGCCAGATCGCTGTCCGCCACCGTGAGCAGCACGATGTCGCCCGGCGACTGGGCGAGGTCGATCGCCTCGTCACCGTTGGCGATCGTGCCGGGGGTGGCGGACAGCAGGTGCATCAGCGCGCCGCGACCAGCGCCGGCGCCAGGATTGCCGCGAGGGCGGTGCGGATCGCGGTCTCGTCGAGTCCCTTCTGGCCGATCACCACCAATTGCGAGCGGCGCGTCGATGCGCTCCACGGCCGGTCGTAATATTGCTGCACCCGCGGGCCGACCGCCTGGATCACCAGCCGCGCCGGGCGGCCCTCGACGGCGACATTGCCCTTGATCCGCAGCACGTCATGCGCCGTGATCACCGTCTCCAGCGTCGTGACCAGCGCCGCGACATCGGCGACGTCGCCGCCTTCAACGACGAAGCTGTCGAAATCGTCATGGTCATGCTCCTCGTCGCTGTCGTGGTGCGAGGGGCGCGCGTCGAGATCGTCCTCGGCGCCGGCAGTGATGCCGAGCAGCGCGCCGACATCGACCGCGCCATGGCTGGCGTGAACGATCTTCACCCCCGCGCGGGTCTCCTGCTTGATCCGCGCCTCGACGCTAGCCAGCGTCGCCGCATCGACCAGATCGGCTTTGTTGAGCACCACCATGTCGGCGCAGGCGAGCTGGTCCTCGAACAATTCCTCGAGCGGGCTGTCGTGATCGAGCGACGGGTCGGCGGCGCGCGCGGCGGCCAGCGCCGCCTCGTCGGGCGCGAACCGGCCGGCGGCGACCGCATCGGCATCGATCAGCGCGATCACGCCGTCCACCGTCGCGCGGGTGCGGATGTCCGGCCAGCCGAACGCCTTCACCAGCGGCTTGGGCAATGCCAGGCCCGAGGTTTCGATGATGATATGCTCGGGCGGGTTGGGCCGGTCGAGCAGCGCCTGCATGGTCGGCAGGAAATCGTCGGCGACGGTGCAGCAGATGCAGCCGTTGGCGAGCTCGACGATGTCCTCCTCTGGGCACGCGGCATCGTTGCAGCCGCGCACCAGATCGGCGTCGACGCCGATGTCGCCGAACTCGTTGATGATCAGCGCCAGCCGGCGCCCTTGCGCATTCTGGAGCAGGTGGCGGATCAGCGTCGTCTTGCCGGCGCCGAGGAAGCCGGTGATCACGGTAGTGGGGATACGGGCCACGATGGGTCTCCTTGAAATCGAATGGTAATCAGGCGACGACGTCGGCGGTGCGGACCTCGATCTCGTCGAAGCGCTTCCAGCGGAACACCGCCCAGCTCAGCCCCCAGCACAGCGCGAACAGGCCGATGATCGCAAAGCCGATCAGATTGAAGCTGCCGCCGAGCTCGGCCACGGCCGACCACAGACCGCCGTGCAGCCCGAGCTTGTCGGCCACCAGCGCCAGCGTCTCGATCCCGCCGATCAGGATCGCGACCAGCGCCGATACCGCGGTGATGACGATGTTGTAATAGAGTTTGCGGATCGGATGCACGAACGCCCATTGATAGGCGCCGAGCATCAGGATGCCGTCGGTGGTGTCGACCAGCGCCATGCCGGCGGCGAACAGCGCCGGGAAGACGAGCACCGGTGCGATCGCGAAGCCGCCCGCCGCCTGGCTCGCCGACAGGCCGAGAATGGCGACCTCGGTCGCGGTGTCGAAGCCCAGCCCGAACAGGAAGCCCAATGGCGCCATGTGCCAGCTGCGCGACACCAGCCGGAACATTGGCCGGAACAGTCGAGCGAGCAGGCCGCGGTTGCCGAGCAGCAGATCCAGATCCTCCTCGACATAGTCGCCGCCGCGCCGGACATGGTGGAAGGTCCGCCACACCGAGCGCAGGATGATTAGGTTCATCGCCGCGATCGCGAACAGGAACACCGCCGAGACGATCGTCGCGATGATGCCGCCGCTCGCCTTGAGCGCCTCGAACCCCGACAGTGCCGAGGCGGTGAAGGCGATCGCGGCCGAGGCGATCAGGATCACCGCGCTATGCCCGAGCGCGAACCAGAAGCCGACGGTGGTCGGCCGCTGGCCGTCGTTCATCAGCTTGCGGGTGACATTGTCGATCGCGGCGATGTGATCGGCATCGACCGCGTGGCGCAGGCCAAGGCCCCAGGCGAGCAAGGCGGTGCCGAGCATCAGCGGCTGGGCGTGGAACAGCGCCGCCGCCCAGATCCACGCGCCGATATTGGCGAGGATCAGGAAGACGTAGAGGGGGATGAGCTTGCGCGTGATCGGCCGCGCGCGGCGATTGGCCATGAGGGGAACGACTCCATCGGCATCGAGCAACGTCGTGCGGGAGCGTGCCGCCATGGGCTGGCGGTCAGGGTGCTCGACCCGGCGGACGCCCGTGCGCCCGGCCCTTGCGACCCCGATGCGGCTCCCGCCGCTTCCAACGTCGCTCAGACGGACGGATCCGTGCCGCGGCCACCCCCTGGGCCAGGGCAAGAGCGACCGAACGCCGGCAGGTCTCCTGGCTCACGGGTCATCGCGCGAGGCACGGCCTTCCCAGGCCTCGCCCGATTCGGCGTCCGGCCCAGTGGCTGCACCCTTCACGCTGGGGAAGGGCACGCTGCGCATCGCACTCACCGCTTACAGTTGCAGGGACAGCCGCGGCTTGGGGCGGCAAGCCACCCGCACCGCATTCCCTTGAAGCTCCTCGCGGAGCACCGACGCGATCGTGCGACCCCGCGCGGACGCGGCGTCGGGATCGGCGGTATCGCACGGGGCGCGGCGGCGCAATGGCAACCGACCGTTCTATCCGTCACCCCAGCGAAGGCCGGGGTCTCGTATGGCCCCTGTCCGATCCTCGCCACGAGGAGATCCCAGCCTTCACCGGGATGACGGATGATCGTCTAGACCAGCCGGCTCTGCTTCACCGCGGCTTCGATAAAGCTCGCGAACAGCGGATGCGGGTCGAACGGTTTGCTCTTCAGTTCCGGGTGGAACTGGACGCCGACGAACCACGGGTGGTCCGGCCGCTCGACGATCTCGGGCAAGGTGCCGTCGGGCGACATGCCGGAAAACACCAGGCCGCCCTGCTCGAGCGCTTCTTGGTAATGGGTGTTGACCTCGTAGCGGTGACGATGCCGCTCGTGGATGGTGGTGCCGCCGTAGATCGACGAGACCACGCTGTTGCCGTCGAGCTTGGCCTCATAGGCGCCCAATCGCATGGTGCCGCCAAGGTCGCCCTGCGCCTCGCGCTGCTCGAGGCCGTCGCGGCCCATCCATTCGGTGATCAGCCCGACCACCGGCTCGTCGGTCGGGCCGAATTCAGTCGATGACGCGGCAGCGATGCCGGCGAGGTCGCGCGCGCCCTCGACGCAGGCCATCTGCATGCCGAAGCAGATGCCGAAATAGGGAATCTCGCGCTCGCGGGCGAAGCGCACCGACTTGATCTTGCCCTCCGCGCCACGCTCGCCGAACGCACCGGGGACAAGGATCGCGTCGCATGGCTCGAGCTGACCGACGATCTCGCTGTCGTCATTCTCGAACAGTTCGGCGTCGATCCAGCGGATGTTGACCTTCACCCGGTTGGCGATGCCGCCATGGACCAGCGCCTCGTTGAGCGACTTGTAGGCATCCTGCAGGCCAACATATTTGCCGACGACGCCGACGGTGACCTCGCCCTCGGGGTTGAACAGGCGATCGGTGATCTCGCTCCAGCGGCTGAGATCGGGCGGTGACGACGGCGTGATGCCGAAGGCACGCAGCACCTCGGAATCGAGGCCTTCCTCGTGATACTGCATCGGCACCGCATAGATGCTCTTGGCATCGAGCGCCGGGATCACCGCCGATTCGGGGACGTTGCAGAACAACGCGATCTTGGCGCGCTCCGACGGCGGCAGCGGGTGCTCGCAGCGGCAGACGAGCACGTCCGGCTGGACACCCAAGGCGGCGAGCTCGCGCACCGAATGCTGGGTGGGCTTGGTCTTCAGCTCGCCGGCGGCGGCGATGTACGGCACCAGCGTGACGTGGATGCTGATCGCGTTGCCGCGGCCGACCTCGTTCTTGAGCTGGCGGATCGCCTCGATGAACGGCAGCGATTCGATGTCGCCGACGGTGCCGCCGATCTCGCACAGCACGAAATCGAGGTCGTCGGTCTCGGCGCGGGCGAAGGCCTTGATCGCATCGGTGACGTGCGGGATCACCTGCACCGTCGCGCCGAGGTAATCGCCACGCCGTTCGCGCTCGATGATCGTCTTGTAAATCCGGCCGGAGGTGACGTTGTCTGACTGTCGCGAGGCGACGCCGGTGAAGCGCTCGTAATGGCCAAGGTCGAGATCAGTCTCGGCGCCGTCGTCGGTCACATAGACCTCGCCGTGCTGATACGGGCTCATCGTGCCCGGATCGACGTTGAGATAGGGATCGAACTTCCTGATCCGGACGCGATAGCCACGCGCCTGGAGGAGAGCTGCGAGAGAGGCCGCCATGAGGCCTTTACCGAGCGACGAGACCACGCCGCCGGTGATGAAGATATACCGCGCCATGGGAAGAATCGCCTAGCGTGTTGAAGGGGCAAACGACAAGGGCGCGCGTCGAGACGACGCGCGATTTATACGGTAAACCGCAGGGTAATCAGTGGGCGAGCGGGACCGCCGAATTGTCGGCCGGTGCCGTGGCCGGGGCCACGCCGTTGACCGTCGCCGGCGCATCGACCGGCTGAGTGGGCACCGCATCCTGCGTCGGCGTGGCCGGTGCCCTACGGGCGAGCGACGTGTCGATCGCCTGGGTGCGGTGAGTCGCCGCCAGCACTGCGAGCGCGATCGAGAACAGCACGAACAGGGTGGCGAGCACCCCGGTGGCCCGGGTGAGGAAATCCGCCGCGCCGCGCGCCGACATCAGCCCCGACGGGCTGCCGCCCATGCCAAGCCCGCCGCCTTCCGACCGTTGCATCAGGATCACCGTCACGAGCGCCGCGGCGATGATGGCATGTACGACGAGAAGGAAGGTGAACATTGATGATCCCGGTTGTCCGGCGCCCGATGCCCCGACGCCGGGCACATAGGCGCAACCCCGATGGGGATCAACAGCGCCCCGCTCGCGACGCCCGGCGCCAGGGTGATGCGATCCGATAGTTAATATCTAAATGTCTGGCGAAACCAGCGCGTGATCAGGGCGTTATGACAGCGAAACGACACCCATAACGCGCGTCCGATCAAGGACGAGGAACGGAAAGTTTAACGTGGGAACAGCCGCTCAATCGCTTTCAACGTGGATGACGGCGCTGGTCGATTACGTGCGGTCGGGCGAGCCCGACCTCACCAACAGGCAGATGGCGTTGTTGCTCTTGGTTTATCTTAACCCCGGCCCGCACACCGTGCGTGGACTCGCGCGGGCGCTCAACGTCTCGAAACCGGTGGTCACTCGCGCCTTGAACAGGCTGGGGGCGCTCGGCTATCTGCGCCGCCAGCGCGACGACAGCGACAAGCGCAATATCTTCGTCGCGCGTACATCCGAAGGGGCAGTGTTTCTTGAAGAGTTCGGGCAGTTCATCGGCGAAGGCGGCGCCCCCGCCCTTAGCAGAGCCGTCGCGTAAGGCGTTCGCGCTGACCGGTCGATCGATGGTGCTCGACCCGCGCACCCATGCCGTTCGCGGCGACCTAGCGGACGTGCGCCTCGCCGAACATGTGTTCGCGCCGCATTATGCAGCGCCGATGCTCGCGACCGCCTCCACCGCGACGACCCTGTTCGCGGCGCGAGGCCAGGTCGAGCCGCTGGTGCAGCTCGCACCCGGCGACGCCTTCGAGGTGCTCGAGCTGGCAGGCGACCACGCCTGGGGAGTCGCCCCGGCCTCGGGGCTGGTCGGCTATGTCGACCGCACCGCGCTGGATCGGGCGGCATGAGCGTCAGCGTCTTCATCGACGGCGCGGTCGGCACCACCGGGCTCGATATCGGTGAGCGGCTGGCCGGCCGGGACGACCTAAGCCTGGTGACGCTGGCCGACGACCGCCGCAAGGACGCCGCCGCCCGCCGCGAGGCGCTCAACGACTGTGACATCGCCATCCTGTGCCTGCCCGACGACGCGGCGCGCGAGGCAGTGGCGCTGATCGACAACGACCGTGCACGGGTGATCGACGCCTCCACCGCTCACCGCGTCAACGATGGCTGGATCTATGGTTTTCCCGAGCTCGGCCGCGACCAGGCCGCGCGAATCGCCGCCGCCTCCCGCGTCTCCAATCCCGGCTGCTATCCCACCGCCTTCCTCGCGCTGGTCCGCCCGCTGATCGTCGCCGGGTTGCTTCCGACCGACTGGCCGGTCAGCTTCAATGCCACCTCCGGCTATTCGGGTGGCGGCAAGGCGATGATCGCCGAGTTCGAGGAGGGCGGCGCCGACACTGCGTTTCGCGTGTACGGGCTCGGCCTTGCCCACAAGCATGTCGCGGAGATGCAGGGCCACGCCGGGCTTGCCCATCCGCCGATTTTCGCGCCATCGGTGACGCGGACCAACCGCGGCATGCTCGGCGAGGTGCCGCTGCCGCTGGCGCTGCTGCCGGGCAAGCCGTCGCCCGCGGCGCTCGAGGCGGTGTTGCGCGAGGCCTATGCCGACAGCCCGTTGATCACGGTGGCGGCTGGTGACCTGTCGGTGATCGCGATCGAGGAAAATGCCGGCACCGACCGGATGACCTTGCGCGTCTGCGGCAACGAGACCACGGGGCATGTGCGGCTGATCGCCACGCTCGACAATCTCGGCAAGGGCGCCGGTGGCGCCGCTGTGCAGAACCTCAATCTCATGGCCGGGCTCGATCCGCTCGCCGGCCTCAATCTGTAAGGAGTCCGCATGCAGCGTAACCCGGTAGCCAAGCTGCTCCTGTTCGGAGCGACCGGCGATCTCGCGCAGCGCATGCTGCTGCCCTCGCTCTATGGCCTGCATGCCGACGGATTGCTGCCCGATGGGCTGACCATCTTCGGCTCGGCGCGCTCGGACCTCGACGATGCGGCCTATCGCGACTTTACCAAGAAGGCGCTTGACGAGTTCCTCCCTGCCGACCGCAAGGACGAGAGCGCGATGGAGGGCTTCCTCGCGCGGGTGTTCTACCAGCCGGTCGACCTGTCGAACCGCGACACCTTCCCGGCGCTCGCCGAGAAGGTCGGTGACGTCGCCGGCGGCCTCGCCATCTATCTATCCACCGCGCCGTCGCTGTTCGAGGCGGCGATCGCCGGGCTTGAATCGGTCGGCCTGGCCGGCGAGACGGTCCGCATCGGCCTTGAAAAGCCGCTCGGCTATGATCTCGCCTCGAGCCGCGAGATCAACGACGCAGTCGCGGTCGCCTTTCCCGAGGACCGCACCTTTCGCATCGATCACTATCTGGGCAAGGAAACCGTCCAGAACATTCTCGCGCTCCGCTTCGGCAACTCGTTCTTCGAGCCGGTATGGAACGCACGCGGCATCGACAACGTCCAGATCACGATTGCTGAGACGGTCGGCCTCGAGGATCGCGCCGGCTATTACGAGACGGCGGGCGCGCTGCGCGACATGGTCGCCAACCACATGCTCCAGCTCGCGGCATTGATCGCGATGGAGCCGCCGGCCCGTTTCGACGGCACCGCGATCCGCGACGAAAAGGCCAAGGTATTCCGTAGCCTGCGCCTGATCACCCCCGAGGAATCGCAGCACAATACCGTCACCGGCCAATATGGCGACGGCGCGGTCAAGGGCGAGATCGTCAAGAGCTACACCGACGAGCTCGGCAAGCCATCGACCACCGAGACCTTTGTCGCGATCAAGGCGCACATCGACAATTGGCGCTGGCAGGGCGTGCCCTTCTACCTGCGCACCGGCAAGCGCATGGCGACCCGCCGATCGGAGATCGCCATCCAGTTCAAGGCGGTGCCGCACTCGATGTTCGCCGGGCGCGGCGGGATGCTCCAGCCCAACACGCTGGTGATCCGCCTGCAGCCCGAGGAATATGTCCAGCTGCTGGTGATGGCCAAGGAGCCGGGCCTTGATCGCGAGGGCGTGCGCCTGCGCGAGGTGCCGCTCAACCTCAGCATGGATGCCGAATTCGCCGGCAGCCGCCGCCGTATCGCCTATGAGCGCCTGCTGCTCGACCTGATCGAGGGCGACCAGACGCTGTTCGTGCGGCGCGACGAGGTGGAGGCGCAATGGACCTGGATCGACGCGATCCGCGAGGGCTGGACCGCCAACAACACCAAGCCCAAGAGCTATCCGTCGGGCAGCTGGGGTCCGTCCAGCGCGATCGCGCTCACCGAGCGCGACGGGGTGACCTGGCAGGACGATTGACGTCTCCGTGTTCCTGCTTAGGCAGGAACGGCAGGACAATGAGGCGGTGACCGGCGCGCGCTGCGGCGCTGCCGGTGCCGCGCATGGGGCGATGCCCCGACACGAAAGAGCAAGAGATGAGCGAAGAGATCGAATGGTGGGACTATGACGATGCCGCGGAGATGGCCGCGGCTGTCGCCGGCGACATCCAGTTCATCATCGAGTCGGCGATCGACGCGCGCGGCGCGGCGGTGATCGCGCTGTCGGGTGGCAAGACGCCGATCCCCATCTACGACATCCTAGCCAAGGCCAAGCTCGACTGGAAGCGCGTCACCATCGTGCCCACCGACGAGCGGATCGTGCCGCTCGGCGACGCGCTCTCCAACGTGACGATGATCGCCAAGACCTTCCTGCCCAAGGGCGCGCGGGTGATGCCGATCGTGCCGCAGGCGACCGCCGACTATAAGGCCGCCGGCCGCTCGGCGGATGCGCTGATGCAGGAACTGCATTGGCCGCTCGACCTGTGCCTGCTCGGCGTCGGCGGCGACGGCCACACCGCCTCGATCTTCCCCGGTCCCGATTTCGACGAGGCGCTGAGCGGCCCCAAGGAGCGCCGCGCGCTCGGCGTGATGCCCGATCCGCTGCCGCCCGAGGCACCGGTCGCGCGCGTCACGCTGAGCCGCGAGGGCATCGTCACCGCGCGCGCGCTGATGATCGCCGTCACCGGCCAGGGCAAGCGCGACGTGATCGAGGCGGCGATCAAGCAGGGCCCGGCGTCGAGCTATCCGATCGGCCGGGTGCTTGCCGATGCCGAGCTGCCGGTGGATATTCACTGGGCGCCGTGACCCATTTCGGGTCGTGAATACGTATCCAGCACCGGGGGAGGATTGCACGAGCCCTGTTGCGATCGGATCCGCTCGGTAGATGAAGGATGGGTCCGCCGCTGGCGCGGGCGAATGGAAGCTGTTCGATGAACCCCGAGGTCTCTGCCGTCACCGATCGCATCATCGAGCGCTCGCGCGCCTCGCGTGCCGCCTATCTGGCGCTGATCGAGCGCGAGCGCGATCAGGGCGCGCGGCGCCCGCAGCTCGGCTGCGCCAACCTCGCCCATGCATATGCCGGCACCGAGGAGGACCGCGAGGCGATGAAGGCCGATGGCGGCATGAACATCGGCATCGTCACCGCGTATAACGACATGCTCTCGGCGCATGCCGTCTACTATCGCTACCCCGAGCTGATGAAGGTCTGGGCCCGCGAGGTCGGCGCCACCGCGCAGGTCGCGGGCGGCGTCCCGGCGATGTGCGACGGCGTCACCCAGGGCTATGCCGGCATGGAGCTGTCGCTGTTCAGCCGCGACACCATCGCGCTCAGCACCGCGATCGCGCTCAGCCACGGCACCTTCGAGGGTGCCGCATTGCTCGGCATTTGCGACAAGATCGTTCCCGGCCTGCTGATGGGCGCGCTGCGCTTCGGCCATCTGCCGATGGTGCTGATCCCCGGCGGGCCGATGCCCACCGGCCTTCCCAACAAGGCCAAGGCCGCGGTGCGCGAGCGCTTCGCGGTTGGCGAGGCGGACCGCGAGGAACTGCTCGACGCCGAGATCCAGGCCTATCATTCCAAGGGCACCTGCACCTTCTACGGCACCGCCAACACCAACCAGATGATGATGGAGGTGATGGGCCTGCACATGCCCGGCGCCGCCTTCGTCAATCCCGGCACCAAGCTGCGCCAGGAGCTCACCCGCGCCGCGGTTCACCGGCTGGCGCGGATCGGCTGGCGCGGCGATGACTATCGACCGCTGGGGCATTGCGTCGACGAGAAGGCGATCGTCAACGCCGCGGTCGGCCTGCTCGCGACCGGCGGCTCGACCAATCACCTACTCCACGTCCCCGCCATCGCCCGCGCCGCCGGGATCGTCATCGACTGGGAGGATTTTGACCGCCTTAGCCGCGCGGTGCCGCTGATCGCGCGTGTCTACCCCAACGGCTCGGCCGACGTGAACGCATTCGAGGCAGCGGGCGGCATGCCCTATGTGATCCGCGAGCTGCTCGGCGAGGGCCTGCTCCACGGCGATATCCCGACGGTCGCCGGCGGTGACCTCTCGGCCTATGCGTTCAAGCCGACCATCGAGAATGACACGCTCGGCTGGAGCCCGGTCGGCGACAGTGGCGACGAGACCATCCTGCGCCCGGCTGCCGCCCCGTTCTCGCCGGACGGCGGCATGCGCATCCTCGCCGGCAACATCGGCCGCGCCTGCATCAAGGTGTCCGCGGTGGAGCGCGAGCGGTGGGTGGTCGAGGCGCCGGCCCGAGTGTTTGCCGACCAGCTCGACGTGATCGAGGCGTTCAAGGCGGGCGAGCTCGAGCGCGATGTCGTCGTCGTGGTCCGCTTCCAGGGCCCGCGCGCCAACGGCATGCCCGAACTGCACAAGCTTACCCCGCCGCTCGGCGTGCTGCAGAATCGCGGCTTCAAGGTGGCGCTGGTCACAGACGGGCGCATGTCGGGCGCCAGCGGCAAGGTGCCGTGCGCGATCCATTGCTCGCCCGAGGCGCTCGGCGGCGGTGCGATCGGCAAGATCCGCGACGGCGATCTGATCCGGGTCGATGCGGTCGCCGGCACGCTCACCGCGTTGGTTGACGAGGCCGAATGGGCCGCGCGCCCGCTCGCGCCGACGCCGGCGCCGGCGAGCGGCATGGGCCGGGAATTGTTCGGCATGTTCCGGGGGCTCGCCGACGAAGCCGAAAAGGGCGCCTCTGGCATGCTGGCCGCGGCCGGCCTCTAGGCCGCCGGTGCTGGCAGCCCGACACAGACGATAGCAGGAGAGTTCATGGAAATCGTTGCGGTAGACATCGGCGGCACCCACGCACGCTTCGCGATCGCCGAGGTGGAGGGCGGCCGCGTGCTTGGGCTTGGCGAGCCGATCACGCTCAAGGTCGCCGAACATGCCACCTTCCCGCTCGCCTGGTCGGCGTTCGGCGAACAGGCCGGCCGGCCGCTGCCGCGCGGCGTCGGCATCGCCGTCGCCTCGCCGATCAACGACCAGCTTATCAAGTTCACCAATAATCCGTGGATCATCCGGCCGCCGCTGATCAAGGAGCGGCTGGACGTCGACACCTACTCGCTGATCAACGATTTTGGTGCGATCGGCCATGCCGTCGGCCAGCTCGGCGAAGAGGCCTATGTCCATCTCTGCGGCCCCGACGTGCCGCTGCCCGACCATGGCGCGATCACCGTCTGTGGGCCAGGCACCGGGCTCGGCGTCGCCCAGGTGCTGCGCGAGCATGGCAATTACCATGTCATCCCCACCGAGGGCGGGCACATGGACTTCGCCCCGCTCGACGAGATCGACGATGCGATCATCCGCCGCCTGCGTCCGACCTATACCCGCGTCTCCGCCGAGCGGATCTGCGCCGGGCCTGGTCTCGTCAACATCTACGAGACGCTCGCGCAGATGGAGGGCCGCCCGGTGGTCCATCTCGACGACAAGAAGCTGTGGGAATTGGCGCTGTCCGGCACCAACCCGCTCGCCACCGCCGCGCTCGAGCGTTTCTGCCTGACGCTCGGCGCGGTCGCGGGCGATTTGGCGCTTGTCCATGGCCCCACTGCGGTGGTGATCGCCGGTGGCCTCGGCCTGCGCCTCAAGGACAAACTGGTTCAGTCGGGCTTTGGTCAGCGCTTCGTCGCCAAGGGCCGGTTCCAGAGCCTGATGACGACCATCCCCGTCAAGATCATTACCTATGAGCAGCCCGGCCTCTACGGCGCCGCGGCCGCCTTTGCCCAGGAGCATTCGCGATGACCCCAATCGACCAGATCATGCAGACCAGCGCCGTCATTCCGGTGCTGGTAATCGACGATGCCGCCACCGCGCGGCCGCTTGCCGAGGCGCTGGTCGCCGGCGGGCTGAAGGTGCTCGAGGTGACGCTGCGCACCGGCGCCGCGATGGAGGCCATCGCCGAGATGAAGAAGGTGCCGGGCGCGATCGTCGGCGCCGGCACCGTGGTCAACGAGACGCAGGCCCGCGACGTGATCGACGCGGGCGTCGAGTTCATCGTCTCGCCCGGCCTGACAGAGCGACTCGCCCGGCCGATCCTCGATGCAGGCGTCGCCTATCTTCCCGGCACCGCCACTGCGGGCGACATCATGCGCGGGCTCGATCTCGGCCTCACCCATTTTAAGTTCTTCCCCGCGGAGACGTCGGGCGGACTGAAGGCGCTGAAGGCGCTCGCCGCGCCCTTTTACCAGTGCCGCTTCTGCCCCACCGGCGGCATCACCGAGGCCTCGGCGCCCGACTGGCTGGCGTTCAAGCCGGTGCTGTGCGTCGGCGGCAGCTGGGTGACCGGCGGCACGATGGCCGAGGTGGAGGCCAAGGCCCGCGCGGCGAGCGCGCTGCGGGGCTGAAGTCGAGGGTCACTGGCAACCGTCACCGCAGCGCAAGCTGGGGTGGCGGCCGTCACATCTCGCCGCGCGCGTGCCTGATCGCATACCATTTGCGCACATTGGCATTATGCTCGGCAAGCGTGTCGGCGAACACATGGCCGCCGGTGCCGTCGGCGACGAAATACAGCGCCGACGACTTGGCAGGATCGAGCACCGCGTCGATCGAGGCTCGTCCCGGGTTGGCGATCGGCCCCACCGGCAGGCCATTTTCCGCATAGGTATTGTACCCGCTCTTCGCCTCCAGCTCCGAGCGTAGGATGCGGCGGCCGAGCGGACGGCCCCTGGTGATGGGGTAGATCACCGTCGGATCGGCCTGCAGCCGCATCCCCATGCGCAGGCGATTACCATAGACCGCCGCCACCATCCGCCGCTCGGAAGGCTTGCCGGTTTCCTTTTCGACGATCGAGGCGAGCACGATTGCCTGGGCGGGGGTCGACACCGCGATGCTTGGCTTGCGCTTGGCCCAGGCGGCCGCGAGATAGTCGCGCATCGCCTTCTGCATCCGCGTGACTACCGAGGCGCGGGTGTCGCCACGCTGGAAGGCGTAGCTGTCCGGCAGGATCGATCCTTCGGCGGGCACCGGCACCGTGCCGGTCAGTCCGTCGGCCTTGGCCAGCGCGTCATGGACCAGCACCGACGGATAGCCCTCGGGCACCACCACCAGCCGCTGGAACACCTTGCCGCCCTGCAGCATCTTGAGGATGTCGGCCTGGCTGAGATGCGCGGGGATGCGATATTCGCCGGCCTTGATCGCCGCGCCTGAGCCGAACACCCGCGCGAGCAGGCGGAAGCGAGTCGCCGAGCGAACCGCGCCGGCCGCCTCAAGTTCTCGTGCCGCGCCGGCGAGGCTGCTGCCCTCGGCCACCTGCACCGTCAGCGTGCGCGGCGCAGGCCCTGCGCCGCTCCAGCCTTGCACGACGAGAAACAGCGCGACGGCCACGCCGAGGCCGAGGATGAGACCGAAACAGCCGATCTTGCGCATCATTGTTCCCCGGCGAACGCCGTGGCCCGGCAGGGCCCGCGGTTCGCATGTTCCGATAGCTGGATTCGACGGGCCTTCGGTCTGCGCCGATGACCCGTCGTGACGATGCTCAGACCGACTTCATCACCAGCGAGGCGTTGGTGCCGCCGAAGCCGAAGCTGTTGTTGAGGATGGCCCGCACCGGCCGCTTCTTGGCGACATGCGGCACCAGATCGACGCCGGCGCAATTCTCGCTCGGGTTGTCGAGGTTGAGCGTCGGCGGCACGATCTGGTCGCGCAGCGCGAGGATGCAGAAGATGCTCTCTACCGCGCCGGCGCCGCCGAGCAGATGGCCGATCGCCGACTTGGTCGACGACATCGACAGATCGCCGATCGCGCTGCCGAACAACCGCCGCACCGCGCCAAGCTCGAGCTCGTCGCCGAGCGGCGTCGAGGTGCCATGGGCGTTGATGTAATCGATGTCCTCCAGCGCGAGACCGGACTTCTTCATCGCCATCTGCATCGAGCGGAACGCGCCCGAGCCTTCGGGGTGCGGCGCGGTGACGTGATAGGCGTCGCCCGACAGGCCATAGCCGATCACCTCGGCATAGATCTTGGCGCCGCGTGCCTTGGCATGCTCATATTCCTCGAGCACCACGACGCCAGCGCCCTCGCCCATCACGAAGCCATCGCGATCGCGGTCGTACGGGCGGCTGCCCTTCTCCGGCGTGTCGTTGAAATTGGTGCTGAGCGCGCGTGCCTGGGCGAAGCCGGCGATACCCAGCGGGCAGATCGCACCCTCGGCGCCGCCCGCCAGCATCACGTCGGCATCGTCCATTGCAATCATTCGCGCGGCATCGCCGATCGAATGCGCGCCGGTCGAGCAGGCGGTGACGACCGCGTGGTTCGGGCCCATCAGCCCGTATTTGATCGAGACCTGACCCGAGATCAGGTTGATCAGCCGGCCGTGAACGAAGTGCGGCGAGACGCGGCTCGGACCCTTGTTCTCGCACACCAGCGATTCGCTGGCGATACCGGGCAGCCCGCCGATCCCCGAGCCGATCGAGCAACCGGCGCGGAAGCGCTGTTCCTCGGTCATGTCGAGCAGGCCGGCATCCTCGATCGCCTGGCCGGCAGCATCGATGCCATAGACGATGAAGGGATCCACCTGGCGCTGTACCTTGTGGTCGACGCGCAGGTTGGGATCGAAGCCATAGGCGTGGCCCGCGGGCTTCACTTCGCAGGCGATCCGGCACTTCTGGTCCGACGCATCGAAGCGCGTGATCGGGCCGGCGCCCGACTTTGCGGCGATGATGTTCGCCCAGGCCGTCTCGACGTCCGCGCCAAGCGGGGTCACCAGGCCCAATCCGGTTACGACAACGCGCCGCATACCCTTCACTCCATCCAATCAAGCGATCGGCCACCAGCGGCCAGACGAAAAACGGCTCCCCGCCCTCTTAGCCCGGGGACGGGGAGCCGTTCAATTCCTGCCCTCAGCGGGCACGACCAGGCGTCAAGCCGGGCCTCAGAACTTAAGCCTTGTGCTCGTCGATATAGGTGATCGCGTCCTTGACGGTCGTGATCTTCTCGGCGGCATCATCGGGAATCTCGACACCGAACTCTTCCTCAAATGCCATGACGAGCTCGACGATGTCGAGGCTGTCGGCACCCAGGTCGTCGATGAAGCTCGCGTCCTCGGTCACCTTGTCGGCTTCGACGCCGAGATGCTCGACGACGATCTTCTTTACGCGGTCGGCGGTCTCGCTCATGTCTTCATTCCCTCTTCACGTTGGGGGTGTTCGTTGGTTCCTGAACGCCCGTAGAACGGGGTCCGTTTCGTGGCAAGCGGGTGTTTACCTGCCGTGATGCACGCCGCAGCCGATCGCAACCGCGATTCAGACCATCGCCATGCCGCCGTTGACGTGCAGCGTCTGGCCGGTGACATAGCCCGCTTCCTTGCTCGCGAGATAGACGACGGCAGCACCGATGTCTTCCCCCTTGCCGAGATCGCCCGCCGGAATGCGGGTGAGCAGCGCGGCCTTCTGCGCTTCCGGCAGCACGTCGGTCATCGCTGAGCGCATGAAGCCCGGGGCGACGCAATTGACGGTGATGTTGCGGCTGGCGAGTTCCTGCGCCAGCGCCTTTGACATGCCGACCAGGCCTGCCTTGGAGGCGGCATAATTGGCCTGTCCCGGGTTGCCGGTCTGGCCCACCACCGAGGTGATAGAGATCACCCGACCGAACCGCGCTTTCATCATCGGCTTGGCGGCGGCGCGGATCAGGCGGAAGGCGGCCTCAAGGTTGACGCGGATCACCTGATCCCACTCGTCGTCCTTCATCCGCATCGCAAGATTGTCGCGGGTGACGCCGGCGTTGTTGACGAGGATGTCGAGCTTGCCGCCCAGCGCCGCCACCGCCTGCGGCACCAGCGCATCCACCGCCGCGCCGTCCGACAGGTCGCACGGCAACGCGACGTGATCGCCGCCGAGGCTGGCGCGAAAGGCTTCCAGTTTGTCGGCATTGGACCCGGACACCGCCAACCGCGCGCCCTGCCCCGCCAACGCCTGCGCAATCGCAGACCCCAGCCCGCCCGATGCGCCGGTAACGAGGGCGGTCATGCCAGTGAGATCGAACATTGTAACTCCAATCAAGATCACGGTTCGCGCAGAGGCGCAGAGGACGCAGAGGGCTGATGGTTGTTGACGAGGCGACGCACGCCCTCCTTGAGCGTCGCCCCACCGAAATTGATGAGCAGGCCGACCGGCTGTTTGGTCAACCGAAGATACGTGAGCAACTGCTTGGCATGAACGGACTGCAGGCGCTCTACAGATTTGATCTCGACAACCAGCCTCTCGTCGACAAGAAGATCCATCTTGAAGGCTCCAGCGACGCGAACCCCTTCGAAATCGATGTCAACCGACCGTTGCCGTGAAACAGCATACCCCATGTTGACGAGTCGGGCCGCAAGCACGGCTTCATAGACGCTCTCAAGTAAACCCGGCCCTAGGTCACGGTGCAGTCGCAGCGCAACATCGACAACATCACCGCTGATCACATCGATATCGCGCAAGGGTCCTTCTTCCTCTGCGTTCTCCGCGCCTCTGCGCGACATCCTCCGCGCCTTCGCGTGAACATCACATCTTCTTCAACAAATCCTCGATGTCGTCCATCGTCACCACGCTCACCGCCTGCGCGTCGGGCACGATGCGCTTGACCATGGGGCTGAGCACCTTGCCGCCGAACTCCACGAACTCGGTCACACCCGCCTCGGCCATCGCCAGCACCGATTCCCGCCAGCGGACCATGCCCGTCACCTGGCGCACCAGCGCGACGCGGATCGCGCCGGGGTCGGCGATCGGCGCTGCATCGACGTTGGCGTAGACCGGCACCAGCGGCGCGGCAACGGTCGCGTCGGCGAGCGCAGTCTCCATCGCATCCGCCGCATCCTGCATCAGCGGGCAGTGGAATGGCGCCGAGACCGGGAGCAGCACCGCACGCTTGGCGCCGAGCGACTTGGCGATGTCGATTGCGCGCTCGATCGCCTGCCGGTGCCCGGAGATCACCACCTGGCTCGGATCATTGTCGTTGGCGACCGTGCAGACCAGCTCGGGCCCGCCTTCGGCGAGGATCGAATCGACCGCGGCACCGGCGATGGTCTGGGCTTTCTCGAGATCGGCACCGAGCAGCGCCGCCATGGCGCCCTCACCGACCGGCACCGCCGCCTGCATCGCCTGGCCGCGGCGCTTGAGCAGCCGCGCGGTGGTGGCGAGATCGAACGCGCCAGCCGCGCACAGTGCGCTATATTCGCCGAGCGAATGGCCGGCGACATAGTCGCACTTGTCGGCGAGCCGCACCCCGCCCTCGCGCTCGAGCACGCGCAGCGTCGCGATCGCGTTGGCCATGATCGCCGGCTGGGCATTCTCGGTGAGGGTAAGGTCGTCGGCAGGGCCGTCGACCATCAGTCGCAGCAGATGCTGGCCCAGCGCCTCGTCCACCTCGCCAAAGGTTTCGCGCGCCACCGGACTCGCGTCGGCGAGCGCCTTGCCCATGCCGACCGACTGGCTTCCCTGGCCGGGAAAGATGAACGCCCGCATGCTGGTCTCCTGTCTGGTGGCGGAGCGCCTAGCCGCGGGTGCCAGGCGATGGCAAGCACACCTGTTATCGGGCAGCGTCGTCGCCCCGTCGCGGCGGATGGAACATTTCGGTCGTCCGGCATATTGTTGCGTCGCAGCAACGATGTGAGAGCTCATGATCGATCCTAGCCGTCGCGACATAGCCTGGGCGTTTTCGGCTCTGGCCGCCATGCCCGGCGCAGCTTTGGCGCAGCGCGGCGCCAAGGCGTCGCCCTTCTCCTGGGACATGGTCCAGCGGCGCGCGCAGGAGCTGGCGCGCCAGCCCTATCGCGAGCCCGCCAAGGTCGCCGCCGCAGCCGCTATCGACTATGACGCGGTGGGCGCGATCACCTACCGTGCCGACCGCGCGATCGCGGGCGGCATCAGGCTGTTCCCGCTCGGCCGCTATGCGCCGATGCCGGTGGCGATCAACGTCGTGGACGGCGGCACGGCCAAGCCTGTCGATTTCTCGGCCGATCTGTTCCGCACCAGCAAGGGTCATGCACCGGCGCTGGGGATCGCCGGCTTCCGCGCGATGAGCGCGAGCGGCACCAGCGACTGGCTGGCCTATATGGGCGCCTCCTACTTCCGCTCGTCCGGCTCGCAGGACCAATATGGCCTGTCCGCCCGCGGCATCGCGATCGACACCGGCGTGCCGGACAAGGAGGAGTTTCCAAGCTTCACCGAATTCTGGATCGAGCGCGCGGGCGACCAGGCCTATACCATCTACGCGCTGCTCGACGGTTCCAGCGTTACCGGCGCCTATCGCTTCCAGTCGCGGCTGGGGCCATCGGGCGCCGTCCAGGACGTGTCGTCGGTACTGTTCCTGCGCCGCGACGTCGCACGGCTCGGCATCGCGCCAGCAACCAGCATGTTCTGGTATGGCGAGGGCAACCGCCAGGCAGCGGCGGACTGGCGGCCGGAAATCCACGATTCGGACGGCCTTGCGCTGCTCACCGGCAGCGGCGAGCGGATCTGGCGCCCGCTCGGCAATCCGCCGCACGAAACGCTCGACAGCTTCTCGGATGACAACCCGCGCGGCTTCGGGCTGCTCCAGCGCGACCGCACCTTCGATCACTATCATGACGACGGCGCCTTCTACGATCGCCGCCCCAACCTGTGGGTCGAGCCGCAGGGCCAATGGGGCAAAGGCGCGGTGATGCTCTATGCCTTTCCCACTGCGACCGAGACGGTCGACAATGTCGTTGCGTTCTGGAACCCGGCCGCACCGGCCAAGGCCGGCCAGCGGCTCGCCTACGACTATCGGCTGACATGGGGATCGCCCGATCCGTCTGTAGCGGCGAGCGCGCATGCGGTGGATTGCTGGCAGGGCACCGCCGGCGCGCCCGGTGCGGCGCCGATCAAGGGCGCGCGCAAGCTGGTGGTCGACTTCGTCGGCAGCGGGCTGGCCGGGCTCGACCGCTCGAGCGGCGTGACCGCGCAGATCACCGTCGGCCAGGGCAAGCTGCTCGCCAGCGCCGCCTATCCGGTGGTCGGCCAGCCCAATCGCTGGCGGATCACGGCGGATATCGCGCCGAGCGGCGGCGCCGCGCCCGCGGATGTCCGCCTCGTGCTCCAGCGCGGCACCACCGCGCTCAGCGAGACGGTGCTGACCCAGGTTTTCGCGTGACCCTGCCGGCGCAGCTCCCTCCGGAAGCGCCGCTGGCGATGCCGGCGCAGCGGTTCGACGGCCGGCCGCCGCCGCTCGCCGTTCCCGCCGCCGCCTGGGGCGCCGAGACCGCGCCGGGCGACATCCTCGCCCGCCGGCTGTTGCTGGTGGTGTTGACCGGCCTGCTCGCCACCGCGGCGGCGGCGGCGGTGGAGGATTCGCTGCTGCAGGACGGGCTGGGCGGCTGGGACGTGTTCCTGTTGCTGCTGTTCTTCCCGCTGTTCGGCTGGATTGCGTTCGGCTTCGTCAACGCTGCGATCGGCTTCGTGCTGCTGATGACGCGGCTTCACCCCGGCTTCGTCCCCGCGCCCAGCCGGCGCACGGCGCACGGCTCGCGCACTGCGGTGCTCGTTCCCGTCCATAACGAGGATGTCGACGCGGTCTACGGCCGGGTCGAGCGGATGGCGCAGGCGATCGCCGACGCCGGCGCGGCGCAGCAGTTCGACTTCTTCATCCTCAGCGACTCGGGTGCCGCTGCCGGGGCTGCCGAGGAAGCCGCCTGGGCGACGCTCGCACCCCGTGCCGCCGCGCCGATCTATTATCGCCGTCGCACCGACAATGTCGCGCGCAAGCCCGGCAACATCGCCGAGTGGATCCGACGGTTCGGCGGCGCCTATGATTTCATGCTGATGCTCGATGCCGACAGCCTGATGGGCGGCGAGACCATGGTCGGGCTCGCGCAGGTGATGGAGGAGAATCCCTCGGTCGGGCTGCTGCAGACGGTGCCGTCGATCATCGGCGGCGCGACGCTGTTCCAGCGCTGGCAGCAGTTCGCAAGCCGCCTGTACGGGCCGATCTCCACCGCCGGGCTGGTCTGGTGGGCGGGCTCGGAGGCGACCTTCTGGGGCCACAACGCCCTGGTCCGCACCCGCGCCTTCGCCGAGGCGTGCGGGCTGCCGGCGCTGTCCGGCCCGCCACCGTTCGGCGGCGCGATCATGAGCCACGACATGGTAGAGGCGGCGCTGCTGCGCCGGCGCGGTTGGGCGGTGCACATGATCATGCTCGATGACAGCTACGAGGAATATCCCCCGACGCTGATCGATCTCGCGGTGCGCGATCGTCGCTGGGCGCAGGGCAATATCCAGCATCTCCGCCTGCTCGGCTCGTCGGGCTTCCACTGGGTCAGCAGGATGCAGTTGTTCATCGGCGCGTCAGCCTTCCTGACCTCGCCGGCGTGGCTGGTGCTGATCGCCACCGGCATGATCCAGGCGCTCGGCGGCGAACTCAACGCTGTGAACAGCGTCACCTCGATGCAGGTGCTGGAAGTGACGCTGCTGTTGCTGTTCGGGCCCAAGCTGCTGAGCGTGATCTGGGCGTTGAGCAACGCCCCCGTCCGCCGCGGCTTCGGGGGAGCGCGGGCGATCCTGCGCTCGGTGGCGCTGGAGGTGCCGCTGTCGATCATCGTCGCCCCCGCGATCGCGCTCACCCAGACGATCGATCTCATCAACATCTTCCGCGGCGCGCCGTCCGGCTGGAATCCGCAGAACCGCGACCGCGACGGGCTGACGCTCGCGGAGGCGATGCCGCGCTATCGCTGGCATATCGTCGCCGGGGTCGTGCTGCTGGTGCTGTCGCCGCTGGTGCCGGTCACCGGTCTGTGGCTGACGCCCGTCACCCTCGGCCTGTTGCTCGCTCCGCTGATGGCAACATGGACGGCCAGCATCTCGACCGGCACGCGCTATGCGGCACGCGGCTATTTCGAGGTGCCGCCGGTCGGCCTCGAGCAACAGGCCGGGTCGGCCATCCCGTCCCTGCCTGCTGCCGCCTGAGTAGCTGCGGCGCGCCTAGCGCGCGGCGTGCGCCATTTCGGCGTTGCGCGCCGCCGACGCGGCGAGCGTCGCCTCCAGCAGCCGCACCAGCGCGTGATCGTGATCGAGCACGTTCAATCCTTCGCGGGTCGACCCGCCGGGGCTGGCGACGCGATCGGCGAGCACCGCCGGGCTGACATCCGCCGCCGCCGCCATCAGCGCCGAGCCCTCGACGGTGGCCCGTGCCAGCCGGGCCGCCTGGTCGGCGGGCAGCCCCAGCGCCGCACCCGCCTGGGCGAGCGCATCGATGAAGCGGAACACGAAGCCGGGTCCGCATCCGGCGAGCGCGGTAACCGCATCGAATTGCGCCTCCGCCTCGATCCACTCGATCAGCCCGAGCGGGCGCGCCAACGTCTCGACCGCGGCACGGGCGGCGGAGTCCTGGCTGCTGGTGAACAGCGTCGTCACGCCCTTGCCGATCGCGACGGGCAGATTGGGCATTGCGCGGACGATATGGTCGGCGGGGATGCGCCGCGCCAGCGCCGCTTCCTCAACGCCAGCGAGGATCGATACCAGCAGCGTCGGCCGCAGCGCGGCGAGCCCCGGCGCGACCACATCGAGCTGTTGCGGCTTGACCGCGAGGATCAGCGTCTCGGGTCGCTCGCCTTCGGGTACGGCATGGAGATTACGCACGCCGGGCGGCAGCGTCGCGGGGCTGCGGGTGATCACGGTGACGCGCTCAGGCGGCATGCCGTCGGCGATCCAGCCGCGCAGCATCGCGCCGCCCATGTTGCCGCAGCCGATCAGCCACAGCGGGCCATCTGCCATCATTGTCACTGCTCTTTTACGCCTCGCCCTGAGTCTCGATCAGCGCTGCCGCCAGCGCCTCCTTGGGGCTCTTCCCGCCCCACAGCACGAATTGGAACACCGGATAGAAGCGCTCGCACTCCTCGATCGCCGATTCGACCAGCAATTCGGCCGCACCCAGCGACATCGTGCCCTCCTCGTCGCCGTCGATCATGGCGGCATGCCGGTACAACAGCACGCCCGACGACGACCAGAGCTCGAAATGACCGATCCACAGCTGTTCGTTGACCAGACCGATTGTCTCGTAGACGCCGGCGCGGCGGTCGTCGGTGACCTTGATATCGGGAAACGCAAGGAACTGCAGCACGCTGTCGTCCTCGCGCCACAAGGCGCGCAGCTCGTAGGTGGTCCAGCTGCCTTTGACGGTGACGACGATCTCGTCTTCGTGGCGCTCGTGTTCCCAGCCATGCGCGGCATAATATGCCTCGAGCATGTCGATGGGAGCCGCAGCCTCCTGGTCGTGATCGGCGTGATCGAGCATCGGAACGTCCTTATCGCACGACAAGGTTGCCGAGGCAAAAACGCCCCGGCAACCCCGTTGGACAGGTCCGTCGACGGATCAGCCGCGAAAGCTGTGGAAAAATCAGGCGGTGGGCACCGAATCGGCGCCGCGCGCTTCCAGCGCATCGAGTCGCGCCTTGAGCGCGTCATTCTCGTCGCGTGCGGCAACGGCCATCGCCTTGACCACCTCGAACTCGTCGCGGCTGACGAAATCGAGCCCACCGATCCACTCGCGGGCGCGGGCGCGGGCGCCCTGCTCGGCTTCGCGGCCAGCACCGGCGAGGGTGCCGACGGCACCGTTCATGAATTTGACGAGATCGTCGAAAATCCGGTTGTCGGACTGCATTGTGTAAATCTTTCCCAGCCGCCGTGCGTGCGTATCAGAGCATTTGGGAGGTGTGCGCCGCCGGCACAAGGGTTTCCGCGTCCGGATTGAGCTGGCCGATCCGCCAGGTCAGCACGCCGGCGAAGCTGATCCACACCAGATAGGGCACCATCAACCATGCCGCCGCGGTGCGCACGCCACCGAACACCACCGTGGTGGCGATGCCGCCGAGCAGCATGCCCGCAATCACCAGCAACGAGGCGGCGACCTGATGCTCGCCGAAGAACAGCGGCATCCACAGCAAGGCGAGCACGAACTGCGCGGCAAACAACGCCGCCCCCAGCCAGCGCCGATTCGCGCCGCGGGCGTTGAGCACCATCGCCAGCGCGAGGCCGGAGAGGATGTAGATCGCGCTCCAGGCAACCGGGAAGGCCCAGCCCGGCGGGGTCAGCGCCGGTTTGGCGAGCGCGGCATACCAGGGGTTGTCGTCGCCCGCCGGCACGGCGCGGCCCGAGGCGAATCCGAGCAGCAACACCAACGGTACCGTTACCGCCGCCCAGCGGAGGAACGACATTTGCAACTGACCCTTGGACGCGATCCCACCCATATAAGCCCTTTTCACCGTCACATACGGGCGCTCTGCCGTGTCGTGAACGGATCGTAAAGCATCCGTTATGCGGATCGATCCAAAAATGGTTCAATTGCGCGTTGCAGCGACCAGAAATTCCACATTACCTTCAGGCCCGGTGATCGGGCTCGCGACCACGCTGGCGACCGCCCAGCCGCTGCCCTCCAGCCAGGCGACGACCGCGTCGCACACCCGCTGGTGCACGGCAGGATCGCGCACCACCCCGCCCTTGCCGACTTCCTCGCGCCCTGCCTCAAACTGTGGCTTGATCAACGCCATCAGCCGCGCGCCCGGTCGCGCGAAGCTGAGCGGCCGCTCCAGCACCTTGGCCACGCCGATGAAGCTCGCGTCGCAGACGATCAGATCGACCGGCTCGGGAATGTGCGACTCGGTGAGCAGCCGCGCGCTGGTCTGCTCGTGGACGATCACGCGCGGATCCTGGCGCAGCTTCCAGGCCAGTTGGTTGGTGCCGCTGTCGACCGCATAGACGCGCGCGGCGCCGCGGCTGAGCAGCACGTCGGTGAAGCCGCCGGTCGATGAGCCGACGTCGATCGCGACCGCGCCCGTCACGTCCCAGCCGGCCTGATCAAGGCCGTGCGCCAGCTTGATCCCGCCGCGCGATACCCAAGGATGATCGCGGCCACGCACCTCGAGCGCGACCTCGGGCGCGATCGTCTGCCCCGGCTTGTCGATCTTGCGGGTCCCTGCGAACACCAGCCCGGCCATGATCAGCGCCTGGGCACGGGTGCGCGATTCGGCGAGGCCGCGATCCACGAGCATCTGGTCCACACGCTGTTTGGCCATGCCGCGCCTCATAGGCGATTCGCCGCCCACGTCACCCCGCTTCCGCCGGTCGCAACCGGCCTTCGATTGGGCGCAGCGCTATTGTCCCCCAATCCACTAGGTTTATCTCTGCTGTCGGGGGGCGTGGCCGATCGGCGTCGCCCTAGAGCGTCGATTGTCACGTCCCTCGCCATGAGTCGGCATCCGGCTCATGGCGCGAGCAAGGAGAGGCGACATGAGTCATTTCGCACCGTCCCACGGGGTGCTGCCCACGATCCTCACGGTGCCCGGGCTCGGCGGCTCCGGGCCGTCGCACTGGCAGACGCTGTGGGAAAGCAGCCGGCCCGACGTGGTCCGGGTCGAACTCGGCATGTGGAACACGCCGCACCGCAACGCCTGGGTGACCAAGCTCGACGAAGCGATTCGCCAGGCGCAGGCGCCGGTGATCCTCGCCGCGCACAGCCTCGGCTGCCTCGCCGTCGCCTGGTGGGCGCAATTGTCGCCGCAACCCTATGGCTGGCCGGTAGCCGGGGCCCTCCTGGTTGCGCCGGCGGATGTCGATTGGGAGGGCGCACCCGGCGAGATCCGCAGCTTCGCGCCGGCGCCGCGGCTGCCGCTCCCCTTCCCGTCGATCCTGGTGGCATCGAGCGATGATCCCTGGGCGAGCATCGATCGGGCGCACAGCATGGCAGCCAACTGGGGCAGTCACTTCGTCGATGTCGGGCCGCAGGGCCATCTCAACGCTGCCAGCGGCATCGGCTGGTGGGCAGAAGGCCAGGAGTTGCTCGAGCGGGTCATCGCCGCGAGCGGCGACGGCCACGGCCATGTCCGCTCACCCGGCGACGCCCGCTCGTTTCTGGGCCTACCAACCCCCGAGCGCGGCGGCTGTCAGCCGCGCCACTGACGAAATCAGTTGTCCGGGTGACCGGACGGCGTCTCGCCATCGGCCTCGCGGCGCGCATGCCCGGCGGCGCTCGCCGCCCTCATTCGCCGGTACATGCCGACGTTGAGGCCGACGAGCATCACCACCGCCAGCCCGACGATCACGATCACCGCAGGCCAGCCCTTCACGCGCGGGCACCCTCGCTGATCGCCGTGCTGTTATGGCGCAGCGCGGTGAGCACGGTATCGACGATGGCGGCGGCATCGAGGCGGGCCTCGGCATATTG
>NZ_JBWKOS010000003.1:0-572839 GCF_059416225.1 Sphingomonas sp. GW821-FHT09E03 | reverse complement strand
CCGCGCCGGATGTTCGCTCGCCTGCGATCCGACGAGCGGGGCCTGGCGCTGCTCGAGTTCGCGCTGGCGCTGCCCGTTCTTATCGTCTTGATCATGGGTGGTACCGAGATCGCCAATTATACGATTACGCGGCAGCGGGTCAGCCAGCTCGCCCTGCAGATAGCTGACAACGCCTCTCGCATTGGTGACCAATCTGTTTTGAAGAACCGACCGATCTCAGAAAAGCAGATCAACGACCTGTTCATCGGTGCAGGCCTGCAGGCCGGGAGTCTCGATCTCGCTCACCAAGGCCGTGTAATGCTGTCGGGTCTCACGCTCAATGCGCAGAAAGGCCAGTGGCTGCAATGGCAACGCTGCTACGGATCGCTGCCCGCCAGTTCGCATTATGGGGTCCAGGGTGACGGCGCGACCGGAACCAGCTACCCTGGCATAGGACCGGCAGGCGCCAAAGTATTAGCGACAGCCAACGGACCAGTGGTGTTCGCCGAGGTTGCGGTCGCCTATAGGCCAGTAATATCCGGGAAATGGGCGCCACGCGGCAACATCGTTGAAATAGCGGCCTTTGCCGTCCGAGATGACCGTGACACCTCCGGAACGGGCGTGCAGAACAACGAAAGCGTCTCGGTGTCGTCGTGTTGATGCTTGGCGACCGTTGTGACGATAAGAAGATCTTTGTTTCGGATTGCCGTCGTCCACGCCTCTCATCCCGTTAGCTGCCGCTCCGGTTTTTGACTGTCGGCAAACATGAATGAACGGCTAGTTTTGAGCAGCGGCTAACTGGCTCTGGATGTCCGAGTATGGGTCATCTCAAATCGTTGACCTAGCCGGTTATCCTGCACGCAGTTCAATGGCGATCCTAGCTTAACGACGTGGCTATTGCGCTCCGCTTGCTCGCCGCCCGATAGCCAAACCCCACGAGCAGCCAGCCGAGCAGCAGCGCATAGGGCCGCCAATCGGCTTCAAGCCCGACGATTACCAAGGCCAATGCGCATAACGCGCCGGCATAGCCAGCGACGCGCATTCGTGATTTGCTCAGCTTGAACGCCGCAGCCTCGTACAGCGCCGGATGCCGCTCGGTCACGCGCGCAGCGGCGAGGCAGATGCTGCCGTATTTGAGCAGGTTGGGGATGTTCACCGCCAGGAACAGGAAGGTGAGCTCCATCGGCATTAGCAGCCCGACGGCGCCAAGCAGGAACACGGCGACCAACGCGATATGCGGCGTCTGCCACCGCGGGTGGACGCGGCCGAGCGCGGCGGGAAGGGTACCGGCGAGGCCCATGGCGTACAGACTGCGACTGAACATCGCGAACAAGGCGTTCAGCGACTTGCCGATCGACAGCACTGCGGCGAGCACAACCAGGGGCGTCGCCGCCGGCCCCATAAACAGCTTGGCTGCGTCGAGGATCGGCGCGCCGCTGGTACCCAGGGCGTCACCACCGAGCACGCCGAGCGCGACGAAGCCGACCGCGAGATAGAGCAGGGTCGCCGAGCCGATCGACAGGGCAATGCCGAGCGGAATGGTGCGGCGGCTGTCGGCGACCTCTGCGCCGGCCTCGGTCGCGGCCTCGATGCCGAAGAACAGCCCCATCAACAGCGGCGTCGCGGCAATCATGCCGTGAACGCCATGGGGGAAGACCGGCTGCAGCCGTGCCACGTTAACGGCGGTCGCCTCGCCCCAGGCGACGAACACCGCGAACAGGATCAGCATTCCCACCAGCAGCACTTTCTGCACCTGCGTAGCGATGCGGACGCCGAACAGGTTGGCGAGCAATGCGAGCAGCAGCACCGCAAGCATGGTCGGCTTGACCGGCAGCGGCACCAGCATGGAGGCGTATTTGACCAGCACCAGCGCGAGCACGACGATTGCACCGACATTGGCGACGATCCGCACCCAACCGATGTAGAAGCCCCAGGCCGGGTGCAGGAACCGCGCCGGCCAGACAAACGAAGCACCCGACACGGGGCAGGCGGAGCCGAGGAAGGCGTAGCTGATCGCGATTAGGTACATCGGCAGCGCGGCGAGCAGCGCCGACAGCAGCATCGCCGGCCCTGCCATCTTCGCCGCGGGTGCGATCGCCGAGAAGATCGACACGCCCACCGCCGTGCCGAGGCCGAGCGCGACAACGCCCCACAGATCGATGCCCTTGGCGAGCTGCGCCTCGCTCAACGATCGGTTCCGGTGGCGATGAACGCCCGCAGATCGGCCATCAACTTGAGCCAGCTCGCATCGTCCGAATAGGCGACATGGCCGGCGAGGTAATGCACGTTGCGATAGCGCGCCGGCGCGAGCGAGGATTGCGCGAACAAATAGTCAGCCGCGCCGACCGTGGTGGTGAGGTCGTACAGGCCAGAGCCGACGAACAGCCGCAGCCCCGGTGTCGCCGTCATCGCCTGCTCCAGTCGCGCCATAAAGGGCCAGTCGTTGAACGGCGAATCCCCAGCGCCATAATGCCAGTCGCTCTCGCTGCGGACGATTACCTTGTAGCTGGCCGGATCGCCGACGCCGATCTGCGCGAGCTGGCCGATTACCGCCTTACCATAAAGGTCTGAGACCGCGGAAAAGGCGTCTGGCCCGACCGTTGCGCCTGCGCTGGCAGCGCGCGGTGCGGTGTAGCGCGCGTCATAACGGCCGAGCACCTTGCCCTCGCCGCGGAGCATCTCGACGCGGAACTGCTCCTTGGAGATTCGTAGGTCGTGAGCGAGGTAATAGGATTTGGCGATGCCGGTCAGCCGTTCGAGCTTCCCCGCCACCGCATTTCGCGTGACGGGCGCCAGCGCTCGTCCCTGGTAGAGCGCGTCGAGATAGGTGCGGGCGAAAGCGCCGGCCTCCCGCGCGCTCGCCTCGGGGGTGCAGGGGGTGGGGCGTTTGTGGTGGTAGCATGCGATGGCGGCAAGGGTGGGCAGCGCCACCGGATAGGTGACAACATTGCCCGGACGCTGCGATGTTTCGATCATGTTGAGCGCTTGCCCGAGCAGCAGCACGCCGCGCAGCTTGAGCGCAGGATCCTGCGCACGCAGCGCATCGACCATCGCCGCGGCGCGGATCGTGCCATAGCTTTCGCCGAGGATGTAGAGCGGCGCGGCGCTGCGGCCATGGGCGGCGAGCCAGGCGCGGGCGAGCTGCGCCACGGCATCGGCATCGCCCTTGACCGACTGATAGAAGGCCTTGTCGGCATTCGCGCCGAGCGCGGAGAACCCGGTGCCGGGCGGATCGAGGAAGACGAGGTCGGCGACGTCGAGCGGCGTCTCGGGATTGGCGACGACGCTGGCCGCCGCCGGCAGCGGCGCGGCGGGATCCTGGGGCACATGCGCGCGGCTGGGGCCGAGCGCGCCCATCTGGAGATAGGCCGACGCCGCGCCGGGGCCGCCGTTGAACACGAACAGGACGGGACGACTGGCCGCACCGGGATGGACATAGGAGATGTAGCCGGCGGTCGCGTCGGCGACGCCGGGCTTGCTCGCCACCGGCACCAGCCCGACCTCGGCGGTATAGGCGAGGCGCTGTCCATGCAGCACGATGCTCTGCGCGCGCTTGGCCTTGATCTCGGGCGCCGCCTGCGCCGCGGCGGCGGGGGCCCAGCCGACACCGGCCGCAACCAGCCAGAGCGCCAGAGCGGCACGCAGTGTCGTCACGATACCAATCCCCTGGTCTGCTGATCGCGGAAGCGGATCAACCCATCGGTGAGCGCCTGCAAGCCGTAATCGATGTCCGCGGGCGCGCGGGCGAAACCGATGCGGATGTGGCCCGGCGCGCCGAAATACTCGCCCGGCGCGACGATCACGCCGCAGCGGTCCGCGAGCCATTCGGAAAAGCCCACGGTGTCGTCGATCCCGGCAAGGCGCGGGAAGGCGATGCAGCCGAACGCGGGAAGCGTGCCCGTCACCAGCCCCTCGTCGCGCCAATAGGCGTGATAGGATTCCACGATCGGCCGGGCGCGACCCATCGTCTCGCTGCGATAATCGTCGAACGGCTTGGGGTGTTCGAGCACGAGCGCGGCGATCGCGTGCGACAGGTTGGAGATGCCGAAGTCGATTTCCTCGGCGAGCGCGCGGACGCGGGCGATCGGCGCGGGCGCGGCGGCGATCCAGCCGCAGCGCAGCGTGCTGAGCCCGTGCGACTTGGTGAGGCTGCTGACGCTGATCATCGCGGGCGACAATTGGACGGCGGCGGCAGGGCGCTGCGCGGGATCCACATAGTCGGCATAGACCTCGTCGACGACGACATGGATGCCGCGCGCCTCGGCGATGCGGCCGATCGCGGCCAGCGTCTCGGCCGACACGGCCATGCCGGACGGATTGTGGAGGTTGGACAGCACGATCAGCCGCGTCGACGGCGTGATCGCGGCGGTGACGTCGTCCGGATCGATGGTGAAGCCGTCGCCACGCCGCTCGAACCAGTCGACACCATAGCCATAGGTCTGGGCGATGCGGTGGAACAGGTCGAACCCTGGATTTTCCACCAGCACGCGGTCGCCCGGCTGCAGCAACGCACGGTAGATCAGCGACAGCGCGCCGGTGGCACCGGTGGTGCAGACGATCTGGTCGGCAGGGACGGCGTAGCGGCGCGCGAGCTGATCGACCACGAACGGATTGCCGCTCGCGAACGCGCTGGCATAGCGCGAGGTGATGCGATTGGCGAAGCCCTCCAGCACGAAGCTCTGGAGAAGCTCGACCGGCTCGGGAACGGAACTGTCAAACAGGCTGACCAGCAGGTTGCGCTCCGAACGGACGGCACGGATCACCTTTCGCACCCATTGCGAATAGGAGTCCGTGCCGTGTCGCTCGGCGTCGCGCGCCTGTCCACCCTGGGCAGCGGCCAAGGCGAGGTCGGGAAGCACCGGCCGGTTCATGGTTGGGTTGTGTTTTCCGCTCGAGGTCATGGACATCGGGGTGCCGCCCGGCCGCAGTGAGCCGGGCCGGCCCCTCACTTCAGCTTGATCTTGGCGCCGAAATAGAAACGCCGCCCGAGGATGTCGCCATAGGCGATCTGCGGGTAGGACGGATCCTTGTCGGTCAGGTTGTCGATACCGAAGCGCAGCGCGATCTTGCCGACATCCACCTGGGCTGAGACGTCGTGGACGACGTTGGCGACCAGGATCGGGTTGGGCGTGGTCTCGATCGACACGTCCGAACCCGCATGGGTGCGGCCATAATATTCGAGCTGATAGGTGAGGCGGAACGGCCCCTTGGCATAAGCGAGGTTGAACCGGCCGACCCAGGTGGGCGACAGATAGGTGTCGTCGGTGCGCACATAGGTGGCGCCGGTCACCGAGGTGGTCAGCAGCGTGTTGTGGGTCGCCGCGACGTTGAGCTGGAGCCTGCCGAGATCGCTGCCGCCAAACAGGTCGCCCACCCCGAACTGGTAATCGACCATGTAGTTTTCGCCGCGATATTTGACGACGCCGGCGTTGAAGGTGGTGGTGGTGCCGGTCGCGATCGTGCCGCCCGGGCTGATCCCATCGCTGGTGGCGAGGCGGGTAAATGCATTGCAGACGGCCGTGCTCGGGTTGGGATCGTCGTAGCAGGCAGCGGTGAAATCCTCGGTGGTGAAGGCCGAGAGACCATCCTTGAGATCGATCTGGATGCGATCGGCGCTGATCGTCAGGCCGGGCACGATGCGCGGCTGGAGCAGGATGCCATAGGTCCAAGTGTTGGAGATCTCGTTGCGCAGCGAGGCATTGCCGCCGGTGGTGACGGTCGCCGTCTGGAAATTCTCCGAAGGATCCTGGAAGCGCGCCAGCCGGTCGGCCGCGCTGAGCCCGGCGCCGGTGCCGTCGGCATCCACGCCATAGCCGGGATTGGCCTGGAAGATGGCAAGGCAGCTCGCCCGCCTCTGTGCCGGGTTGGGCCCCGAGTTGATGCGATCGGCGTCGCAGGGGTCATAGCCGGTCGAATCGAGCCCGCTGGACGATGGCGCCAAGAGCTGGGTGAGCGTCGGCGCGCGGAAGTTGCGGCTGCGCGAGCCGCGCAGGGTGATGCCGTCCACCACTTCCCAGCGCAGGCCGAGGTCCCAAACATTCTGATGGCCGGCATAACTGTTGTCGACGGCGCGGAACGCGCCCTTCGCCTCGAGCAGCTTGACCAGCGGCAGCTGGAAGTTCTTGCCGATCAGCGGCACGATCAGCTCGGCGGAGAATTCATCGGTGTTGTACCCGCCCGACTGGGGAATCTCCAGCGTGCCGGTGCCGAACAGCCCGAGCTGGTTTGCTTCGAGCGGGTTGAAGCTCGCCTGCTCGTCGCGATGCTCATAGGCGAGGCTGAAGTCGACGGTGCCGGTCGGCAGCTTGACGATCGTGCCGCCGAGCGTGGCGAGCAGGTCGGCCTGCTCGTTGGTCCAATCGAGGCCCGCGCGGGTGCTGACATAATTGCGCGCCGCGGCGCTGACATTGCCGTCGCCGAACGGATTGATCGGCGCGCAGCCGGCGTCGTCATTGGCGGTGCTGGCGTCGGCGTTGATCGCGCAGACGATCTGGCCGCCGCTGGAGACGGCGTTGATCGCATTCTGGAACTTGGCGTTGTCCACCTGCCAGCTGCGCTGCTTGCCCTCGACGCGGGCATAGCTGCCCGATACCGACCAATAGAAGTTGCGGCTGGCGACGTTGAAGTCGCCGTCGACCGACAGCAGACCGCGATAGGTGTCGGTGGCGGTGGTCTGGGTATCGCTGTTGGTCAGGTCGTAGAAGTATTTGGACAGCCACAGCGGCGCGCCGGCGGCGAACGCAGGGCTGGCCGCGCTGAGCGTGCTCTTCGCCGCCGCGGTCAGATAGGGATTGGCGATGTTGAACCGGATCGGGCCGGCATAGGTGCCGTAGGCCAGCACCGTGTAGCTGTTGCCCTGCGGGATCTCGTTGCCGAGCGTGTGGGCGTAGAGCAGCTCCGTCGAGATTTTGACGTGATCGGTCAGGTCATAATGGCCGACCAGATTGGCGGTGTAGCGCTCGACGCCGGTGCGCAGGCCGGCGAGATCCTGATATTTAAAGCCGTCGCCGCCCGAAGCGAAGGGAATGCCCTGGATCGCACCGGTGTTGTAGGGGACGACATTGCCGCTGCCGTCGAACTGCAGCGGGCTGCCGCCGCTCTTGGTGAGGAAGGCGCTGACCGGCGCGGGCGTGCCGAAGATCACGCCGTTGCGGTTGAATTCCCAGAAGGCGGCGTTGAAGATCTCCTTCACCGCGGGGATGCCGTCGGTCGGCCCGGTATCGGCGCTGTTGCTGACGGTCAGGCGACCGAGGTTGGACAGCGGACGATCCGAGAACAGCAGGGACGGCGTCTTCGAATAGCCGACGTCGAGCGCGATGTTGCCGCGACCGTCGGCGAAGTTGGTGCCGGCAGTGCCGCGCAAGCTGTAGGTGCCATAATCGCCGCGGCTGGAGATGCCGTTCTGCGCGTCGAGCTCGAGGCCCTGGAAATCCTTCTTCAGGATGTAGTTGACGACGCCGGCGATCGCATCGGAGCCGTACACCGCGGCGCCGCCGCCCTGGTATACCTCGACGCGGTCGAGCAGCCCGAGCGGGATGATGTTGGCGTCGACGAAGGCATCGCCCTGACCGTCCGTCGCGCCGATGCCGGAGCCGCTGGTGACCATGCGGCGGCCGTTGACCAGCGTCAGCGTGCGGCCGGCACCGAGATTGAACAGGTTGGGGGCCTGATAGCCCGGGCCGCTTGAATTGCCGCTACCGTCGGCCTGGTTGAGCACCGGCGCGTTGGAGGGCAGGTTGTTGAGCGCATTGGCGGCGGTGATGAACCCGCGATCGGTGATCGACTGCGACGTGATCTCCGAGACTGGCGCGGCATTGTCGAGCCCCGCACGGCGGATGCGCGAGCCGGTGACGACGATGGTGTCAGCGCTGTCGGGCGCGGCATCGGCGCTGGTCGCGATCGATTGATCGAGCGGCGCCTGCCTGTCCTGCGCCTGCATGTCCTGCGTCTGCGCCACTGCCGGCATCGCGGCCACCGCAGCGATCAGCGCGGTCGAGGCCATCAGCCTTCGGATCATCGTGGCATGTGCGTGAATCATGAAGCCCCCATCTGTCCCTGTTCTTGCTTTCGGTCCGTCCCGATCCCCGCTCTCGATCGAACCGGGGGCAAGGATAGCGCGGAGCGGCGGGCATTTTCTGGTCGTTGGCGGCCGCGATCAGCGTGACTGGAACAAATTTGTCGTTGTGCCAGGGCTATGCTGCAAAATTTATGCGCCGCCAGCGAGGAAGGCAGACAGGTCTTTTCCGAAGGCGCGGGTTTCGCGCGGATCTTCATACATCATGTGTCCGCCTGCGTAGCAGCGCAGCGTAAAACGGCGGCCGAGCGCCTTCGGCAGCCCGGCGACGGTGTCCTCGTTGCCGATGCAGCTGTTGAGCGAATCGTAGAGTCCGGCGGCGACCCAGACGCGCAGGCCCGGCGCCTTTTGCAGCGCGCGCTGGATCCACGGCTGCGAGGGGCTGGGCGGCCCCTCGCCGGCCATGGCGCGGGCGAGCGATTCCTTGGTGATCGGCGACTGGTCATATTGCCAGTGGTTGCCGACCTCATTGTCGGGTGCATCGAGCCCGGCATACTGCCCCTGCGTGTAGCCGAGCGCGGTGCGATAATAATCGAGCGCGATGCTGCCGTCGGCATGGTCATCGGCAGCCGCCGTCTGGCGCATGTCGAAGATGCCGAGCGTCTTGCCGTCGCGGCTCAGCAGATGGGTGCGGAAATCGCGGGGGGACACCCACAACGTCCGGGCGTCGATGGTCTGCGGATCGAGCCCCTGGTAGCGCGCCAGGCCGGCGACGATCGCGGCGCGCTGGGTGTCGTCCAGCGTCGCGGCGTGGCCGAGCGCGGGGGCATAGACGGTCGCGGCCCAATGACGCGCCTCGGCGAGCGTCTTCGCCTGGTCCACCTGCAAGGCGGGCTCTAGCTTGCCCAGCGCGAAAGCGGTGGCGGTGCGGTTGACCAGCGACAGCGCGCGGCGGCGGTCGCTGCGCGGCTCGTCTCCCAGCGGGATGCCGCCGGAGATGAGCGCGACGCCGTTCACCGGCACGCCTTGGCCGATCAGGGTTTCCGCCACGCCCGAGGCGCGCCAGGTGCCGAAGCTTTCGCCCACTAGGTAGAGCGCGCTCCTGTTGCGGGCATAGGCGGTGCGGAAATCGCGGACGAAGCCTGCGACGGACGCGATGTCGGCGTTGGTGCCGTAGAAGTCGGCGGCGTGCGCGGGCGCGTCGGCGCGGCTGAACCCGGTGCCGACGGGATCGACGAAGACGAGATCGCTCACCGCCAGCGGGCTCGCGGGATTGTCGACCAGCGCGCCGTCCTTGATCAGGCGCGGGCCGATCGCGCGGAACTGCAGCGTCCGCGAGTCCGCGCCAGGGCCGCCGTTCCACACGAAGCTCAGCGGCCGCGCCTTTGCGCCGGGGACAATATAGGCGGTGTAGGTGATCTGGCCGTGCGCCTCGCCCTTGAGGTCGCGCACCGGCAGCGTGCCGATGCAGGCGACATAGGCGAGCTGCCTGCCGGTTATCGTGGCGACGTGGCGGGTCTCCACCGCGTCGCCGGTGCAGACCGCCGCCGCCTGCGCGGCGGGCGCCAGCGAAGCCCCGCCCAGCAGCATCGCGCACCATAAACCCCGTCGCCGCATCGATCATCCTCCTGATGGTCGTGGTAGGCGGGATCGCGGGGCATTTTTATGCGCAATCGGCGGATATAGACGCGTGATCCGTGCTCGCGCCGTCGCTGCGGCAGGGGCAATGACGCAAGACTGCAAAATCTATTCGCGCGAGGTCCGCTACGATGACATCGAGGAACGGGGGGACGAGCGTGGGCTTGGGGATGACACGGCGCGGCATGCTTGCCGGTGCGGGGGCCTTGCCGCTGGCGGCGAGGGTCGGCGCGCAGGCGGCGGCAGCGGCCGTGCCGCAAGCGCTGCCGGACCGGGGGAGTTTCGCGGCGATGCCCGGGGTCTACCTGGACTCGGGTACCATGCACCCGGTGCCGCTCGGCGCCCGTGATGCCGCGCGCGCCTATCTCGACCAGCGCGCCACCATGGCCGGTCATTATCCCACCGACGATGTCGAGGGCAGGGTGAAGGCCAGCTTCGCGCGGCTGATCAACGCGACGCCCGAGGAAGTGGCGTTCGTTCAGAGCACGACGGCGGGCGAGCAGGCGATCATCGACGCGCTCGGCTATCCGCGCGAGAAGGCGCGGATCGTCACCGACACGTTGCACTTCTTCGGCTCCTTCTACCTGTACGAGGAACTGGCGAAGCAGGGCGTCGACGTCGCCTGGGTGCGCCCGCGCGACCCCGCCGGCGTCGCGCGGATCGCGATCGACGACCTCGAGCGGGCGATCACGCCGGGCACGCGGCTGGTCGCGCTGTCGCTGGTATCGACCTACAACGGCTTCGAGCATGATCTGAAGCGAGTGTGCGAGATCGCCCATGCCCGTGGCGCGCTGGTCTATGCCGACATCGTCCATGCCGCCGGCACCGTGCCGATCGACGTGCGCGCTACCAACGTCGATTTCGCTTCCTGCGCCAGCTACAAATGGCTGATGGGCGATTTCGGGCTGGGTCTGCTCTACGTCCGCGCCGATCTCCACGATCGGCTGACCCGCACCCGCTTCGGCTATTACCAGCTCGCCGGCTTCGGACCGCACGTCTACCCGCTCGATCCGCCCGCGACCAACGCCGACTATCCCGTCGCCGACGTGACGCCGCGGCCGGACATGGAGGGCCTGTTCGCCGGCGGCACGCATGCGCACGCCATCTCGGCGATGCTCGGCTTCTCGCTCGATTACATCCTCGGCATCGGCGTCGAGCGCATCGCCGCGCACCGCCAGCCGCTGCTGCGCCGGTTGCACCAGGGGCTCGCGGCGCGTGGCTATACCGTGGTGACGCCGCCGGAGAGCCGCACGCCGCTCGTCACCTGCGTGCTGCAGGGCGCGCACGACAAGCTCGCCGCGCCGCTCAAGGCCGCGGGCGTGCAGATCACCCTGTCGCGCAACCGCTTCCGCGTCTGCCCGTCGGTGTTCAACGACATGGACGACATCGAGCGCCTGCTCGCCGCGCTGCCGCGCGCCTGACTTTCACACAAGGACCTTCGATGCGCCGCTTAGCCTTAATTCCCGCGCTGCTCCTGGCCACCGCGCCTGCCGCGCTCCATGCCCAGGACGACGAAGGCAGCGCGCCGATGTCGCCCGCGTTCCTGCGCGCGATGGACCCGATGGTGCCGCGCGATGCCGCCAGCGAGCGCGTCGTCACCAGCCGGCACATGGTGACGGTGGGCGGGCACAAGCTCGCCTATCGCGCGATCGTCACCGAGCAGCCGATGCCGGGACCCGATGGCGCGCCAGTCGCCGTCGGTGTCAGCTATGCCTATGTCGCGGATGGTGTGAAGGAGCCCGCCCGGCGCCCCGTGCTGTTCGTGTTCAACGGCGGCCCCGGCGCCTCCTCCTCGCCGCTGCACCTGCAAGCCTTTGGCCCGCGCCGCCTGATCGGCAAGGGCGATGCCGCGCATTTCGAGGACAATCGCTTTACCCTGCTCGACACCGCCGACCTGGTGTTCATCGACCCGGTCGGCACCGGCGCGTCGATGCCGATCAAGGGCAAGGATGCCAGCGGCTATTTCGGCGTCGGCGGCGATGCGCGCGGCGTCTCGTCGATCATTGAGCATTGGCTGGCAGCCAACGGACGGACGAGCTCGCCGGTACTGCTGATCGGTGAGAGCTATGGCACGTCGCGGGCGCTGGCGATCCTCAACGAGAATGTGAAGGCCAAGAAGCCGCTGCCCGACGGCGTCGTGCTGCTGTCGCTCGCGATCGGCGACAGCGACGGGCCGGTGGTGTCGGACGCGGTGCTGCTGCCGACGCTGTCGGCGGTCGCCTGGTACCACCAGGCAATCGATCGCGGCGGGCGCAGCGTCGAGCAGCAGTTCGATGCGGCGCTGCATTTCGCCCAGACCGATTATGCCGCTGCGCTGATGCAGGGCCCGGCATTGCCCGCGGCGGACAAGCATCGCATCGCCGAGCGACTGTCGGCGCTGATCGGCCTGCCCGCGGCGACGCTCGAGGCGGACGACCTGCGACTGGACAGGCGTGGCTTCATGCTCGGGCTGCTCGCCGCCAAGGGCCTGCGCACCGGTCAGCTCGATGCGCGGGCGACGCGGCTGATCGCTGAGAGCAAGCTGCGGCCACCGTTCGACGACCCATCGATGTCGCTCGGCTCGGGAACGGGCGGTGCCGCCTCGGTCGAAAGCTATCTCAAGGACGAGCTCGGCTATGCGGTGCCGAGCCCGTATCGCAGCCTCAACCTCGGCATCAATTTCAAGTGGAGTTGGGATAAGGATTATGGCGGCAGCTATCGTGCGATGTCGTTTGCGCCCTATCTGAAGGCGGCGATGGACGCCAAGCCGGGCCTGCGGCTGTTCGCGGCGGGCGGCTATTACGACATCACCACCCCGGCCTATGCGGGCGAGTTCGCGCTCGAGCAGAATGGCGTGCCCGGCAACCGCATGGCGTTCCATCGCTATGCGGCGGGGCATTCGACCTTCGAGGACGATGCCGGCCTGGCGGCGCTGAGCGGAGACCTCCACCGGTTCGTTGCGCAGGTGGTGGCGGAGAAGAGGTAGCGGCGCAGGGACAGTGCCCCTGCAACAGCGGGGGCACGCGTCAGTAGAGGAACTCGTCCATCGCGTCGTGTGCCGGTCCCGCACCGGCAGCCTTCGGCGCGGCGGGTGGCAGCGTCAGCATCGGCGCCGGCGCGAACGGCTTGACCCCAAAGGCCGGCCAGATTTCCGACGGGAAGTAGATCGCCCCATCCTTCACCACCATGGCGATGCGATGCAGCTCGGCCAGGTCCTTGGTCGGGTCCCCGGGCAGCAGGATGAAGTCGGCGAGCTTGCCGCGCGCGATCGAGCCCAGTTCCTGGTCGCGGTTCATATATTGCTCCGGCGCGAGCGTGCCGAGGCGCAGCACCTCGGGGATCGGAATGCCGGCCTCGTGGTAGATCGCCAGCTCGCGATGGACCGATAGGCCGGTCTGGTCGTCGGTGCCGGGCAGCAGGCGGATGCCGCGGTCGTGGAGCAGCTTGAGCGTCTGCTTCACCTTGGCCATCGCGCCGTCGTAAGCGGCGGCATCGGCCGGGCCCGCGATCGGCGCGATCGCCTGGCGGCGGCGGCGCTGGAGGCCGATCGGCAGGTGATCGATATAGTCGGCTACTGCGGGATTGGGCACGCCGTCGCGGCCCTTCATCAGCAGCTCGAGCGTCACTGCGGTCGGATCATGCGCGATCCTGTCCGCGACCATCAGGTCGATCGTCTTCTGGACCCGCGGCGAGGCGAGGTCGAGGCCCGCGGTGCGCTTCATCGCGGTGAGGCGCAGCGGGGTGCGGGTGTCTTCGTCGGGGTTGAGCACCCAGCCCAGCATCAGCTGGTTGATGTGGGTAATCTCGCTGTAGCCGGCGCCGATCATCGCATCGGCGTTGGTGAACGCGGGGATATGGCCGGTGACGGTCATGCCCAGGCGGTGCGCCTCGCGGGTGATCGCGGGCACCCACGCAGGGTTCATGCTGTTGTAGATCTTGATCTGCCAATAGCCTCGCGCGGCATACCAGCGCACCGCGTCCAGCGCCTTGTCCTGGCTGTCGACGACGATGCCAAGCCGTGCCGAATAGGGGCTGCGGCCCTCAAGGAAGCCGTTGGGGAGGATGCGCGGCCCTGCGACCTCGCCGCTGGCGATGCGGCGCATCAGATCGGGCAGGAAGGCGTTGTCGTTGCCCATGTCGCGCACTTCGGTGACGCCCGCGGCGATGTAGAGCATCGCCGACTCGAGGCTGACGTGCGCGTGCATGTCGTGGAGTCCCGCCATCAGCGTGCCGCCGCCGCCGTCGACCAGCGCCTCGCCCGGCGAGGCTGGCGTGTCGAGCGGCTGGATGCCGGTGATCCGGCCCCCGGCGAACACCACCGATACCGGCGCGCCGAGCGTGCCCGCGACCGGATCGAACACCCGGACATTGCGGATCCGCACCGGGGCATCGACGGTGTGCGCAAACCGCTTCTGCAGGGCGGCATAGCGATCGGCGGTGAGCCTGGTCGCCAGGGCCGCGAGCGCCGGAACCTCGCTCTCATGGCCTTCGCGCACGGTGGCGCCGCCGGTGTCGAGCACCGCGAACAGCCCGCCGTCACAATCCAGCAGGATCAGCTCTGGCGACAGATCGATGCCGCTGATCGCATAGGCCTGATAGATGGTCTTGCCGATTGTAGCGGGACCCAGCTTGTCGAGGTGCAACTGGCCGCCGGGAAGCGCGGTCAACGTCCCACCCGGCGCCTTGAGCAGGGCACGGGCATACATACCCAAGGCCCAGGGGCTCGCCGCCTGACCGATGTAAAGGCCGGTGCCCTTTACCGGCGCCTCGCGCGCGCCCATCGAGTCGCTCCAGCGCGCGGTGGCACCACTGCGCGCGAAGCGCTCGTGGACGTCGCCGCCGAAGGTCGCCTTGCCGTCGAGCGTCCAACTCACCGGCAGCCCGTCGGCACCGAGATCAAGCGCCTCGTCCATGGTCGGGCCGCGGCCGTTGTTCTTGACGTCATAGTGGATGGCGACGTGGCTGCCGGTCCGCACCGCATCGACGGTGCCGACCTTCTCGCCATTGGCGACCACCGACAGCCGCTCATGCTGCGGCTGGGCCAGCGCGGGACTGCAGGCCAGCAGGGTCGAGACGGCAAGGGCGGCGCGCAATGGGGAAAGAGGCATCAGCGACGCGTGCTCCGGTAGAGATGGGCGGCGGCGGCAAGGTCCTGCACCGCGTGGCCGAGGGACTTGTAGATGGTGATGTCTGCCTCGCTGATCCGCCCTGGGACAAGCCCGAACAGCACCTCGCCGATCTCGCCGAGGATGTGATCGTCGGTGACTATGCCGGCATCCCGCGCCACCAGGAATTCCGCAGCCGCATCGCGCGCGGAGGCCTTGCTGTCGGCGATGTAGCGGCTCTTGGCGACCAGCGCGCTGTCTACCTCCACCGGCCCCGGGCCGCTGGAGCCGACGAGATTGAGATGGGTGCCGGCTTGTACCCAGTTGCCCAGGATCACCGGCTCGCTGGCGGTGGTGAGGGTGCAGATCACATCGGCTTCGCCGGTGGCGGCCTTGAGATCGTCGACCCGTTCGGCGGGAAGCTCGGGGTAGGCGGCGACCAAGGCATCGGCCTTGGCGCGCGAGCGGCCCCAGATCAGCACCCGGGTGAAGTCGCGCACCAGGGGCAGCGCCTTGAGATGGGTATGCGCCTGGCCGCCGGTACCGACGATCAGCAGCGTCCGCGCCTTCTCGCGGGCGAGGATGGCCGTCGCCACCGCGCTCGCTGCGGCGGTGCGGATATGCGTGATCTCCTCGGCATCCGCCACCGCGACCGGGCGGCCTTGCTCGGGTTCGAACAGCACCACCAGCCCGCGGTGGCGGCGTAGCCCGGGATTGGCCGGATCGGCGAACACGCTGATGGCCTTGGTGCCGAACATGTCATGCTCGCCCAGTGCGCCCGGCATCTGCGCGAACGTGCGCCCCGCACCCAGCGAGATCATGGTGCGCAGCAACTGCCGGGTGGTGCCGGCCGACAGCGCGATCATCGCCTCGCGCACTGCCTGGATGCAGTCGGCATAGCCCAGCCCGTCACGCACCGCCCGGCTGTCGAAAATAGCGAGCTCGTCCCTGGTCATGATCTGCCCCGTTGATCGGCAGCCGCCCCCCGGCCTCCGGCGATACGATTAAGACGGCTGGTCTGCGATTGCATGTTGATTGTGACCGCGCTGCCGGCGATCATCGGATTATCTATCCACACCGGGCCGGAAGCACGCATAACCATGGCAGACGACCTCGACCGCCTCGACCTCAAGATCCTCGACCGCCTGCAGATCGATGCGTCGGAATCGTCCAGCGAGATCGCCGATCGCGTCGGCCTCTCACAATCGCCCTGCTGGCGGCGGATCCAGCGGCTCAAGGAAGAGGGCTATATTCGGGCTCAGGTCGCAGTGCTGGACCGCGAAAAGTTTGGCGAGAGCATGTATATTTTCGCCCAGCTCAAGATGGGGCGGCTCAGCGACGAGGGCCGCGAGCGTTTCATGCGCGCAATCGACGAGATCCCGGAGATCACCGAGGCCTATACCCTGTTCGGCGAGATGGACGTGATGCTGAAGGTCCTCGCCCCGAGCATGGGCTGGTACCAGAACTTCACCTTCCGCACACTGCTCCGCCTGCCTGGAGTGGAGGACATCCGCTCGATCGCGACCCTGTCGGAAATGAAATGCACCCACCGGCTGCCGCTGCCCTCAGCCTGATCTGGTCCGCGACAGGGCGAAGCCGATTCCGACCAACGCGAAACCGCCGATCTCGGCCGGCCCGATCGATTCATGCAGCAGCAGGATCGCGAACAAGGTGCCGAACACCGGCATCAGGTAGAAGAACAGTCCCGCGCGCGCCGAACCGACCAGCGCCACCCCGCGGTTGAACAGGAAGAAGGCGAGCACCGACGGGCCGAGCGCGAGATAGGCGAGCGCCGCCATCCCGACGCGATCGTGCACCGGCAGCGGCGCGCCGAGCGCGAGCTGGAACGGCAGCATCAGCAAGACGGCGCCGGCGAAGGTGAGGAACAGGAAGCTTGCCGGATGGAGCCGCGGCCGCCGGCGCAGCAGCGTCGCGTACAGGGACTGCGACAGCATCGCGACCCCGGCCAGCAGCGTGCCGGCGTTGAGCGCGCCCGAGGCGCCGGGCTTGGCGAGGATCACCGCGAGCACGCCTGCCAGAGCGAACGCCATCGCCACCAGCTGCATCCGGCTCGGCCGCTCGCCGAACAGCAGCAGCCCGCAACCGAGGATCGTCACGGGGATCGCCGACTGTACCAGCAATGCGGAGGTGGCGCTGGTCTGGCGCAAGGCGTAATAAGCGAGGGTGTTGCTGCCCGCGAGGCCGAGCGCGGCGAGCAGCAGCAGCATCGGCCAGCCGCGGCGGATTGCCGGCCCGTCCGCCTTGAGGTGGGGCAGGGCGAAGGGCAGGGCCACCGGCATCGCCAGAGTCCAGCGCCAGAATGACAGGCTGACCGGTGGCAGGCCGTGCGGCAGCGCGCGGCCGAGCACGAAGTTGCTCGCCCATAATGACGCGGCCAGCGTCAGCAGCAGATAGGGGCTGTTCCACAGCGATAGCCGCTCGCCGCGTGGGGCACCGACGGGAAGCGCAAGCGTGCTCATGCCGTAACGTCGGCGGCGGCGAGATCGCGCAGCGCGTCGCAGAAGCGCGCCACCCCATTGGTGTCGAACCCGGCGATGTTGATGCGGCCGGATCTGGCCATGTAGACGCCATGCTCGTGGCGCAGGAAGTCGATCTGCGTCGGGGTGAGCGGCAGCGTCGCGAACAGGCCCTTGCCACGGGCGATCGGCGCAAGATCGACGGCGCCGATCCGCCCTTGTGCGGCCACCGCCGCGCGCAGGCCGTTCAGCCGCGCTCGGACCTCGCCGAGTTCATCCGTCCAGAGCGCGGTGAGATCGGCATCTTCCATGATGATCCGCACCGTCGTAGCACCATGATCGGGCGGCATCGACCAATTGGCACGGGCGAGAGCCAGCAGGTTCGACTGGATGACGGCGCCGAGGTCCGCATCGGGCACGGTGGCCCACAGCGCGCCGACTCGCTCGCGATAGAGGCCGAAGTTCTTGTCGCACGAATAAGCGAGCAGGCCGTAGCGGGCCTGCGCCAGCACGAAGCGCGCCCCCGCCGCATCCTCCTCCCAGCCATCACCGAGCCCCTGATAGGCAAGGTCGACCAGCGGCAGCAGCCCGCGTTTCGCAATCACCTCTGCCATCGCCTGCCAATCGGCCGGCGATGGATCGATGCCCATCGGATTGTGGCAGCAGCCATGCAGCAGCACCGAGTCGCCCGCGGCGGCACCGCCGAGCGCGTCGAGCCACCGCGTCGCGTCGAAGCGCTGGGCGGCGACGTCGAACGCGTCGATGCCGACCGGCTCCACGCCTGCCGCCAGGAAGATGGGGGCGTGGTTCGCCCAGCTCGGCGACGCCAGCCAGATCCGTCTGGTGCCGGCGCGCGCGAGCAGTTCGGCGGCGAGGCGTAGCGCGCCGGTCCCGCCGGGGGTCTGCAGGCCCTGCCAGTGGCGGGTGAAGCCGGCGCCGAACACCGCCGCGCCGAGCAGCGCGACGAAGGTCTTGTCGCCCTCCGGCCCGAGATAGGATTTGCTGGTCTGGGCGGCGAGCAGCCGTTGCTCGGCCGCCTTGACGGCGCGCATCACCGGCGTGGCGCCGTCGGCGGTACGGAACACGCCGACGCCGAGATCGATCTTGCCGGGTCGCGGATCGGCCGCATGCAGCCCGATGATCTTCAGCAGCGGGTCGGCGGGTTGTTGCTTGAGCAATTCGAACGGCATCGGGCGACCCGCATAGTAGAGAGGTGATGCGTCATTCTAGGCGGGGCACGATGCAATGTCCGTGCAGGTTTACGCTGCGGCGCAGCATTTTTGCATGAACGATGCGTACATCTGGTGTTCGGCGCACAGCTGTTGCATCATAGGCTTATGGCACGCGACATAGATCGGTTTGACACCCGCATACTCGAGGTGTGGCAGGCGCATGGCGATATCGGCCCGGTGGAGATGAGCGCCCATGTCCACCTCTCCGCCTCGCAATGTTCGCGGCGGATGCAGCAGCTGCGCGCCGACGGCTATGTGGCGCGCATTGTCGCGGTGCTCGACGCCGGGAAGCTCGGGCTCGGGGTCAGCGCCTATGTGTTGATCACCTTGCGCTCGCACGAGCCCGATTGGCTCGAGAATTTCCACGCCCGGATCGCATCGATGGACGAGGTGCTTGAATGCCAGGCGCTGACCGGGGCGGCCGACATCATCCTCAAGGTGGCCACGCGCGATCTGGCCAGCTTCAACCGATTGCTCACCCGCGACTTGCTGACCGCGCCGGAGGTGGCCACCGCGCGATCCAGCATCGTGCTGGAGGATCTCAAAAGCACGACCAACCTGCCGGTGCGATTCGCCGGCTGAGCCACGCATGCGCATAATTCATGCGGCAGCCGACCATTTCTGTCCACCCTGCGCGTCATTGTCGTTGGCCACCGTTGCTAGGCTGCGAACGATCAGGAGCTCCCATGGCCAACCACTATCGCGTCGCTTGTCTGCTTTCCCCGGCGCTGCTGCTGCTCGTCGGCGCCGCCGATCCGTCGCCGCCGGAGCTGATCGTCAGCCTTGCTCCCGCGGCCCCCGACGCTGCGCAGCACATCCCCTTCGTCGATGTCACGCTGACCGCGCAGGGCATCCACGCCAAGGCAGGGGAGGCCCTGTTCGTGGTGCCGTTGGTAGCCAACACGGTGGTGACTAGCGGCAAGGACCTGCAGCGCCTAGGCTTCGCCAATGAGATCGGTGCGATCGCCGCGACGGTCGAGGACAGGGCGGACGACGGTTCGAACAGCACGCGGCGCTGGTTGGCGCCACGCGCGGTGGATGGCACGGTGACGGTGCATTATCGGGTGCCGATTGACGCCGCGGCGCCGCCGCTGGCGCTGCCGCAATATGAGATGCGCACCGAGGGAGCCACCTTCTCCGCGGCCGCCAACGCCTTCCTGCTGCTGCCGGCCGACACCGTGGCGCGGGTGGCCCGCATCCAATGGAATTTCGCCGGATATGGCGCCGGCGGGATCGGGGTCTCCAGCTTCGGCATCGGCGATGTGACCGCCAAGACGCCGCTCAGCGCCGACAAGCTCGGGTCGGTCTATTACATGGCGGGCCGTGTCGGTACCGCCGGCCCGGCTGCCGATGGCTTCTTCGCTGCCTGGCAGGGCACGCCGCCGTTCGCGATGGCGCCGCTGATGGCCTGGGCCGGCGAACTGCACCGCTTCTACGGCCGTTTCTTCGGCTATACGCCGCCGAGCTTCGGCGTGTTCGGGCGTACCAACACGCGCAACCCGGGCAGCGGCATCGGCCTTACCGACAGCTTCGCCTATACGTTCAACCAGACCTCCACGCCCAAAGATCTGCGCTCTCTGCTCGCGCACGAGATGCTGCACAGCTGGGTCAATTCGCTCGATTCATCGATGGACGCGGCCGATGGCCTGGACCGCTCGTGGTTCGGCGAAGGGCTGGCGGTGCACTATCAGCGCACCCTGCCTTATCGGGCGGGCATGATCTCGGCGGACGATTTCCTGAAAGACCTCAACGACACCGCCGGCCGCTACTACACCAACATCAAGATCGCGACGCCTAATGCCGACATCCCGGCCGGCTTTTGGCGGGACACGCGGATCCGCGTGCTGCCCTATGATCGCGGGTCGCTGTATTTCGAAACCGTCGACGCCCAGATCCGCGTGCGGTCCGGCGGCAAGCGATCGCTCGACGACATCGTTCGCGCAATGCTCGCGGCGCGGCGGCGTGGCGAGCCGATGAACGAGGTGCTGTACCGGCGGCTGCTGGTCAACGAACTGGGTGGCAAGGGTATCGCCGATTTCGAAGCGATGCTTGCCGGCGGGACGGTGCTGCCGCCGTCCGACGCCTATGGCCCTGGGTTCCGCCGCGTGACCAAACCGCTCCGGCGCTACGATCTCGGCTTCGACATCACCTCGCTGCAGGCCCGGCCAAAGATCGTGCGCGGCCTGATAGCGGGCTCCAATGCCGAGCGGGCAGGCCTGCGCGATGGCGACGAGATCCTCAACAGCTTCCCGCAGGACGCGCTGCAGGGAGATCAGCAGGCGTTCGTGACGCTCGACGTCAAGCGAGAGGGCGCCACCCGTCAGCTGCGCTACCAGCCACGCGGCGAGCTGGTGCAGGCGTATCAATGGATGCCGGTCCGATGAAGCGCTCTTGCTCGGCCACAAGGTCCCAGCGGCGCTCTGCTGGCGCGTCCGGCATCTGGTTCCATCCGAATGGAGGCAGACGTCCAAGCTGAACGAATGACGGAAGTTGGGAGGCAGGCGACGGGGCTGGAATGTCCGCTTCTGGGTCAGGTTGGCGGTTGGATCTGATCTCCAAGCTCAACGATACGGTGTCCCGCGCTTCCTGCGCGGCAGCCAAGTGGCCACTCCTTCTGGTACGACGCGTAGATCGCTTGCGCTTTAGCTCGGGTGAGCTTCAACTTCGCTGTCGTCACTGCGATCACGGATCCGTGCTTTAACGTCAGCTGCAGCCGCGGCGGTCTGCTGGTCAGGGACGCCAGCATCCCGCTCTGCCTGCGCAAGCGCCAGCACATCGGCATCAGTCATCTTGTTGAGGTTGCTTTCCACGCTTGTCTCCTTAATTGAGTTTGCCACTGCCGCTACCGTCTGTCGCCGTCTTCGCCTGACCCTGTTCGCTAGAGTCAGAAGCAGGCTTGTCACCTGGAGTCTTGTTCACCTCTGGATTTTTACCCGGCAGGCTATCTTTGGCCGCATCCTCGGTGTTTTTCGGATCTGACATGACATGTTCCTCTCGGGCATCAACGCTGCAAGACGGCAATCGGGTACGTGCCGAGAGTGTCTTCGCTAGGGTATAGCTGAGGCTCGTACCCGATATCTGCTTGCGGACGTTCTCCTGGTGACACCAGCCGATTGGAGCACCGATGACGACTTACCCGCTAAGCGAAATGGCGACGATCTACGCTGTGGAAGAGAGTGGCGACGCTACTTCAACCGTGGTGGGCCAAGGCACGCTGGCAGACTGCGCCGATATTGTTGCCGGGTTTGACTGGCGCAAGCAAAAGTCGATCGTCATACAAATGGATAATCTCGATCTCAGGTTTGGACCCCGAGAGATCGGCGAACTGCTGCAGTTCCTGCGCGACGAAGGCGCAGGTCTATCGAACAGCCAGATCGCGGATATCAAAGACCCCGCCTCATGAGGATGGGTTAAGTCGGCGAGATGCTTACGCCGCTAGGCGATTGTGGCTCGTTTGCGGCCGCCACACTGATCAGCGTCATTTGATCATACCAGGCCGACCAAGCTCACCCGCCGATTTCCCCTTAGTCCAAAGTAAGATATAGTTCCGCTTCGATCCGCCAGCTGGCGCCGAACTGCCGCCATTTGGCAGTGTATGTGCCCGAAGCAAGCACACTGTCGTTGCTTGCGGCGATCGCAGACCAGGCTCCATGCTCGAATGCGATTGGCTCGACACTGGAGACGATAATTGTCTCAGGCACGCGAACGTAGATCGTGCGATCAGCTGCGGCAAACTCTCGCTTCCAGGTCGCGAGCTGTGCCTTGCGACCCGAAATCACCGCGCTGTCGGTGCCGGTGACGAGGACCACATGCTGAGCCAGGATGGGCTCAATGGCGACGACGTTGCCGTCGGCAAGCGCCTGGTTGAAGGCAGCGCGGCCGAGACGGATGGCGAATTCGGAAGCCGCGGTCATACTGCCTCCTACCGTCACCCGGGCTTGTGGTCACCGCAGTTAAGCGGATTTAACGATCCTTCCCGCACCACGCCTGCCGACGTAAACGTACGCACCCATGATGGCGAAGGTTGGGACGGGTGTTCGAGGTCTGGGACAAGCCGGTGCGCGTGAGGATTTACTGCGGCTGGTGGGTAAATGCGTATCCAGCGGGGTAGCGGAGGCGATCATGGTCGCGATCGCGCCAAGCCCGGCAATCGAACTGCTGGAACAGGCGCAAGCATGGTCGGCCGAGGGCGGTGTATCAATGACGGTATTCAGCGACTGAGCAACGCTGGCCACACGGCCGCTCCTGTGGGCACCCACTCCGACGCTGGAAGCGGCGGCAACGCTGCCTGCGTGCATTGAGCAGCGCCTGATCGAAGCGGAGGCGCCGGCAGAGGTATTGCTGCTTTGGAGCAGCCTCATTGACCAGGCGGATGAACTATAATCTTTGCCTGAAGTCGGCCCGCTACGCCTACAACCACTATTGTGCGCATAATCGAGGCGGCAGGCGATCTCTGTGTGCGGTATTTTGCATAGGACGCGAAGATTTGCGGCCCTATGAAGATTGTACGAACCCGCCGCACATCAAGGAAATCGCGTGACCGAAGAAATCGACGCCGTTGAACTCGCTGCCAAGCTGACCGCCGCCTGGTTGGCAAATCCCAACACCCGCACCTCCGCTGACGACGTGCCCGCATTTCTGTTGTCGATGCATGCGGCAGTCACCAAACTCGCTGCCGGTCCTGCGGCAGAGCCTGAAGCGGCTGCTGAGCCGACGTATGAAGCGAAGGTTACCGCGCGCAAGTCGCTGTCTTCCCCCGACCACATCGTCTCGATGCTCGACGGCAAGCCGTACAAGACGCTGCGGCGGCATCTGGCGAGCAATGGCCTGACGCCTGAGGAGTATCGTTCGCGCTTCAACCTCAAGGCAGATTATCCAATGGTGGCGCCGAGCTATTCCGAGGCCCGCCGCGCAATGGCCAAGACGATCGGCTTGGGGCGCAAGCCCATTGCCAAGGTCGAGAAGCCGGCAAAGGCAGGACGGGCCAGTAAGGCAGCCAAGCCCGGGTCTGATAACGAAGCATGAAAGAGCAGCGGGAAGGTCTAAGACCTTCCCGCACTTACCTGCCATGTAGCCCGATGGGCTGAGTGGCAGAGGCCTGCGTTGTAGGTAGGAAAGCCTGGCGCTGGATCGCCCAATCGGGGCTCACCGCGTCGGTAGCGACAAGCTTGCCCGCCTCCAGCTCGCCATGCTGTGTGCCTCTGAGGATGGCGGCAGTCACGTCTGGCGCCAGGAAGGCAAGCCGCAGGACACGGGTGACCCACGATGGCGACACCCCTTCGCGTGCGGCAAGTGCCTTGATGTCGAGTTCACCCTTGCGCAGTTCGCGCCAGTAGCTGTGAGCCTGCGCCACGAGCCGGCTGAGCGAGCGATCCGGCCGCAATGCGGCTGTCTTGCCACTGTCGTGTACCAGCCGCATTGCCCGTCCGGTGCGGGTCAGGCGCGCATCGGCGTGCAGGATCAGCTGCTCAGGAGCGTTGGCAGTGGCGGGGACAGCCAATGCTGAGCAGATGCCGCTGGAAGCGCAGTTGATCGTGATGCCGCTGGCGCCGACCTCGACGCTAGCGAGGATGCTGCGGATCAGCGCATGGTCTTTGGCGCGCAGCTTGTCAGCCATGTCGGTGATCTGCTGACTGGTGTGAGCATAATGATCCGCGGGTACTGCCAGTGAGGCGGTTGCGATCAGCGCCAGCGGGTCGTCAAACGCCTCGACCAGGCGGTTCGCCACGAGCGCCTCGATCTCGGCTGCGGGCACCCGCATGCCGCTGGTACTGGAGCCCTCCTGCACTGATCGGCTCACGTAATAACGATAGCGTGCCTTGCCCTTGTTGGCATGCACCGCCTGCAGCGGCTCGCCCTGCTCGTCGACGATGAGCCCGGCGAGCAGGCTTGGGTTGCGGTGGTAAGTGCCGCTGCGCCTGCCCTGCAGGTTGGTGGCGAGCAGCGTTTGCGCCTGCTTCCAAATCTCAGGATCCAGAATGGCGGCATGGAGACCAGGATAGACGCTGCCCTTGTGCTCGACCTGGCCGAGATAGGTGCGGTTCTTGAGGATCAGGTAGAGCTGGCCGCGGCTAAACGGCACACCGCCGATAGCCCTGCCGGTAGCGGTGCTGCGGGGAGGGGAGAGGATGCCGTCACGTGCCAGCGCATCCGCGACGGCACGCACGTTACCAAGCGCCAGGTACTTGGCGAAGATCGTGCGCACCAGGGCCGCATGGTCGTCGACAATGGCAAGGCTGCGGCCATCGGGCTTGTACCCGAGCGGCGGGATGCCGCCCATCCACATGCCCTTGGCCTTTGACGCGGCAATCTTGTCGCGGATCCGCTCGGCAGTGACCTCGCGCTCGAACTGAGCAAAGGACAACAGCATGTTGAGCGTCAGCCTGCCCATGCTGGTGGTGGTGTTGAACGACTGGGTGACTGAGACGAACGAGGTGCCTGAGGCATCGAACGCCTCCACCAGCTTGGAGAAGTCGAGCAGCGAGCGGGTCAGGCGGTCGACCTTGTAGACCACGATGATGTCGATGCCGCCGGCGGCGACCTCGGTGAGTAGCCGCTGAAGGGCAGGGCGCTCCAGCGTGCCGCCAGACAGCCCACCATCGTCATAGTGGCCGGCAACCTCGACCCAGCCTTCTGACGCTTGGGAGAGGATATAGGCCGAACATGCCTCGCGCTGGGCATCGAGGCTGTTGAAGCTCTGCTCCAGCCCCTCGTCCGAGGATTTGCGGGTATAGATCGCGCAACGCACCTTCTTCATGCTGCTGCCTTCCTCGTCTTGAGGCCGAAGAAGGCAGGCCCCGACCAGCGGGTGCCGGTGATCGCGCGGGCGACCTCGCTGAGCGAACGCCAGTCACGCCCGTTCCAGCTGACCCGGCCATCCTCGCCGACCGTGACGACATGCGCGGTGCCGTTCCACTCACGCACCAGCCGCATGCCGGCGCTCGCCCGCGCAGTGAGGGTCCTGGCTCCTGCCAGCTGTTCGAGCCGCTGCGACACTGATCGCGGGAGGCCGCCATGGGCTCTTGCCTGGATTTCCCAGGCAAGAGCCAGGCGCAGCATCGCCGGGCTGATCCGCGGCACCGGGCTGTTTGTCAGGGCAAGCCAACGCGCCCGCAGCGCGGCGGACGACATCTCCCCCAGCCGCCCCAGCTCCTCATCTACCCTCGCCATCAGCGCGCCTCCGCGATGCGGTAGCAGGTCGCGTCATCGCGAGAGAACCGCTCGATGCTGTGCCCCTTCTTGCGCAAGCCAGTGAGCGCCGCCCGGCTGGAATGCGGCAGCCAGTCAGTTGCAGCGATGATCTCCGCCATCGTCGCACCTGTCGGGCGGGTTAGCAGGGCGAGCACGCCGGCGATCTTGCTGATGCGAGCGGCTTGAACAGGCGAGGGTGCATTAACAGACACGGCAGCGTCCGCCCCGTCTTCGGGCTCTATCCCGATCGCTGCCAATCCTGTCGGTGTGACGAACAAGCCGATGTGGCTATCGTCAGTGCTGCGCCAGGCGGCAGCTGAGCCTGCGACCTCGCGCGGCTCCAGGAGCTTGCGGCGCAGCAGGCTGCTGATGGTCTTGCCGACCCGCTCGTCATCAGCTTCATAGTCTAAAGGCAGCGGCAGCAAGCTTCCGCTCGCACTCCGCGAGGCGTGGCTGAGCAGCAGGCTCTGCAGGTCGTTCAACTTGGTCATGTGGCGCACTCCAGATGGCGAGCGGCCTCGTGCCGCTCCCACCAGCTGAAGCCCCGACAGTCATGCTGACGGGGCAGGGCAGCCGTCCCGACCGGCTGCGTTCACAACGCCGCTGTTGCTCTGGTGCAGCCTCAAGTCGAGTGGTTTGCGCATGAGCGGCAGCAGTCCCACGATGTCTAAAGCACTGCTGCATTGGCTTACTTGGCTGTGCGGCGTGATCGGTGGTGTTTCTGACGTCGCCGCTCCTGTGTGGGCGCGTCCTCATCTGACGTTGATATCAAAGTGAGGACCCAGCGTGCTGCCCGCTGCGTTTTACACGTGCTCAACGTGGTAGCGCCGTTGCGGTTAGAAGCGCGTCAAGCCGAGCGCTGCCGCAGTTATGCACGCCGCCCGGACCATCGTTACCGAACAGCATCAGATCTTTGTGCGCAGCCGTAAACCGTGGCCAGTGAGGTGCGGCGGTATGGTTGGGGTTGCCGGTGCGTGCGAATGCCACCCAGTAGCGGGCAACCAGATCGGCCATTGCGGCGTCTGCCTTGCTCCATCCTTTGGCTGCCGCGCTCGACGGCACGCCAAACACCATCTGGATCTCGTCCGCATGGCCCACCCCAGCACTGCTGGCGCGGAGCGCGGCAGGGACATAGCCGAAGCGATATAGCCATACCGGCTGGCCGCGCTGCGCCTGCCACTCGGCGCGCTGGCGGGCGGGCAGCGTCATCGCATTCTCCCCCCACATCCGCGCCACGGCGACGTCCCGGCTTTCGCCGGGACGTCGATAAAGTGCCACCAGCGGCTCCGCATGGTCTCCCAGCGATCGCATGAATGTTTCGCCCGCTCCCGGCAGCCAGCGCATCAGGCTTTCCTCGTGATCGTTTGCGCCAACAAGATAGGGCACCTTGGCCACCGCAGCCGAGGCGAAAACCGTGGCGGTCGATCCTAGGACTAGCCGGCCGTCAATAACCGGGAAGGCTGGTGCACGGACGGGTGCATCGAGTACAGCCGACGCGGGCAAGGCGCGCAGGGCCGCGGCATCACGCGCACCCTTGCCGGCGGCCCATGCCGCGCCATCGTGCTCGGCATCGGCCAAGCTCTTCAATCCCGCACTGGCGCCGCCGGACTGCGAGATCGCCTTGTCGAACAAGCCTTTAGCCGCTGGCGAGGTCATCAGGAAATTCACCGACGACGCGCCGGCGGATTCGCCCATTATCGTGATGTTACGCTCGTCCCCGCCGAACCGCGCGGCATTGGCGCGGGCCCAGCGCAGGGCGGCAATCTGGTCCATCAATCCATAGTTGGCGATCTCACCGCCGTGCCGCTCAGCGGTCAGCGCAGGGTGGGCAAAGGTGCCGAACCGCCCCAGCCGATAGTTGATGGTGATCACGATCGCGCCGTGCCGGGCAAGCCCGCTGCCGTCATAGTCAGGCATGCTGCCGGCGCCCATGATGAACGCCCCGCCATGAATCCACACGATCACCGGTAGCCGCCCGCTCGTCTCGCCGGCAGGGCGGTACACATTGAGATATAGGCAATCCTCGCTTTGCTGCGGGGCGAAGCCCTTGGTCAGCGGATTGTTCGCGCTGTCCTGAATGCAGATGGGAGAGATCGCCTGCGCATTTCTCACGCCACGCCACGCGGGTGCGAGGCGCGGCGCCTTCCAGCGCCATGCACCGACCGGCGGTGCGGCAAAGGGTATGCCGAGAAAACGATCGACGCCATCACGGCTAAGGCCGATCACCTGCCCAGACTTTGTGGCGACGGTCGGATCGACCGGTCGCGCCGCCGCTGCCATCGGCAGCATCGCCGCTAGGACCGATACCCATTGCTTCAACCGCATGGCATTCCTCGTGGGATCAGTTCGTCGCCGATCACAGTCAATGAGACTTCGGCACAGTTGAGCGTGTCGGCGCTAAAACTCGTCGAGGCGTTGATATCCGCTCGCGGTCAGGCGGGCGGCGCTTGCATAAGCCGCGCCGGTCCTCACGGAAAATCGACCAGCGCGTCAGCAGCCGCGCCGTCAGATTTCACAGCCGGCCGCGGTCTCATCGCTTGCGCGATGAACGCGCAAGCGATCAGCTGGATCTGGTGGAACAGCATCAGCGGCAGCATGACTGGCCCTAGAACGGCGGCCGGAAACAGCGTCGAGGCGATCGGAACCCCGGAAGCAAGGCTCTTTTTGGAACCGCAGAACAGTAACACGATGCGATCTTCCCGAGCGAGGCCCATTCTGCCCGACAGCCACCACGTCCAGCTCAGGATTGCAGCGAGGATGACGAGGCACAGCGCCACGATGTCGCCCAGCGCGGCGGCGTCCACCTGGCCCCACAGCCCATCGACCACCGATGCTGAAAAAGCGGTGTAGACCACCAGCAGGATCGACAGCCGGTCTACTCGCCCGACCAGGAGCTTGTGACGTCCGATTAACCCACCGATCAGCGGCCGACTGAGATGGCCAAGCACGAACGGCAGCAGCAGCTGCAGCACGATCTTCTCGATCGCCGCGGGCGAGACGTCCGCCCCCTGTCGCATCAGCAGCGTGCACAACAGCGGCGTCACGAAAATGCCCAGCATGTTGGAGAGCGAGGCGCTGCACACCGCGGCGGCGACATTGCCGCCGGCGATCGCAGTAAAGGCAATCGACGACTGCACGGTGGACGGCAGCAGGCACAGGAAGAGAATGCCACTGAGCAGCGCCGCCGGGAGGATCCCAGCCAAACCGCCCACTAACGCAACGCCGACCAGCGGGAAGACGACGAACGATGTGGCCAGCACCGCAAGGTGCAGGCGCAAATTGCCGAAGCCGGTGACGATCGCCTCGCGCGACAGCTTGGCGCCGTGGAGGAAGAACAGGAGCACGATGAAGCCGTTGGCGATCTGCCCCGCGATCACCGCCCCGTTGCCACGCACCGGCGCGATGCTGGCCAGGACGATCAGGCCCAGCATCAGCAGGATAAATGGATCCATGATCCCGAGCGCTCGGCGCATCTGGGCATTGAGCGCTAGCCCGTTCACAGGTCCAGCACCAACCGGGGGCTGCGCGATCCCGAGCAGCACACCATCATAGTCGTATTGGCGGCCTTTTCCGCATCCGACAGCACGTCGTCCCGGTGATCGGGCATGCCTTCGATTACGCGCGCCTCGCACGCCCCGCAGATGCCTTCGGCGCAGGAGTATGGCACATTAATGCCATTGAGCTTCAGCGCCTCCAGGATCGTCTGGCCGGCGGCGACTGTGTAGCAGCCGCCGGTCCGTGCCAGTTCCACCTCGTAACCGCCCTCGGTGGCAGCCGCCGTGGTCGACGCGAACCGTTCGTAATGGACTTGCTCAGCGGGCAGCGCCGCCGTGGCATCGAGATAGGCATCGAGCATACCGGCCCGGCCACAGGCGTAGAATTGACTTCCTGGGGGCGCCGCAGCGACGATTGCGGAAAGATCGAGCATGCCACCGCCGTCAGCAAACGCGGTCTGCAGCGGCGCATCGACCGCCGCCAGAGCTACCTCGATCTCACCGAGCAGCGGCGCGGCTGCGGCATTGCGCGCGCCGAAGTGAAAGGAAAACGGCCGGCCAAGCGCGATGAGCCGCTGTGCCATCGCCCATAATGGAGTGACGCCGATACCGCCGGCAATGAATACGCTGTGGGCTGCGTCTTCAATCAGCGGGAAGTGGCAGCGCGGCTCGCCGATCGTAAGCGTGTCCCCCTCCTCAAGCCAGTCGTGGACATGGCGGGAGCCGCCGCGGCTCGCCGCATCCAGCGCGACGGCGACAACGTAACGGTGCCGTTCGGCGGGATCGTTGAGCAGCGAATATTGGCGGGTGACAGTTTCGGAGAGCACCAAATCGACATGGGCGCCTGCCGCGAAAGCGGGCAAATTGCTGCCATCATCGCGCCTCAGATCCAGGATTCTCACCGAGCCTGCCGTTCCGGTGTTGCCCTGCGTAGTCAGCCGGTGAAGGCGGACGCTCAACTGGTTAGTCATCGTGATCGTCAAACCCGCTCGCTCCCCGCCGACCCGTTGAACGCCCGGCATTGCTTCACGCATCAGCCATACGCAGCAACGCCGCGGCGCGGCTTGTCCATTCCGGCACAAAATCTTGTTCTTGCGGGTGGATGCGACCCGTGTAGGCTCTCACCGATAGACAGGGAGGAGGATGCCAAGGCATGACCGCAACCGATCGGCATCGTTGCCGTAGGAGGTCATTGAACGAGGAACATGAATATTGCGCGTCACGACCCACGCCTATCCGAAGGAGCAGCGTTGGGAGGCATGGCGGTTCGCGCTCAAACGCAAGTCGCTACGGCTCGATACAATGGATGCCGAAACGTCATATGGCGAGATAGCCAGCTTCCGCAGTGACAGCGGCCTCGACTTCATCGGCATTTCATCGACCTACCAATCACTGACCGTTGATATGGTCGATCAGCCGGACTGGCTTTGGATGGTCGAGTTGCTGGAAGGCGATCTCGCCGTCACCGCCGGCGCAGAGACAATCAAGGTGCGCGAAGGCGACATTGTCCTTGGCAGCGCCGCCGCGAAGGCGTTGCTTGCTTTCCCACGGGATCACCGTCTGTTGATGATCCAGATACCCTTGTCCTATTTCAGCCAGCGAGTTCGCGCTCATTTGCCTACCGCCATCAGCCTGATCGGCAGCGATACCGGTGCAGGGCGTATCCTGTCGGGCATGCTGCGCGCGATCGGTGATACCATCAACGATCTCAACGGCGATCGCATCCGTCCCGTCGAACTCAGTCTTTCCGATTTCCTCCTCACTGCCTTGATGGAGGGCGCGCCCTCAAAGTCGCTCGGCGGTTCGGCAGGCGCGCGCGCGATGCTGCTAGAACGGGTATTCCAGTCAATCGAAATGCATTTGTCGGATCCGGGACTCAATCTTCAGCTGGTCGCCGGCAAGCACGGCATCTCCATGCGCTACCTGCAGAAGCTTTTTGAGACGGTGGACGATAGCTTCGGTCATTACGTCAAACTGCGCCGGCTGGAGCGCTGCCGGATGGACCTGCTCAGCCCGCTCCACGCCCAGAAATCGATCTCCGACATCTTGTTTCAATGGGGGTTCAACGACTCCGCGTCGTTCAGCCGCGCCTTTCGCGAACAGTATGGCATGTCGCCCCGCGAATATCGCAAGGCGCCGCCCGCCGAAGGACAGGTGGAGACGCCGCGTCGCGGCAGCCCGGTCGCACCACCGGTCGAGCAGATGACCGGGAACGACGCTGCCACCGACGAGGGCGAGGACGACAATACCGCCGCCGCATCGGACGAGGACGACACGGCAACGCGCATCCGCCACCATTTTCTGCCCGCCACCGCGGAGACGGTACGCTGGGGTCATCTGGGCCGGCATATTCGGCCGGCGCTGCGCGTCCGTTCGGGCGACTACGTGACGATAGAGGCGCTGACCCATCACGCCGCTGACGATCACGAACGGATGATCGAGGGCGATGCTGCGGTGGAGCGGATCTATCACTGGCGGAAGGGGGACAAGACGATCGATCGGCGCGGAGCGGGGCCGATGGATGCCTCGACGATCGGGCGGGGAGCCGGCGAGGGGTTCGGGGTCCATCTGCTCACCGGGCCGATTGCGATCGCCGACGCCATGCCCGGGGACGTAGTGGAGGTGCGGTTTCTCGAAATTGAGGCGCGCCCATCCGCCAATCCCAAATATGCCGGGCGCAGCTTCGGCAGCAACGTCGCGGCGTATTGGGGCTTCCATTACAACGACATGCTGACCGAACCCAAGCCGCGCGAGGTAGTCACGATCTTCGAGGTGGAGACGGGACGAGAGCGGGCCTGCGCCCATGCGCTCTACAACTATCGCTATACCCCGCAGATTGACCCCGATGGCGTTCGCCACGAGCGCTACGATTATCCAGGCGTGCCGGTGGATCAGGATTCGATCCTCAAGAACTTTGACGTCCTGCGTAATGTGGAGATCCCGGTTCGGCCGCACTTTGGGTTCGTCGCCTTGGCTCCCGCCTATGACGGGCTGGTCGATACTGTCCCCCCTGCCAATTTCGGCGGCAACATTGACAATTGGCGGCTGGGAGCAGGCGGATCAATCTTCCTGCCGGTGAATGTCGCGGAGGGGTTGCTGTCGCTGGGCGATCCGCACGCGTCGCAAGGTGATTCCGAATTGTGCGGGACGGCGATCGAGTGTTCTATGTCAGCAGTGATCCAGATCCATCTGCATCGGCGGGGATCGGGGCCAGCCGCGGTGCGCGACCTTGATTATCCGCTGATCGAAACTCGCACCGAATGGGTGATCCTCGGCTTCTCCCAACCTAATTATCTGCGCGAATTAGGCAGCAAGGCGCAGAGCGAGGTTTACAAGAACTCGTCTATCGAAGCGGCGATGCGCGACGCCTTCCGCAAGGCACGGCGGTTCCTGATGACCACCCGCTCGCTCTCGGAAGACGAGGCCATTTCGCTGTTGTCGGTAGGGGTCGACTTCGGCATCACCCAAGTGGCGAACGGCAATTGGGGCGCCCATGCGATCATCCGCAAGGACCTGTTCACAAAATAGTCGACCGTGCGCAGAAGCAAACGGCAAGAGGTGATGCGCGCACGAGCAAGCCGCCGGGCGTGGACCCTGCGATGGGTGCGCCCTCGCTACTGGAGTCGCCATGTCCGTCAGACCGAAAATCGTGGTTGTTGGCAGCATCAACGCCGATTTGATCCTTTCCGTTTCCCGGTTGCCATTGCCTAACGAGACGATCCTCAGCCGCGAGACGCGGACGGCTATCGGTGGCAAGGGACTGAACCAGGCGGTCGCCGCCGCAAGGCTCGGTGCCGATGTGCTGATGATCGGCGCGGTCGGCGATGATGAGCACGGCGCGGCTGCCCGCCGGCATCTGAGCGCGCAGGACGTCAATGACGATCAGGTTCGCACCATCAGCGGCACGCCGACGGGCACCGCGCACATCATGGTGGCCGATGATGCCGGGAATATGATCGTGGTATCGGCAGGTGCCAATGCCGCGCTGACGCCCGCGATGATCGACGAAAGCCGCGCGGCAATAGCCGGTGCGGACGCGATGGTGGTGCAATTGGAAGTACCGCTGCCTACGGTGGCCCGGGCGCTGGCCATCGCTCGCGAGCACGGCGTAATGACCGTGCTCAATCCGGCCCCCGCCCATCCTGCCGCACTTGCGGTGTTGGCCGATGTCGATGTCCTTACCCCCAACGAGACAGAGCTGGCGAGCCTCACGGGGATCGAGGGCGCTGGCGGCGCCGCGTTGCACGCGGGCCTCTATGCCCTGCACCGCGGCGGTGCCCGTAAGGTCCTAGTCACGCTGGGAGATCGCGGCAGCGCGGCTTTAATCGGCGGCACGCTGGTCTACCAGTCGGCCTTCCGAGTCGAGGCGGTCGACACCACCGGCGCGGGTGACTGCTACAACGCGGCGCTAGTCTGCGAACTTGTGGCGGGCCGGGACCTACTGGCTGCCATGGAATTCGCGGCGGCGGCGTCCGCCTTGTCGGTGTCGCGCCCGTCGGCAAACGGGTCACCGACGCGCGCCGAGATCGAGGCGTTTTTCGACCGTCCCGCGGGCGATCGCCCGAATTGGACATTGGCACACTTGCCGACCTTGGCGGGGGAAGCACGGTAATGCGCTGGCTGATCACCGGGGCCTCGCGTGGTCTGGGCCTCGAACTGGCGCGGCAGGCGCTCGCGCGCGGAGACGAGGTCGTGGGAACAGTGAGGAGCGAAGCGGCCGCGGCCGCTTTCGACCTGCTGCATCCCTTCAATGCGTTGGCGGTGATCGCCGACGTTACCGACCCGACATCGATCGTGGCCGCCATCGCGCGGACCGACGAGCGGTTCGGCGGCACCGACGTGCTGGTCAACAACGCCGGGTTCGGCATGGTTGGGGCTCTGGAGGAAACCGGCCTCGACCAGATTCGTGCCTTGTTCGAAACCAACGTAGTCGGCGCGATTGCAATGATTCAAGCGGTGCTGCCGGGAATGAGAAAGCGCCGCGGTGGTCATATCGTCAACATCACCTCCGTGAGCGGCTGGGCGCCATGGGCGGGGACCGCGATATATGGCGCCAGCAAATTCGCGATGGAGTGCATCGGTCGAACGCTGGCGCAGGAAGTGGCGCCGCTCGGCATCCGCGTCACCAACGTCGCGCCCGGTGGGCTGCGCACCGATTTCGCCGGCGGCTCGCTCAAGGTCGCGGCGCAGCGCATCGCGGATTACGATGGCCCGGCGCATGCGGCGCAGGCCATCCTCACCGGTCATGCCGGGGAGGAGCCGAACGACCCCGCCAAAGTGGCGGCGGCCATCATCGCGTTGACGAGTATGGCACAGCCGCCGCTTCGCCTGCTGCTCGGTGCCGATGCGCTCGGCTATGCCGAAGCGGAGCTGGCCGAGATCCAGCGCGACATCGCCGAAGGCCTATTGACGACGGTGTCGGTCGGGGTGGGCTGAGGCGCCAGCAACTTACCGTGCGCGTATGAACAAGATCGCCGCGTGGGCATCGGTGTAGCCAGCAGGGGTTGGTACCCGCCTGGCATCGCACGGCCAGGGGCGCTGCCACGCAACGATCAGCATACGGGATACTGATCACATGGCCGTCCGATTGCCCGCCCGCGACTTCATTACGTCGCTTGATTCCTCTGCTACCAATCTTGCCGAGGCGCAGACCCTGCCGCCGCAATGCTATACCGACGCGGACTTCTACGAGTTCGAGAAGGAAGCGCTCTACTACCACGAATGGCTGTGCGTAGGACGCGAGAGCTGGGTGAAGAACGTCGGCGACTATTTCACGACCCAGATCGTCGGCGAGCCGATTGTGGTCGCGCGCGGTCGCGACAATCAGGTCAATGCGATGTCATCGGTGTGCGCGCACCGCGCGATGCTGGTCGCCGAGGGCGCGGGCAACACACGAATGTTCCTGTGCCCTTATCACCATTGGGCTTATGGCCTCGACGGTAAGCTGACCGGCGCTCCGGCGATGGAGAAGACCTGCAATTTCAATAAGGAAGAGCATGGCCTGACCCGCTTCAAGGTGGAGACCTGGCACGGCTTCATCTTCGTCAATTTCGATGCTGCGGCCGAACCCCTGGCGCCCCGGCTGACGCAGGTATCGGACGCCATCGCCCATTACGACCTCGCCAACGCCGAAGGCGAGCGTCCCGGCGCGCCGGGGGTATTTCCCTGGAACTGGAAGGTAATGTTCGAGAACAACAATGACGGCTATCACGCCTCCAAGCTCCACCAAGGGCCTTTGCATGATTTCGTGCCGTCGGAACTCGCGATCTTTCCTGAGTCTGATCCGGCTGATGCGGGCTTCCTGCGCTACAATGGTACGCTCCATGCCGATGCCAGCTTCAACGCTACCCAGCGCGCGCTGCTGCCGGTGTTCCCCAACCTCGACGATGCCGATCGCAACCGCATGACTTTCGCCAACATCCCCCCGACGCTGTCGCTGGTGATGATGAGCGACATGGTGATCTATCTGATCCTGCGTCCCACCGGACCGGAAACGATGGAGCAAGACACCGGCGTGCTCGTCGCCCCCGGCGCCTCCCGCCACCCGTCGTTCAGCCACAAGATGGAGATGAACATGACGGCGGCGTCGCATATCATCGATCAGGACATGCACGTCGACGGGCTAGTCCAGCAGGGACTCCGTTCGAAGTTTGCGCCGCGCGGCCGCTATTCGTGGCAGGAGGGCGCCCAGCTTCAGTTCAATCGCTGGCTGGTGAAGCGCTACCTCGACACCTATGCGCGCCTGGAAGGACAACCGACGCTGCGCGCGGTCGGCCAGGCCGCCTAAACCCTTCTTCTTTCATAGTTGGCGCAGGTTCCCCGTCCGATATCGCGGACGGGGACGGCTTCTGACGCCCGTTGATCATCCGCTAGTATTCCACAGGGGCATTCACATGGCTTTGATCTCTGCACCCGGCGAACTGCGCCAGGATACCGAATCCACCGATCTCCACATGCTGCGTGCCACCCCAGAGACGATCCACTGGGGCTATTTCCACCCCGAGATTAAACCGGCGCTGCGGGTTAAATCGGGTGACCTCATCCTCGCAGAAGCGGTCACTCATCACGCAGGCGATGCACCCGAATTGATGATGGATGAGGCGATTACCCGTATTTACACCGAGGTGCCCGAAGCCGATCGCACTCCCGGCGTTCATATTATGACCGGTCCAGTCTATGTCGAGGGTGCCGAGCCTGGCGACATGCTTGAGGTGCGCTATCTGCAGATGACGCCGCGGTTCAATTATGGATCGAACTTGGCCGCCAACTGGGGGCATCTTTATGAGGAATTTGATAAGAAGGAGCGGGTGACGATCTATGCGCTCAACCCCAACACGAACACCGCGTCCGCGCATTATGCTTATGACTTTTCGGGCACGTATCTGACGCCGGGAACGATCACGCATTGTGCCGTCTGCGATCGGATGCCTGCGCTCGAGGGCATTTCGATCCCAGCACGCCCGCATCTCGGCACCGCTGGTGTGGCGCCGGCGGTGAACGAGCGCGTCTCGACTATCCCGCCCGGGCTTCACGGCGGCAATATCGACAATTGGCGGATTGGCGCCGGGGCGACCATGTATTACCCCGTTCAGGTTGCCGGCGGGCTGTTCTCGATCGGCGATCCGCACGTGTCGCAAGGCGATGGCGAGATTTCGGGAACCGCTATCGAGGCGTCGCTCAACGTCCTGTTCCAGATCATTCTGCGCAAGGATTTCTCTTTTCCATCGCCGCTGCTCGAGACCCCGAACAACTGGATCGTCCACGGTTTTCACGAGGATCTTAACAAGGCGATGAAGAATGCCTCGCTCGACATGCTCGGGCTGCTCACGGAGCACCAGGGACTGTCGCGCAACGATGCTTATTCCTTGATGTCGGTCGCCGCCGATTTCGGCGTGACACAGGTTGTTGATGGCACGAAAGGTATCCACGTCCGCATTGATCGCGGCATTTTTCCCACCAAGGGCGTCGTCAAGGATCCCCGATAAGCGGTTTCACGGATGGCGATCTGGACCTTCTCTCTCGATGCGATCCCCGAAACAGAGCGTCAGGCGGCGTGGGTCGACACGCTCGCTCGCCTAAAGCTGCCTGTTGCCGATCTCACCGATCTCGCCTGGATGGAGGGATCGGTGAAGATCGCCACCACCGCGCTCGGCTCAGAATTCGCGCTGGTCAGGGCTACTGCGCAAAGCTTCGGCGGCCGCAACGTCGATCACAATTCGGCGATCTGGCTGGCCATGCTGCTTTCGGGCGATGCAGTGCTCGGCACCGGCGGTGCGGAGACGGCGCTCGCCCCCGGCTCGATCGTGGTCGGCGCGTCCGGCGTCAGTTCGACGCTGCGGTTCGCCAGCGACTTCGAGATGCTCTTTATTAAGCTGCCCGAGGTGGCGGTCAGCCCGCGGCTGATCATCCCGCTCGGTGCCCGCGTCGGCGTGCTCAGCGCCCAACCCGGTGTGCAGCAGGTCTTTCAAAGCCTGTTGCGGGGTGTCGGGGAAACGATCGAGGCACTTACCGAGGACCAGTTCCAGCCGGTCGAACGATCTGTCATCGAGTTTCTCATCGCCTGCCTCGCCAGCGATGGCCGGCAGGAGTCACGCGGCGGCGCTGCAGGCGCCCGAGCTTCGCATCTCAAGCGGATTTGCATGCGGATGGAGACCATGCTCCATGATCCGGAACTGTCGCTGGTCTCGGTAGCCGCCAACAATGGTGTGTCGCCGCGTTACGTCCAGAAGCTATTCACCGGCGGCAACGCCAAGTTCTCGAGCTATGTGAAAGCTCGGCGGCTGGAGCGCTGTTACGCCGATCTGATCAGCCCTATCCATGCGCAGCTGTCCATCTCAGAAATATGCTTTCGTTGGGGCTTTAGCGATGCCGCTCATTTTAGCCGGGCATTCCGCGATCGCTTCGGCATCTCCCCAAGCCAGCATCGCCAGGCGGCGCTAGCCCCGCGCATCTAGCGCGGGGGCGGCGCGGCGGCGTCGTTCACCGCCTGCTTCGTTCTCAGATCCCGCCGTGATTAAGCTCGGCAACCTCTGCGGCCGTGACTTCCTCTGTATAGGCGGGAAAGGTCATGATCAGGCCGGCAACGGCGATCAGGCAGAATTCGATGATCGATATCGATCCGGCATAGGAGCCGTGCGCATCGAACCACATGTCCATTAACAATGGCGTGCCGCCTTGGGCAATCATCACCACAGCATAAATCACCCCGATGATTGTGCCGTAGCATTTGAGGCCAAAATAACGCGAAACGAAATAAGGTAGGGCGCCGAAGGCCGTGCCGAGGCCGATGCCGAGCAATGCACCGGCGAGGATCAGCACCGGCGTGCCGTTGCCGTTGCCAAGCAGCCACAGCCCGGCGGCGGCGACGACAAACACCGGCGCGATCGTCCTCGGCGAGGAGACCCGATCGAGCAGTGAGCCGACAGCCACCTGCCAAGCGGCGGTGACGAGCGCGAGCACCGACATCACGGTGGTGGCGACGGTCAACTCCATCTGCCTATCGGTCAGCACCGGAATGACATGCGAGAAGACGGCCGTGAGGCAGCCCGCGCCAAGGCCGAGGCTGAGGATGATGAGCCAGAACGGCGCGCTAGAGACCGCCTCGGCAAGCGTCTTGCCGGTATCAAGATGCGACCGCGCCGTAGCGACCCCCGCGGTGGCAGCGCTGCGGCGAGGTGCGTCCTTGAGGAGAAAGAACAGGGTGGGAAAGCCGACTCCCACGACGATCAGGCCGATCACCGCGTAGGTGGCCTGCCAACCGATCGACGGCAGCAGGGTCGCAGCGATGATCGGCATGATCGTCGCGCCAACGCCGTTGCCGATGCCAGCGCTGATGCCGAGCATCAGCCCGCGCCGCTCGTCAAACCATTCGGAAACGACCTTAGAGAACATGGCAGTGCAGGGAATGGCGCCGGCGATCCCGATCAGCGCGAAGAGCGCATAGAATTGGGCGATGCTGTTTTGTACTTGGCTGAGAAGCGCGACGCTCGCGGCGAATAGGACGTTGCCGACCAGTAGCACGCGGCGGCCGCCGAACGTGTCGATGATCCGCCCGACGAGCGGGAAGGCAACCACGCTGACGAGCGAGATGATCCCGAGAACGGCGGTGACATGCGCCCGAGGCCAGCCGAAATCCTGCGAAATCGGGACCAGGAACACACCGAACGTCGAACTGACCGTAGTTGTCAAATTTAGGATGTTGCCGATCGTACAGGCGATGACCACGCCCAACGCGGTGTTGGCGGTTGTTTTAAACGGACGCGTGGCCATGAGTTCAATATCCCGATGCTGATCGAGACGATCTCATCGCAAGACCCAGCGCCGGTCAAAGCCAATCGGCCCTTGCGCGGCGTGCAACAACAAACAGTTCGTCAGGCGCACAAACCGTTCTTCGAGTTGCGCTGGGCGCCGGGCAAAGCCTCGCGCCTGGCGCTGGCCAGGGCGACGAACTGGCCTGCCGGTGCCGCGTTGCTGGAAAGCAAGATTAGCGGCGCGCTCAGACAAGCGTCCCGGGAAAAGCGGCCATAGATTCCGCGTTCATCTTTCTCCATCACCGGACCAGCTGATGCTTGAACAATCCGATTTCTCCCCAGCCACCGTGCAGCCGACCTTGTTCATCCCGCATGGCGGCGGTCCCTGCTTCTTCATGGATTGGTCGCTGATGGGTGAGCCGGCCGATACTTGGGACAAGACGGCGGCCTGGCTTCGCAGCGTTGCGGCGAGCCTGCCCGAAAAGCCCACGGCTATCGTGGTCGTCTCCGGCCACTGGGAAGAGCCGGTATTCACTGTCGCTACCGCGCCATCGCCGAAGCTGATCTACGACTACAATGGTTTTCCGCCGCACACCTATCAATTGCAATATCCTGCCAGCGGCTCGACCGCGCTCGCGGCGCGGATCGTCGATCTGTTCACCGCGGCGGATATTCCTTGCGCCACCGACGCCGAACGGGGCTTCGACCATGGCGTGTTTATCCCTTTCCTGGTGGCCTTTCCCGATGCCGACATCCCGGTGGTGCCGCTGTCGCTTAAGAGCAATCTCGATCCGGCCGAACACATCGCCGCGGGGCAGGCGCTGAAGAGTCTGCGTAAGGAAGGCGTGCTGATCGTCGGATCCGGGATGAGTTATCACAACATGCGCGCGTTCCGTACGCCCGCCGCCCGCGCGCCATCGGCGGCGTTCGACCAATGGCTGACCCGCTCGCTTGCAGAGCCCGATGCGGCTGCTCGACTGGGCAGCCTGGTCCAGTGGGCCGACGGTCCGTCGGCACGCAACGCGCACCCGCGCGAAGAGCATTTCCTGCCGCTGATGGTCGCCGCCGGGGCGGCGGATGACACGGCTGGCGACCGGATATTTTCCGACGTCGTCATGCAGGCGACCGTGTCCGCATTCCGTTTTGGCTGAGGAGTTTCCATGACCTACCCGAATACGCTGATCTTCGTCGATTTAGCGTCAGACGATCCGCAGGCGACAGGCAATTTTTACGCCGAGGTGTTCGGCTGGATCAACGAGGGGCGTCCGGCGGGCGTATACCACCGGCTGGTGCCCGGCGAGAATTTCAAGAACAAGGACGGGAGCCAGAGCCAGATCGGCAATCTGCACCTCGGCATCTTCAACAGCAACAACGCCCGCCCGCATCCGCTGCCCGATGCGGGCGGCTCGCGCAACCTTAGCCGCGGCGAAGCCAAGGCGCGGATCTGGATCCTAGTCAGCGATGACGACAAGCCAGACTCGATTCTAGATGCGGCGGAGGCGCGCGGCGCACGAGTGATGTGGCGCAATCACCATTGGCTTGAATTCAACGGCTATAACTGGGCGTTCGAAGACCCCTGGGGCAATGAGATCATCCTGTGGGGCAAGACCGGTGGCGTCGCCGAGGCACCAGCTGGGTTTACCCAGGAATAGTCGCTCTCTTCGACAGTGACAGCAAAGACGCCGCCGCTCTTCCGAGCGGCGGCGTCTTCGTATCAGCAGTGGAACATGACGGCCTCGGTGCGGCCCAGCGGCAGGGCCGGGCCGCATCGCTGATCAGCCGTGATCTGCGAGCAAGCGGGGTACCGGTGCGACCCCGATCCGGAAGAAGCCCTGGTCGTCAGTGGTCTGGCCAGCGCGCGGCTTGTCGCGAACCTGAACGACGCCATTTTTGCCAAAGCCATCGATCACCGGACGATTGCCTTGACGGCTGAGCCACAGACGAAGCAGATGGCGCCTTCGCTGAGGCTCGGGATAATCGTCGAATGAGGTGCGGGCGTGAAGCGCGGCGTAGTTCGACAGCCACTGGATGTCACCGGGGCGGAAATCCATCTCGATCGCCATGCCGGGCTCGTACGTGATCTCGTCAAACAGCTTCAGCACTTCGACCTGCTCAGGGCTGAGCTTGGGCACGCCGGGATATTCCTGCGCCGTCATGATGTACAAGGATCCGGCATACATGCTGAACACGCCGTCGGTGAGATCGATGATCGGCGAGGTGTAGGTATCGGCCGGAGCGTTGGCGTCCTGCCGACGCCAGTCCCAATGATACGGCTCGAACAGCAGCGGCGCGAGATCGGGCCGGCGACGCAGTATTTCGTTGTAGATCTCCGCACCGGACACCAAGCACGAGGCACCGCCCGCGCGCGCGGGGCGTAGGCACATCAACGCGACAATGTCCGAAGAGTCTGAATGGTAGACCAAGTGGTCGCGCACCTTGGACGATTTCGCGGTCGGATCATCCATCGTCTTGTCCGAGGTGGCGTAGACGGAATCGATCAGGTCGCCCTTTTCATTCTGCCGGATCGGATCGCCCATGTGCAGCCCGAGTATATAGTAGATCGCCGCAGATAGTGCGTCGGAGTAGAGATGCGTGCGCAGGCCGCGGACCAGCACGAATCCGCGCCCTGAATCGACGTCGCGGCCCCACTCTTCGATGGCGTCGGCACATTCAATCAGCGGATATTCCTCCTTCTGCACGAAGCGCAGATCCGGATCGGCGTCGACGAACTGCGTTCCCAAGCGTTCAAGCTCATCGATCTGCGCGGACGAAAGCATGTAGACCCAGCTGTGCCCTTGGGAAAGGATGTCGCCGCGCCAGGCAGCGGCAGTGGTGATCTCTGCTAGGCCCGGCGCGGGGCGTAAAGATAAGGCTGGTGTCATCATTGCTGATCCCGTGAGAATGTGTTGGCGATGTTTGCAATGTAGCAGCGCTCACAGGACGGCTCTTGTTGGCTGATACACGAATCGTTGCTCGCTGCCGAACAGCCGGTTTGGTTCAGTACCGCCGCGCTCGCCAGGCGATCAGCGCGTTGCCAAGCCCCAGTGGCGATCTGCCCAACTGAGCCGTGCCGCGACAGCGGAGCGGGACGAGGTGGATAACTTATGGTGCGCGCCGCCTCAAGATTTGTCCCGGCTAGGTGCGCCAAGGATGTCCTGCATTCTAGGGCCGGGCACACACTGTCACCCCGGACCATCCAGGCCATGCAATCGCCGCCGCGGCCCGCAAGAGGTTCGCGCGGCTGCCGTCCGCAGAACGGAACACGAGCGTTTGGGGAAAAGGGTAGACATGATGACACGATTTCTGAGGTGCACCTTGCTAGCCGGCGTAGCGCTGATTGCGATGCCGATGGCAGCACTAGCACAGACTGGACCGACCCCTGCTGGGCAGCCGGATCCCGAAACACCGATTGCGAGCCCCGAGGCCAACGCGGATACCGGCGCCGACATTCTGGTTACGGGAGCCCGCGATTTGGCGGGTGTGCTGCAGAAGAAGAACAGCTCCACGCTATTCGGCATCAACAAGCCGCTGGTAGACACCCCGCGCTCCATCACTGCGGTGTCGGAGGAGCTGCTGTCGCGCTACAACATCAAATCAGTCTATGATTTCACCGCGGTGGCCGCCGGCACCTACACGGGCAGCTTTTTTGGTGTTCCCGGCAGCATTGCGATCCGCGGCACCGTCGCAGACAATTATTTCAACGGCTTTCAGGGCATCACCAATTACGCCAATTATCCGACGCCGGTGGACTCCGCATCAGATGTCGAGATCGTGCGCGGTCCGCCCTCGCCGATCTATGGTGCGGGCCAAGTGGGCGGTTTCCTCAATTTCACGCCCAAGAGTGCTCGCGGCGATAAGACACGATATGTGGATCATATCCAGGGCACCGCAACCGCGACGCTGGGCAGCTACAATCAGCGCGAGGGGACGGCCAACATCGCCATCCCCGTCAAGCTCGGCGACAATGACGGCGGCCTCGACGTTTATGGGAAGATTGAAAATTCAGACAGCTTCTATCGCGGCATGCACCCCACATCGCAGATCGCGCAGGGCAGCTACGCCACCGATCTCGGCAGCAAGCTAACGCTCGATCTCAGCTACCAGTTTATCCACTCCGACGGTTATTTGAAGAACATCGGCTGGAACCGCGTTACCCAGGATCTGATCGACAACCAGCAGTATATCTCGGGCCGCCCAATCGCCCAAATTGCGGCGCCGGGCGCGGCGTTCATCACCCCTGCTCAATATTATGCGGCTACGGGTGGCAGCGCGCTGCTGTTTTACGCCCCGGCAATCGGCGCGACGGTAACGCCCAATAATTACACGACGCTTGATCCCGCGACGGTGAAGCTCGTCAAGCTGTCGCCGCGCGACACCTTCCTCGATGATGGCGTGGACATCAACGAGGCGACGGCGCACACCGGCTACGGCGCGCTGACCCGGAGCTTCGACGACGACAGCGTGCTAAAGTTCCAGAGCTTCATCAACACGCTCAACAGCCGCAATTACCAGAGCTATGGCTTCGCCACGACCTTCAATGCGACCGTGACTGAGCAGCGCCTGACGTACAGCCGCAAGGACGAGTTCGGTGCGCTAATACTGCAGCTGGTGCTGGGCGGCAGCTATCGGCACACCTCGGCGCACGACCGCGGCAACCTGAACGATTTCGTCCTCTCCGAGGATCGTCGCGACATTTCAGTCGGCGCGACGCCCGATGATCGCTTCAACAACCCGTTTGTGGTCGACAATTACCAGTGGGCAACCGATATCCGCAGCGAGATCAAGGATCTAGCTGGCTTCTTCGTGGTCGATGCGACGGTCGGGCGAGTGTCGCTCACTGGCGGCGGTCGAGTGGACGACTATCACGTCAAGGCCTCCAACATCGGCACCGAGGTCAACGACGTGTTCGTGACCAACAAAGGCTCGTCGCTGCCATTCAGCTATAACGCCAGCCTGAGCTACAAGACCAGGTTTGCCACCCTTTATGGCACCTATGCCCACGCCAAGTCGCTACAGAGTTCACAGGGCGGCGCGATCAACCCATCGCTGATCGTCAGTGATGCCTATGTCGGCAGCTCCAAGCTGTCCGAAGTCGGCATTAAAACCTCGCAGATGGACGGCCGCCTGTATGCGTCGCTAGATGCCTATTCGCAGGACCGCTCCTATCTCGCCACGCCGCCGAACGGCGATGTCACCGTCTCGGCAGTGCGTGCGCGCGGCATCGAGGCGGAGCTGCGTTATCTTGTGACGCCGCGGTTTGGCCTCACTGCGACCGGCACCTATCAGAAGGTTCGCCAGCTGCCGACCGCCGGATCGGGGACGTTCATCACGCTCCCGTCTTATCTCGCGGGCGTTCCCGGTACCTCCGGCTATGGGGGCTACGTATATTCGCTAACCAACTTCTTGGGGCTGACTAACGGCTATGACCTGCGCACCACCCCGCGCTTCAGCACCAGCGTGTTCGCAACGTACGATATGCGAGGAAAATGGGGCCTGACCGGCGGCGTCACCTATAATTCCACCACTGGCGGCTTTCTGCCGGGATCGATCACGCTGCCGCGCTACGCCTTGGTTAAGGCCGGCGTCTATGGTGTGGTCGGCCCGGTCAGGGTCGACGTGAATGTCGATAACATCTTCGACAAGCTGTATTTCATGGCCAACAGCGATACCGATGCCAATGCCAATGTGCTGCCGGGAGTGGGCCGCACATTCCACGTCAAGGCGACCTACAACTTCTAGCAAATACCGTCGCCGGGTAACCGGATCGATGATCGCCCCTGCGGGTGTCCGGATGACACGGTCCTGCAGGTGTGCCCCGATTGCCATCCTTCGCTGTAGGATCCATACTCTTGTCTAGGCTTCGTCGTCCGTCATTCCGCCGCGTCCCGCCGATGGCGTTGTTGCTGGCCACTGCTTGGTCATCCGGCGCTGCCGCTGATGCCCCCTCCACGGCTGAGGCGCGTGCCCAGACCTGGGTGCAGGCGATGACGTTGGACGAGAAGATCGATTTGGTTACCGGCCTGGTCGGTGCGGAATATCATGGCAAGCCGCAGCCGACGGCCAGCCTCGGATCGGCGGGCTATGTACGCGGCGTCGCTCGGCTCGGCATACCGGCGCTGCAGATCACGGATGCCGGGCTTGGCGTAACGAATCCAGCGATCAGCCTGACCAAGCGCAGCCGTCAGGGAGATGTCGCCACCGCGCTTCCCTCCGTCCTGTCCACCGCCGCGAGCTGGGACGCAGGCCTCGCCTTTGCCAGCGGCGCGGTGATGGGGGGCGAGGCGCGCGCCAAGGGCTTTAACATCCTTCTGGCGGGCAGCGTGAACCTCGTCCGCGAGCCGACGGGCGGGCGTAATTTCGAATATCCCGGTGAAGACCCACTGCTGGCCGGCGTGATGGTTGGTGAGACCATCCGCGGCGTGCAAAGCCGCAAGATTGTTTCCACGATTAAACATTATGCCCTGAACAGCCAGGAGACCGGCCGGTTTGTGGTGGACGCGCGGATCGCCGATGCGGCGCTGCGGGAATCCGATCTGCTGGCGTTTGAGATCGCCCTGGAACGCGGGCATCCCGGCGCGGTCATGTGCGCGTACAATCGAGTGAACGGCGACCACGCCTGCGAAAATCGCCATCTGCTGATTGACGTCCTGAAGAAAGAATGGGGTTTTTCCGGGTTCGTCATGTCCGATTGGGGTGGCGTGCACAGCACCGGCAAGGCGGCAAATGCTGGTCTAGATCAGGAATCGGCGCGCGAATTCGATGATCGTACCTATTTTGGCGACGCGTTGAAGCAGGCGATCAACAAGGGCGAGGTACAGCCGGCGCGGCTTAATGACATGGTCTACCGCATCCTGCGGACGATGATCGCAAGCGGCGCTGTGGACACACCGCCGGTTCAGGCCGCCATCGATTATGCCGCCAACGGCGCGGTGGCACGTCGCTTGGCGGCGGCGGGGATGGTGCTGCTCAAGAACGACGCCGCGACTTTGCCGATCGGCGCGGCTGCGAAGCGGATCGTGCTCATCGGCGGCCATGCTGATCGCGGTGTTCTGTCCGGCGGCGGCTCGTCGCAGGTCACCCCGCCCTGGGGCTACGGGCTGGTCGAAACCCCACCCGGCCTGCCGGCGGAAGCGGCAGCGTGGCAGAGCACCTACTACTTGGGACCATCGCCGCTGGCCGCGATCCGCAAGGCAGCGCCGCAGGCCCAGATCACCTTCGTTGATGGTGGCGACTCCGCGGCAGCCGTGGCAGCGAGTCGCGGGGCCGATATGGTGATCGTCTTTGCCACCCAACCGATGGCCGAGGGCAGTGATGCGCCGACCCTGTCGCTGCCGGGCGGGCAGGATGCCTTGATCGACGCGGTGGCGTCGGCCAATTTGCACACCGTGGTCGTGCTGGAGACCGGAGGACCAATCCTGATGCCATGGCTGGCTAAGGTATCGGCGGTACTCGAAGCGTGGTACCCGGGATCGTCCGGTGCGGACGCGATCGCCGATATCCTGTTCGGCAAGATCTCGCCGCGGGGCCGACTCCCAGTCACTTTTCCCGCCAGCCTAGCGCAGACGCCGCGACCGGTGATGGCGCCTGTTGTGGACAACGCGACCTATTATGTTGATTATTGCGAGGGTGCGGATGTCGGCTATCGTTGGCAGGCTCGCAATTATACCACCCCGCTGTTCCCGTTTGGCTTCGGACTGAGCTACACAATCTTTGCTCATGAGAAGCTGGTGGTGACGGGCGGTGCCACCGTCCGGGCGAGCACTCTGATCAAAAACATCGGCGCGCGGGCGGGAGTAGATGTCGTCCAACTTTATGCCGCGCCGACCAATGGCGCCTGGCCCAAGCGCCTGGTGGGCTGGGCAACGATCTCGCTCAAGCCCGGTCAGTCAACTAAGGTGGAGATCGGCGCTGATCCCCGTCTGCTTGCGTCGTTTGATCCCGTCACGGGAAAGTGGCGGATTAGAGGTGGCTCTTACGCGCTCAGCGCAGCTCGTTATGCTGGGGACGTGACGCTTACCAAAGTCGTGACTTTGCGTGACACAGTCATGCCATGATCAAAAGAGGCTTGAGGGCACTGTCAGACCAAATGCACCGGCTGGTAATCAGGGCAGGGTAGGGGGCGAGAAATGCCCCGCCCGCGCAAACCAGCCAGCCCGTTCCGCTACTTCAACTCGTCACCGGAGGTGATCCGGCTGGTAGTGCTGATGTACGTGCGCTTTCCGCTGTCGTTGCGGAACGTGGAAGACCTGCTGTTCGAGCGCGGGATCGACATCTGCCATGAGACGGTGCGGATGTGGTGGAACAGGTTCGGTCCGATGTTTGCTGGTGACATCCGTCGGCAGCGTGTGTCGCGGATGCGGGGCTTTCGGCACTGGCGGTGGCACCTCGACGAGATGTACGTGAAGCTCAACGGAGAGATGGTCTACCTCTGGCGAGCGGTCGATCACGAAGGCGAGATCCTCGAGAGCTACATCACCAAGACCCGTGACAAGAAGGCGGCCCTGACCTTCATGAAGAAGGCGCTCAAGCGCCATGGCTCGCCCAACGCGGTTACCACCGATGGCCTGCGCTCCTACCGCGCTGCGCTGAAGGATCTTGGCACCGAAGAGAAGCAGGAGGTGGGCCGCTGGGCGAACAACCGGGTCGAGAACTCGCACCTGCCGTTCCGACGACGAGAGCGGGCGATGCTCAGGTTTAGGCAGATGAAGACGCTGCAGAAGTTCGCATCGGTTCACGCCAACATCCACAACCACTTCAACCTGGAGCGCCATCTCACCGACCGACAGACCTACAAGGAACGACGCTCCGCCGCCCTGGCGGAGTGGCAGATCCTTGCAAGCTAGGCTGCCGCGCTCAAAGACCGAAGTGCATCGTGTGGAGAGCAGTTCGCGTTAGACTGACAGCACCTCCTGGATGATCCGACGTCGCCGTACGGCCCCGGCCACATGTCCCAGCCAGCTTTCGTCGAGATGATCAGTTCGTCGCGATGGGAGCGAAAATCGGCGGCGAGGACGCGGCCGAAATTTTCCTCGGCAGATCCGTACGGCGGGCCATAGTTGTTGGCGAGGTCGAAGTGGGTCACGCCGCGGTCGAACGCCCGGCGCAAGATGGCCCGCCCCGTCTCGAACACATCGTTGCCGCCGAAATTCTGCCAAAGCCCCAGGCTGATCGCGGGCAGCCTCAGCCCGCTGCGGCCGCTGCGACGATAGGGCATGGCGCCATCATAACGGGCGGACGAGGCGACGTATGGGGGATTGATCGGCATGGTGGCTCCTTTTGAAGGGCTCAACGCTCGGCGCCCCAACCGTTTCAGCCACGCTCGGCTTTCTTGGGGTGATGGCCACCGGCGGAACGTGGCCGCAATGGTCCTGGCCGAGATCGAAGCGACGAACGATAAAAGTTTGTCGGGGGCATCACGCGGATCGTTGCTCCGCCCGTCGCCGGTGGCCGGATACCCGATTACTGCGTCCAGCCGCCGGCGGTGGCCACATACAGTCTTGCCACGTTCAGGAACTGCCGGGTTCGGGCCAGCACCAGGCCGTTGCTCGAGCGCTGGTAGAGGCGTTCGGACTCGAGCACCTGGAGGATGCCAGAATTGCCGACCTCAAAGCTGCGTCGCGACAGCCGGCGCGAGCGGTCCGCCACCGCCACCGACTCGCTCTGATTGGCAAGCGATCGGGCGTCGGTCTGGATCGCTGACAGCAGGTCGGCGACCTGGCCGAACGCGTTCAGCACCGTTTGCTGATAGGTGGCATCGCTCGCCCGGGCGCGATCGATCGCCGCAGCGCGATCGGCCTTGAGCGTGCCGCCGTGGAAGATCGGGGCGCTGAGCCCGGCGAAGATGTCATAGCCACGGAACGCGTTCTGGAGGAGATTGCCCACGCCGGGGGCACCTTGGGTCAGCGTCGCGCCAAGCGTAATGTCCGGGTACAGCCGTGCTGTTGCCACGCCGATGCCCGCTGTGGCCGCGTGAAGGTCGGCTTCGGCCTGGAGGATATCGGGGCGGCGGTGCACCAGCGCCGAGGGCAGTGCCACCGGGATCGAGGCGGGCAGGGTGAGTTGCTCGAGATCGATCTCGGTCGGCCCGAGATCGGCCGGTGCTACCCCGACCAACGTCGCCAGTAGATGGCGGGCTTCGGCAAGCTGCTGCTCGAGCTGGGGAATGTCGCCGCGGTCCGCCGCGAACTGGCTCTGCGCGTTCAACACCTCGACCAGCGTGCCCTCGCCACCGGCTTGCCGCTTCTGGGTAAGGTCGATGTTGCGCTGATCGTCGGCGAGCAGCGCGTTGGCGGTAGCGATCTGGGCGCGGATCGCGGCGATGGACAGCGTCTGGTTGACGACCTGGCCGGCGATCGAGAGATGGGCCGCCTCGGTCTGGCGCTGCTGCGCCTCGGCCTGTGCCGCGCTTTGCTCCACCTGGCGACGCAGCCCGCCGAACAGATCGAGATCGTAGCTGATCCCGCCGCCAACCGAATAGAGATGGAATTCGGGATTGCCGCCGGCGGCGAGCGGATTGGCGCCGGAGAAGCCGAAGCCGGCAAGGTTGACCTGCTCCTGATCTACCCGCGCGTTGGCGTCGATCTGCGGCAGCCGGCGGCCAGCTACGGCGCGTAGCTCGTGGCGTGCGGCGTCAAGGGTCGCGTTGCTTGCGGCCAGGCTGTGGTTGTTCGCTAGCGCCCGCTCGACCAGGGCGTCGAGCGGGGGCGAGCCGAATGCCGTCCACCACCGGTCGGCAGGGCCGTGGCCCCAGTCGATGTGCGGCGCACCGGTGACCGGCGCGGCCTGATCCTCGACGGCGTGGTTGCCGCTATCAGCGGGCGCCGCTGGACGGGCGAAGTTGGGGCCGACCGTGCAGCCGGCGAGCGCGGCGGCGGCGAGAAGGGCGAGGAAAAGGCGCATTAGGATCAATCCATGTGGATGGTCGGACCCTCGCCGGCGTCGGCGCGAGGTCCACGCATCAGCAGCAGCAGCGGGATCACCGCCAGGGTCAGGATGAACAGCAACCAGAAGGCATCAATATAGGAGACCATGGCCGCCTGCCGGCTAACCTGGGCGTTGAGCGCGGCAACCTTGCTCGGCAGGTCGAAGTCGAAGCCCTGGGGCATGGCTGGATTGTCGGGGCGGAGCCCCTCGACCAGCCGCGAATGGACGGTGGCACCGTTGCGGATGGTCAGCGCCTGGAGCATCGAGATGCCGACCGCCGAGCCGATATTGCGGGTGAGGGTGAACATCGCCGCGCCCTCGTTGCGGTATCTGGCGTCGAGCGTTGCAAAGGCGATGGTTGTCAGCGGCACGAAGACGAGGCCGGTGCCGATCCCCTGGATGAATCCCGAGATAATCACCAGATTCTCGTTCATTCCGAGAGAGAAGCCGGACATGATGTGGAGCGAATAGGCGGCGATCGCGAAGCCGGCGAAGATCAGCAGCCGGGCATCGACCTTCTTGATGATCCGCCCGACGACGATCATCGAGATCAGCGTGCCGATCCCGCGCGGCGCCGTGACCAGTCCGGTCAGGACGACGGGATAGCCCATCAGCGTCTCGAGCATGGTCGGCAGCAGCGCGAGCACGCCGAACAGCACGGTGCCGAGGAAGAAGCCGAAGATCGAGCCGGTCAGGAAGTTGCGGTCCTTGAACATGCCAATGTCGATGAACGGGCGTCGTGCCGTCAGGGTATGGACCACGAACAGATAGCCGAAGAACAGGCCGAGTGCCGCCTCGACGCAGATCTCCAGCGAGCTGAACCAATCCTTGGTCTGGCCGCGGTCGAGCATCAGCTGGATCGAGCCGAGCGCCAGCGCCAGCAGGGCGAAACCGAACAGGTCGAGGCGCGGGCGCGCGGCATCCTTGGTGTCGGTCAGAAACGCCGATAGGCCGGCGAACGCGAGCAGACCGATCGGCAGGTTGATGTAGAACACCCAGCGCCAGGAGAGATTGTCGGTGAGCCAGCCGCCGAGCGCGGGACCGATGATCGGGCCCAAGATAGCGCCCATGCCCCACACCGCCATCGCCGGGCCGTGACGCTCTGGCGGATTGATGTCGAGCAGGATCGCCTGGCTCATCGGCACCAGCGCCGCGCCGAAAACGCCCTGGAGCAGGCGAAAGCCGACGAGTTCACCCAGGCTGCCGGCGATGCCGCACAGGCCCGAGACGAGCGTGAAGCCGATGATCGACCACAGCATCAGCCGCTTGCGCCCGAACCGCCCGGCGACCCAGCCGGTCAGCGGGGTCATGATCGCCGCGGCGACGATGTAGGAGGTCAGCACCCAGGTGATCTCCTCGCTCGACGCCGAGACGCTGCCCTGGATGTGCGGCAGCGCGACATTGGCGATGGTGCTGTCGAGCGAGTTCATCACCGTCGCCGCCATCACCGAGGCGGTGATGAACCGGCGCGCGGTCGGCTCCGGATAGCCGGCGGTCATCGCGCCTGGGTCGCACCGCCGAACAGGTGCCGCTGGTAGCCGGTGTCCACGGTCACCTCGACGCTCAGCCCGGCGTGGAGGGGGATGTCGCGGGGCACCGCGTCGAGGCTGAACTCGACGGGCAGGCGCTGCACCACCTTGACCCAATTGCCGGTCGCATTCTCGGCCGGTAGCAAGGAGAAGCTGTTGCCGGTACCCGGGCTGAAGCTCTGCAGCCGGCCGGTAAGCGTGAGATCGGGAAAGGCGTCGACCTTGAAGGTCGCACGCTGGCCGACGCGCATGTGGTTGAGTTGATCTTCCTTGAAATTGCCCTCCACCCACAGCCGCGTGCCGGCCAGGGTGAACACCGGTTTGGCCGCTGACACATAGCTGCCGAGTTGGAGCTGGTTGACCTTGGTGACGATCCCCGCCTGGGCTGCGCGGACTACCGTATAACCAAGGTTGAGCTTGGCCCGTTCCAGTGCGGCCTGGGCGCGCTGCACCGATGGCTGGCGTTCGGTCGGCGCCGTGACGCTGCCGGTCAGGGTCGCGGCGACGCCGGCGTTCTGCTGGACCGAGGTCTGGATTTGCTGGCGTGCCGTCTGGGTAGCAAGAACCGCCTGATCATATTGATTCTGCGACGATATTCCCTCGGCAAGCAAGGATTTCTGCCGTGCCGCCTCGCGCTCGGCGTAAGCGAGCCGGGCCTGGCCGGCCTGAAGCGTGGCTTCACCCTCACGGTAGCTGGCGCGCAGCGACGACACCTGGGTACGGGCGTTGGCGAGCTCGGCGGCGGCCTCGTCGACGGCAGCCTGGTAGGGCGCGGGATCGATACGGAAGAGGATATCGCCGGCCTTCACCCGCTGGTTGTCGGTAACCGCGATGGCGACGACCGGGCCGCTGACGCTGGCACTGACCGGCACCAGGCCCGACTGGATATAGCCATTGTCGGTTTCCTGGTAGCGCCCGCCGCTCAGGTAGAAGAACAGCCCCACCACGAGGGCGATGATAGGTGCCGCCAGTAGCAATGGCGTGCGCAGGCGACGGCGTCGTTTCGGTACCGGATCTGCTGCCTGCACAATGGGCGCAGGCTCCGTCACCGGCACCGCATTATCCAAGCCTTCACCACCTGCGGAACGGCCCACTCCGTCTTCCAAGCTCATTCTACCATCGTCTCTGTCTGTGTCGCACGGCGCAGCAGTCGGTTCCGAGTCCCGATGCCTAGCACTGTCTGCCCCGACAAATAGCAGGGGCTGGATGGTGCAGCAATGCTTACCTTTGTCGCCTCATCATGCCTTAGCCAATTGCGGCGGGTCGATGCGAGTACTGCAAGCCCCGCGCCTGTCGCACCGAACGATGGCGAAGCGATCAGCCAAGGGATTGTTTGGTCAGCGCTGGCGCCCAAGATCAGTCGTAGCGGCGACGCCAGGCTTTACACCTTGCCCGCTAAACCACTCGCTGCCAGCGGCATCGTCAATGCTCGACGAACCTTGCGTCGACTGACCGACTGAGCCTCATGTGATCTCATCCCGCCAGCAAGCGGTCAGGGGCCTATTCCGTGCGACGGAGAAGGTCGATCAGGTCCTGTTTCCAAAATCGGGCAGAGGTGTGCGTGCCGTGACCACGAGTTTCGGCGGTCTCGGGGACGAGGCGAAACCTGGCATCGCTCATGCGCGTTACCGCGCGTCGAGGGTAGTCGAGGTTGCGCGGGTTGATGAAGTCGTCGGCCGAGTTCACCCAGGTGGTGGGCGCCGTGATTGCCTCTAGCCGTGGCCAGGGGTTGTAGGTGCGCGATGCGTCGATCTGGTAGATCAGGTCGTTCGCGTCCGTGCCTTTGATCGACGCGGCTACCCGCTCGCGGGCGAACGCCTCAGCCGCCTCGCGCCGGGGATACTGCGCTTGGAAGTAGAGGGCGGCGGCACCGGCGACGAAGAGCAGGCTGGCGGCGGTGCGGAGCCCTTGCGTGGGTGGCGAGCGGTACTCGCCACCCGCCCACGCCGGGTCTGCTTCGATGCCATCGATCGCGAGCTTGCGCCACATCCGGTTGAGGCCGGCGATCTCGATTGGCTCGCAGGCCAGCGGCATCAGCGCGCGGGAGAAGTCGGGATGCGTCTCTCCCCAGACGAGGCTGTGCATGCAGCCCATCGAGGTTCCCATGATGAGGCGCATGCGCCTGATGCCGAGACCGTCGTGAAGCAGGCGATATTGCGCCTCGACCATGTCATCATAGTCATAGCGCGGAAAGCGCATGTGCAGGCCGTCGGAAGGCTTGGACGACTTGCCGTGGCCAATCCCATCGGGGAGAATAATCCAGTAACGCTTGAGGTCAAGTGGCTGGCCCGAGCCGTAGAGTTCGTCGGCGAATTGTGGAGCAAGGAACTGGCGGCCGGTGCCGCCAGTGCCGTGCAGGACCATCACGGCGTTATCAATCTCACCCCTGGCGTTCCGGTGAGGCGATCCGAGCGTCGTGTAGTTGATGCGCAACGTGGGCAGAAGCTCGCCGGAACGGAAGCGGAAATCGCGGATCGTGAACTGCGCGTCGCGTGCCGGCCACTTGGTGACCGACGGCGCGGCTCTGCTCGCCGGAGTGAGCGGCGGCGCCTGGGTGGTCGCGGCTTGGAGGAGCAGGAGTGGCAGGAGAGACAGCATGCCGCATCGTCGCGCCTGATCGCTTACGGTGCAAGCGGGCATTCCCACCCGGCATGCGAGGGTTCGATAACTTGTAGGTAGAGCCGGGTCGATCGGTTTACATCCCGGATGTTGGGAACATAGCCTAAGGTGCGCGGTGCTGCCGCGTATTCTCCAGTATGCTCTTGGAATATGGCCATTTGCCACCAGCCGCGGCGCAGGGCGTTTCGCAGGCGGTCGAAAGCCAAGGCGTTGCGCTTTTCGACGTCGATTAGAGGCGTATCCCTTCTGAACGTGGATGAGCGCTGCTGATTACAGCAAAGATGACGAATGCCACTACGTCAGCACTATGCTTTTCCTGAGAATCGATCTCGAATTGCTACGCCGCACCCGATAGCTGGCATGCCGCAATGAGGATTGTGGCGTGAATTGGAATCGTTCGTGGAAAGCTGATGTAGGATTGCGGGTGTTGGGCCTGGCATGGTGGGCGATCGCCTACACCGCGCTCGCGCGGCTGTTCGCCACGCCGTCGCCTGCCATGGCCACGCCCGGCCTGACTCTCTTCGCGCTCGCTGCGATCGGCTTCCTGAGCGTCAGCGCCGGTGCCGCGCTGACGATCTGGGGGCAGCACCTGTTCGACGACGTGGCGGTCAGCGCGCGCTGGCGGCGCAGCAATGCGCCATCATCCCGCCGGCCTCGTGGTGATGCCATCGTCCTGACAGCGACGGTGCAATAATGCCCTTCGACTGCCAAACGCTTCATCTCCGATTTGCCAAGCTGACCAGCAATCGCACCGCTGTGCGGTGCGCCTCGTCGGCGCCGATTGCGGCGCGAGAGTGCTGCTGCTTCGCGCCGCCAGCCGGGCACGCGACTCGGCTTGCTGCCATTGAGGTTCGCGGCATCGACGGGTCGCCGGCACTGATCGGCCGGGCCTGCGCAGCGGCGCTAAAGCTGCTCGATCCGGCGATCGGCGCGACGTTCGACCTCGCCGACGCGCAAGCCGCGCTGCGTTACGAAGCCGACTTCCCCGCGGACATTGTGCTGTGATCGGGCTCGCGCCGGCTGTTCACATCAGATCGTGTGCAGAGCTTGCACAACGTCCCGCATTCTGACGTCGAGCAATTGCAGCTGCTGGCGCACGTCCCTGCCTATGTTGTGGGTTCGATCAGCGGAGGCGCCGGTCTCCTCGAAGCTGTCGGTGATCAGCCTTACCGCCTCGCCGGCGTTGACCGAGCCTTGAGCGGCGTCGGTGATGAGGGCCAGCATGTTTTTCGCTGTGTCCTGCTGCGCCGCTACCAACGCCGCGGTCGTGTTGGAGGAGCCGGTCACGTCGATGATCGTGTCGCGCAGCCCTTCCACCATCCCCACATTCGATACCGCTGCCGCTTCGATGCCAGCGACACGTTGAGCGATGTCGACGGTCATCGTCTTGGTCTGTTCGGCTAACGATTTGACCTCCTGCGCAACGATCGCAAATCCGTGCCCGGCATCGCCAGCCCGCGACGCTTCGATGGTGGCGTTGAGCGACAACATGTTGGTTTGCCGACTTATCTTGGCGATGCGATCGTTCGCCTCTTCTACCGCCCGAACGCTGCGGGTGAGAATGCTGTTCATTTCGTTGGCCTGGCTTGACCGGCCAGTCGCAACGTTGCTGAGACTGGCCGTGCGCCTCGCTTCGACGCCGACCTGCTGCATCATGTCCGCCAGCGTGCCGATCGTCACGATCGCATTCTCGAGCGAGGCTTGTGCCAGGCGCGCTTGCTCATAGGCTGTGTTCGCCTGCTCCTGCTGACGCTTCAGCGTGACGCGCGTGTCCTCTGCACTAAATTCGAGCTGAGCGGCGGCCTCCATCAGGTGGGAAATCAGGCCTGCGACTGTTTCTTGCAACGAGGCCGCAAGAGCATGGCGGGTGGCTTTTATCTGCTGCTGATGCGCGGCCTGCTCGCGCAACCGCAATTCTCCTTCCCGCTGGGTGTCGGCATGTGCCCGACGTGCTGCCTCGAACGATTGCTCCGTCCGGATGTGTGCGTCGTTACTAGCGGCGGTCGCCTTTTCAGCCGCTCGCCTGGCGATCTCCATATCGACCCCGCCGCGGTAGATTCGTTTGACCAAGATCCCGCTGACCACGACAAAGCAGAGCAGCAGGCCGAGGATGAGCGGCAACGTCTTGCGTAATGCCGCCATACCCGGGCGCTCTGCATCCCACGTCAGCACGCCCATGGCACGACCCCCGCCGCCCATCATCACCAGCTCGCGATCCCGCACCCGACTTCCCTCCTGCGGGCCAAGCCAATGCAGGCCTCCAACGCGATACGTCCGAGACCAGGCGGACAGGGCTGATTGGGGGAGCTCGAAAACATTGACGAGCAGGCGGAGCGGGGTGCCGGGTGCCAAGCTCGCGCCGTGAACGGGCAGGATCGGCATGATCGCGGCCAAAGCTGGTGATCCGTTGAACGATACCGGGATAACGGTTGCGACCTGTTGCCGTTTCGCGGCGGCGAGCGTGGAGGGTGATCGTCTCAGCAGATCTTGCACGACTGTCCAGCCAAGGGCTTTATCAAGTGGTGGTCCCGCGCCGCCGCCAGCCAGTCGCGCGAACAATGTGGTGCCTTGATGATCGACCACATAGGCGTGTTCGGAAAAGCCGGTCAGATTGGTTGCTGCCCATGCCTCATTGAGCACCCCGTAGCTGTTGAGGGCTGCGTCGTCCCAGTGCGCGGCAGACTTTATCGAGTTGGCAAGCGCCTCGCCCTGATGAGCAATGGCGCCGCGCACCGTGCTTTTCAGCCGCTGGTCCGCATCGTCGTCAACCCTGCCGATGATCAGGGCGGCGACGGCCGCGCCACCGATAAGCGCAAGTACGACCAGGGTTACGACGAGCCGGATCAATCCAACCGCTGTAGCCTGTGACTGGATAAGCCAGCCGAGCGTGTTGCCAACAATGGTCCGCGCAAATACCCTCATGCTGCGGCTATGCCATGATTGTCTAAACACTTTGCGAGCTACGGTGATTGGCCGGCACGCCGCAGGGGCTGTATTGCACGGACGGGACGGCAACCCGGCCGCGTTGCGGAAGCACCTCGGCATCGGACGTAGCTGAGCCGGACGGCCGCAGAGGATCCCATATCAGCTTCGCTGGGAGATGTGGATTGGGTGGAGCGGATAGAAGGCGGAACCTTCGCCCGCCGGCCACGCCGCTGGCGGTGGCTTCCCAAGCACCTCTTCGCTCGTCCTCGCGAGGATCCAGCAAGGCTAGCTGGGGTTGAACTACCCTGCTTAGCGGTAGGTTGCGAGTGACACCGGTCAACAGCCTCAGGACGCGAGACTTGGCGCCCGCGTGGTGAACCGACGCTATTGCGGCTGCTACCGCGGGCTTGCATAAGATCCCCTGGTTTCCAGCCGCGACTTGGACGCGGATGGGGGCGAGAGGGGCGTGATCCCCCTTCGTCTGTTGTTCCCCGAGATTGTCGATCCATCTCGTTCAGAAAGCCCCTCGATGCGTTTGCTCGCCTGCTGCCTCTGGGCTTTCATGATCGCCAGCGCGGCGCCGGCGCAGACGAGACCAGCGGTTACCGCCGCCGATTACAGTCGTGCGATGCACCAGTTAGCGCCCTGGACAGCACCGCTAGTTGATCACGCGGTGCGCGAAGCACATTGGATAGACGGCCGACGCTTTTGGTACGTTGACACCGACCATGGCGTATCGACGATCATGCTGGGCGATGCGGCCAGAGGTACGAAGGCGCCGGCCTTTGACACGGTGGTGCTTCTTGAACAGCTGAACGTCGCCGGGATGAAGGAACGGGACGCGACAAAGCTCTCCTTCCAGAATTTCGAGCCGGATTTTGTCAAAAACAGCGCCGTCGTGAGTGTCAGTGGTGAGCGGTATGCCTGCGGGCTGGCGCGTCCATATGGCTGCAGCAAACTGCCTGCGCTGCGCGCCGGGCAGATCGCAGGCTATCTCGCGCAACGCGGCCAGGCGGCGGCGGTGCTCTCCCCGGACGGCAAGCGCGCGGTCTTCCTGCGCGACTGGAACCTGTGGGTTCGCGACGTGGGTAGTGGAACAGAGCGGCAGCTGACGAGCGACGGCGTCAAGGATTTCGGCTATGCGACCGATAATGCAGGCTGGAAGCATTCTGACCAGGCGATCGTGATCTGGTCGCCCGACTCGAGCAAGGTGGCGACCTTCCAGCAGGATCAGCGCGCGGTGGCCGACTTCGCGACGACGACGACGCAGGTCGGCCACTCCCGCACCGACACGTGGAAGTACCCATTTGTCGGCGACAAGGAGATCGTCCACATCCAGCGCGTGATCGTCGACGTGGGCGATGGCCACGTGGTTCGATTGAAGATGCCACCGGATCTCCACCGGTCGTCGCTATGCGACGACGTGCTTTGCGGTGCGGGCCCGCAGGACATGCAATGGGCCAAGGACGGTCGGACGCTCGCGTTCGTGTCGACGTCGCGCGATCACAAGGTGGAGGCGGTGCGGATCGCCGACGCTGCCACCGGTGTGGTGCGTGATATTTTCACCGAAACGGTGCCGACATGGTTCGACAGCGGCTATAATGACGAGGGGATCAACTGGCGCTATCTGTCGCAGCGCGGCGAGATCCTGTGGTGGTCGCAGCGCGACAATTGGGGTCATTACTACCTGTACAACGCCAGCACCGGCAAGCTGGTGCGGCAGGTGACGCAGGGGCATTGGAACGTCGACCACCCGGTCTACATCGACGAGCGCAGCGGCAAGATGCTGGTCGCCGCTGTCGGGCGTGACGCTGGTGTGGATCCCTATTACCGAAGCATCTACGCGGTGAACTTGAAGGGCGGCAGACCCAAGCTGCTGACGCCCGAGAAGCAGGACCATATCGCGGCGCCATCAACCGATGGCCGGTATTTCGTCGACATCTACTCGACGCCGCAGGAGCCGCAGACCGCGGTGCTGCGGCGCTCCGACGGCTCGATCGTGGAGGAACTCGCGAAGGGCGATCTGACGCGCCTGCGGGCGGCGGGTTGGCAGGCGCCGGAGAACATCGCCGTGCGATGCGGCGACGGTGTGACGCTTTGCTACGGTCTGCTCTTCAAGCCGACGGGGCTCGATCCACGGCAGAAATACCCGGTAATCGACTATATCTATCCGGGGCCGTTCATCGGGACGATCTCCTCCCGGCAGTTCGCCGCATCGTTGGGGGACGCGGGTGCGCTGGCGCAGCTGGGCTTTGCGGTCGTGGAAATCGACGCCCTGGGCACGCCGCGCCGCTCGAAGGTCTTTCAAGACTTCTACTATCACGACATGGGCAAGCAAGCCGTCCCCGACCAGGTCAGCGGGATCAAGGATCTGGCCGCGCGCAACGCCTGGATGAATACCGATCGCGTGGGCATCTGGGGGCATTCGGGCGGCGGCAATGCGACCGCGGCCGCGATGTTTCTCTATCCCGAATTCTTCAAGGTAGGGATTGCCGAGAGCGGAAATCACGACAACCGAAATTATGAGGACGACTTCTACGAAAAGTATCTCGGGTTGCTGGAGAACAATGGCAAAGCGTCAAATTACGATATCCAGGCAAATCAGGATCTTGCCAAGAACCTGAAGGGTAAGTTGCTGCTGGCCCACGGTGTTCTCGATGACAATGTGCCAGTCTCGTCGACGCTGCTGGTGGTCGATGCACTGGAGAAGGCGAACAAGAACTTCGATCTCGTCCTGTTTCCAAGAGCGCATCATGGCTACGGTGATCAGGCCAACTACATGATGCGGCGCAGGTGGGACTATTTCGTCGAGAACCTGATGGGATCGACGCCGCCCGACGAGTTCAAGGTCGTGGGGCCAGACGCTGTCAAATAGCGTGGCGAATGGCGGCGATCCCGCGGACGTGTCCAGACGTCAGGCGCCACTGCTCACATCGCGGCGGGCGCCGCCATCGAACAACCAAGCTCGCCAGGCGGCGACGTCCTTTCACCCGTGACCCGCCTTTCAAGATTGATTTGGCTTGATCGGCGGTCGATCGAGAACTCGACATCAGCTGAACAGGCACCTGCTTCCAAGGTTGGACGCCGATGCCTCACGATCGACACGATCAGCGCAACCCGGCCGCCGTCGTGTGGCGACCGGCCAACGAGTTGACGCCACGACCAAGATCCGAACACGCATCCGTGCGCTGAGCCTGTGCGCGCCTAGAGTACGGCCCCGGCACATCCCATGCATACGGACGACAGTGCTATTGTCGTGAGGCGTCAGCAGCGCCATGCGCTACACCGTGCCGCGCGGCCGGTGGTAAGAGCGATCTTGCTTACTGTGTCACAAGACACCACAATGTTCTTAGATAGGTGACTGGTCCGCGACGGAGGTGCGCAATGAGAAGCAACTCGACAGGGTACGTCAAATTGGCGGTAGCTGGCGCGGCGTCCATCGTCGCTTTGGCCAATGTGGCGGATGCTCAGGCTACGCAGCACGCTCCGATCAGTTTCAGTCCGGTGTTTGCTCCCGCGGTTAGCTATGGAGGAACTCCGGACGCTGTTAGAGCCGCGCCCGTAAGCCCGGACGACCGCTGGTCGGACGATCTGCCTTCGTTCGTCAACTGTGCCCTCGGCACCACCGATGGCGCTCGCATACTGCGGACAGCGGAAGGGTCGCGCGAAGAGCGTCGATCAATCCAAATGTTGGTGCATAATAATCTGCGCTGCGCCTATTTCGCTGACGGTTATGATATGCGCACGCTTCGCCTGGCGCTGACCGATCGGCGGCGGAAGCGTGCGGTTTCCATGGACGATGTGCTATCTTACTCGCCGGTCGAGTAACAAATAGCTGACTTGTCGTGGCAACCGCAGACCGCGCGTTGACGTAGACTGTGCTCAGTTCTTCCTCGTTGCGCGGCTACAGTGAACGGTGCGGACGGCCGTAAGCGCATCGTCTGCCGAGGCTAATCACCCATCAAGCCTCGAGGTTTTCTGGCCTTTCAACTGCGTGTCGCAGGGGGAGAGCTTTAGTTTTGGTGGCAATCGGGCTTGATGACGTCATGCACCCTCATCTTCAAACCCGATTTGCATGCAAGAGTGGCTTCCGGCGAGCAGGCGGTTTGACAAGGGTGGCGACGCACGGTCGTGTTGTGGCTGCACTCAAGTTGTGACCACGCAGGATGATGCCCGGGCTAACGGTGATGCCGTGTGTCGCGCGCTAGCTCACCGTCGCAGGGCTTTCGTCCTTCGTTCCCGGGAAATAGTATCCAACGCCACGGACAGTGGCCACAACGTGGGCGCCCCCATGTTTGGCGAGCTTTGCTCGTAACCTGCTGACGACTACATCGATCGCACGGTAGCCCTCGTCGGAGTTGATGTGTCCTGTAAGTTGCGCGAGATCACTGCGTGTAAAAGTCTCACCTGGCTTCCGCAGAAGCGTCGCCAAGATTACCAATTCAAGCCGGGTTACGGGAACTATCGTTCCAGTGGGGGCGGTCAGTGATCTGGAACCTAAGCGGAGTGACCATCCGTTCGACACCGTGATCAATCCGTCCTGGCTTGGGCTTGATTGGCGCGGATCGGCATGAGGCATGGAGACGGTCCGTCGCCGCTGCAGCGCCCTGACGCGCGCGAGTACTTCCCGTGGGTGACATGACGCTGGCACATGGTCGTCGGCGCCAAGTTCCAACGCAGAAACGCGATCGGCATCAATTAGAAACTTTGCTGAGACAATGATCCCAGGGCGATGTGCCGCCGCGGCAAACTCCCTGATGAGTGAAGCTTGGGCCCCGCTGCAGATGCTCTGGTCAACGATCACTACATCGGGAGACTGGTGGCTGAAAGCGACTCGCCCGTCGTCAGCAGACGTGCAGCACTCAACCATCATATCATGGGCGAACAAGCAATCGGCCAAAGCACTGGCGACGCCAAACTCAATGCCGATCATCAGAATGCTGGCAGAATGTGGGGGAGGGACATCTGCAATCATTGCAGTTCGACCTTGCAAAAGGCTCCCCGGCCAACCGACGTCTTACGTGAGCTAGTGCCGCGGCCGCCCGGGAGAAGCACCTGTCGGTCGAAACGGGGAGTTTTTGTAAAGATAGACGGCTTTAACAAGCCAAGGCCTTGGCTGCCGAAATCCTACCTTCCTGCATCGAAGGAGGCGCGACCGATGGTCTGCCCCCTTCGACACAACAGAAAGGATGATATCAGAAGCTGATATCGACACCCAGGCGAACGTAGCGCGGGGCTTGGTAGCTGGTGACAAGCCCGTAGCTCGGGTTTGGAATGTACGAAACGGGGAGGCCCGTGTCGTCGCTGGTCGTCACGTCCAGATCACCGATTTCGTTACGCTTGGTGACCGCCTGCGAGTTGAGCAGGTTGAACACGTCGGCGCGGAACGTCACCTTACGATCGGCGATCTTGGGGCTGTAGGAGAACTGCAGATTGATGGTCTGGAGCCAATCCGTCTTCTGAGCGGTTCCGCGTGGGCTCGGCACACCACCGCAATAGTGCGATGCTGCAGCATAGCCGTCTGCGAAAATATCGGTCGGGTGAAAGCCGAAGCAGCTCAACGAACGCGGCGACTGGACCTGAATGAACGTGCCGATATTGAATTCTTCGCTCGGCGAGATGTTGCCATACAGCTTGATGTTATGCGTCCGATTGTTCGGCAGCGTGCCGTAGGAATAGTCGACAAAGCCGGGCTGATCGAAGTCCTGGGTGATGCCGGTGTCCGACTGACCGAAGTCAGACTGAACGCCGCCTTCGATATTCCCCTTGCTCCGCGACCAGGTGTAGCTGCCGCCGAAGGAGTAGAGACCATTAAACTTATGGTCGAACGTAAACGTCACGGCATCGTAGGCGCGCTTTGCTTTGCCATAGCCAAGCGCATCGGCACTGAGCGTCACGGTACGATTGTTGATATCGTAGCCATTGGCCAGCAGGTTGACGGTGATGTCCTTGCCCGGATTGTTGATAACATACTGGTGGAAGCCGGTAAAAATATTGGAACAAGGCACCGAGGCGCCGCCACCGGTCGGCGTTGCGCGGATGTTGTTAGCATCGCAATAGGCGTTAACAGCGGCATCGATCGCCGAGTCTTCGGACGTACGATCGAGATTACGATGCTGATAGACGAGCCCGAACTTCCAGAGGCCGATGTTCTGCTCGTAGCCAACGTTGATGACGCTCTCGCGTGTTGCCTTGAGGTTGGACGAGATCGCCTGCGTGGTGTTGATATCGGCGCCATCGCCGGTCACTTGGCAATTCGTCACGGCGCCGCTCGGAAGCAGCGCAAAGGGGCACGCCGACTGATAGGTACCCTGGTTGGTGACGAGGCTGGTCAGGATCGGCAGGCCGTTGGCGTCGAGGCCGCTGTAGTGATAGCGCTGACGGAAGTAGAAGGACGGTGCGCCCTGGCGGTAAGCGGTGTTGCTCGCCACCGGCAGGAAGTACCAGCCATATGACCCGAAAACCTTGCCGGAGCGATCGCCGAACAATTCATAGGTTGCGCCGACACGCGGTGCATAGTTCTTCTTCAGATCAGCGATGGGGGCGCCGCTGGGCTTGTTGATGCGGAAGTCATCGCGGCGGGCGCCCAGGTTGAACGTCAGGCGGTCGAACGGCTTCCACTCGTCCTGAATGTAATAGGCCTGGTTCTTGGCTTTGAAAGCGCCGCCCGTGTTGAAGTAGTTGAGCTCGACGATCGGCCCGAGAGCGTCCGCGGCACGGCCGATGTACTGGATACCGCCGTTGCCGAGAACGGCATCGTAGGCGGTCTGCGAAATCGCACCGTTGGCCAGCTCATAAGCACCGCCGTTGCGGACGTTCACGTGCTCAAGGGTGTTCTTTTCCTGATCATAGCCACCACGAATGTGGTGGTCACCGAGCAGCGAGAACCGGACGTCTGCGTCAGCCCGGAAGAACTTGCGTTCGGTATTGTACGGAGCATCTGTTCCCGCCAGGCGCTGCGAGTTGTAGTAGCCATTGTTACCAACGCCGAATACGGTTGTGCCGGACAAATTCTGAAAACTTGGCAGATTGCCCGCGCCAGCAATGCTGGTCTGGTCAAAGCGGTCACGCACACGGCCATAGGCCGCGGACACGGTAAACCAGTCGGTCATGCGGCCGGTGTATTTGCCGACGAAGTTGAGGCCGCCGCTCTTGAAGCCAGTGACCGCCGTTGCCGAACCGTAGGCGTTGGCACCCTCGCCGTAGGTGTAAGGCGTATCCGACCGCTCGTTTGTGTTGCGGGTATCGAAGATAGTGAACTCAAGATGCTGGCTGTCGATGGGGAAGGCATCGATCTTGGCACCCCAGAAGGGGTCATCGTTCTTATACTTGTACGCGGTGCCCGCGCCCGTAACGCCGGTCGCCAGTGGGCTATTGGAGAGGCTCGTGTTGCGGTTGAACTGCGCCAAGCCGTAAACGAACAGCCGATCCTTGATGATCGGGCCGCCGGCCTCGAGCGTGACTTGCAGCGTGTCCGCACGATCAGCGGCGCGATCGGTGCTGTTCTGGAACTCGCTGCCGTTCACCGGGATGCCGGTGTAGCTCTGAAGGTTCTTGCTGTTCGAGCGCAGGAAGTTGGGCGCCCAATCAACGTGCATCGCTGCCATGAAGTCGTTGGTGCCCGACTTGGTCACCGCGCTGGTGAAACCGCCCGTGAACCGGCCATATTCCGCCGGAGACCCGGACGTCTCGATATCCACGCTCTTGTAGAAGTAAAACGGCACCTGGGCGCTGCCGAGCCCAGTGTCAAAGTTGGTGATGTTGAGGCCGTTGACGAATTAGGCGTTCTCCGCGACCGACGAGCCGCCGATTGAGGGCAGGTTGCCGAACGCGCCATCGCCGAGCGAGGTGCCCGGGGTCAGCAGGATGATCGAGGTTAGATCGCGGCCCAGCGGCTTGGTCGCGATAAAGTCAGCGACATCGACGTTGAGGCCAGTCGCCGTGCCGGTGAACGATGCCACCGCCCGAGCACCGGTGACCACGATGTCGTCGGAACCGGATGCTGCGAGCTTCACGCTCAGCCGAGCGGTCTGGGCGGCGAGAATATTGACTCCATCAGCCCGCCAATTGGGTGCCCCCGCCGACTGAACGGACACGTCATAGGTACCGGTGGGAAGGCCGTTGACGAGGAACGAGCCGGACGACGACGTGGTGGCCGTGCGGGTCGTCCCCTGCGCGGTCGATACGATCGTCACCGTCGCATCGCCGATACCCTTGCCTGCGCTGTCAGTTACCGTGCCGCCGATGGCGCCGGACGTATAGTCCTGGGCTGCGGCCGGTGCTGCTGCGCCCAAATAGGTGACGCCTGCACCGATCAGCGCCAGCGCCTGAAGCGCAGTGCCTGCCCGCAATGCCTTGCGGGCAAAGATCATTTTCCTGGTCAAGTTTTGCTTCCCTGATCTCTTCCCGTGTCACGCCGCTTTTTGCGGCTTTGGCACGAGAGCGTTGCCTCCTCCCGCGATCCACGGAAGGTTCGATCAGGTGAGTGAAACCCCAGTTACCCGCTGTAAAGACGCGGTTCAGTTTGGGGCAAAGTTAGAGGCTTACTGTCGCAAAATAGCAACAAAGTGTCACCTTTTCAGGCGCTTGGATGCTCATAAAATATGCAGAACGGTCGTGGCATGATCAACAATTGCGCATTTGGCATGGGCGCATGCCGGTGGTTCGTTACAGCAGGCAACCGCTGGAGGGCGAAGAGGGCAGAGCCGAACGCACTGTACCGAGCGTCCAAACCATGCGTTCGGCGTGGCTCAAGAGCCGTCTCATCGTTGCCAAAAAAGCTGGCTGCGTCGCGATCGCAGCCAGAGTTGTCCTTACGGATTACCGGGCATCAGGGTTTGGCACCCGGCAGGCTCGTTATGACACATCTATTAAGGTGTGTCACACGCATAATACACCAGATGTCTGGGGGCTTGATTAGGTCTGCCAGCTGAGGCAAGCGGCCTTGCGTCGTCTTACGAGCGGACCGCCGGCATCTCTGCGGAAAGCTCCTCACGTCGCCGGCTGCCTCCAGCATACGTCACTCTGTCCCCCAACGCGAAGGGTTTGGATCCGTATCGGACTAATCAACGATGATCCCGATCGGCAGGGGGCGCGGATCGTTCGGCGTGAACGTTATGTCAGGAGTATCGCTCCTCGGCCCAAGGGTCGCCACGCATGTGATAACCGTTCACCTCCCAAAAGCCGGGCTTGTCGGCTCCCAGGAAGTCGATGCCGCTCAGCCACTTGGCACTCTTCCACAGGTAGAGGTGCGGGATCAAAAGCCGGGCCGGGCCGCCGTGGGAGCGGGTAAGTGGCTTGCCCTCCCAGCTGTGTACGATCATCGCCGTCTCGGACGCGAAATCTGCCAGCGGCACGTTGGTCGTGTAGCCATCGTAGCTGCGCAGCATAACGAACTTTGCCTCGTCACGCGGCTGAACCAGCTCAAGCAGGTCGCGCGTCGCGACGCCGGTCCAATTGTTATCATAGCGCGACCAGGTGGTAACGCAGTGCATGTCGGAGCGCGTCTTGGTTTGTGGCAGCTTGGTGAACGCGGCCCAATCAAGCGTGGTCGGTCGAGCCGTCATCCCGCCGATCTTCAGCGTCCATCGGTCGGTCGTGACGTCGGGCTGCCGGCCGAGGTCGAGCACCGGCCAGTCTCGTACCAGATGCTGGCCTGGCGGTAGCCGCTCGTGTTCCTCCCGGGACGTCTGCCCGGTGATGAATTTGTGCTCGGTTGCCCACTGCTGCTTTGATCGAGTGAGCTTGCTTTCAGGCGTGGTGAGGTCATCGGCCATCTCAATCTCCAAGGCGCAAGCCTGACATCGACGGGTGGCTACGGGTTGCCCGCGCCGACCCAGCTGGACTCACCAAGCGCGAGGAATGCCGCCCACGCGCTTGGCGGCTGCTTCCTCTATCGCATTGAGGTCTGCCTGGCTTACGACCCCGGAGGCCAGCATTCTGCGCATTAGCTCGTCCACTAGCGCAGCGAGGAAGTGCACTTCGGCCCGTTCGGATGCCGTATCCTCGCCCTCATCATTAACATCCATCGTCGAGCTCCTTACACATGCTGCCCTCTAAGCCGTTGTCAAAGTCGGCAAAGGAATTTTTAACACAAGCCCTGTGCGCTGATCTTGGCCGTGCCATGATGGTTGGGCTATTATCATACCCCTCACGTCGGCGGTCGCGGCAGCCGTTTCCTCGCGGCTTCGTCACGCTTGGTCAGCCACTACCCCATGTACGAGCCACGCCCCAGCGATCATGACCACGCTATCGGGCTGTGATCAGCTATAGAGTGCTGCTGTCGAACAGGGCCAACGGCGAAAGGAAGCAATTCATGGCGAACGTTCACCTGTGTCAGGCGCTCCGGTTGAGTGCGCTCGTCGCCATGGCTGCCTTCGCCGCGGGGCCATCGATGGCCGATGTCGATCAATCGCCAAAGCCCAGCGGCGTTTACGGATTGAAGCCCGGCATCTTCGTCATGAATGGTACAAGCTGCACGAGCCCGCCAAACGCCGCGATCAAGCTCTATGATGGTAAGGGCATCAGTACGGCACATACCCATGCTTGCTCCGTACGCATCCTTTCCAAGCGGCGGAGCGGCTATGGCTATCGCTACACCGTCAGCCAGTCGTGTGTCGATGCCGGAGCCGGGCCTGCCAAACGCTTCGTGGAGCGCCAGACGATCGACGTTCCGGACGCTTTGACCTTCACGATTAGATCGCAGGGCGGCACAGCGTACCGTTATTGCCCGATCTACGCGCTGCCGCCCGGCTTACGCGAGGTCGCTAACCATCCCGGGAAGGTGCAATAGCGACACATTCTTCCCGTCGACAGCCAAGTCGCTCGGTTGAAGCGCAGGTTGATGCTCTCCCCCGAGGGGTAACCGACGTAACCTGCGGCGCGATCGGTTACACGTCAGGTGCATCGAACCGAGCAGCTTGGTGGGCCGGCGCGGCCGCGTGCAGTGCCGACCTACGGCTGCGAGATCGCGGTGCTGTCGCGTGGTGACACCGGCTCCATCGATAACCTTCTCGCCGACGGTTGTGCTGTGGTCCGGACAATGGTTGACCTTCGACAAGTGCTCTACATCGGACATCCAGCATAGTTGCGAGCGCTTGCACTGACGGGTGATCAACAAGACGTAAATCTACTCCGCCACGATCTCGAAGTTTGGAAGCGCTCCTCTGGCCTTGATCTCGGCCTCATCCCCAAAGCGTTTGACGGATGCCTGGCCGCCATCAAAGCGGCTCCAATGTGACGTGCCGACGCCATTCGGATCGCCGTACTTTGCAAAGTTGGTCCAGTAAGTCACCATCTGTGAGGTGAGCATTTGATCGTTCGCCGTCCACGCCCGTTTGTCTTGGGCAAGTTGATCAAAGGCAAAGCGAATCTCCGCGCCGTGACCTGCACGGCACCCATAGCCGCACGGAGTCACTGGTTCTGCAGGCCAATGCACGAAATAGTAGAGGTAAGTAGGCTGCTGCGCGGCGGTCCGGTGTACATCTGCCCATGTCCACATGCGTGAACCCCACCAATCTGTGGTGAGGTGTTCGATTGCGGCCCGTGCCTGCGTATCGTCGCCGGCAGGATAGGCTGCGGCGGTGGCAGCGGTGAGCGGGCGCCGCAAAAGCTTTTCCGCCAGCGGACGGAAATTGGCTGCCGTTAGCTTGTCGGTACCCAATATCTCCGGCGCAAGGTCGACGCCTTCATTCGCGTTCCAGCCGAGAAGGAGTGGAACCTGGCCGGCCCGTCCTGAACGATACAGCGAATGGACGTCGTTCGGGATCAGCCGACCGTCGACGATGGTATGGGATGACCAAGGCTGCTGCAGCAACTCGGCTGCGGTGACATGACGCAGCGCCTCCAACGACGGGTGGCCGAGCCGCTTGCCAAGCGCGGTTCCCGCAGCTTCTGCAGTCAGGGGACTGTGCTCGTCCGCTTCCTGGTCCGACAGTATCACTCCGTCACTGCCACTCTCGGCTATCGCGCGCTGGAACAGGCCGACTGCCAGTGGCGACGCGGTCAGGATGGCGACCGACCCGGCGCCGGCGGATTCGCCCATGATCGTGACCTTGTTCGGGTCGCCACCGACGGCGGCGATGTTGCGCTTTACCCAAGTGAGGGCAGCGACCTGATCGAGCAAACCCTGGTTGCCGGTCACATGCTCGTGCGCCGTCAGCTCGGGATGCGCAAAGAACCCGAAAACCCCGAGCCGATAGTTGAGCGTGACGACGATCACGCCGCGACGCGTGAGGTGGGATCCATCGTAAAGGGGCTGTGCGCCGGATCCGCCGTAGTAACCGCCGCCATGAATCCAGACGATGACCGGCAGCTTGCCGCTCGACCTCGCCGCCGGCGTCCAAATGTTGAGGTAGAGGCAATCCTCACTCTTCTGTTCGGTGATCCACACTGCCGTTTGCGCGCATGCAGGACTGAACGCCTTGGCCTGGCGTATGCCGTTCCAGCGACGGGCGGGGTGAGGGGCGCTCCATCGCAACGTCCCAATCGGTGGGGCCGCATAGGGCAGGCCACGATAGATGATTACATCGTCGGAACGCGTCCCCTCCGCCATGCCCTCGACAAATTGAGCTTTAGGCATCTCCGCAGCGACAGCTGCTGCAGGATAGGCTGCCAGAAGAGCGATCAGGACGAGTGGTGTGATACGCATGTGCGGGTCCCCTCCGGTGGCCGTTTTGCGGCTGTGTGGAGCACCATGAGAGGAAAAAAGGCTTCTCGCCACCGCTACTCTGATAATCTGGCGCAAGCTGCATCCTTGGCTTACGCGTGGTGCAGACGTGATGCCGGGGTCACTGATGGCCTGGGGAGGTGCACCCGCATCAATCCCCAACTTTAGCATTCCCGGGCGAATTGCGTTGAGGTCCAGAACAGGCATTGCGGAACGGCCCGACGCCTCAACTGTTTTGGTGGCAGGAGAAGCGTGATGACCAATGTCCTCAAGCCGACGATCGCGACGGCCAAGCCAAACCTATCGACCGAGCATCAGAAGGATGGCGACGCGCGTCATCCCAGCGATACGCTCGATAAGGGGCAGGGCAGCACCGAGGGGCAACACGCTCCGGTGCGTAAGTCGTCGCTCATCTAGTCGGCCTCTTGACGCAAGAGGCCAGCACGATCGGTGGCCGAGGAACTGCCCGGCCGAAGGAACTTTTCAAGGGTGCTCTGCCGACGAGTCGCGCCACGCACGGAGTTTGGCTCAAACCTAGGTGCCGCACACAAGGCATCATGCCAGCAGCAATCGGCCGGCTTTGCAAATATTTGGGTATCAAATTTAGGCCGCCGCAGGATAGCCGCGTCGAGTCGTCGCGGCGGCATCCAGGCGTCTCGACAATTTGTAGTGCTCTGGACATCCACCCTCACCAGCAATGGCGCGAATGTCACAGGTTTCCGAAATGCACCCAGGAGCAAAGATCGAGATTGATTGCTCGATCGTCACTGCTCCATTCTCTCGCCGACAACAATCGACGTGAGATCGGTTGGCGGGGGAGGTGAACGATGATGGACGTGCTGATCGGCTGGGCGATACTGATCGTTGCGGCCGCAACACTGGGTGGCGGCGCGACCTTGGCTGTGGCCTCTCTCCGCGATCGACCCCGCTAGAACTTACATGCGGTTATCAGGTCGGACCTATGAATAGCCGCCGTTGTTTTCTCGTTCCTCGGCCGCATCCTCCTGCACCCTCTCCATTTCCTCTGCCTGCTCGTCGTGCGGCGTCTCGTCTGGCTTGGGATCGTTTGTCATGGTTGCTGAACGCCTCAAGTGGCTGGACGGGGCCAACGCCGTACTGTCTGAATGCCTTGCTGATCAGCCACCATTTACGTCGCAGCAACCAATCTCCTTGAAGATGGCACATCGTGATGTGATCGAGGCTGAGTTTGGACAAGCAGTGGACCAAGGAGAAGGATCGCCAACTGGCCTCCCTTTATTCGACGGGGGTGGACGTCTCCACGCTCGCCGCACAACTCGGCTGTACTGAGAAGTCGCTGCGATCGCGTGCAAGCACCCTGGGCCTGCTGCGCCGGCGGACCAGGGCAAATCAGGATGGATCCGGCAACACTGCCTGGGTGGTCGGACCCGCTCTGGCCGCAGTCATGCACGTTCCTGCCGACGCCTTTTGCGAGGACCTTATCGCCCGCCTTGACGGTCGCTGACTAGCCGATGCGCTGATTGCGCCGCGCTAACGGTGCGTTGTTCTGCACGAACTGCAGTGCCACCCTCCCCGAGCGCGTTGGCTCAAGGGCCAACCGTGTCGTTCAGTGCCGCGTTCAAGGCTTCGAGGGCGGTTGAGATCAGGGCAGCGACAAGCGGCTGCCCCATCGCATCCGCTTCAGCCAATGCATCCTCGAGATGTTCTCGGAGGCGCTGACCGGGGCTGAGGACGCTCTGAGGCATGGCTGATGGAAACATGATCGAGCGATTCCCGCAAGCGGTAAGCGTGGTCGTGAAAACGTCCGGCCGCGAGCCTGTTGTTTGCACAAGGCTCGCGACCGAGAGGTGGCACTCGGCAGGCATCGAGGGGGGACGAACTACCTGACGAGAGAGGCAGACAATGTCAGGATTGCTGCCGCAATACTAGTTGTAATCGCTGTTCGGCGGTAATTGTGCCTATGTGAAAACTGCCGGCCTAGAAGGTCATGTGTGCCTTCGCCGATCACGGAGGTGTTGCAGCAGCTAAGCAACGTGCAGCGCTGCTATCCGTCGATGACATGAGGGACGAACCGGGCATTGTTGCCGGTGATCAACCCGTCCTCTCTTATGCCCATGCCCGCAGGTTCACCATCGACGACCCAGCTGCCGATCACCGGAAAGCATCCCAGCACGGGTTCGGGCAGCCTGTAGATCTCCTGATAGACATATCCTTCTTCGCCATATTCGCCTTCATTCTCGGCGATGACCTTGCCTCCGCGCCGGATCGAGACATTGGCACCTTCACGCGACAGGAGCGGCTTTGCGACCGCATCCCCGTCAGGAATGTCGAAGCTCGTCGGCAGCAGGTTTGGATGTCCCGGGAACATCTGCCACAGCACCGCCAACACTGCCTTGTTAGACCAGATCATTTTCCAGATCGGCTCGATCCACAGAGTGCTCCCGTCCTGGAGGCTCTCCAGAAGCTGTCCGGCAAACTCCTCGTTGACCAGCCATTCCCATGGATAGAGCTTGAAGGCACCCTCAATCCGCTGTTCAGCGTCGTCAACGAAGCAGCGCAGGTCGTGATGCCAGCCGATGTTCTCCATGAGGATGGGCACGGTCGAGATACCGGCGGCCTCGGCGGTGTCGCGAAGGTAGGTTGTGGTAACAGTGTCCTCCCCCGCGTCATCGGCCACGTGGGCGAAATGCATCTGTGCCGGCAGCAGATCGCGCATGTCCGACCATTTGGCGATCAGCTTGGCGTGCAAGCTGGTGAACTGATCGAGAGCGGGAAAGCATTCCTCCTTCCAGCTCCACTGGATCACCGCAGCTTCGAGCAACGACGTCGGCGTATCGCTGTTGAATTCGAACAGCTTCGGCGGCCCTGCGCCGTCATAGCCCAGATCAAAACGACCGAAGTTCAGCGCCGGCGGCTCGGCGTCCCAGGCATCACGAATGGCCTGGTGGAACATGGCCGGTATGCCGAACCGGCCAAGCAGCCGAGTGTCATCGACAATGGCTTGTCCTGCAGCCAGGAACAGCCGGTACAGCTCAGCCGTAGCCGCTTCGATCTCCTCGACCTGCGCGAGCGTGAAGCCGTAATAGGCACTCTCGTCCCAATAGGGTCGGCCGTCGATCGAGTGCCAGACCAGACCGTCCGCTTCGACCTTCGCGCGCCAGTCCGCTCGCGGTACGATCGCGCGCCGGATCATGAGTGGCCGCCGCCGAACGAACGCGCCGACGATCCGAAGCCGCCTCGGCTGACGGCCGCAGCACGCGTCATCGATGAGCCACTGGGCGCTCGGAAGTAGCTTCGACCCGCCGCGCGGGTAAAGGATCCGCCGGTCGCGCGCTCGCCATAGTAGGGAACAGCACTGTTGCGACCGAGGAAGTACCAAAGGAACGGGCTGCCGGCATAGCCTCCCCCTGCGTAGCGCTGTTGCTGGCAGTTCTGGTCAGCCACTCGCGTGCCCTGCTTGTCGGTGCAGATCGCGGTGTCCCGATCCGTGGTCCAGCCGTTGTCCTGTTCCTTGTGGCATCCGGCAGCGAGCAGGGCCGCCGCGATGGCAGTCGTCAGCGTCAGATCGTTTCTCATTTATCCCCCCCGCTGCGGAGACGGAGGTCCTCCGTTCCTCGCAGCATCTGTTTGAGAATAGATCGACACCGTGGCGATGGGAAGACGACGGTGTTCAGCCCCATGTCGTGGAGGATCGCGATTGACGCGGTGAGCTGTTCTTGTCGTTTGTACCAGGGCCCGTGTCTCACACGCGCGGTGATCACGCGATATTGGCGCGATCGCAGCCCTGATGCGCTGTCGGCAAGCAACCGACCATCAGTTGCACGCGTTGCCCCCACTTGAGGAGATTGCAATGCGTACCATTCATGAGACGCCGTCCGAAGTGGCCGCCGATGATGGTGACGTGCACGTCACCGGACCCGATGGCTTGGCCTATTCGATGACGCCCGAGGCGGCGGCCGATACTAGCGATCGATTGTTACACGGCGCCAATCACGCTCAGGGCCAGCGTAACGAGAAGAAGCGGATCGCCGATGAGGAGAAGGCCGAACGCTACCGCTGAGCAAACCCGCCGCCGACATATGTACCTTGGTTGACGGTCGTGTTCAGGAACGATGCCAGCCCGCAGGCGTATCGACCTGCCATGCCCAATCTCGGGTGACAAAGGACCAACCATGAAGATCGGTAAGATCATGATCGCGGCAGGGATGCTCGCAGCAGCTCTCGGGGCCACCGGCAGCGCAGACGCGCAGCGCCACGACGACCGCGGGCATAACGGGCGCGATCACCGAGGCGGCCCCAACGCCGGTCGCGGCGACCGTGGCCGGCACAATGGCTGGGACCGTCATCATCAGCGCTGCCGCGTCGAGTGGCGCCATCATCACCGCGTGCGGATCTGCCGCTAAGCGCAAAACGGGTGGGCGGCGTGATGCGTCGTCCACCCCTTTCGGCATAGATGGCTCGTACCGCCGCCGATGATGACCACCTCAACTTAGCATGGCACCGACCCATGCTCCCGACAGTTCAATCCTCAGGCACTCCGTCACCGAGGATATCAGAATGAGATTGACCGCGAGATTCGACACCCGTCGAGAAGCAGAGATGACGGTCGAGCGGCTCGTCCAGCAGTTCGAAATCGATCGCGCGGCTGTGTCCGTCACCGCCGGTGGCGACGCCAACACCGCCGGCGTTGAAGAGGCCGGCTCCGACAATGAGGCGGGCGGACCCAGCCCCGCAGCACGCGACGATGCCGCATTGAACGGCAAGGTAGTCGTCACCGTCGAGGTGGCCGACGCGCTTGCGGCCGACGAAGTCCGCGCCGCCTTCAGCGAATTCGATGCATCTGAACAGGAGGCGATCTGATGACTGCCGACACCGCCACCCAAGCAAGGCAACGCGAGATCGCCACCGAGCATCTGCTGTTCAAGCTCATGGAGTACGTCGAGGACCGCCATAGTGGTCTGCTCGACTTCATGGAACGCAGCCTGGACCATCTCGGCGACCCTGCGACGGACGAGACAAAGAACGACGAAGCCGTTCGCACAATCGCCCGGAAAATGATCGCCGGCGCGCGGAAACAGGGCGTGGACTAAGCGCGTGCTGTTGGTACCTGCAAGATGTCGGTCGTCCATGCTGGCGACCGCATCACCGATCGTGCCTTCCACTCGCGCTTGAACCCCTGCGACGCCGTAACGGCCGTCCAGGACCCGAACCGGCCGTTGATGTCGTCGAGCGCGGTCATCAGCCGGTCCCGCTTGTTTGTATCCGCCTCGAACAGTGTCCGCGGTCGCTCCTCCTCGGGGAGCAGATCGTCGAGCATGATCCCGGCCTTGGTGTAGGCATAGCCGTCCCGCCATATCTTGCATGCGCCACGACGAGCCGCCGCAATCAATTCCAGACTGTCGTTCGTCATTGGCTGGAGCGTCACCATCCGCGAGCCGCCATATTGCGGGCGATCAGGCTTGTGGCGGTTGGTATGGAAGAACGCCGTGAGCCGGGCCGCCACCAATCCATGGGACCGCAGCTTTTCGCCGGCACGCAACGCATATTGGGAGAGCGCGCCCATCATTCGATCGAAATCGCAAACCGGGGTGCCGAACGATCGGGTGACCGCCATGCCCTTTCGGCGCGGCTCGACCGTCTCAACGGCATTGGATGGCACGCCGCGCAGCTCGGCGACGAGGCGCTCGAGCACGACGGTGCCAATGCCACGCGCCTGCTTCGTCGGCATCTCGCGCAGCGCTGCGGCGGTATGGATCCCCATCTCAGCCAGCTTGCGCGCCGTCGCACTCCCGACACCCCAGACGTCACGGATGGGAAAGGCGTCCATCACCTCGCGGCGCGTGCCCTCATCACGCAGATCGGCAACCCCGCCGAACCGCGGGTTCTTCTTGGCGGCGGCATTCGCCAATTTGGCCAGGGTCTTGGTCTCGGCGATGCCGACGCAGGTCGGAATGGTGGTCCACTGCTGAACCTGGGCACGCATGGCTTGCGCGTGAGCGACGAGATCACGCTGCTCGAAGCCGGCCAGATCGATGAACGTCTCATCGATGGAGTAGATCTCGACGTCACGGGCGAACGGCTCGCAGGCCGCGATCACCCGGCGCTGCATGTCGCCGTACAGCGCATAGTTTGACGAGCGCACCTGGACGCCATGCTGGCGGACCTTGTCGCGCAGGTGATGGATCGGATCGCCCATCTTGATCCCGAGCGCCTTTGCCTCGGGGGACCTCGCAATCGCGCAGCCATCGTTGTTCGACAGGACAATGACGGGGACGCCGGCAAGGCTGGCGTCAAAGGCACGCTCGCAGCTGACGTAGTAGTTGTTGCAGTCGATCAGGGCGACGGGTGTGCTCACGCCATCCTGCGCGCAACGCCGACAACCACGCCCCAGATCTCGACATGTTCATCGACCAGAATGTCGGCAAAACCGTCAGCCTCGGGTATGAGCCAGTGTCGGCCATTTACCCACTTAAGGCGCTTGAGGGTGCGGTCGCCGTGCACCAGCGCGACGACGATCGCGCCGGCTTTCGGCTTCTTCGCGCGGTTGACGACGATCAGATCACCATCGTTGATCCCGGCGCCCGCCATCGAGTGACCGTCGACCCGCATGATGTAGCTGGCGGCAGGATGCTCGACGAGCCAGGCGCCCAAGTCGATCGGCTCCTGCATGTCGTCCTGGGCAGGCGAGGGGAAGCCGGCGGGTGTGTCGCACAGGAAGAACGGCACTTCCCGCGGCACCAGCGCGAACGGCAGATCGTGCAGCGTCAACTCGCGCCGAGCCGGCCGGAACATCTTGATCGACGCCATTGCCTAGAGGATCGCGGCGAGCAGGAGTTGTTCATGCCGGGCGGTCAGCGTGCCGCGAGCCTCCTGAGCGGCGCCTACCGCCTGCCGGTAATGCACCGTGCCGGCCCGTCCGGCATCCTCGAACGCCACCAAATTCCCATCTTCTGTCGGACGGACGTTCTCGTAAATAGCCCGGGCAGCCGCCCGCAGCTGCAGATCATGCTGCATTTCGTGCTCCAGCAATGGCGAATCACCGCGAAGCGGCGCCCTCCACGATTAGACTCATCACGGCTGCCGCCGCAAGAACATTGCAAGAACATAAATAACCGGTCATTGAGCTTGCTCAACGATTTAGCGGGTGCGAGATGGCTGACTACGATGACGACGCGGAGCCGCTCAGGGTGGCGTTTGGGCGCTGGCTGCTGACGCAGCGCGGCCGCGGCGATTGGGTGGATGGCCTTGCCGACGCTGCGCGAGCCGACCGTACGTTCCCCCGCGACGGCGACCCCGAGGCGGTGCGGGCTCATCTTCGCAAGCAGCAGGCTGACGGGGATGTCTTCGCCGCTGTTGATGATGCCGAAGGCGACTGGATGGCAGCCTAGCTGATGCGCCTGGCGATGCTGCTCGCCCTCGGTGCCGGGCACCATCCTCCTGCACTGCCACGCGCGTCCACCACGGCGACGGGCCGCTATGGTGCTCCACCGGCATCAGGGTGCGCGTGATGGACGCGCCCGTCGGTAAACTCCTGCGGCGCGACTAACTCGACGGCTTAGGCGTTTGCGGCATTCACCTAGGAGTTCGGCATGAAAACAACCGGCAATCAAGGGGACCTGCCCAACGTGATCAAGCGCGTGCTTGGTTGTGTCGGCGGCTCTCGCGCCTGCTCGGGAGGGCGCGGCTGACGTGAGCACTCCATCCGAACAGTCGACCCACATCGCTCCGCCGGCCGTTCGGCGTCCGCTGGTTCTTGCAGCCGTCATGGCTGCCTCGTTCATGATCGCGATCGAGGCAACGATCGTATCGACCGCCATGCCCCAGATCGCCGGGCAACTTGGCGGGCTCCAATATTATTCATGGGTTTTCTCGTCGTTTCTGCTCGCCCAGACGGCGACCACGGTTGTGTTCGGCAAGCTCGCCGACCTGTATGGACGACGGGCCGTGCTGCTGATTGGCATCGGCATATTCCTGATCGGATCGGTCTTATGCGGCTTCGCCTGGTCGCTGCCTGCTCTCATCGCCTTCAGGCTGATTCAGGGACTTGGCGCCGGTGCCATCCAACCAGTGTCCATCACCGTCATCGGCGATCTCTATGCTGCCCACGAGCGCGGCAAGGTGCAGGGGTGGCTAGCAAGTGTGTGGGGCGTGTCATCGGTGATCGGACCGCTTGCTGGCGGTCTTATCATCCAGCATGTCAGCTGGGCCTGGGTGTTCTGGATCAACGTGCCGATTGGTCTGGCGGCGGCCGCCGGGTTCTTCCTCTACTTGCGCGAGACCGTGTCTACGCACGATCGCAACGTCGACGTAGCGGGAGCAGGGTTGTTCACCGTGGCGATTGCGGCGCTGATGGTGGCGCTGACGGAGGCCGGTGCCGATGGAGGGAAGACGTCCTTGGCTGCCGGCGCGATATGCCTGGTTGCCGCGATGCTGTTCGTTCTGCAGGAGCGTCGCGCTCGCGATCCAATGATCGCGTTCGGGCTTTGGACGCACCGCGCCATTGCTTCGACCAACGCCGTGACCTTGTTCAGCGGCATGGCGGTGATCGGCCTGACCACGTTCCTGCCGATGTACGTGCAGGCGGTGATGGGACGTTCACCGCTGGTCGCTGGCTTTATGCTGACGGCGATGGTCTTGGGCTGGCCGATCGCGGCGACGCTAGGGGCGCGCAACTTCGCGCGGTTTGGGCTTCGGCCCATTCTTGTGACAGGCGCCATGCTGCTGCCGCTGGGTGCCGCCGCCTTCGTGATTTTGTCTCCGACCATGTCGCCGCTGGTGGCAGGGCTTGGCTCGCTGGTCATGGGCTTTGGCATGGGTTTTCTCAGCACCGCCGCCATCGTGCTGATCCAGGAAAGCGTCGGCTGGACGCAGCGAGGCGCGGCCACGGCTTCTAATCTGTTTGCGCGCAATCTTGGCAGCACGCTCGGTGCCACCGTGCTCGGCACCGTGCTTAATGCCAGTCTAGCGCGGGGACATTCGGGCTCGTTGCAGCAGATCCAGCAGTTGTTGCACGGGCAAGGACTGGCAACTGGCGCGATGGCCGCACGCGCGGGGCTGGCCAACGGGCTGCACCTGACATTCTGGGGCGTGTTCCTAATCGCTGCGATCACGCTCGCGCTGTCGGTCTTCGTACCCAAGGTGTCATTCGGCAGGCGGGCATCGTGACGGAGAACAGCAACGTCCGGCGCGACCTGATACGCGAGCGGCTTGGTGCTCGTAACGTTCGGCGTGGAGAAGCGGACACTCGCGTTTGCGGTCCCGGCCACGAGGTGCGCCAAGCCGCTGAGGTCGGTTGCCCATCTACCAAGGGCCTAATCTGGGCGGGAGCCTCCAGTCTCAGCCCGGCGCGCCGGATCGCTTCCGGGCAGAGTGGCTGGTGGCATGCTGCGACCGTTCGAGCAAAAGGGCCGTGGCCTGGTGCCGGTCCACCGCCGCAGACACAAGAAAGCCCTGTCCGAGTACACATCCTGCCGTGGTGAGCTGCGTGGCTTGGTCCTCCGTCTCCACGCCTTCGGCGACGATGCGGATATTCATCTTCTCGGCGACCCGGATCAATCCTTCGACGATGGTGGTGCTCACGCCACCGGGGACCATGTGATCGATGAACGTCTTGTCGATCTTGATTACGTCGACAGGCACGGTGAGCAGGTGAGTGAGGGAGGCGAAGCCGGTGCCGAAGTCATCCAGCGCAACACGAATGCCGCGGGCTCGCAGACGGCGGATCGCGGACTGAATGGCCTGGTCGCCGGCGCCCATGTAAACCGTCTCGGTAATCTCAAGGATGACATGTTCGAGGGAAACGCCCGCGCGGTCGAACGCCGAGGTCAAGACGTGCTCGATCGTCCCGCCGCTTAGGTCCGCCGACGAGACGTTGATCCCGACATGCTGAAACGGAATGCCGAGGTCGAGCCACTTGCGCACGTCTGCTGCCACAAGCGTTATCATGTAAGCCGACAGTGCCGTCGCGACATGAGCGTCGGTGGTCGCTTCGTGAAAGGACGCAGCGGGAACGACAGTGTCCCCCACGCGCATCCGGCACAGGGCTTCGAGGCCGACGACTTCCCTGGTATCGAGCCGGAATATCGGCTGATAGTACGCGTCGATCCGGTCTTCTCGCAGCGCGGCCGTGACATCCCGGATCGCGGTCAAGCGGCGCGTCATGCTCGATCCGAGACCCGGCCAGAAGCGCACAAAGCCGCCGCGGCCTGTCTCCTTGGCATGATACAGCGCGAAATCGGCTTTCTGTCGTACGCGCTCTACCGAAGGCTCGCCCGCAGAAGGTACTGCTCCCCCGATCGTGGCACGCGGCACCACGATCTGGCCGCCGCAATCGGCAGGCAGGGCAAGCTCGCTCAGAATGGCTTGTGCGGTTTCCTCGAGCGACACGAGCGCCTGTGGAGCCTCAATGATGATCGCAAACTCATCGCCGCCGATGCGATAGGCTCGGGCGGGGTAGGCCGCCGAGGTGATGCGACTGGCGGCGACCTGGAGCAGAGTGTCCCCGGCCAGGTGGCCGAAGGTGTCATTCACCACCTTGAGGTTGTCGAGATCGACGACGAACAGCGCCCAGCTACCGGCAGCACGGCAATCGAGGTCTGCCAAGGCAGCGTTGAAGGCTGCGCGGTTTGCCATGCCCGTAAGAGCATCCGTGAAGGCTCGCCGTTCACGATCGATCACGCGCTGATGCCGATCTATGGCGATCAGGCAGAGGTGGACGCAGCTGGCGACGACGGTTTGTTCGAAGTCCGTCGGCGACCTGCGATCCCGATAGTAGAAAGCGAAGGTCGCAATCGTCGTACCGTGCATGTCGCGGATTGGGCTCGACCAGCAGGCGCGGAGCCCATGCGGCAGCGCAAGGTGCTTGTACTTCGCCCACCGAGGATCGTTCTCGATGTCAGAGACGCTCACATCGGTGCCAAAGTGCGCGGCGCTGCCGCACGATCCTGACATCGGACCGATGGCCACCCCGTCGAGGGCAAGGGAATATGCCTCCGGCAAGCTGGGCGCTGCAAGCGGGTGGAGGAAGCCCAGCGAGTCGACGGTCAGCACCGAGCAGATCACGTCGGGTAGCAGAGCCTCCACTTCAAGACAGAGAAGCGTACACGTCGATGCGAGCGTCTCGCCTGTGGCGATCATCTCGAGAACGGTGTTTTGAAGCTTGAGAAGAACGCCCTGTGACACGCACGAGCCAGTGTTGGCCGATAGATCGGGGACGCTTCGCATCACGCCAGTAAGCAAAGCTACCTTTAAAACTGGTTTCCCAACAACGAAAATTCTAGTCAGGCGGAGCGGTTGGCGCCGGGCGGAGGGTCGAGCAGAAGATTAAAACCACAATGGTGTGTATTTCGGTTCTGGCTTGCTTGGAAAAGCTTGCCGGCCGGCGTTTGCGAGAAGAAAAGCAAGATCGTCTCGGCCGCGGTCCGCTTGCCGTTCGTTCCCGGACAGCGGCCGTCGTCACGACCACTGCGGCGAGAATAGGGTCGGCTCGTTTTGCGTCGCCACCTGGCTGTCACACGCCGTGGTGTTGCGAACAGTGATCAAGCGTTCTAGCCTTTATCCAGTGAGCCAATGTGACCAACGCTCGCGTGCGCAGGTGAAGAAGAACGAGATGGGTGAGGGCGACGACGCCGCAAAGCGGGCTGAAATGCTCAGTCGGTATGGCATCATGGATTCCCCTGCCGAAGCAGTTTTCGACCAGATCGTCCGCGATGCCGCGTTCCTCACCGGCGCTCCCATATCGACGATCTCGATGGTTGATGATCACCGCCAGTGGTTCAAGGCCAAGACGGGGCTAAGCCATGATGGTGACCCTATCGACCAATCCATTTGCGCCGTCGCCGTGCAGCAGGCCGGAGCATTCATCGTCGACGATGCGAGCAAGGATAAGCGGTTTCGTGATCTAAAGGCGGTGGGCGAGGGCGTGATCCGCTTTTACGCCGGTATCCCGCTGGTGGTGCGCGATGGCACCCAGATAGGTACGCTGTGCGTCATCGACAGCCAGGCCCGTCAGGGCCTTGATGGCGATGAGCGCAACGCACTGGAAGCGTTGGCCAGGCGCACGGTCGCGGCCCTCGAAGTACGTCGCGACTTGCGGGATTCGGGAGAGGGTGATCATCCGAATAACCAGGTCTGGATGGATCGCGCCAAGGTTTTGCTCGAACAAGCTGCTGCCGCATTGACGCACGTCGGCGCGACCGGAGCAGTGGCGCAACTTGAACAGGTTATCGACGTTGTTGCCGGTATCGAACAAAAACAAGAAAGGGGATGATTGGCCATGAATGAGCTCGATCGACATCCAACGCTTTCGGCAGAAGACGGAAGGCGCCTGCTTGATGCTCGCAAGCTGGTGACGATCAACAAATCCCTTGCCGCGACCCTTGGTGACCAGGCTCCCATCAATGTTTCTCTCCACCTTCTCCTTGAGAGTTTCATCAGCTCGGCGTCGGGGACCGACCTGGTCATCGCTGATGCGCTAAGGACCATCGGCTCGTCGCCGGGCATCACCTGGCGGTGGATTATGGCCTTGCAGGACGCGGGAATGGTGCAGCTGACGACAGAGGGCCGCGCCGGCAACATGTCGTTGACCGCCCGCGGTCAGGACAAGGTCCGCGAAGCGATCGACGCCATCAGCTCGTCGTAATTGGAGAAGACTGGCCGTCCAGCGTGTCGGCTTTGCTCCCACGGTAGCTAGTCCCTTATTGATCGCCGCGAGCCGTCAAAAGGGTGATCTCACTCGCCTGAAGCGCCTGTCATCGACTTGCACGAACGGCCCCTTGCCCGGAGCGCTGCGGCAGCGTCGAACGACTGGGATCAGGTCGGCGTGAACACCGGCTGTCTTGAACGTCAGCCGGCCTGAGCCACGAGCCTGGCACGCCGGATCTCTAGCATGCTAGAACATCCCTTATGTCGAAATCCCACAGCAACGGCGGCACCATCGATGTCGATGGCGCCACATTTGATTGGCACCTCCAGCGTGAACCGCATCAGTCGGATGACGATGGTTGGAAGGGAATGACCATCGCCCTTCTCCAGCGCGATGCCAAACGCGAAGCGTGGGTGGAATTTCCAGCGCCTAAGCGGCTCCTGAAGGGCTTGCCGCGCGGTCGTCTTCAACTCGACGACGCAACCATTTCGCGGTGCGTGCGTGCCGCCATGGCGGCCGGCTGGGAGCCGATGTCGCGGGGCAAGCCAATGGTGTTCACCGTCGATGCCGCAGGCAATTGAGCCCGCCTGGGTTGCAGCCGAACCAAGGCCGGTAGCAAGGCGCCATCGACACAGCTGGAGCGACAGCCGAGCAGGATAGCTCGCTTGTGTCGAAGCAGCGAGCGCGCCGTGTGAAGCGCTTATCCGCTCCTGTCCGTTAGGCCGACGAGGAGTAGCATGCCCATGTCCCGTTGCATTCTGATTACCGGCGCGAGCGTCGCCGGCAACACCGTCGCATGGTGGCTGGGCCGCGCCGGCCTCGACGTCACGGTGGTCGAGCGTACGCCCGAGTTTCGCGACGGCGGCCAGAACATCGACGTGCGCGGGCCCGGTCGCGAGGTGCTGCGCCGGATGGGCCTCGAACAGAAGGCGCTGGAGCAGGGCACAGGTGAGGAGGGCACCGCCTGGGTCGAGGAGGATGGCAGGGTTGCGGCGCAGTTCCTTGCCGCGGACACCGGCGCTGACGGGCCGACCGCCGAAATGGAAATCCTGCGTGGTGACCTGGCCCGGCTGCTCTACGAGCCCGCCCGCGAGCACGCGACCTACCGGTTCGGCGACAGCATCGTGGGCGTCGAGCAGGACGACGACGGCGCGACCGTCACCTTCGCCAGCGGCACCGTCGAACGATATGATGCGGTTATTGTCGCCGAGGGCGTGGGATCGAGGACGCGGGAGCTGGTCTTTCCAGGCGAGAACGATCCGCGCTGGATGAACCTGACGATCGCCTATTTCACCATTCCGAGGCAAGCCGACGACGATCGCTTGTGGCGCTGGTACAATGCGCCGGGCGGCCGCAGCGTATCACTCCGTCCCGACCGGCACGGCACCGCGCGCGCCATGCTGTCGGTGCAACAGTCGCCCGGTGGCGAGCAGGAGTGGGGCGCCGATCGGCAGAAGGCGTGGCTGCGCGAGCGCTTTGCCGACGCGGGCTGGCAGAGCGGCCGCGTGTTGGACGGACTGGACGTGACCGACGACTTCTACTTCGACGTCCTCCGCCAGGTGCGGATGCCACGCTGGTCGAGCGGCTGCGTCGTGCTGACCGGGGATGCCGCGTGGTGCGCGACGCCGATTGCGGGCTACGGCACGACGCTGGCGATCACCGGCGCCTATGTCCTGGCGCAGGAGCTCATCCGCTCGATCGATCTGCGGGTGGGGATGGGGGGGTATGAGGAGGTGATGCGGGCAACGGTGGAGGCGGCGCAGGGCGTGCCCGCAATCGCGCCGCGACTGGCCAATCCGCACAGCAGGATCGGCATCCGGCTGCTCCACCGCGCGCTGAGCGTGGCGAGCCGCCCCGCGGTACGCGGCGTCGCCGCCAAGCTGTTTGGCGGCCGCTCGAAGGAGATCGACCTTTCGCGCTACGATACGCCGACCCCCGAACAACCGCCGATCGCCTCGACCACCCCAGCGCCGACAGGCTTGTCGCCGCTGCTGGCGCTCGGCGCGGTCGGCGTGGTGCTCGGCGCCAGCGCGATGATCGGGCGGCGCAACGCGCCCGACCCGTCGCACCCCGGCATTCGTCGCTGGTACCACCGGCTGGACAAGCCCGGCTATACGCCGCCCGATGCGGCGTTCGGCGCGGTCTGGCCGGTGCTGGAGACGGGACTTGCGCTCGGGGGGTACCGGCTGCTTCGACAGCCGGCCGGGACGACGCGCAACGCGGCGGTCGGATTGTGGCTGCTGAACACGGCGATGGTGGGCGGCTGGACGCAGTTGTTCTTTCGCGAGAAGCGGCTGGGAGCGAGCGCGGCGGCCTCTGGCGCGATGGTCGCGACCGGCGCGGCCTATGTCGTCACCGCCGCCAAGGTCGACAAACCAGCCGCCGCTGCAGCAGTGCCGTTCGTCGCCTGGCTCGGCTTTGCGACGCTGCTGGCGGAGCGCATCTGGCGCGACAATCCCGGCGACGATCGATGATGACGCGGCCGATGATGGCTGAGGGGAACTGAAGACGACGCCCAATTGTACCGACTTTGCGCTGCCGCGACGGCGAACCGGCGCGGGGCAGGAGCATCGATGGGCGTGGGCGACAATTCGGACTGGGAAGGTGGCAGGGGGGCTGGGCTTGCCACGGGACCCTTGCTCGACGTGCAGGCGCTGACCAAGTCGGTGCCCGGATCCGCGACGGGGCCACGCCGGCTGTTCCAGCACCTCGACCTGGCGGTTCGCGCGGGCGAGCTGGTCGCGATCATCGGCGAATCCGGCGTCGGCAAGTCGACGCTGCTCAACATCCTTGCCGGGCTCGATGACGCCGACGGCGGCAGCGTCGCGATCGACGGGGTGATGCTGGGCACCCTCGACGAGACCGCCCGCACCCGGCTGCGTCGCGAGCGGATCGGCTTCGTGTTCCAGGCCTTTCACATCCTGCCCTATCTGACGCTGCGGCAGAATGTCGCGCTGCCGCTGGCGCTGGTCTCGCCAGATGCCGCGGTGGCCGAACGGCGCGCCGAGGAGATGCTCGACGCCGTCGGCCTTGCCGGGCGCGGCGAGGGCTATGCGCGGGACCTGTCGGGCGGCGAGCTGCAGCGGGTCGCGATCGCCCGGGCACTCGTCCATCGCCCTGCGCTGATCCTGGCCGACGAGCCGACCGGCAATCTCGATCCGGAGACGGCGGCGCGGGTGCTGGCGCTATTCGCCGACGCGGTGCGCGGCCATGGCGCCGCCGGGGTGATGGTGACCCATTCCGAGGCGAGTGCCGCGATCGCCGACCGCGTGCTGACGCTCGGCGCGGAAGGGCTGGTCGACCGGCGTGGCTGAGCAGGCCGGGGCATCGTCGGGTCGGCTGGCGCTAGGCTGGCTGATCGGCGGCGAGTGGCGGTTTCATCCCGCCCGCTTTCTGACGACCGCGGTCGCGATCGCCGTTGGCGTCGCGCTCGGCTTTGCCGTCCACCTCGTCAACGGCTCGGCGCTCGCGTCATTCGATGGCGCGATGCGCGGCGTCAGCGGTGCTGCCGAGCTGTCGGTCCACGCCACCAGCCCGCTCGGGTTCGACGAACGCGTCTACCCGCGCATCGCGACCGCTGCGGGGGTCGGCGACGCGAGTCCGGTAGTGAGCCTCGAGGCGCGGATCGGGCGGACCCGGCTGACGCTGCTGGGGGTCGACGTGATCCGCGCTGCGGCGGTGACGCCGTCGCTGATCGGGTTGCGCCCGGCCGGGCCCGACCAGGAGAACGACGCCGTGTTCGACGAGGCGGCGCTGTTCCTCTCGCGCCAGGCGCTGCTGCAGAGCGGCGCGCGGGTGGGCGCGACCGTGCAGATCGTCGCCAACGGGCGGACGGTGCCGTTGCGGATCGTCGGCACGCTGCCTGCCGCAGGTGATACCGCCATCGGCGTCATCGACATTGCCGCCGCGCAATGGCGGTTCGGCAGGCTGGGCCGGATCGACCGGGTGGACCTGGCGCTGGCGGACCGCGACGCGGCCGAGCCGGCGCTGCGCCGCCTGCTGCCCGCCGATGCGGTGATCGCCACCGCGGCGACGCAGAACGCGCAGGGCGATGCGCTGTCGCGCGCCTATCGGGTCAATCTCGACATGCTGGCGCTGGTCGCGCTGCTGACCGGCGGCTTCCTGGTCTATTCGGCGCAATCGCTGTCGGTGATCCGCCGCCAGCGCGCCTTTGCCCTGTTGCGGACGCTCGGCATGCCGCGCGGCGGGGTGGTGGCCGCGGTGGTAGTCGAGGGCGTGGCGATCGGCGTGGTCGGGTCGGCGGCGGGGCTGCTGGCGGGATATGGCCTGGCATGGGCGGCGCTGCACTGGTTTGGTGGCGATCTCGGCGCCGGCTATTTCGCGGGCGGCACCGCGCGGGTGGTGTTCCAGCCCGCCGCGGCGCTCGGCTTCTTCGCGCTCGGCCTGCTCGCGGCCTGCCTCGGCAGCGTCTTGCCGGCACGGGTTGCCGCGCGGGCCGCGCCGGCGGCGGCGCTGAAGAACGCCGGCGACGTGCTCGATCCGCGCCGCGCCGTCGCCTGGTGGCCGGCGGCGGCGCTGCTCGCGGCGGGCGGCGGCGCCGCGCTGCTGCCCGCGGTCGGCGGCCTTCCGTTGTTCGGCTTCGCCGGCATGGCGCTGATGCTCGCCGGCGGCGTCGCCGGGGTGCCGTGGTTCGCGCGGGCGCTGCTGTCGCCGCTCGCCCGCCAGCAGCGCGGCAGCGTGCCGCGCCTGCTTGCGGTGCGGCATCTGCACGGGGCACCGGGCGAAGCGGCAACGGCGCTCTGTGGGATCGTCGCCTCGACTGCGCTGATGATCGCGATGGCGACGATGGTGACGAGCTTCCGCGGCGCCGTCGACGATTGGCTCGGGCAGGTGCTGGGCGCGGACCTGTATGCCCGCACCACCGCCGGCGCGTCGTTCGATCCCGCGACGCGCGCGCGGCTGGCGGCGACACCGGGGATCGCCACCGTGGCGTTCAGCCGGCAATTGCCGCTCACGATCGCGGTCGATCGCCCGCCGATCAGCCTGATCGCTCGGCCGGAGCGGGGCGGGCGCGACCCGCTGCTGGTGTTGATCGATCGGGCGCCGGCGCTGTCCCCAGGGGCGTTGCCGGTGTGGGTGTCGGAGCCGGCGCAGCGACTGTACGGCTGGAACCCGGGCGCGGCGGTCGACCTGCCGATCGCCGGCCGCACCCGCTTTGTCGTCGCCGGGGTCTGGCGCGATTATGGCCGCCAGGCCGGCGCGGTGTTGATCGACGAAGCCGATTACCAGCGCCTCACCGGCGATGATGGCCGCGACGAGATCTCGGTGACCGTCACCCCCGGGCAGGATATCGACCGGGTCGCGGCGGGGCTGACCGCGCGGTTGCCGGCGGCGCTGCGCGGCCAGGTCGAGATCACGCGGCCGGCGACGCTGCGGCGATTTGCGCTGACCTTGTTCGATCGCAGCTTCGCGGTGACCTACCTGCTCGAGGCGGTGGCGATCCTGGTCGGGCTGGCGGGCGTCGCCGCGACGATGTCGGCGCAGACGATCGCGCGCGAACGCGAGTTCGGCATGCTGCGCCATCTTGGCCTCACCCGCCGCCAGCTCACCGCGATGCTGGCGAGCGAGGGGGCGATCGTCGGGCTGACGGGGGCGCTCGCCGGTATCGGGCTCGGCCTGGTGCTGGCGCAGGTGCTGATCCACGTCATCAACCCGCAATCGTTCAACTGGACGATGACGACGCGGATCCCCGTCGGCACGCTGCTCGGCGTGGCGGCGGCGCTGACCGGCGCGGCGGCGATCACCGCGGTGCTCGCCGGGCGGCGCGCCACGGCGCGCAGCGCGATCACCTCGGTGCGGGAGGATTGGTGATGAGGCGATGGACGACGATATCCGGCTGGCTGGCGGCGGCGGCGGTTGCGGTCGCCGCCCCGGCAGCGACGCCATACCCGCAGGTGCGCCCCGGGATCATGCTGCGCTTTCCGGCGGATCACGGCGCACACCCGGCATTCCGCACCGAATGGTGGTATGTCACCGGCTGGTTGCGGACCGCCGACGGCAAGGATCTCGGCTTCCAGGTGACCTTCTTCCGGACCCGCCCGCCGGTGGAGGCGGGCAACCCGAGCCGGTTCGCCGCACGCCAGGTGCTGTTCGCGCATGCCGCACTGTCCGACCCGGCGAGCGGGCGGCTGCTGCATGGCGAGCGTGCCGCGCGGCAGGGCTTCGGGCTCGCCGCGGCGGCCACCGGTGATGCGGATATCGCGATCAGGGACTGGCGGCTGCGCCGTGGCGCGGACGGCCGCTGGCGGACGACGGTCGCCGCCGACGGCTTCGGGCTTGCGCTCGCCTTCCAGCCGACCCAGCCGCCGCTGGCCGAGGGTGTTGGCGGCTATAGCCGCAAGGGCCCGCGACCTGACGAGGCGAGCTATTATTATTCGGTCCCGCACCTGCGCGTATCAGGCACGGTGCTGCGCGGCGGACGGCGGGTGGCGGTCACCGGCGAGGCGTGGCTCGATCGCGAATGGTCGTCCAACTATCTCGCGCCGGCGGCGCAGGGCTGGGACTGGACCGGCCTCAACCTCGACGACGGCTCGGCGCTGATGGCGTTCCGCATCCGCCGCAAGGGCGGGGGCACGTTATGGGCGGGCGGGTCGTTGCGACGGCCCGACGGGCGCACGGTGGTGCTCGGACCGGGCGACGTCGTGTTCCGGCCGGTCGCGACTTGGCGCAGCCGCGCGACCGGCGCGGTCTACCCGGTGATGCAGGATCTCAGCGTCCGCATCGACGGCAAGGTGACGACGCGGCGGCTGACGCCGTTGTTCGCCGCGCAGGAACTCGACGCGCGCCGAGGCGGCTTGCCGGTCTATTGGGAAGGCGCGGTGCGCGTGCCCGGGGGGCGCGGCTATCTCGAGCTCACCGGCTACACCCAGGCGCTGTCGATGTGACAGGCGCGGCGCGGGTCGCGGGTGCTCGCTCGACATGGCGCATGGGCGCCGGCACCGGGGGGCAGGAGGCCGACGTTGGACCCGTCATGGCGCGGAACCGACGGTCGCACGTCGGATGTGGCTCGGCGCGGTGATGCTGGTCGTCGGCCAGCGAGCCGGTGCTGACCTGTGCTGCCGCGCTGCCGTGAACCCGCGGCGGTCTCCCCCGATATTGCACAGCGTAACAGATCGTTACGGCTGCGTGGATTGTTCTCCGACCGTGACACGCGTAATGATTCGGTACCGGCCTCATCAGAAGGGCTGGGTCGTTGGGAGAAGATCGATGATCAATCGTCGCGCGCTGCGTGCAGCGCTGATGGCGGGTTGTGCCGCCTTGCCGTTCCCGGTCTGCGCACAGAGCGTGGAGTCAGCGCCATCGGTAACCCAGGACCCGACGGCCACGCCCGACGCGGCGCAGGACACGCAGGAAGCGGACATCGTCGTCACCGGCCAGACGACGCGCAACCGGCCGCTCATCACCTCGTCCGCCGATATCACGCTGGCGAGTCGCGACGACATCGACCGCAAGGCGCCGCGCTCGACCGCCGACATGCTCGAGCTGATCCCGGGTATCTTCGTCGAGGCGACCGCGGGCGCCGTTTCCAACAATTACTCGGTTCGCGGCCTGCAGGGCGGCGGCCAGCGGTTCGTCCAGCTGCAGGAAGACGGCATGCCGATCCTGTACAACGGCGGCGGGGCGGATTTCTTTTTCGACCAGGATCTGACGATCGACCGGCTCGAAGCCGTCAAGGGCGGCTCGTCGGGCGTGTTGACCGTCAATGGCGCCGGCGCGACGATCAACTTCGTCTCCAAGACCCCCAATTTCGAACGCGCCGAAGCGATCGGCCGCGGCACCTTCTACAATTACGGCATGAAGCGCGGTGATGCCTATCTATCGGCGCCGATCACCGACAAGCTGGCGTTCAACGTCGGCGGCTACTTCCAATCGAGCCCCGGCATCCGCGACAATCCGTTCGACTACCGCGGCTGGCGCGTCAAAGGCATGCTGGAGTACCGTCCCGAGGGCGGCGGCTACATCCGCCTCTCCGCCAAGGGCGGCGACATCGAAAACGCTTATTATGCCGACCAGCCCTATCGCTTCACCGATGGCAAGCCCGGCGGCATTCCCAGCCTCGACACGCAATTTGGCAACGTCGGCGGCGACGCCTTCAACAGCATCCAGGTGCCGGTCTCGACCTTTGCTCACCCGAGCGGGTTTCGCGATTTCCGTTATCAGGACGGGATCAAGGCCAAGACGGCGCAGTTCCGGATCGACATGGAAGCGCCGGTCAGCGACAGCTTCACCCTGTTCCTGCACAGTCGCTATCTCAAATATTCGTACGACTTCAACGGGCTGTTCCCCGGCTCCGGGACCGGCAACGCCGGCCTGACGAGTGCGGTCAACTATCTGACGCCCAACCCGGCGGTGTCGCCGATCATCGACCTGCTGCGGGCCGGCTTTGCCGCCTTCCCGGCGACGACCCACTTCGGCATCCGCAACCTGCGCACCGGTACCGTGCTCGGGTCGGAACAGGTGGGGGCGCTCAATGCGCTGAACGGCAACGGCTTCCTGCAGCGGACCACGCTCAACCACGATGCGGTCGACGGCAAGGACTATGGCATCAACGCCGGCGGCACGTGGGAATATGAAAGCGGCGGCTTCAAGAACTCGCTGACCGCGGGCGTGATGTATTACGACGTCACGCGCGCGCAGGATCAGTCGGCGACGGCGAGCGTCGTCAACGATGTCCGCACCAACAGCGACATCTACGACATCGTCGCGCTCAACGCGGCCAATGCGGTGGTCGGCACGCTGTCCGACAACGGGCTGGTGTCTTATGGCGATTGGGGGGCGGGTATCCGCACCCGCAAGGATTCCACCGTGTCCTTCTATGCCAATGACGAGCTCGCCATCGGCGATCTGCATATCGACGGCGGTCTGCGGTGGGAGATCAACGACGCCAAGTTCCTCGATGGCCAGGCCGCGGCGGTCAACCAGCCAGTGCAGCCCGGCGTGCCGGGGGTGGTCCGCACCGTCGGCTCGACGTTCGACGGCACCTATGCAGTGACGCAGCGGACGCAGCGCAAGCTCGCCTATACGGTCGGCGCCAATTATCAGTTCACGCCCAACCTCGCGATCTACGCGCGCTATGCCGACGGCTTCCAGACCAACAACACCGATCCGATCACGACGATCGAGCTGTACGAGGCGGGGGTCCGCTATCAGTACCGCCGCTTCATCAGCGGTTCGGCCACCGTCTTCCAGACCAACTTCCGCAACCAGAACTACAATTTCGCCAACCCCGACAATCCCTCGCAGCAGCAGAACATCAACGCCGACCTGCGCACCCGGGGTGTCGAGGTGGATGTCAACATCCGCCCGATCGCGTGGTTCTCGGTCGACTTCCAGGGGGTGTTCCAGCAGCCCAAGCTGCTCAACCTGCAGATCGATGGCGTCAACCAGGGGGCGCAGTTCGAGGGTAATCGTCCTGAACGGACCCCGGCCAAGCTGTTCACGATCACCCCTGCGCTCAAGCTGCCCCATGGCCTCGGCGAGGTCTATGGCCGCTACAAGTTCATCGGCCGCATCTTTGCCGATGCCGGCAACGGTGTCGCGCTGCCGAGCTACGGCGTGACCAGCGCGGGCGTCACGGTGAACATCAACGACCGGATCCAGGCCAATTTCAACGCCGACAATATCTTCAACGTCATCGGGCTGACCGAGGGCAATCCGCGACAGGGCCAGACCCAGGCGATCACCGACGGCTATTTCTATGCCCGCGGCATTGCCGGCACCACCTATGGCGGATCGCTGACGGTCAAGTTCTGAGCTGCGGCGAGCAGGAAGAGAGGGGCGCCGGCCGCCGAGGCGAGCGGGCGCTCCCCCAGTGAGGATCGAAAGAATGACCAGCGCTGTGCGGATGACGATGGCGGCAGCCCTCGCCCTGATGACCTGTGCCGCCGCGCCGGTCACCCCGCGCCCCGAACTCGCCTTCCAGCTCACCGAGGGGCAAAATCTCAACGCCTTCGTTCGCTCCGGCCCGGTTGCTGCGCACTTGCTGCTGCGCAACGGCGTGGAGCCGCGCATCCTCGTCGCTTTTCCGGCGGGCAACAGCGGCGTCGGGCTGTGGTTCGCGGCCACTGATCGTCCGGTGACCTGGCGGCTCGGCGCCGCGCCGCGACCGATCAACCGCGGCCGCCTTCACGGCATCATCGCTGCGGCCAGCGTCGAGGCAGGGCGGCTGGTGCCGAAGCAGGCGGTGCTGTCGAGTATCCGCTTCCTGCGCGATTATCAGGCGGTCGGCACCTTCCCGGCCGAGATCGCGGCGCCTGCGCCGACAATTCGAGGCAAGGTGATGACATGGCAACGACCGCGGCTGGATGGCGGCGCAGGCTATGAACTCAGCCTGCGCGTCGTCGAGGGGCGGATCGACGGCGGCGCCATCGTGGCCGGTCCTGGCGGCCGCATCAGCATCGAGATCTCCGCGCTGACCGGCGAGACACCGCTGACGCCGATCCCGACCGCGGCGCTGCTCACCGCGGGCGCCGCGGCGGATCCGGCGGCGCGCAATGCGCTCGCCTTTCTCAGCTATCGCGAGAAGTTCCTCGCCGGATCGTGGCGGTTCGATACCTATTTCGGCCGCGACACTCTGATGTCAGTACGCCTGCTGATGCCCGTGCTGCAGCCGGCTGCCATCGAGGCGGGGCTCAATGCGGTGATCGCACGGCTGTCGCCCGGTGGTGAGGTCGCGCACGAGGAGGGGATCGGCGAGTTCGCGCTCGTGGCAAACCGCAAGGCCGGTCGCGAGGGCGACGCACCCGAGCTCGACGATGGCATGGTCGACGACGACTATATGCTGGCGCCGGTCGCCGCGGATTATCTGCTCGGGGCCGACCGCGCACAGGCGAGGCGTTACCTGGCCGCGTCGCTTGCCAGCGAGCGCCACCCCGGCGAGCGCGAGACCACCGGGAAGGCGCTGTGTCGCAACCTGCGCTTTGTCCTTGCCCAGGCAGCACCGTTCGCCGCGGCGCCTTCGGCGCAGACCCTGGTCGCGATCAAGCCTGGCCGTCTAACCGGTGAATGGCGCGACAGCGAGGACGGGCTCGGTGGTGGCATCTACCCGTATGACATCAATGCCGCGCTGGTGCCTGCCGCCATCGACGCAGCGGGCCGACTATTTCGTGCGGGCCTGCTCGATCCATATCTGACTGCCGCAGACCGCCAGGCGTTCGCCCAGGCGGCGGCGACCGCGCAGCTGTGGCGAGACAAGGCACCGCCGCTGTTCCGCGTCGAGGTCGCGCCAAGCGTAGCCCGGGAACGGGTGCCTCGCTATGCGGCGGCCCTTGGTGTTCCCGCCGGCCCCGCGCTCGCCGCGCTGGGCCAGCAGCCGCTGACGTTCCATGCGCTGTCGCTGGACAAGGCCGGCCGGCCCGTTCCCATCGTCAATTCGGATGAAGGCTTCGCGCTGCTCTTCGGCCGCCCGTCGCCCGCCGATCTCGATACCTTCATTGGGGCGATCATGCGGCCGTTTCCGGCGGGACTGCTGACCGACGTCGGTCTGCTCGTCGCCAATGCAGCCTTTGCGTCGACCGATATCCAAGCGCGCTTCACGCCGGCAGCCTATCATGGCGCGGTGATCTGGTCATGGCAGCAGGCGCTTCTTGCCGCCGGGCTGGAGCGCCAGCTGGCGCGTACCGACCTGCCGCCGACCACCCGCGCCCAGCTGACAGCGGCGCAGGGTGCGTTGTGGCGCGCGATCGCGCAGGGCAGGGCGATCCGCGGGTCGGAACTATGGTCCTGGGCCTATCGTGACGGCGGCTACCGCATCGTCGCGTTCGGTGCGGGCAAGGCAGATGTCGACGAGTCCAATGCGGCGCAGCTGTGGAGCACCGTCTACCTCGCGGTGCGACCGCCCAGGGGATCTTAGGCGGCGAAGAAGCCGGTGACCGTCAACCGCCCCGTGCGGGGATCGGCGGGCAGGGCGGCACCGCGCGGGATCGCGCCCGAATGCAGCAGCCGGCTGCGGTACAGCAATGCGCGATTATAGACCCCGTCGATGCTGTCGGTCTGCGCGTAAAGTGGCGTATCACCGGCGATATAGCTGTCGGGGAGCCCCTGCGTGCGCAGATCATGGTCGAGCGCGGCGAAATACCGGTCGCGACGGTCCGGATCGATCGTCTCGTAACCGGTGGCGCGGTGCCGGTAGAAGCCGGTGCCATAGGTTCCGCCGGGGACGAGATAGTGGATCAGCGCCAACCGTCCTTCCTCCAGCGCATCGACATGCGGCAGGCGCTGTTCGAGCGACAGGGCATCCGGCGGAGCGGTGACGACCGAAAAGCGGGCCTCCAGCAGCGATAGCGGCCCCGCAAGCCCCAACGCCTTGCTGGCGATGGTCGCGATCAACGGTCCCTGGGTACTGAGGTAATGATCGGGCAATCGCGCCTTGATGCCGGGATAGTGCCGTCCTGCGGGTTCAAATTCCTGCGTCTCGGCAAAGCCTCGCAGCGCGTCGGGATCGGCGATGAAATTGTCGATGACCGCCACGGGCTCGCCCTCGTGGCCGAGGCGGCGGAGGCGCACCGTGGGGCTGCTCATCGCGCGGCCATCATCGCCGCGATCGCATCGTCGTGGGGCGGCAGCGTCGGCACGGCCCTGGCGATCACGCTTTCTATCTGATCCAGCTGGCGACGGTTGGTTGCGCCATCGAGCGTGGCGGCGAGCGGTGCAAATCCCTCCGCCTCGACGCCCTGGCCGTTGAGCACCGCGAGCCAGCTCGCCTCGCGGAACAACTCGTCCGTGCCCAGCAGCAGCCGCCCGGCGCGAACATATTGCTCCATCTTGTCGGCCAAGCTGTCGGGCAGCGCCGTGGCACGTGCCTGCCGCCAGAGCGGCGCGTCGTGCCCCTCCGTCGCGTGATAATGCAGGATCAGGAAATCGCGGATCCCGTCCATGTCGCGGCCGACCAATTTGTTGAACTGGCGCGCCAGCACCGGATCGCAGTCGGCATCGGGAAACAGCGTGATCAACTTGGCGATGCCGCTCTGGATGAGGTGGATGCTGGTCGATTCAAGCGGCTCCAGAAAGCCTGCCGACAGGCCGATGGCGACGACGTTGCCGCGCCACGCCTCGCGGCGGAGGCCGGCGGTGAAGCGCAGCACGCGGGGGTCGGCGAGCGGTGCGCCGTCGAGATTGGCGAGCAGCGTTGCCGCGGCGTCATCGTCGCTCGCGAACTGGCTCGAATAGACATAGCCGTTGCCGGTTCGGTGCTGCAGCGGGATACGCCACTGCCAGCCGGCCGTGCGCAGGGTCGATCGTGTGTAGGGCGTTGTTGCTGCCACTCGCGCGCACGGTACGGCCACGGCGCGATCGCAGGGCAGCCAGCGCGACCAATCCTCGAACGGCGAGGCCATCGCCCCGCCGATCAATCGGGCCTGAAAGCCCGAGCAATCGATGAACAGCTCGCCCGTCAGCCGATCGCCGCGATCGGTGGTCAGCGCCGTCACAAAGCCCGTCTGCGGATCGCGATCGACGCTCTGAACCTTGCCTTCACAGCGACGAACGCCCCTGGCCTCGGCCAAGCCGCGGAGGTGCCTGGCGTATAGCGCGGCATCGAAATGATAGGCGTAACCAAGCGTGGACAGGATCGAGCGTGGATCGACCGCTGGCTTGGCAAAGCGGCCGTCGGCGGCGAGCCTGGTTGCCAAGGAGTAGGCCGATAAAGGCTGGTCCAGCCCGTCGGCGCGGGCGCGCAGCCAGCATTGGTGAAACGGGACCCGGCCGAGATCGACGCCGTAACGGCCGAACGGATGGAAGTAGCGGTGCCCTGGTCGGCGCCAGTCGACGAACTCGATGCCGAGCTTGAAGCTTGCCTGGGTGGCCCGGACAAACGCTGCCTCGTCCAATCCGATCAGCTCGTTGAACCAATGGATCGTGGGGATCGTCGCCTCGCCGACGCCAACCGTGCCGATGGCATCGGACTCGACAAGGCTGATCGACAGGCGCTCGCCAAAGGTTGCGGCGAGGGCGGTCGCAGTCATCCAGCCGGCCGTACCGCCCCCGAAGATGACAAGGTTCTGCACAGCTCCCACAGATCACAGTCCTGCTCAATCTGACGCATATGGCAAGCGCGGTTAACGAGCTGCCGGGATTTCGAGGCGATGCTCCTACGCCGACGGCAGATGTCTCAGGAAAGTGGGGGCGACGCCGGATACTTGGCGGCGGTCGGGCGTAGGCATACCGATACCGAGCCTCATCGGGAGCGATGTCATGCCCATCAAGGTGGCGGTAGCAGCGGTAGCAGTTCTGGCGTGCGCATCGCCGGTGATGGCGCGGCGCAAGCCCTCCAATATCAGCTGGGCCAAACCGGGCGTCTCGTTCGCCGATTATCGCGGTTATACGCTGAAATGCGCCAACACCAGCTACGGGCTGGACGTCAGCATGAAACCCGACACGGTAGTGGCCTTGTCTGGGCAGAACACCGCCGCGCTCGCCGGGTTCGTCAGCGGCCTCGACCCAACACTGGCGGGTGGATCCTATGTGGGTGGGGCAAGCGGCTATATGTCCGCGATGATCTTGATCGATCCGGGTCGTCTTCCGCAACAGCACGTACACGGGGATCTTCCGTCACGCGGCCTATGTCGACGTGTCCGACCAACTGCAATCGGTGCTCGATTATTGCCTGACGCGTCGCGGCTACACGCGCTTCAAGCTGAGCGCGGATCAGCGCAAGCAGCTGCGCCGCTATCAGCGTGGCACTGAAGCGCGCGCGCACTTCCTGCATGAGCTCAGCGCGGGGACGAGCGCTGCCGATTGACGATGCCTGGCGCGCCTCAGATCGCCAGCTCCGCCCCTGATCATCAGCAGAGCCCCGCTTCGAGTGCCACGCGAACCAGGTTCGCCGTGCGGCCGACACCGAGCCTTTGCCTTGATTTGCGTGCACGTATTGGCGATCGTCTTATAGCCTGGCCTCACCAATGGCCGACAAGTAGAAGGCGGAAGCCGTGCGTGAATGGCGACGCACGCCTTGCACGTCGAGGCAACAACCAGAGCTTGCCACACCTCGTCGAGCTGATCCCGGCCACAACTTCGCGCGCCGGATTATGAGTTCAACGGGTTGATACAATGGACATATCAGCGAGATCTGGCGGTAAAAAGCAGCTTCATCGCCGGTTCTATCTGCTACATGCCATCTCGAGAGCTGTCGCCACGGAAGGCTGATGTCGACAACAACTTCCAGCCGGGCGCGCCATCTCACGATCCGGAAGAAATGCACAGGGTAACGCACCGCCACCCGCGCGGCCTGACAGGTCCTCGCGAGCCAGGCCACCATGCTCAAGAGCCGAGTGGGTGAGGGACCTAGTTGTCGCAATCCGATATCGCCCTCCAGCATAACGGTCCGCAAGGTCACCGGCAGGTGCATAGCGTTGCATTTGGGACACGCTAACACGTCATTCGCATTGCATCTGCAAAATTGCATTATTTAATGTTGCCGGCTTTCCGGCGGCGAGATATCGAGCGGACACAAGATGGCTGCAGGCCGCGCGATGATTGGGGGAGAACTGGCGCCGCGTGCGCAGCCGCCTCTGACACCATCACGACGACCTAGCGGACCCCGCTACGGGCTATGATGGAGAGATGACGGCTATGAAGGTTTGCGCGAACTACAAGGCGGCGTTGATGGTTACGGCGTCCGCCGCGACTTTGATCTGTGGTACCGCAAGCGCTCAGCAATCGTCCACCACCCAAGGCGTTCTCCAGAGCGCGCCGACCGGTCAGGCTGCTTCGCCGAGCGCAGTGGCCGCCGATCAGGCGAGCGACGCAGCCAATCCGAGCCAGCCGACCAGCGACGCCGCGGCTCAGGAAGGCGACATCGTCGTCACCGGTATTCGTGGCGCCCAGCAGCGCGCGGTCAACCTCAAGCGCGACGCCGCGTCGGTCACCGATTCGATCTCGGCCGAAGACATCGGCAAGCTGCCCGACGTCACCATCTCCGACTCGCTGCAGCGCATCCCGGGCGTGCAGATCCGCCGCGATGCGGGCGAGGGTGCGGCGATCAACATCCGCGGTCTGCCGCAGGTGACGACGCTGCTCAACGGCGAAGCCTATCTAGGCGCGCAGTCGATCACGACGATCCAGCCGAACTTCAACGACATTCCCTCGCAGCTGTTCGCCGGCGCCGACGTCATCAAGTCGAGCACCGCCGACCTGCTCAACGCCGGCATCACCGGCACCGTCAACCTGCGCACGCGGCGTCCGTTCGATCTCAAGAACGGCTTCACGCTCGCGGCCGCGGCCGAGGGCGCCTATGGCGACAAGACCAAGAAGTTCAATCCGAACTTCAACGCGCTGGTTGGCTATCATGGCGACCGCTTCGGCTTCCTGGTGTCGGGCGCCTATTCGAAGGTGCAGCTGTCGAATTCGCACAACGGCATCCAGGAAGGCTATGGCGCGGCGCTGCACAACGAGCAGTTCAACACCGCCGACAATCCCACCGGCGACGTCAACCTCACCAGCGGCTTTTCGCCGCTCAATCGCCCGCACGGTACGATTGTCGGCGCCGGCCGCGATGTGAACGGCGATGGCGATGCCAACGACGCGTTCATCGTGCCGCAGGGCTTCACTGCGTGGGACAAGGTCAACGAGCGTCAGCGCATCGGCGTCAACGCCTCGGCACAGTGGGAGATCAGCGATGCGCTGACCCTCAACGCCGATGCCTTCTTCACGCGCCAGAACGAGCATGACCGCACCGCCGGCATCCAGATGCAGAACGTCAACTGGCAGGCGGCGGAATTCGTCCCCGGCCAGTCGCGTGACACGGGGGCGGACGTCACGCTCAACAGCGGCGGCGTGTCCCACACCTATGATCTCAACACCACCCAGGTGTACAATTACGATCTCGGCAACTTCGATTCCTACGCCCAGAACGATCACTACAAGTCGCAGTCGCAGAATTACAATGTCGAGCTGAAGTACGACAATGGCGGTCGCTTCAAGGCGACCGTGCGCGGGATCTACGGCAAGGCCTATTCGAATTACGACCAGAGCTATCTGCAGTTCAGCCCGTCGAACGGTACCCAGTGGGAGCCGGGCGGGATCGGCCATTATCCCACCGGTGACATCGCGTTTAATCCGGGCGGCTATTCGGTCAACACCGTCGCCGGTGCCGCGTCGCTGCCCGCCACGGTCAACTTCACCGGTGCGCAGCCGGTGTTCACGCTGCCGACGCAGCTGACCTCGCTGCTTAGCAACATCGACAATTACGCGCTCAAGACGACCTCGTCGGAAGGCAATTACCGCCGCAACGGCGACCTCAAGCTGGTGCGCGCGGACGCGTCGTACGAGGCGAACGACAACGTCAACTTCAGCATCGGCGGCCGCTACAGCGAGCGCTCGGTCAACGATTATGAGTTCGACCGTGCGGCGCCGCTGTTCGCAGGGCAGGCCTCGCAGCCGGGTGGCTGCCTGGTCAAGTGGAAGGGCTTCGACGTTCCGCTCAACGATGCATCCTGCTACGCGGGTTCGGGCACCTTCGGTACGCCGAGCTTCGTGCCCTACACCGCCAGCCTGACCCGCAAGGCGAGCGATCCGATATTCAACGGTCAGGTCAAGCAGTACAATCTGCCGGGCGCCGGGCTGCCGGGGATCTACGTTCTCGATCCCAAGGTGATGGACAACGCGCTGGCGTTCCAGAACAGCTTCTATCCCGGCAACGTCGAGGTCCAGAACCCGGGCAATTCGTTCAACGTCGGGGTCAAGCAGATCTCGGGCTATGCGCAGATGAACGTCAAGGGTGACGTGTTCGGGATCCCGGTCAGCGGCAACGCCGGCCTGAAGATCATCAACACCCGCCTCGACATCACTCAATATGTCACCGGTGCACCACAGCCTTATGGCGTCGCCAACCTCGCCAACGGCACGGTCGAGACCAAGCGCAGCTTCACCGACTTCTTGCCAGCGTTCAACCTCGCGTTCGAGCTCGCGCAGAACCTGAAGCTTCGCTTCGCCTTCTCGAAGACAATGACGCTGCTCGATCTCAATCAATGGGGTGGCGGCCTCAGCCCGAACTACGCCATCGACACCTCGAACCCCGGCTCGCCGGTGTTCCGCGTCACCGGCGGCAGCTCCAACGGCAACCCGCAGCTCGATCCGTGGCGCGCCACCAACGTCGAGGGCTCGCTGGAATATTACATCGGCCACAGCAGCTTGCTCAGCCTTGGCGCCTTCCACATCGACGTCGCGAGCTTCATCCAGTCGGGCAACGTGATCCGTACCGACCTGCCCGACAATGACGGCGTGGTGCGCAACCGCACGGTGTCGATCAGCACCCCGGTGCAGGGCGAGGGCGGTACGCTGCAGGGCGTCGAGGCGGGCTGGAAGCAGTCGTTCAACGATCTCGGCTTCATGCCGCACATCCTGTCGAACTTCGGCATCGATGCGAACATCACCTATTCGCCATCGGACTCGGGGCAGAAGGATCTCGCCGGCAACACCATTCCGTTCCAGGACAACTCCAAGATCCAGACCAACCTTGCCGGCTTCTACCAAGACAGCCACTTCCAGGCACGGGTCGCCTGGAACTATCGCTCGAAGCGTGCGGTCCAGCAGGACTTCGGCGGCATCACCGGTCTCGAGCTGTACCAGCAGCCGACCAACTACGTCGATGCGTCGATCAGCTACGACTTCACGCCGAACCTGACGCTCTATGCGCAGGGCTCGAACCTCACCGGCGAATATGAGAAATATTACCTCACCTTCCCGGACGAGCATGCCTACAACAACATCTATGAGCGCCGGTTCATGGTAGGCGCCCGCGTCAAGTTCTGATCGGATCGCCCTGCCTGCTGCGCCCGTCACGATGAGTGGCGGGCGCAGTCATTTTGTGGTGAGACGGCGGTACCGGTGGTGAGGGAAGGGGCGTGATGGCGAGCCAGGAGCCAAGACCCGAAGACAAGGTCGGGCCGCTGCGATCGATCGTGATCGTCGGCGGCGGCACCGCGGGGTGGATGGCGGCCACATTGCTTGCGCGGCGGCTGGAGCGGCAGCCGGTCACGATCACCGTGGTCGAATCCAGCGACATCCGCACCGTGGGCGTCGGCGAAGCCACCGTGCCCGGGATCCGGGATTTCTTCCGCGACATCGGGGTTACCGAGCAGGAGGTGATGGCGGCGGCGCAGGGCACGGTGAAGCTCGGCATCGATTTCGTCGACTGGAAGTGCGTCGGCGCGCGCTTCTTCCATCCATTCGGCCTGTACGGCATGCGCTCGCGCGGGGTCGCCTTTCACCACTACTGGCAGAAGATGCGCCATGCCGGTCACGCGACGGAACTGTCCGACTATTGCCTGAGCACGGCGCTGGCGGAGCGCAACCTGTTCATGCCGCCGACCGACCGGCCGGTCCACGATCTGCTGTTCTACGACTGGGCGGTGCATTTCGACGCCGGCCTCTATGCGCGCTTTCTCGCCGGCAAGGCGGTGTCATGGGGCGTCGAGCGGGTCGACGCGACCATCACCAACGTGCGTGTCGATGCCGCAACCGGCCATATCGCGGGCGTCGACACACGCTGCGGCAAGGCGATCGACGGCGACCTGTTCATCGATTGCTCGGGGTTTCGCGCGCTGCTGATCGGCGACGCCCTCGGCGTTGCCTATCACGACTGGACCAATCTGCTGCCCTGCGACCGGGCCGTGGCGATGCCGTGCGAGCGCAACGGGCCGCTGACCCCTTATACCCGCAGCACCGCGCTCAGCGCCGGATGGCAATGGCGCATCCCGCTGCAGCATCGCGTCGGCAACGGCTATGTGTATGCGAGCCGCTACATCTCCGATGACGAGGCGGTGGCGACCCTGCGCGGGCGGCTGGAGGGGGAGGCGCTGGCCGAGCCCAACATGATCCGCTTCCGCACCGGGCGCCGCGAGGCATTCTGGCAGGGCAATTGCGTGGCGCTGGGGCTTGCCGCGGGGTTCATGGAGCCGCTGGAGTCGACCAGCATCACCCTGATCCAGACCGGAATCGAAAAGCTGCTGGCGCTGCTGCCCGATCGCCGCTTCGATCCCACCCTCGCGGCCGAGTACAACCGCACCACCACGCTCGAATATGAGCGGATCCGCGATTTCCTGTTCCTCCACTATCAGGCCAACCAGCGGCATGGCGAACCGATGTGGGACCGCTGCCGCGACACCGCCTTGCCCGAGGCGCTCGCGCGCAAGCTCAGCCTGTTCAAGGCGCGCGGCCATCTGGTCCGCTACGAGTGGGAGACGTTCCAGGACCCGAGCTGGCTGTCGATGTATGCGGGCTTCGGGATCGATGCGGCGGCCTATGATCCGATGGCGGACTATTTTTCCGAGCCTGATCTCGAGGCCGCGCTGGCGCGGATGAAGGCCTCGATCGCCCAGGCGGTCGCGCTGGCGGAGCCGCATGCAAGCTTCCTGGAGCATTTCGCGAGGGCCGCGGCTTCTGATTGACGGGGGCGGGACGGCACAGGGCGCGCGGCTGACACGATGCCGGCGGCTAACCGCAACCGTTCCGTCGTGATAGGCATGATACGAACCAGGAAGGCGCCAGGTCTTCTGGTCCGTCGGTGGAGGTAGAAGTGCAGCCGGTACGCGAGATACAAGGGCCGCTCGACACGGCCCGGTTCATGGCGGAGATCGTACCCGATTACCGGCCGGTGGTGCTGCGCGGCCAGATGGCGGCGTGGCCGGCGGTCCGCAAAGCCCAGGAGTCCGACGAAGCGCTGGCCGCCTATCTGTCCCGGATGGACAGCGGTCGTCCGCTGGCGTTCATGGCGGGGCCGCCCGAGATCGGGGGGCGGTTCTTCTATGACGAGGCGGTGCACGGCTACAACTTCCAGCTGCGCAGCGGCAATCTGTCGGGCCTGCTCAGCCATCTGCTCAGCCAGCGAGCGGGCCCGCAGCGCAGTGCCGTCTACGCCGGCGGCGCCGTTGCCGAGGATTATCTGTCCAGCTGGCAGACGGAGAACGCCTTTCCGTTCTCGCCGATCGAAGCGGAGGCGCGGATCTGGATCGGTAACAGGACGCGGATCTCCACCCATATGGACGAAACGCACAACGTCGCCGCCGTGATCGCGGGCAAGCGACGCTTCACGCTGTTCCCGCCCGACCAGCTCGACAATCTCTACGTCGGTCCGCTGCATTTCACCATCGCCGGGCCGCCAGTGAGCATGGTCGACCTCGAGCAGCCGGATCTCGCGCGCTACCCGCGGTTTGCCGAGGCCCTGGACCATGCGCTGGTCGCCGACCTCGAGCCGGGCGATGCCATCTACATTCCGGCCATCTGGTGGCACAATGTGCGGGCGGATGCGCCGTTCAACGTGATGATGAACTATTGGTGGGGCGATCCCGATGCAGGATCGGCACTCAACGCGCTGATCCTGGCGATCAAGGCGGTTCGGGATCTTGCGCCCGAGCATCGGGGCGCATGGCGCCACTGGTTCGATCGCTTTGTCTTCGACGACGATGCGTCGTCGATCGCGCTGCACCTCCCGGCGCACGCCCAGGGCTATGCCGGCCCGCCGTCGCTCGAGCGATCGACCTTTATCCGCAGCCATGGCGGGGGCTCGGACTGACACCCGATCAAGCGACACTGACACGCGCGAGCCAAGGCCCCCGCTGACATCCAGGCGACATCCAGGCGAAAGTTGGACCAGCCCTTGCCCGCTCGGATCGGCAGGCCGAACGTGCCGCCTGCCGTCGGCGACCAGCCGGCGGCAGCGACGGCGTCCCCCGGCTCGCGTTGCACCGCGCTGGCTAATCGTGGGTCGGTGGCGACGTCACGGCGCGCAGGTTCATCGTCAGCTGCAAGCTCAGCGCGTGGTCCATCTGTCCCGCTGCACCGCCGCGGCCCAGACGATATTGGTTGAGATAGCCTATGTCGGCCGACGCGCTGTGCCCCAGCGGCAGGACCAGACCGATCATGTTGCGCATGCGCTCATAGCCGCGGCGCTGCCCCCAGCTTGTCGTGTTGGGAATGAGGAAGCTCTCATGGCTCGCGAACAATGCCAGGCCCTTGCGACCGAGCGGATAATTGTATCGCAGGAGCGGGCGAACTCGAAACGCCACCTCGCTGCCGCGCGCACTGAAGCGCTCGTCGACCCGCAGGCGGGTCGTGAGCCGGCCGAGGGTGGCGACGATCTGCTGCCGGATCCGGTCCTCCTCCCCGGCCGTACTGCCGTTATGAGCGCCGACGTTACGGTATCCGAAGCCAAGCTCGACGCCCTTGAGGGCCCGATAGGACAGTAGCCCGCCGAACTCCGTCTGATACAATCCGTCCTGGCGATCGCTGAAGCGCCCGATCTGTTCGAGGGTAAGCCGGACGCCATCGGCGAGCGGAACGTTGGTATTCACCTGCAGCCACAGTTGCTTGTCCTGTTGCTGGCATGATGCTGACGAAGCCGCCGCCAGCAGTCCGCCCGCGGCGATCCAGCGAACCGACGATGTCGCTCTTACCCTGTTGAACACCGATTCCGCCCCCGCAACCTGTACGGTGCTGCTTGGCAGCTTAAGGCGTCGCCGACAAATGATCGAGATCGACCACGTTGTGGGATTGCAGGCGGTGGCCCTGCTCTGATTCTCGGCGCCGCTACACCGTTCTAGCGAACGCTACGCGCCAAGGATCCCTGCTGCGCCCAGATGCGCATCCTGTTCTTCCCGCCACCGCGACGCCAACGAGCAGACCCTAGCCGAAAGGGCCATGCTTAACGGGTGCTAAGCTGCCTTGAGCGAGCGTTGATCGCCCAAGATGATCGCAGGACCCAGGTCGTACATGTTCGCCGCTGCGATCAGGCGGGCCGCCTGTTTGCTAAACCGTGCGGCCTCGGATCCACCACAGCAATGCTTGGCGCGATGCAGGCAGACAAGCGCCTCATTCCGCAGTTCATCAACATCCATGCCACTGCAATCACTGGATAATGCATTGGGTTCCCCACAATCGGGGTTAATCGCGCAATAGCTTTGATTAGTGGTTCCGAGACGGTCAACCGCCTTCGCCGACGCCGAACCACCCGCATCCTCCGCCGGGCACGGCGGGAGCATCATGACGACTTCCGGCGCCGTCCTGCCCAAAGCCGATCCGCGCGACGCTGATCACGGTGTCGGCGTGAAATCGCGCATGTCGGCAACCGTCTTGGCGTCGAGCCGCTGGATCACCGCCACGACGAGATCGACCATCCGGTCGAAATCCGCACGATCGATGATCCCATTATGCGCATGCGTGTAACGCGCCGGGACGACAAGGTTGACCGTCGGTACCCCGCCCGCCGTCGCCTGGATCGCCGCGCTGTCGTCGCCATAGCCCTGCACGAGGTCGCGTTGCAGCGGGATCGCCTTGGCCGCCGCGACGTCGCGGACCAGTGCCACGAACTTGCGGTTGGGAAGCGTGCTGCTGTCGTAAAGGAAGATGCCGGGGCCAGCACCCAGATCCGCCTGCGTCTCTTCCGGATTGCGGCCAGGACTGTCGCCGGTGATCCCGCCTTCGATCGCGATGCCGATGTCGGGCTTGATCAGGTCCGCCGCGGTCCGCGCGCCGCGCAATCCGATCTCCTCCTGCACCGTCGCCGCGACGTACAGACGACTGGGGTGTCCGCTTGCCTTCAGCCGCCGCAGGGCCTCGATCACCACCGCGCAGCCGACGCGATCGTCCCAGGCCTTGCCGAGGTAGCGTCCCCCCGGCATCGCGACGAACGGCGAATCGGGCACCACCGGGTCGCCAGGGCTAAGGCCCAGTTTCTCGGCTTCCGCCGCCGTCCGCGCGCCGACGTCGAGATAGAGCGAGTCGCGCGGGAACACCTTGGTGCGCTCGTCGGCGGGCACGACATGGATGTCGCGGATACCGGTAACCGCATGGACCGGCCCCTTGCTGCCGATGATGATCCAGCGCTGGTCGGGCAGCGCCTGGTCGAGCCAGCCGCCCAGCATCTGCATCGACAGGAAGCCGTTCGGCGTGACGCGTCGCACCACGCCGCCCAGCTCGTCCATATGCGCGTCGAGCATCACCTTGGGGCCGCTCGAGCCTTGCGCGGCGATCACCGAGCCGACGCCGTCATAGCTGAGCTGATCGGCGAGCGGCTTCAGTTCGCGCACCATGATGGCGCGGACCGCCTCTTCGTAGCCCGACGGTCCCGGCGCATCGGCCAGTTCGCCGAGCAGCCGCTCGGTGCGGTCCTGCGCCACGACGGGTGCCGTGGCGAGCGCGATGGAGACGAGTGCTGCAGTCCATTTCATGCGACCATTTCCCAACCGTTGCCGCTCTCGCAGTTAATATTGCCCATAGCGCCCGCGCACCGAGGCGATCAGCTTGGCGCTGTCATAGCCGACGCCGTCCTTGAAGCTGATCTCGACCTTCTCGATATCGGCGATGCGGGTCGCGGGATCGCCGGCGACGACAATCAGGTCGGCGTTCTTGCCGGGCGCGATCGAGCCGATCCGGTCGGCGAGGCCCAGATAGATGGCGCCATTGAGCGTTGCGATGCGGATCGCTTCCATCGGCGTGAACCCCGCCTCGACCAGCAGCTCGACCTCGCGCTGGTCGCCATAGCCCGGCACCACGCCGCCATTCCCCGTCGGATCGGGGCCGGCAATCAGCAGTCCGCCGGCCGCGACGAACTGGCGCTCCAGCCCGAGATCGTTGGCGTAGGCGGTCTCGAACGCGGCATTCGGCCGCAGCATCCGTGCGTTGCGCGCATAGAGATAGGCCTCGCGCGCCTCCGGCGTCATCGCCTCCATGACGCGGGGCTGAAGCGGCGCACGCTTCGGGATCGACTGCTCGAACACCGGCAGCGTCGAGGTGAGCGCGACATGGTGACGGACCAGCGTGGCGATCAGCGCGGTCGCCTGCGGGCTGCCCGGCACCATGCCGGCGAGCGTTGGCGTGCCGGTGCCCTCCGAACAGCGATCGGGCTGCTTGCCGGGATCGTCTTGCGTGTTGACGAAGAAGCCGTGCTCGAGATTGTCGATGCCGAGTGCGGCGGCCTCGGGATAGGTGACCGCGCATAGATGGCCGGTAACCTTGAGCCCGCGCCGATGCGCCTCGGCGATCGCCGCGCCCAGCTCGGCGCGGGTGATATTCATATAGGCCTTGAACGACGTCGCGCCCTGCTCGGCCCAGAACGCGACCGTCCGCCGTGCATCATCGGCATCGCGCAGCTGATGCATCTGGATGAACGGGCTGCCGGCGCCTTCCAGATACGGCCCGGTCACATCCATGTGCGGCCCCGGGATCGCACCGGCGTCGATCTGCCGCTTCAGGTTGAGATCGGTATAGGGCTCGACGCTGCCGGTCGTGCGCAGCGTCGTCACGCCCGCGGCGAGGTAGAGCCGGGGCGAGGTGAAGGTCATCTGCGGCACCACCAGCGGCGGCTCGCTATGCCCCTGCGCATCGAGATCGGGGCGGCCGATATAGTACATGTGATCATGCATGCCGACGAGCCCGGGCAGCACCGTCCGCCCGGCGAGATCGAGCACCGTGACACCGGCCGGGATCGCCGCGGACGACGGTTGCACCGCGGCGATCCGCGCGCCGTCCAGCAAAATGGTCATGTCCTGGAGCGGCGCGGCGCCGGTGCCGTCGATCACGCGGACATGCGTCAGCGCCACCCGTCCTGCCGGAGCGCGCACATAAGGCTGGACCGCGGGCCCGGGAACGGCCGGCGCCGGCAGGATCCTCGCCGCGAACGGCTCGGCGTGCAGGGTCGCGCTTGCCAGCAGCGCCGCCGCGCCAATCAATGCTCTTGCCACCATCGCCGCCCCCGGGCCGCGACGCCTTGCCGCGGCCCCCCGTTTTGGGCAGCTTCGTGGTTATGCTCAAGCCCTTCCGTGCGATCGCCCCGCTTTGCTTGCTGCCGCTGCTGATCAGTGCGTCGCGGCCGCTGCCTGCCGATCCCGATACGCGTGCGTGGTGGGCGACGACGGCCGCGTTGTCGGACGACGCGATGGCGGGGCGCGATACCGGCTCCGCCGCCTATGAACGGGCGGCCAGGCTGGTCGCGGCGCGGTTTGCAGCGGCCGGGCTCGAACCGGCGGGGGAGGATGGGGGCTATGTGCAGCGCGTGCCGATGCAGGTGCTGTCGATCGACCGCGCGACGATCGGTGTCGATGCGCGTCCGCTGCGATTCCTGCACGACATCATGGCGAACCCCTATCCCGGCATGCCGCAGCGGATCGACGCGCAACTGGCGTATCGCGGCTATTGCGCCGCGGCCACACTCGGCGACGTGCGCGGCAAGGCGGTGATCTGCCACGGGACGCACCGAGCGGGATTCCCGTCCGACGCCGCGCGGCTTGCCGCGGTAAAGGCGGCGGGCGCCACGGCGCTGCTGACGATCGCTGACCCCGGCTTTACGGTGGAGCCGCCGCGCTGGCCGTTCGCTTATGCACGCACGGTATGGTTGCGCGACAGCCCTCCCGAGGCGGCCGCGCTGATGCGGTTCACGCTCAACGCCGACGTGCTGGCGGGTATGATCGCGGGCAGCGGTCGCGATGCAGCGCGGCTGGTTGCGGCAGGGGCCGCCGGTGAGCCGCTGCCCGGCTTCGACCTGTCGGGGCGCTTTCATGCGGCGTTCGCCGTGTCGCAGCGGGCGATCAGCGCCCCCAACGTGCTCGCGCGCCTGCCCGGCCGCGACGCGTCGCGCGCCGCCCAGACGATCGTGCTGTCCGCGCATCTCGACGGCTATGGCTCTGGCGAGCCGGTCGCCGGTGACGGCCTGTACAACGGCACGCTCGATGATGCCGCTTATGTCGCGCTGCTGATCCGGCTTGCCGAGCGTCGCCGGCACGAAGGCTTCGCGCGACCCGTGCTGTTCGCCGCCTTCACCGGCGAGGAAAAGGGGCTGCTCGGCGCGCGCTGGTTCGTCGCGCACCCCACGCTGCCTCGGGCGCATATCGCCGCCGACATCAATCTTGACCAGCTGCGGCCCATTTTCCCGCTCACGCTGCTGACCGTCCACGCGCTGGCCGACACGACGCTCGGCGATGATGCGCGCGCGGTGGCCGCCGGCATGCACGTCGCGGTGCAACCCGACCCCGAGCCCGAACGCAATCTGCTGCGCCGTGCGGATCAATGGCCGTTTTTGCAGGCAGGCATTCCTGCGACGGCGTTCGTGTTCGGCTACCGGGCGGGGACGGACAGCGAACGCATCTACCGGCACTGGTACAGGACCGGCTATTACAAGCCGCAGGATGATCTGGCGCAGCCGATCGACTGGCAGGCCGCGGCAAATTTCAACCGGTTTTTCTATGCTTTCGTCGAGCGAGTCGCGGATCAGCCCGCCGTCCCGGCCTGGAAGCCGGGGAGCAGGCTGCGCGCCGAGACACGCTAGCCGCGGGCAGCGCTTCCGAGCATCGACACGGCAGGCGGCATCAACGAGCGGTATGAATGGAGGGCGGGGCAGCGCGCGCCGATGTGCTGCGGGGCGTCAGCTCGACCCCATGGCGGGGTGCCTGCCGTTCCCGCGGCGGACCGCCGCCGCGATGTCCCGCTCGGTGGCGACATGTTCCTCGATGACGCAGCGTAGCTTCAGCCCGCTGATGCCATGGTCGGACGACACGTCGGCTTGAGCGATGTTCAAACCGTCGGACGACACGAACTTGGACTCGTTGGCGCCGATCGCGTGAGGGTGTTTCGAGTGGTACGGATAGTCACCGGTCGAGGCGACGACCAGATCGGCCGGGTCGATGATCGACGCACGCGCGCCTGACGCGGCCTTGCTGATGACGTTCATGATCGCATTGGCTTGTCCCTCAAAGTCGAACTCCAGGTAGCAGACGCCGAGGATCGATCCCTCGTAACGCACCGGCGCCACATAGATCAGCACCTTGCGATCGTTGGACCAGGGGTTCTTCCAAACCTCATCCGTCATCCATTCGACGGACGTCGGCGCCGCCATCGCATGCTGATATTGCGGGTATCTGCTGAAGTTGACCGTCTTTACAGCCGCATTGTCATGCGCGCACACGGCAACATCCCCCCGGGCATCGACGACAAAGGCGTTGAGGAAATAGGGCGAGCAGGCCAGCAACGCCCGTAATCTGTTGAGCGCCCGATCCTCGGCGCGTGGCGAGCCATGGTCGAGCAGAAGAGCTTCCAGGACGGAATAGTCGGTCGCGAGCATGCGCACATCGATCGACCGATCATAAAGCGTGCGCGCCAGCGTATCAGCGATCGACTGCGCCAGATCAGTGAGCCGCCCGCTTTCCATCTCCTTTGCCAGTTCGTCCGCGATCTCTCGCCCATGCTGCAGGCTGCCGAGAACCTGGTTCTTGAAGGACGCGGCGGAGCTGCGCGCGAGCCCTGCCAGGCTTTTTACCTCCTGCGCAACGACGGTGAACCCCCGCCCGGCTTCTCCTGCTCGGGCTGCTTCGATCGTGGCATTGAGCGCAAGCAGATTGGTCCGCCCGGCGATCGACTCGGCCTGATGGGCGTGGGCGGTGACATCGTCGCCGAGTGCGGCAAGCAGAGAGTGTATGCGACGGGGCATTCACGGCTTTCGATAAGATTGTGCCGTATATGTACGGTGAGATGCTTAACGGACGGTAGAGAAATGGCCCGCGCCATCGCGTCGACGTTCGGTTCCCCCGCTAATCCGCTCCATCAAGGGCCGCTCGCTGTTGACACGTATGGCGTGGAACCATGGCCCAGCCCAGCACTACCGATTCACCGAGGGGGCATTAACCGATCGGTATCATTCCAGTCTTAATTCAACTCGTTATGGAAATATTCGAGGCAGGGGGTGAGCGTGACTCAGGCAAGCGCCGCACGCCGGGCCTGCCGTCGTGATGACGACCGCCTTGCTCCCGACGATTGCCGTGGGCGTCGTGATGGTCGTGGCTGGCATCGCGATCATGCTCTCCCGGCGCAGCACGCGCCGGCTATCGCGCTTGGCGGCGCAGCTGGAGGAACTGGCGGGAAAGCCTGGCACAGGATCGGTCGATTATCGATTGGCGCACAGTCTTGCGGCCGTGCAACACGGCCTGCACCAGCAAGAGCAGCGCAACAGCCAACGTCATTCGGTCACTGGTCTACCCACGCGCGAGCCACTCCTGAGGCAGATGGCCGCCGAAGGCCAAGGCGTGTTGGGGATCCTCGGCATCACCGATTTCGATCGGCTTTGCGCGTTTGATCCGGCGCTTGGCGAACGCTTCCTGCTGACGATCGTCGATCGCCTGACCCGGATGCTGCCCGACGAGCGACTGGTGGCGCAGGTTGATCGATCAAGCATCGCGATTTGGTTTGGCCCGGGCGCCGGCGAGAGCGCGGCCTGCACCGAACTTGAGGCAATCGGCTACGCGCTCGGCGACATGGTCGCGGATGGCGATCGCGAGATCCAGCCGGAGATCCGCATCCGACAGGCGGCCATGCCGAAGGACGGGGCCAACGTTCATGCCCTGCTGGCGCGAACACTCGCGTCGTTAACGATCCAGCCTGGTGCGCCGAGTAGCGCCGCCGCGCCCAGCGTTGATCCGGTCATGGTCGCGCGAGAGCGCTACGCCATGGAGCAGGATCTCCGGCAAGCCATCGCCCGCGGCGAGCTCGAGATGCGCTACCAGCCCTTGGTGGATGCCGCCGAGGGCCGCGTATGCGGGGCCGAATCGCTCATCCGCTGGTTCAGTCCCGATCGAGGTCAGGTTTCGCCTTCGCGGTTCATCCCGGTGATCGAGTCCCTGGGGCTCGCGCACGACATCGGCATGTGGACGTTGAACACCGCCGCGCGCGAGGCCCGGGCGTGGCAGAGTGCAGGGCTGGGGCCGCTGCGCGTTGCAGTAAACGTATCGGGGCAGCAACTCGACCGCGACGACATGGCGGCGCTGGTCGCTCGGATCCTGGCCCGGCACTCGCTGGGAGCGGATACGCTTGAGATCGAACTGACCGAAAGCGTCGCGATGGGCGATGGCGCGCGCGCCGCGCAGCTCTTCCAGGCGTTGCGCGCCATGGGCGTCCGCATCGCGATCGACGACTTCGGGACCGGCTATTCGAGCTTCAGCACCCTGCGCACACTGGCGTTCGACAAGATCAAGATCGATCGCGAATTCGTAACTGATGTCGATCGCCGGCGCGACAGCCAGGCGATCTGTCAGAGCATCATCGCGCTCGGACGCGGCCTTGGCATTCGCGTGCTGGCCGAAGGCGTCGAGCGCCGCGCCGAATATGAGTGGCTCCGCCACCACGGCTGTGCGCATTTCCAAGGCTATTACTTCTCGCCTCCTCTTACCGGTGCGGATTTCGCCGGCTTTGTTCGCGACAGCACGAGACTCGAGGAGCTGCTTGCTCTCGCGCCGCGCGCCATGCGGCACCACCTTACCGAAAGGCTTACCGCATGACTTCGTCAGATCGCTCGATGGCACCTATTTGGATATCGAGGACATCGCTGCTCTGGCCGTTGGTGCTTGGCGTTGCCGCGTGCTCGCACGCCCCCGCCGCCCCGCCGCAGCTCGGCGCGGCGCAGCCTGCCTCGGAGAGCGAGATCGATGCGATCCTGCTGCTCCTGGATCAAGGGGATGTGGGCACGGCAAAGAAACGGATTGCCGCCGCCCTGAAGCGGGATCCGATGAATCCATCGATGCAGGTATTGCGCGATTCGATCGAGCGCGACCCCAAGGATCTGCTTGGGCCGACCAGCTTCGCCTATACGACGAAAGACGGCGATACGATGTCAGGCTTGGCGCAGCGCTTCCTGGGCAACCGGCTCAAGGCTTATCAGCTCGCGCGGTACAATGGGATCGCCAAGCCAGCTGCGCTTGCGGCGGGGCAGGCGCTCCGGATCCCCGGCGAGCCGCCGCGGATCGAGCCGGCCAAGCGGCCCGAACCACGCAGCGCGCCGGCTGCTTCGGCGCCCGCCAAGCCCAGGGTTACTGCCAAGCCAGTGCCGCCACGTGCGCCTGCGCCTGCCCCCAAGGCCAATCCTGCCGCAGCACAGCAGGCCCGTGCGGCGGGGCTGGCCGCGCTGAATGCCGGTGGAGTCTGGCGCGCGGTCGGGTTGCTCCGGCGCGCCGCTACGCTCGATCCGGGCAACCCGGCCATTGCGCGCGATCTCGCGCGCGCCAAACGGATCGCTGCAACCGTCAAGGCACGGCGATGACCGCGATCATGGGGGAGCAGATGCTTGGTCGCTACCGGATCGACGGTCGGCTCGGCGAGGGGGCGATGGCGGATGTGTTCCGCGCCTACGACCCGGGGATCGGCCGTACCGTCGCGATCAAGGTGCTCAAGCCGGAATACGGCCGCGATCCCGAACTCGGCGAGCGCTTTCTGCGTGAGGCCAGAGCCGCCGGCGCGCTCAACCACGCCAATATCGCGACCATCTACGATGTCGGCGAAGCTGACGGCGTCGCCTATATCGCGATGGAACTGATCGAGGGTCAGCCGCTCGACGCGCTGCTCCAGGTTCAGGGGCGGCTGCCCTACGAGCGGGTGTTGGCGCTTGGCCAGCAGCTCGCCTCCGCACTCGATTATGCCCACAAGGCGGGCGTCGTTCACCGCGACGTCAAGCCATCGAACATCCTACTGTCGGCGGATGGCCGCACCGCCAAGCTGCTCGATTTCGGCGTGGCCCGGATCGGGGATGTCGATGTGGCAGGTGGCGAAAGCCGGATGGCTCGTACCCAGGTTGGCCAGATGATCGGCACCCCGCGCTACATGAGTCCCGAGCAGGCGCTGGGTATTCCCGTCGATCAGCGCTCGGATCTCTTCTCGCTTGGTGCGGTGCTCTACGAGATGGTGACCGGCAAGGTCGCGTTTCCGGGCATGGGGCTGGCGACGCTGGCGCTGCAGATCACCCAAGAGCGCGTCGAGCCGATCGAGCGTGCCGCCGCCGATTGCCCGCCGGGGCTGCGTTTCGTCATCGACAAGCTGCTGGCGAAGAAGCCGGAGCAGCGGTTCGTCGACGGCGAGGCGGTGCTGCAGGCGCTGACCCGGGAGATTGCCGCCACCGCCGAAACCGCGTCGGGCCGGCGCGGCCTGCCGCTGCACGTCAAGCTGCCGCTGGCGCTGGTGACGGTCACGGCGGTCGCGCTGGTCGCCAGCGTCTCGTCCATCCTCGCGCGCGAGCAGCGCACGCTCGAACAGATGGCCATCGTCTCGGGCAGCTCGATCGCCGCCTTCGTGACCGGCAACACGGCGGTGCTAGCCGCAGACAATGCGGGGCTACCCGCCGATCAGCAGGATTGGACGGCGCTACAGGCGTTCGTGACGTCGGCCACACGTGATAAGGGCATCCGTGACCTCGTGGTCGCCGATACCCGCGGCGTGATCCGTGCGGCGCAGGACGCCAAGCTGGTCGGGCAGCATTACCGTCGGCCCGCCGGCGAACCGGTTATCAGTGCCGAGCCGAGTGTGACCGCCGCCGCCGATGTCGGGGCCGGCGCCGGCTTACGCTTCGTACGGCCGATTCGCTATGCGGGCGCGCAGTTCGGGACCGTCGATCTGGTGCTGCGGCGCACCGCGCTGGATGCCGCGATCGCCAATGCCAAGATGCTGTTGCTGGTGCTGTCGCTGATCATCATGGCCGTTGTCCTCGTTGTCGGCTATCTCAGCGGCGCCATGGTGGCGCGGCCGCTGGGGCGGCTGCGCGACGCGCTGGACCAGGCTGCCCGGTCAGATTTCGCGCTGCGCATCTCGCACCGCCGACGCGATGAATTCGGCGCCGCCTTCGACGCCTTCAATCGAACTGCCGCCGCGGTGGAACCACATCTTGCCGGCACGGGTGCACAGACCGATAGCGCCATGAAGGCAACGCGGATCGCGCCCCCGTCCGAGCTCCAACCCCAGCCACCGCGCATGGCGGCCTGAGGAACGCACCATGTACATGCTCCAGCTGTTCGACGGCGACGACATGGTCCATCCGCTTGACGCCAGGCTGATCCGCGATGGCCTGCTGCGGATCGGCCGCGACAGCGAGGCGGATTGGCCGATCGCCGACCCGGATTGCGCGTTATCGCGCGCGCATTGCGAGCTCAGCGTCGCCGGTGGCGCGCTGACCCTGCGTGTGTTGGGCGCGAACGGGGTGTTCGATGCCGACACGGGCGAACGCTTTCCGGATGTGATCGAGGTCGCATTGCCGGTGCCGAGCGCACTGCAACTCGGCCGGTTCAGGATGGTCGCCACCCATGCCCCGCATGGTGACATCGAGGTGGACGGTGGCCGAACCATGGTCCTGACGCCGCCGCTCGGCTCGTCGGTCGAGGTGCCAAGCGACTGGGCCGACGCGGGAACGCTCGGCATTCCGGGCGAGGGCTCGCTGCTCGAGGCCTTTTGCGAAGGCGCGGGGCTCGATTGCTCGCTGCTGTCGGAGGAAGATCCGACCGAGATCATGCGCCGTGCAGGCGCGGTATACCGCCAGATGGTGCTGGGTATCGGCGATCTGATGGCCGAGCGCGATCATGCGCGCGGCCGCTATCAGCTCACCCGCACCACGATCAGCGGGGCCGACAATAATCCGTTCAAATGGGCGCCGACCCAGCGGCTGGCGATCGATCTGCTGCTGGCGGGGTCGTCGGGCTTCCTCTCCGGCCCGGCCGCTCTCAAGGCGTCGTTTCGCGATGTGAAGCGTCATCTGGTGGCAACCTTCGCCGGCCTGCAGGGCAGCCTGAGGGCGGCGATCAATAGTTTCGAACCGGCTGCCCTTGATGCAGCCGTCGCCGACCGAGCAACGCTGCTCAAGAGCCGTGCCGGCCTGCAGATGAACGAGGTGGCCGAGCGCCATGCGGATCTGATCCGCCAGCTTGATCAAGCCGTCCCGGGATCGCTCGATCGTGCGTTCACCATCGCCTACGATGCCGTCGACACCAGCATGGCCCGAGAGGCGGCATGATGCTCGCCGGACTGTTGCGCCGCCGGGCTACCCAGCCGTCCGATCCTGCCCGTGCCACTACCTTCGTGGGTGCGGGGCGCACCCATGTCGGTCGGGTCCGGTCGGTCAACGAAGACAGGCTGCTTAATCGTGGCGATCGCGGGCTGTGGGCGGTCGCGGATGGCATGGGTGGCCACAGTGCGGGTGCCGCCGCCGCAACGCTCGCCCTCGATAGGCTCGATGCCCTGGCCAATGGATCGGCAACGCTCGACGAGGCGATGATCCGGGCGACACTCGGCGAGGCCAGTCGGGCGATCCACGATATGGCGATCGACTCTGCCGTCACGAGCGGCACGACGATTGTCGTCGCGCTGCTTCAGGGCCACACCGCTACCATCTGCTGGGCGGGCGACAGCAGAGCCTATCGTCTGCACGAGGGCAGGGCGCAGCGCCTGACGCGTGATCACAGCATCGTGCAGGAACTCGTCGATGCGGGCGTGCTCACCGACGTCGCGGCGGAGCGCCATCCCCAGTCCAACGTGGTGACGCGGGCACTGGGCGTCGCGCCGACGGTGACGCTCGATAGCGTGGTCACGGACCTGTCACCGGGCGATCGTCTGATGCTGTGCTCGGACGGTATCTCGCGTTCCCTCGACGCGCGTGATTTCCTCACCTTGCCGACCGGCATAGACGCGATTGCAGACCGGCTGCTGGCCAATGCGCTGCAGCGTGACGGCAGCGACAATGCGACGCTGGTGGTCATTGGCGAGCAGCAAGCGTGAGCGCTTGGCGGCCCCTGCAGCAGGGGCCGCCCGACTGCTCGATCAGCTCGGGTGACCCTCCACCTCGCTTCCCCGGGACGATCGCGGATCCGCGCTTTGGCGCCACCTGCCGCCGCGACGGCAGCTGGTCGGGCACGCCGGCTTCCCGCTCTGCCTGCGCCAACGCCACCACATCGGCATCAGTCATGCCGCTGTGATCGCTACCCCGATCCTCGTGGCTCGTACCCGATCTCGCCCGGCGGGCGTTGCCATGCGGACCCGAGCCGATGGAGCCACTATGACGACGTACCCGCTAAGCGAACCGGCGACGATCTACGCCGGGGAAGCGAAGGACGACGCGACCTCGACCGTGATCGGCCGCGGCATGCTGGCAGACTGCGCGGACATCGTTGCCGGGCTGGACGCGCGTACGCAACACTCGTTGTCCATCCAGATGGACGAGCTCGATCTCAGATTCGGGCCGCAAGAGATCGGCGACCTGCTGCAATTCCTGCGTGAGGAAGGATCAGGTCTGTCGAACAACGAGGTTGCTGAGATCAAACATACCGGTTCATGATCAGCGCGTCATGAATGCCGTCGTTGACAGACCGAACCGATGCGAGGTGCAAAACAACGGTGGGTGACGAGCAAGCGCGTCCCGGCGCTGATCTCGGGGCCCAGCCGAACAAGGCAGTTGCGCGGTGGATGGCGGAGGGTATCAGGACGCTCGCCGGGAGGACGATATGACGCAAATTGCAGGATCCAGCGAATACGTCGTCGATCAGGTACAGCAGATTGTCCGCAGGTACGTTGCCGGTGCGACCTGTGCCCTGCTCGACTATGGCAAGCGGATCGGATGCGGTGAACTGGACGACAACGGCAAGCTCCACGAGCTGCGGTGGTTGCGCCGCGAACTGGATGACGCGCAGGTCGCCGACGATGCCGAGCGGATGGCGCGCGCGATTGCAGAGGCCAACCAGCGGACCTGACCGCCAAGGCAGCCTCGCGTTTGGAACCCACTGCGCGCAGTGCGGTTGAAGCGCCATGAGCCAAACCGCCAAACGCAGCGACCCTGCCTTGTGGGCCAAGGTCAAAGAGGAAGTCACTGCTGGCGAAAAGGGCGAATGGTCTGCCCGCAAGGCACAGCTTGCGGTCGCCGAATATAAGAAACGCGGGGGGCATTACCAAGGCAAGAAGGATCCTCACAACTCGCTGCGCGAATGGACCGAAGAGGATTGGGGTACCAAGTCTGGCAGGCCAAGCGGCGAGACCCATGAGCGTTATCTGCCCAAGGCTGCGCGCGATGACCTGACCGAGGCGGAATATGCTCGCTCCACGGCCAAGAAGCGCGCGGATACGCGACGCGGGAAACAATTTTCTGCTCAGCCCAAGGACGTCGCGGCGAAGACGCGGCAGCACCGTGATCATCGGAGCAAGGCCGAACTGTACGAGCAGGCGAAGAAGCACAATGTCGCCGGCCGCTCCCGCATGACCAAGGCCGAGCTTGCCCGCGCGCTTGATGCCTAGCGGAACAGCCTCGACCATGTCTGGGTGCTAAGATCGAACGGACGCATTGGAGGAGTGGCATCAGTTCGCGCCCCTGCCTGTTCGTGGTGAAGCGCCATGGCCTCTTACCAGCATGATAGGAACCACGGTCGATCAATCGCAGGCGATCCTGGGCAGCATGAGGCGCCCGCCCGCTATCCTTGCGATCGGTCGGCGCAGGGGCCTTTGATCCGCAGCGCGCCGCCACCATCTACAGATGATGCAGGATGATCTGGTACAGCTTGGGTTGGTCGACGAGGACGAGATCGTCCTGGATGAGGCCGCGTTATCGCTGGCGCTGCTGGATCACGCCGATACCGACCTGACGGTCTATTACGACGAGCTTGAGTCGATCGCGGTTCGGCTCGCGGCCGTGGCCGAGGGGACGACCGCTGCGCATGAGCAGGCCGTTGCCCTGTCGATGGTCTTTGCCGAGGAGTTCGGGTTCGCCGGTGACGCGGAAACCTACGATGATCCGGCAAACGCCGACCTGATCCGGGTTATCGATCGCCGCCGCGGTCTGCCGGTGAGCCTTGCCATCCTGTACGTGGCGGCGGCCCGCAGGCTCGGCTGGTCTGCCGATGTGCTTGATGTGCCGGGGCATGTGCTGGTGCTGATCGGTAGCGAGGCTGCCTCGGTCATCGTCGACCCGTTCCGCCGGGGATCGATCGTCGACAAGGATGATCTCGCCGCCATCATGGCCGCGATGAACCAGCGCGGGCAGGGCGCGGCCCGGCCTGTCGCAGCGATGCCCAATCGCGCCGTGCTGGTCAGGCTCCTGTTGAACCAGGCCACTCGGGCCGAGCAGGCCGGCAAGGGAAGACGGGCACTCGCGCTCTACACACGGATGACGACGATGGCGCCGGGCTATGGTCACGCGTGGTGGGAGCGGGCGCGGCTCGAACTGGTCGATGGCGACGTGCCCGCCGCCAGGCGCAGCCTGACCGCAATGTTGGAGATCACGCGCGATGCTGCGCTTCGCGAGCAAGTGTTTGCGGCACTGGGCGCGTTGAGCGTGAGCTGACGCCTCTGCAGCGACCGATGAACGCTGCTCGACGCCGTGCCGCATGGATCGCGGCGCGATCCCCTAGCGTTGCGGTTCGCTGTCCTCATCGCCTGCCGTCCGTTCGTCGACATCGATCTGGAGACGACGCCCCAGCGCCGCGAGTGATGCGGCATAGGTTTCGCGCCGTTCCCGGTAGCGCTCGAAGGTGCGGCTCTCGTCGTCGACCAGCGTGAGCCCCACCGCGTGCATCCGTGTTCGATGGGAGAGAAAACGGTCGCGGTCCGCGGCATCGACCTCATGCCGGTGGGCGACGGCAAATTGATCGGTCATGTCGCGCAGCACGCGTGCACCGGTTCTCAGCACGAAGCGCGCGCCGGCTCGCGCCTCCGGAGGCGGGTCTGCCACGGCGGCGTCGAGCAGCGCCGCGGCGTCGAGAACAGCGCCGAATGCGGCGAGCCACTCGCAGCGACTGTCGTTGGAGCGAAAGAACAGCAGGATCGGGAACGCCCGATGACTGATCGCCACCTCCGTCGCCCACAGTTCCCATGATTCGAAGAACGGCCCAAGCCGCCCGATGATCGACTCCTCGGCATAGGTCTCGAGGATCGCGATGCCCGCCGGCGGCAGCGTCACGTGCGACTCAAGCCGCAGGACCAAGGTCTCGCGCCGACTGAAGCCCGCCTGGATCGAGATCAGGAACGTGGACACGACCGTGACGGTGGCCAGACCCGCGACCGAGCAGATCAGCACCGCGATCCTTGTCATGTCGCCCTCGACCCTGCCGTTTATCCCGAGCGTCGAGAAGGCGGATCCCGCGGCATAGAGCGCATCGGCGAGCGTCGCGAATCCGGGCTTGAAGTGCGCGCGGTCGGCCCAGAAGACGAGGCCGAAGCCGACGATGAGGAGTGCTGCCCACACAACCAGGTTTAGGACCAGCATCAGCGGGGCAAGCGAGGCGCGGATGGTCTGGCGAATGCGCGGTCGCGACAGGCGGTTGGTGCTCGCCTGCCAGATCGGGAAAAGCGCCATGGTGAGCGCCGGACCGACGCGGAGCACCGCACTGCTGGCGCGCGGCACCAGCAGGGAGCGGAAGATGTCAGCGGCGGTGATCACCAGCAGGATGACGCCGGCGGTTCCGAAGAGCTCGTCCGTCATGGGCGCCGACGTTCTGCATCGAGGATGTCGGCGATGTCGTCCGCCGGATGGCTGCAGGGCTGCCATGACACCGTGGGTTCTACGCCATGGATGATGCAACGCTGCGGACCGACTGACCGCTTCACCAGAAACGGCTTCCCGGCACGCCCTTGAACGGGCCTGACACCGCGCTGGTGATCCACCCGCCGTAGAAGCCGCCGGGCTGTGGCGTGACGGTCTCCCCATCGATGGTGCTGCGGTCGAAAGGCGCCGCGTAGAAGGCGACATGGTCCGTCAGCATTGCGAACGGCGCGGACGGCGAGGGGTAGCTCCATCCGACGCTTGCCAGCGTTGCGCCGCCGACCACGACATCCCAATAGGCCGCCACGCCCTTCCATTCGCAAAAGGACGCTCCGCTCGCCCGGCGCAGGGCACCGTCGAGGATGTCGCAGCGCGGGATATAGTAGCTCGGCGGATGGCTCGTCTCGAGCGTGCGGACCGCGTGACGAGTGTCGACGAGGATCACGCCGGCATGTTCGACGACGATGTGCGCCGATGTGCGTTCGGCGACGGCCGGGCGCGGGTATGACCATACGCTCTCCTGGCCCGGGCGGGTCGGCTCCGGCGTTGGCCTCATCGCCGCCGCTTCCGCGATGTGGTCCGCCGCCGCCCTGTTTCGCGCCAGGCGACACGGAACCGCTGCTGCACGTCGATGGCAAGGCTATCACGGTCAAGCAGTCTAGATTGCCGCCATGCGGGAATTGCTCGCGCCATGGGCAACGCGGCGGCGGCGCGCGGCAGGAGTTCGCCTTTCGCTGCTGCGGCGTGGGTTGCGTTCACGGTTTCGCTGCGCTCGTGATCCTCCCTCGATCGGGTCGATGTCCTTACGCGCCGCCCGACCGTGCCGGTGCCGTCGAGCCCTCTGGTCAGCGTCTTCATCGCACGGCGGTCTTGTTCGTCGACATGCAAACTCAACGCAGGACGAGACATAAAAGGGGCGAGGCCATCCAGCAGCGGGTGCCGCCGTTCGCGCCATGCGTTAGTACCGTGCCTCGACGATCTCGCCAGTGCCGTCTGTGGCGCCGTTATCTGTCGACGGGCTGGGTTGGGCGGTCTACCCGGGGCGAACCTTAGACCGGCTCAGCCAACGGACGGCGGTCCGCCGTCAGCCCTGGTCGATCGACGCGCGCACCCGCATGGCAAGATCGTCATAGCTGAACGGCTTGGGCAGCAAGGTGACGCCTTCGTCGAGACGGGCGTTATGCGTGATCGCCTCGCGCGCATAGCCGGAGGTGAAGAGGATCGGGGTGCGCGGGCGGACGGCCTTGGTGTGTACCGCGATGTCGCGCCCGTTGGTTGACCCGGTCAGGACGACGTCGGTGAAGACGAGGTCGATCCGGCTGTCGCCATCGAGCGTCTCGATCGCCGCCGCTCCGTCTGCCACCGCCACCACCGCATAGCCGAGCTCGATCAGGACATCGCAGCTATGGGCGCGCACGTCGGGGTCATCCTCGACGACCAGGATGGTCTCGCCGGGCCGAGCAACGGCGGTGTCGCTGACGATCGGCGGCGCCTCCTCGACCACGGCACCGGTGAATTTGGGCAGGTACAGCGTTACCGTGGTGCCACGACCGATGCTGCTCTCGATCCTGAGATGGCCGCCGGACTGTTTGACGAAGCCATAGACCATCGACAGGCCGAGCCCCGTCCCCTTGCCGACTTCCTTGGTGGTGAAGAAGGGCTCGAACACGCGCGACATCGTCGCCTCGGACATGCCAGCGCCGGTGTCGCAGACCGCGAGGGAGACGTAATGGCCTGGCGTCGCATCATCGTCCGCGTCGGCCTCGCCGATGATGCCGTTGGCCGTGGTGATCGTCAGTGTCCCGCCCGCGACCATCGCGTCACGCGCGTTCACGGCTAGGTTGAGCAGCGCATTCTCGAGCTGGTTGGCGTCCGCCTCCACCCGCCACAATTCGGGTGCAAGGTGGACATCGATCGAGACCGCCTCGCCAAGGGTGCGGCGCATGAGATCCGACAGGCCGTCGACGAGCTGATTGGGATCGAGCGGTTTCGGGGCGAGCGGCTGACGCCGCGCAAAGGCAAGCAGCCGCTGCGTCAACGTCGCCGCGCGCTGCGCGCCGGACATCGCATTGTCCGCCGCGCGGCGCAGCCGGACATCGTCCGCGGGAAGCCGGCGCGACAGCATCTCGAGGTTGCCGGTAACGATCTGGAGGAGATTGTTGAAATCGTGAGCGATGCCGCCGGTGAGCTGGCCGACCGCCTCCATCTTCTGGCTCTGGCGCAGCGCATCATTGGCCTGCTGGCACTCCAGCACCGCGATGCCCACGCGTTCTTCGAGGTCACCGTTGAGCGCCGCCAGTTGCGCCGCCTTTTCGTCGAGTTCGGCATAGAGCGCGACCACGCCGCGGTTGGTCTCCTCGAGCTCGGCATTCAGTCGCTCGCTTTCCTCCTGCTTGGCCTTGAGATCGGCCAGCGCTTGGAGCAGCTCCTGGTTCTGGGTGCGCGCCTCGGTGAGCGGATCGGAAGCGCCGGTCGCCGCGAGCACCTTGCCGATCTCCGCCAGCCGTGCGCTAGGCACGGAGAGAACCGCTGCGGGCAAGCGCTTGCCGAGCACCACCGTCGTGCCGTGCCCTGGCTGGCTTACGAACTCGAAGCGGTCCATCAGCCGCCGGGTCCCGGCAATCCCGACGCCCATGCCGCTGGTGCTCTTGAAGCGCCCCTCGAGGATCGCGTCGACGTCTGCGATCCCCGGTCCCTTGTCCCAGATGCGAATGACGAGGCTCGGACGATCGGCTTTCTCCACCCCGAATTCGATCCGGCCGCCGCCGCCGTAGGTTGTGGCGTTGCGCGCGATCTCCGACACGGCCGTTGCGATCCGCGTCTGATCCTGCGCCTCGAAGCCGAGCAGCCCGGCAATCTGGCGCGCGCGCTGGCGGGCGGCGACGATGTCCGCCTCCTCAATCAGCGCGACGGTCAGGATGGCCGTCGGCGTCATGCGACCGCGACCCTGGCGACGAACACCGTGACATCGTCGCGGCCGCGGGTGAAGTCGCGCCACAGCACGCCGGCGATGAGCGCAGGGTGGCGGGTGGCGAGGCCAGGATAGAGGCTGAGGTCCCAGCTCGTCGCAAGACCGTCCGAGGCCAGCACGACCAGGGTCTCGCCGGTGACCGGATAGGTGAAGTCGCGCATGCGGCGGGCGATATGGCCGACCGTGCCATTGTTGGATACCATGCGGCGAACGCCATTGCCGTCGATCAGGGTGGCGGCGATGTTGCCGACCCCGGCAAAGACGATCTGCCCGGCCGCTTCGTCGAACCGCGCGATTCCGACCGCGGCCCCCCGCGTGGGGCGGAGCGCATTGTGCATCACGGCAAGCATCTCGCTCGGCAATCGTGCCTCGCTCGCGTGGAAGGTGCGCGTTGCGGCATGGGCGGCTTGTGCGGCGAGCGGGCCATGACCGAGCCCGTCTGCCACCATGAAGGTAGCCCCGGTGCCATCGTCCTTCCTGCACCAGGCATCGCCGCATGCCTCCTCGCCGCGCATCGGCAGGCTGATCGCGCCGTAGCTCGGCTGTTGGGGCGGCCGGGAAGGATCGGGCTTGCCGCGCTGCAGCCGCGCCATGATCGCGGTGCCGCAGCCGGGCGCAGAGTAGATGTCGGTGGCGTGAGAGCCGCGGAACACAGCCCCCAGTCCGTTGCCGGCGGTGCCCGCCGTGGAATGGCCGTCGCGCATCGACAATGCAACATCGGCCATGCCGCCACCCTTGTCGAGCGCCAGGCATTCGATCCCGGCGCCGGTCGGGTCGTCGAAGCTGCTGACGACGAGACTGCCGCCGCCGCCATGTTTGAGGTTGTTGGTCGCGAGTTCGGTGGCGACGATCGCGACCCTGCCGGCGTCGGCTTCGTCGAACCCGTGCGCCTTGGCGAGCGCCACCGCGACCCGGCGTGCTTCGGCAACCTGCGATATTTCGAGCACGTCGACCGCGCGCATCGTCATTTCCACCGCGCGATCATGATCCGCGTCCCTTCGCCGACCACGGAATGGATGTCGAATTCGTTGCACAGGCGCCGCGCGCCGCTCAGCCCGAGACCGAGGCCGCCGCCCGTCGTATAGCCATCCGTCAGCGCGCGCTCGAGATCGGGAATGCCCGGGCCTTTGTCCTCGAAGGTCAGGCGAACGCCGCGACGCGGCGACCCGGTAAAGGTCTCGATCCGCGCCGTTCCGCCGAGGCCATAGTCGAGCGTGTTGCGGGCGAGCTCGCTGGCGGCGGTGATGATCTTCGTCTGGTCGACAAGGCCGAGACCCGCGGCGATCGCCTGGACGCGAACGGCCTGGCGAACGCGGACGACGTCATCGGACTCCCTGATCGGCAGGACGTCATCCCTCGTGGCGTTCATCGTCGCCCTCCGGGGCGTCGTCGCCATCGGATTCGTACTGGCCGCTGCCGATCAGGGCCATGCCGCGCTCGACGTTGAGCGCGGTCTTGACGCCGGTCAGCGAGAGGCCGAGCTCGACCAGCGTGATCGCCACCGCCGGCCGCATGCCGACGACGACGGTGTCCGCATCGAGCAGGCGCGACACCGCGGCGATATTGTCCAGCATCCGGCCCATGAAGGAGTCGACGATCTCGAGCCCCGAGATGTCGATCATCACCCCGCGCGCGCCGGTCGCGACGATGCGCTCGGAAAGATCCTCTTCGAGCGCCTTGGCGAGGCGATCGTGGATATCGACCTGGATGCTGACGAGCAGCGCCCGGCCGAGCTTCAGGATGGGAATACGGTCCATGGCGCTCAGCCCTTCGTTACGGCCTTGCGGACCACCGATCGCCCCGTGCGCTGGAAGGCGAGCGCCAGCGCATCGGCGAGCGTCGCCTTCGACACCACGTCGAGCTCGACGCCGAGATGCACCATCGTCTGCGCAATCTGCGGGCGAATGCCCGACACGATGCAGTCGGCGCCCATCAGGCGGGCGGCGGCGATCGTCTTCAACAGGTGCTGCGCGACGAGCGTGTCCACGGTCGGCACACCGGTGATGTCGATGATCGCCAGGTCGGCGCTCTGGTCGACGATCGCCTGCAGCAGGTTCTCCATGACGACCTGGGTCCGCGCCGAATCCAGCGTGCCGATCAACGGCAACGCGAGGATCCCCTCCCACAGCTTGACGACCGGCGTCGACAGTTCGGCGATCTCCTCCTGCTGGCGGCGCACCACGTCCTCGCGGCTGCGCTGGTAGACCTCCATCGTGTAGAGGCCGAGCTGATCGAGGATCTGGGTCATGTCCCAGCCGACGCTCGCCACCCGAGCGGCGTCATCCGGATAGCGGGCGCGGACCTGTTCGAAGAGCGGCTCCTTCAGTGAGAAGACGAAGGTCGCCGTCTCGGTGGGCGTGAACCCCTGGTTGGCGCGGGTTCGCGACACCTCGTCGAGCAGGTGCCGCGCGGTGGCGAAGGCAGGGTCGGTGACGGAGGTCGCGCCAGCACCCAGGCCCGTCGCGAAGGCGGCGAGGAAGTCGCGGCACTGCTTTTCGACCTCTGCGTCCTTGATCCGTCCTGCGCCGCCGGCAGTCGCGACCAGCAGCTCGCGCCAGCGCTTGACGATCTCGCCCTCGCGCTCGGCGACGATCTTCGACAGTGCGGCAAAGCCGTCTTCCATAACCACATTCCCCTGACGGCGTTTACCGATCCGTAGCGGGGCTTAGCGGTTTTGTCTCACCGTATGATGAAGGCGATCGCGATCCCGCCGATCATCGCTTCGGCCACGCCCCGGCGTCCGTGTTCGGGGCTAACGTGGCGGCTGGGCCAGGAAGAAGTCGGCGATCGTAGCACTCGCATCGATCTGCCGGCTGGGGCGACCGGTGATCATGGGGCGCGTCGCCTGCGCGCCGCCCGGCCACACATGGCCGCCGCCGGTCACCGACAGCAATGTCACCTGGCCTCCAGCCGGGCAGGCGGCATAGCGCGTCCGTTCGATCCTGGTCGGGTCGAGCGGTGCGCGAGGGGCGAGCGGCTCGACGGCGCCGGCGGCGCTGCAGCCATTGTGGCGGGCCCAGAATCGCACCGTCATGGCAACGGAGCTGACCTCGCCACCCTCGCCGCGGCCACCGAAATCCTTCACCGCGCCACCCCGGTACGGCATGATTGGATCGGCGGTGCCGTCGATCTGAAGGACCGCAACCTTCCGGGCGGGATGGCAGCTCGCCAGCGTCTCCGACGGCAGCGTCCCGGCGACGGCGGCAACCGCGGCGATCCGCAGCGACAGGTCGCATCCCAGCCGCTCGGCGAACAGCGCGCCGTTGGAGATGCCGGTCGCGAAAACCCGGCGCACGTTGACGGCATGGTCGCGTTCGAGCTGGTCGAGCAGGGCGGCCACGAAGCCGACATCGTCGTGAGGCTGTTTGATCGTCGAGCGGCCGTCGTTCCAATGCTTGTCGATCCCGTCGGGGTAGACCACGATGAAGCGCCGGCTGTCCGCGATCGCGTCGAGCCGAGTGATCCGTTGCATCCCGGCGCCCTGCATGCCGCCGCCGTGGAAGGCGAGCACCACCGGGAAGCCGCCGCGCGGCGGCGCGCCATCGGGCACATGGACGGTAAAGGTCCTAGCCTTCTCGCCGACCTGCACCGTTCCCGTGCGATCCGCCGCCTTTCCGATGCCGGACAGCAACGTCGCGCAGATCGCGAGCAGGGCACCATAGACCAATGCCGATCGTGTCATTGCCGCCTCGTCGCTTGCTTCCGCGCGCCAATAGCAGGGGCAAGCTGAACCATCGGCATCGGTGATCGGCGGCTGCGACTATCTATTCCGACAGGCCTAATTGACCGGAAGTGGCGCCCGGGTTCGATCAGGTCGACCGGTGGCATCGAGAAAGGCCGCGGCCCACACCAGCGGGGCGTTCCAGTTGATCGCGACTTCGTTCATCGCATAGGCGCCCCAATCGTCGGTCCAGCAGGTCTGGCCGGTGCAACGGCCGCGCATCGTCTTGGCCACATCGTCGGCGAACGCCGTGCTGTTCGGGCCTCCGGACAGCACGCCCGCAGGCGGCGCCGGGTAGCGCGGGTCAACGGGATGCCAGAAGCGGTGATGGGGAAAGCGCATCGGCCGGGCGCCAAACCCTGAGACGTAGGACTGGTCGAGCGGGTTGCGGCCCAGCAGATAGTCGAGCACGTCGACGACGCCATCCCGATACCGCGGCTCATGGCTCAGCTGCCAGGCGATGCCGAGCACCATCGCGCGGTTGAGCAGCACGCTGTTGGAGCCCCAGGCATAAGCGGTGCCGGCGTCGGGCAGGCGGAAGCCGCTCCGCTCGCGTTCGGCGGCGAAACCGTTGGCCAAGCCCAGCAACGCGACACGCGCCGCGCTGCGCACCGCCGGATCGATCCTGCGCGCGGTGGTCGCGAGGGTGATCAGGCCGGCTTGATCCGTCGATCCCCAGTTCAGCGCCAGCTGCGGGTGCCGGAGGAAGCGGGACGCCGTCACTTCCTGTCGGAACTGCGGTTCGCCCGTGGTCGCGTACAGCTCAGCCGCCGCCCAAAAGCGCTCGTCGTCCAGTGCCTCGTCGCCATAGCCGCCGCTGCCGGTGAAGTCGCTGCTCGCGAAGAAGGCGGGGTTACGCACCGCTGCCGCCCAGGCGCGCCGTGCGGAAACCAGCGCACGATCGGCAAAGACAGGATCGCTCGTCCGCCAGATCCGCGCCGCCTGCGCCGCCACCGCTGCCAGGTTGAGCGTGGCGGCGGTGGTCGGCGGATATAGCGCCCGCGGCATGGTGTCGTCCGCGGGAGCGGTCGGCAGCGGCGTCCAGCTCTCGTCCGCGACCTTGCTATGCGCCATCCCGCCGGCGTCGACGTCGACGAACCCTGCCGCCGGAGCGCCGCCGCCCGCGCGCGTCGGGAGGCGCAGCCGGCTGCCGTCCGGCACCTGCATCGCAATCAGAAACGCGACCTCGACCCGGGCCTCGTCGAGCAGATCGTCGCGGCCATTGGCCCGTTCGGGGATCGCGAGCCGCCCGTCGGCAAAGGCATCGGGAGCCCCCCAGGTGCCGAGCTGTTCATGAAGATCGAGCAGGGTCCAGGCGGCGATGCCGCCGTTGACTACATACTTGCCCTGGTCGCCCGCGTCATACCAGCCACCGGTGACGTCGAGCTGATGGGCGCAGCCCGGCCAGCGCACTTCGCGCTGATCGGTGCCGGCAAAGCAGCTCACCCGTTCGTGCGGGTGGCCGGCCGGCCGCGCGAGATCCGGTCGCTCCACCAACGCCGGCAGGATCGGCACGCCGCTGCGCTGCTGATAGAAAAAGGCCATCGCGGCGGTAGCGAGCGGCGCATAGGGCCGCGCTGCGATCGTGAACGGCCGGCTGGCCGTGGCGCCCACGCGCAGGCGATAGCCGGCAGCGGCGGGCGCGTTCGTGGCGCTGAAATCGAGCCGCTGGAGCCGTTCTCCCGACGCTGCGTCGGCGCCAAAGGGGGCGGTCTCGCCTTGGGAGACGACCTTGCCGCTCGCGTCGACCAGCGACCAGGGCTGGGGTGCAGCGGCGGTCGTGACGACGATCGCCGTCTTCGGCCCCACCCGCGCCACGCCGATCTGGTTGAGCAGGATCGCCTCGTGCGGCGGTGCGGCCGCGCCGAGCAGGGCGATGCTGCAGGTGGCGACCACCAGTGCCTTGCGGGTCCGCATCAACGCGCGCGCCATATCGTCCATCCCGCGGCTGATCATCCCCCGGCCGCTCATCAAGGTGGGCAAGAACCCCTGCATTCGCCACGTCATGCCCCGCCGGCCGGGGAGCAGCAAGCAGTGTCGCTCTGCCCGGGAGCATCGCCGCAATGCTTGTGCCCCGACCCGACGTAAGGCTAGATCGCTGCCGCCGAGGGACCCGTTGGCGCTCGCATGCCGGAGTTTGATGATGACGCGCCTTGCTCTCCTGCTGACCTGCACCATCATCTCGGCCGCCCCGGCGGTCGCCGCGGATAACCCGTTCGCGCGGGCGAGCACCTTGCCGTTCCAGGCGCCGCCGTTCGACCGGATCACCGATGCGGATTACCAGCCGGGGTTCGACCAGGGCATGGCCGAGCAGATCACCGAGATGCGCGCGATCGCCGACACGCCCGCCGCGCCGACCTTCGACAACACGATCGTCGCCATGGAGCGCTCGGGCGCGATGCTGCGGCGCGTGTCGGCAGCATTTGGCGCGGTCAACCAGGCCGACACCAATCCCGCGCGCCAGGCCGTCCAAAAGGCCGAGGCGACCAAGCTCGCCGCGCACAACGATGCGATCTATCTCGATGCCAAGCTGTTCGCGCGCGTCCACACCCTCTTTCAGAACCGTGGACGGCTGGGCCTCAATCCCGATCAGCTCCAGGCGCTGACCCTCATCCACCAGCGCTTCATCCGCGCCGGTGCGCAACTCTCCGATGGCGACAAGGCCAAGCTGCGCGATCTCAACGCGCAGCTCTCGACGCTGCAGACCGCGTTCGTGCAGAAACTGCTCGTCGGCACCAAGGCAGGTGCGCTGGTGGTCGACGATCCGAAGAAGCTCGATGGCCTGGGCGAGGGCGGGATCGCCGCGGCGGCGCAGGCGGCCAAGACGCGCGGGCTCGACGGCAAATGGGTGGTGCCGCTGCAGAACACGACGCAGCAGCCTGTGCTTCAGTCACTCTCCAACCGGGCCGTGCGCGAGCAACTGTTCGCACAGAGCTGGACGCGGAGCGAGAAGGGCGACGCCAACGACACGCGCGACATCGCCGCGAGCATCGCACAGCTGCGCGCGCAGAAGGCTGCGCTGCTCGGCTTCCACGATTGGGCGAGCTACGTGCTCGAGGATCAGATGGCCAAGACGCCGCAGGCAGCCGAGGCGTTCATGGCCAAACTGATCCCCGCGACCACCGCGCAGCAGCACAAGGAAGCGGCCGAGATCGATGCGGTGATCAAGCAGCAGGGGGGCGACTTCACCGTCAAGCCGTGGGATTGGGATCGCTATGCCGAGCAGGTCCGCAAGGCCAAGTTCGACCTCGACGAAAATGAGGTCAAACCCTATTTCGAGATCGACGCGGTGCTGCAGAAGGGCGTGTTCTTCGCCGCCAACCAGCTCTACGGCCTAACCTTCAAGGAACGCCACGACATCCCGGTCTACAATCCGGATGTGCGCGTCTTCGAGGTGTTCGACCGCGACGGCAAGCATCTTGCGCTTTGGTATTGCGATTACTTCAAGCGCGACAACAAGCAGGGCGGCGCCTGGAACAGCAGCTTCGTCAATCAGTCCGGGCTGCTCGGCACCACCCCGGTGATCTACAACGTCGCCAACCTGCCCAAGCCCGCGCCGGGCCAGCCCGCGTTGATCAGCTTCGACGACGTGACGACGATGTTCCACGAGTTCGGCCATGCGCTGCACGGCTTCTTCGGCCAGCTCGCCTATCCGTCGCTCGGCGCCTCGGCGCGCGACTTCGTCGAATTCCCCTCGCAGTTCAACGAACATTGGGCGCTCGATCCCAAGGTGTTCGCCAACTATGCGGTCAACTACAAGACCGGCGCGCCAATGCCGCCCGTGCTTGTCGCCAAGATCAAGCAGGCGGCCAAGTTCAACCAGGGCTATGCTCTCGGCGAACTCGTCGCCGCGGCGGAGCTCGACATGCAGTGGCATGCGCTGCCGGCATCCGCGCCCAAGCAGGATGTTGACACGTTCGAGGCGACCGCGCTCGCCAAGACCGGGCTCGACGTCGCGCACGTGCCGCCGCGCTATCGGACCAGTTACTTTCAGCATATCTGGTCGGGCGGCTATGCTGCCGGCTATTACGGCTATCTCTGGACGCAAATGCTCGAGAATGACGCGTTTGCGTGGTTCACCGCGCATGGCGGCCTGACGCGGGCCAATGGCGACCGCTTCCGCGCGCTGGTGCTCGCGCGCGGGCATGCGCAGGATTACGACACGATCTTCCGCAGCTTCTACGGCAAGGATCCCGACATCGGCCCGATGCTGCAGGATCGCGGGTTGGCGCCGCCGAGCAAATGAGCAGGGTGCCCACGCCGGCGGCGTGGGACAACCAACCCATTGGTTTCAAGAATCCTTGGGCTATAGCGTGGCTGCGCAGTCCGCGCTGACAGCGAAAGCCAGGCGGCCGTGCATACCATACGTCTTCTCGTCGTTGACGATTCCGCAACGATACGGGCTCTGGTCGAGCAGATCGCTGACGGCGATCCGGACTGCGTCGTCGTAGGGGTGGCTGCCGATGTATCCGCGGCCCGGACCTTCATTCGGGATCATCGACCCAATCTGATCACGCTCGACCTGAATATGCCAGGCATGAGCGGGCTTGAGTTCCTTGGTGAACTCAGCAGCATACCTCATGCGCCGGTGATCGTGCTGTCGTCCGCCACAACGTTGGGCTCGGATGCCGCAGCGGCGGCGATGAAGCTGGGCGCCGTGGCGTGCTTCGACAAGGGCCGCATTGTCGCGGAGGCGAGCCGGTTCCGAAAGCTAATGAGAACGGCCGTAGACCGGCATCAACGCAAATTGATCGGCCAGTTCTCCTAGGACGTACAGGTCGCCTGCACGACGACACTGTCTGCCCCGCCATGGTGGCTTCGAACGCGGTCGACGCTGCTGGCAGATCCGTCACCGGGCCCAGGTCATCACGTCGCCGCCGGCCTCCACGCTGTCATCCGCTAGCTGGCGGGCTGCGTCACGGGGGCAGCACCCGTGGCGCGCGCAGCCTGGCCCGGCAGCACATCGCTGCCTATCACCGCACCATGGGGCTCCCTCTGCAGCCCGCGCAGCGCCACCCAGGCGAACGCCGCGCTCGCCAGCAGGATGAGCAGGAGCAGGCACCGGGCAAAGACGCCGGGCTTCTTGTTGTTGCGGCGGGTCATCAGTTACCTCGAGGTGAGCGGAAGAACTCAAGCCATTGAGGATAAACGCGAAATGGTCAACGCGGCGGTTCTGGTGCGCCGGTCGGCCGCGTTGAGCCGCCAGACCTGACGATCATGATCGGCTGACGATGCCACACAGGATCGTCAATGTGCCAAGGCCGACGGACAGCGGTATCCGCAGCATCATCCAGCCAGCGGGTGCAACCCCCAGGGCCGAAAGCCTGCGATCGACCAGCAGGGTTCCCAGGATGATCGAGCCTAGGGCGACCAGCCCCCAGCTCAACGACATCGCGCCGGCGATCAGCGCCAGGATCAGTGTCGCGGCAAGGAGCGATGGCGCTACGGCGATCGAGGCGACGGCGCCCTGGGGAGGGGCATCGGTCCTCACCACCGGGTCCCGCATCGCAAAGCCCCACCAGATTCCGCCAATAAAGCTCAAGATGAGCAGCCCATAGCCGAACGCGAACCTCGACCCGACCGACGCCGCCGACTCGAAAAAGCAGGTGGCGAGCGCAGCGATCTGGGGCAGCAGACCCGCATAGCCGAGGATGAGCGGCACTTCGCCTACGGTACCATGGCGCTCAGGCATCGGAGCCCTCGCTTCGCTTGGTCGTGTGCTTCGCAATTGTTGCCACTGATCTGCCTCGGTTACGTCGCGAGCGAAGCGTCTCGCACCGGCCTGTGTTCCGGCCCGGGGGAAAATTGTGCCGCATGGGGCGCCGCTCGTTGATCGGTGAGATGGCCACCCCATGCGGCCGTGCTGGCGATCGCCGCGGTGCGCGGCACGCTCGGCGCTTCGGCGACGAAGGTGCTGGTCGAGCTGGTTGCGACGGCGTCGCGGCGGCTGCAGTGGCCCAGCGCCAGCAGCACCGCCAGGATGCCGAGCGCAAGCAGCAGCCACGCCAGCCCGTTGGCCTTCTTCTTCTCGATGTGGATAAGCGTGAGCGGCGCACCATCGGTACGCCTGTCATCGTGTGCGGCCTTTCGGCCTCTCCCGTGATAGCCTCTGCTGGCGCCGCCGATACAATGCGGCATTGAGGCCCGGGAAGACGTGCGCCGCTCCCAACGCCGGTCGCGGCGTGGAGAACGGCGCATGATCTAGTCCCGGCTGAGGTTCAGCGCACCGTGCCGCGACGCACGAGGTTGACGATCCCGAGCAGCACGACCGCGCCGAGCAGCGACACAAGGATTGAGGTCAGGTTGATCGCACCGCTGGTGATCGGCTCGCCGCCGATCAGCGGGGTGATGATGAAGCCCGCCAGCACCGCGCCGATGATGCCGACGACGATGTTGAGAAAGATGCCCTGCTGGCCGTCGGTACGCATGATCATGCTGGCTACCCAGCCGATGAGGCCGCCGACGACGAGAAGAATGATGAGGCCCATGTTGATCTCCTGAGCATGCAGCGACCGGCACGATTGCCGGATCACTGTCGTGCATGTGGAGCATCAACACTCGTGACTGTTGGCCGTTCAGTTTCGGGACACGGCGCCGCCGCCGGCATTGACGTGGATGTCACGACCGGCTTGGTAGTTCTGTCAGGCTGGGTGCCGTCGACGAGGAACCGTGCACCCCTGCCATGGCTTGAGCGGTAATGGCAGACGATCACGCGATTCCGTCACCGGCGCCCACCCTGCGCCATCTTGAGCAACTCATCGCCGGGCTCACCGCGGGGGTGATCCTGGTCGATCCATCAGGCGTAATTATCAACGCCAATGCCGCCGCGCTGCGCATGCATGGCGTGGCGCGGCTCGAGGAGCTGGGCGCCACCGCGGACGACTATTGCCAGCGCTTCTGCCTGCGCTATCGCAACCATCACCGGCTCACCAAGCGCGAATATCCGATCATGCGCATGCTCGCGGGCGACAGCTTTCCCGATCTGGTGGTGGAGGTGGCGCCGATCGGCATCAACGAACCGCGTTGGACGCATGAAGTGCACGATGTGGTGATGGACGAGGACGGCGGCGATCCCGATTGCCTGGCGCTGGTGATCCAGGATGTGTCGGAACGCTATGATGCCGAGGGGCGGTTCGAGGCGATGTTCCAGGCCAATCCGGCGCCGGCGCTGATCCTGCGCCTCGACGACCAGCGGTTCGTGCGCGCCAATGCCGGCTTTGCCGAACTGTGCGGCTGCTCGCGCGACGCGATCGAGGGCCAGCATCTGCGCGATTTCGACATCCTCGCCCATACCGAGCGCCACGCACTGGTCGCCGAGCGGCTGGCGGCGGGCGCGACGATCCCACAGGTGGAGGCCGAGCTGCCGCTGCCCGACGGCACCCGCCGGCTCGTCATCCTTGCCGCCCAGCCGATCGAGGTGGCGGAACAGCGCTGCCTGTTGTTTACCTTCGCCGATCTCGATCCGCGCCGTAAGGCCGAGCAGGCGCTGCGCGCGAGCGAGCATCGCGCCAACACCATGTTCCAGCTGGCGCCGGTGGCGATGGTGGTGACCTCGGCCCCCGATCACAGGATCACCGAGGCCAACGAGGCCTTCGTCCGCCTGGTCGGCCGCACCCGCCACGACATCGTCGGCTGTTCCGTCGATGACTTCCAGCTGTGGAACGATGCCGCGCTGCGCGCGGCGATGGAGGAGGAGATTGAGCGGCGGGGTGGCGTGCGCACCTGCGACGTGCGTATCCTCCCCAAGGAGGGTGGCGCGCTCGACTGCCTGGTGTCGGCCGAGACGGTGGACGTCCACGGCGCGCGGTGCATCCTGTGGCTTTATCAGGACATTACCGCGCGCCGCCACAGCGAGCTGCAGCTGGTCGAGGCGATCGATGCGGTGATGAAGGATGCAAGCTGGTTCAGCCGATCGATCATGGACAAGCTCGCAACGCTGCGCGGCACCGGCCCGGCCGCCGCGTCGCCGACGACGGAGCTCAGCAAGCGCGAGCGCGAGGTGCTGGAACTGATCTGCCAGGGGCTGGACGACAAGGCGATCGCGGCGCAGCTCGACCTGACCAGCAACACCGTGCGCAACCACGTGTCGCGCCTCTACGCCAAGATCGGCGTCAATCGCAGAAGCGCCGCCGTGATCTGGGCTCGCGAGCGGGGGATCGGTAACCGCGCCACCGGCTGATCCGGCGGACGATGAGCGTGGCGCGTTCGCGACCAGATCGAGGGTCAGGCTCGGTTGTGGGTCGGCATCCAATCACGATTTGCGTCGTGGCGGCCCGCAGGGTTGCCGCAAACGCGTGCTAATCGTCGCTACAGACCTAGCGTTCGAGCGCCCCGATCCGTGTGAGGCCTAATGCCAGATGCTGACCCGCTGTTCGGGGGGAAGATACATCGTGTCGCCGGGCTTCACACCGAACGCCTGGTACCAAGGCCCGAAATTACGAACGATGCCGTTGACGCGATACTTGTCGGGCGAGTGCGGGTCGCTGAGCAACTGCTGGCGCACCGCCTCGTCGCGCCGCTTGCCCTGCCACGCCTGGGCGTAGGCAAGGAAAAAGCGCTGATCACCGGTCATCCCATCGAGCACCGGTGGCTCGCCGTGGCGCGCGACATAGCGGCGGTAGGCGGCATAGGCGGTCTCCAACCCGCCCAGATCGGCGAGATTTTCGCCCAGGGTCAGCCGGCCCTTGATCTTCACGCCGGGGATCGGCTCATATTGATCGAACTGCCCCGCCAGCCGGTCGGCCTGGATGTTGTACTTGGCCGCGGTTTCCTTGCTCCACCAGTCGCGCAATCGTCCCCGCTCGTCGAACTGGCGGCCCTCGTCGTCGAAGCCGTGTCCCATCTCATGCCCGATGGTGCTGGCGCCCGTCTCGGCATAGTTGACCGCCGGATCGGCGCTCGCGTCGAAGAAGGGGGGCTGCAGGATCGCCGCGGGCAGCGTGATCTGGTTCATGGTCGGATCGTAATAGGCGTTCACCGTCTGCGGCGTCATGTACCAGAGGCCGCGATCGACCGGCTTGGGAAAGCGCTGGAGTTGCAGCCGCCACTGGAAGTCGGCGACCGCCATGTTGTTGGCAAGCGGATCGGTCCGGCTGACCGCCAGCGTCGAATAGTCGATCCACTTCTTGGGATGGCCGACCCTCGGATCGAACGTCGCGAGCTTGGCGAGTGCGGCCTTGCGGGTCGCATCGTCCATCCACGTCGCGGCTTCGATCTTGTCGTGATAGGCGGCCTGCATGTCGGCGACGAGTTCGTCGGCCTTGGACTGCGTCGCCGGCGACCAATATTGCTGGACATAGATCGTGCCGACGGCCTCTCCCAGGGCGTCGTCGATCAGCGCCATGCCGCGCTTCCAGCGGGCGCGCTGTTCGGGCACGCCGCGCAGCGTTTTAGAGTAGAAATCGAAATTGGCCTGGTCGACCGCTTTGGGAAGGAACGGCGCCGCGTTGGACAGGAAGCGCGCGGTCATCCATTCCTTCCAGGTCGACAGCGGCACGTCGCCCAGTCGCTTCGACGCGGCGGCGACCGCGCTTGGCTCCGTCACGTTGACCTTGGCGGCCGTGCCGAGACCCATGGCGGCGAGCGTCGGCGTCCACTCCATCTCGGGGGCGAGCTTGGTCAGCTCGGCGCGCGTCATCGGGTTGTGCGTCTTGACCGGGTCGCGGCGCTGCTCCGGTGTCCACTGGTCCTTGCTGAGGCTGGTCTCGAGCGCGATGATCCGGTCCGCCTTGGCGGCGGCATCGGCGACGCCGGCCAGCTGCTGCAGGTTGATCAGATAGGCGCGGTACGCGCGACGGATCGCGTCATACTTCTCGCCGGGCAACAGATAATAATCGCGCGTCGGCAACCCGAGGCGGGCCTGCCCGGCATCAGCCATGTAGCGCGTCGGATCGTCCGCATCGGTCGAGATGCCGATGTTGATCGGCGCGGGATAGCCCGGGCGCATCATCAGCTGGATCAGCTGAGGGCGGGTCTGGACCGTGGCGATCGCGGCGAGCCAGGGCTTGAGCGGTGCAAGGCCGCGTGCCTCGACCGCCCGCTCGTCCATCCACGCCGCGTAGAAGTCGCCCACCTTCTTGGCGGTTGGCGCGGTCGGGCTGGCCGCCGCCACCTCGACGATCCGGCGTACCTGCCCCTCAATCTCGTCGGGCAGATCATAGTTGTAGCCGGCACCGACCTTGTCGGCTGGAATGGGATGGTCGTGCAGCCATGTGCCCAGCGCAAAGGCGTAGAAGTCGTCGCCCGGCTTGACGCTCCTGTCCATGTTCTGGAGTTCCAGGCCCCAAGGCTGGTAGCGCGGCTTGCCGGTCTCGGCGGCAAGCAGGGCAGGAACGGTTGTAAGCGCAAGCGCGAGCAGGGTGATACGGCGCATCAACAACTCCGGAACGGGTCAGCAGGCGCGAGCTTAGGCGCACGAGCTGGCCGTCGCCAAGCTCATCTTGCACCATGGTTCGACCCGTATCGACAAGATCGATGTTCATCTGCTCGGGCGGATGATCTGAGAATGGCTTATAACATCATCATGGTTGTTGCGCGGGCGGATAGCTTCAGTCGACGGTGTTATGCGGCACTGATCCGTTGCCGCCAAGCGCATGAAATCCTAGAGCCCGGGCAAGCGCCAGGATCAGGTGCGGCGGCGATAGGAGGCGAGATGCACAAGAGAATGGCCAAGGCCAAGTTGCCGGCGTTGCTCGGCGTCCTCCTGGTGACGGCGATGGCGCAGCCGCCATCGGCACCCGCGTTTCGCAACGCCGACCTGCCTGCCGATGCGCGGATCGCCAATTTGCTGTCGCTGATGACGCTCGACGAGAAGATCGATGCCCTCAGCACCGACTCCAGCGTGCCGCGACTAGGCGTGCCGAGCTTTGGCTCGTCGGAGGGGATCCATGGCGTGCAGCAGCGCGGCGAGGGCAAGGCGCGGCGCACGCCCGTGCTCACGACGCAATTTCCCCAGCCCCAGGGACTCGGCGCGACTTGGGACCCCGACCTGGTGCGGCAAGCGGGCGGTGTCGAAGGCCATGAAGCGCGCTGGATCTCGCAGACGCCATCCTATGACCGCAAGATCCTGATGCTGTGGGGGCCGCAGGCGGATCTTGCCCGTGATCCGCGTTGGGGGCGCAGCGAAGAAGTCTACGGCGAAGACGCATTCTTCAACGGGACGATGGCGACCGCCTTTTCCAAGGGGCTCGAGGGCGATGACCCGCGCTATTGGCAGGCCGCGCCGCTGCTCAAGCATTTCCTGGCCAATTCGAACGAGCAGGATCGCACGCGCACCAGCTCGGATTTCGATGAGCGGTTGTTCTGGGAATATTATTCGCTGCCATTCCGCATGGCGTTTCAGGATGCCGGCGCAAGCGGGGTGATGGCCGCGTACAATAGCTGGAACGGCGTGCCGATGGTGATCAACCCGGTGCTGCGCCGAGTGGTGATCGACCAATGGCACGTCAATCTCGTCTCCAGCGACGGCGGCGCGATCAAGACGCTGTGGCACGATCACCACGCTGTGCCCGATCAGCAGGCGGCGGCTATTGCGGCACTCAAGGCCGGCGTGAACCAGTATCTCGACACCTACAAGGACGAGCTCCACGCGGCTTTTGCCAGCAAGGCGATCACGATGGCGGACCTGGACGAGGCGCTGACGCGCAAGTTTCGGATCACGATCAAGCTGGGGCTGCTCGATCCGGCGGAGCGGGTGCCTTATGCGGCGCTCCACGACGGTACACCGCCATGGGACGGCGACGCTGATCGCGCCGTCTCCCGCCGCGCAGCGCTCGAATCGGTGGTACTGCTCAAGAATGATCGTGGGGCGCTGCCGCTGAACGCGGCGGGACTGCACTCGATCGCCGTGATCGGCCCGCTTGCCAACAGTGTGCACTGGGACTGGTATGGTGGTTACCCGCCCTATGCGGTGTCCCCGCTCGCCGGCATCCGCGCGGCGGCGGGTCCCGACGTGCGCGTCAGCTATACGGCCGATAATATGAATGGCGCGGCCGCGGCGGCCGCGCACGCGGCTGATGTCGCGGTGGTGGTGGTTGGTAACGATCCCACCTGCGGCCCCAACATGGCCACCGATTGGACGGACAATGGCACCAAGCCTTGCGCCGACCCGGGTGACGGACGGGAGGGCCGCGACCGCGACACACTCGCGCTCGCGCAGGAGCAGTTGGTCAAGCAGGTGATGGCGGCTAATCCGCACACGATCATGGTGCTGAAGTCGAGCTTTCCGTACACGATCAACTGGTCGCAGGACCAGGTGCCGGCGATCCTGCACATGGCGCATAGCTCGCAGGACGAAGGTACCGCGCTCGCACAGATCTTGTTCGGGCAGTACAATCCCGGCGGCCATGAGGTCGTCACCTGGCCCGCGTCGATGGATCAGCTGCCGCCGATGCTGGATTACGACATCCGCCACGGCCGGACCTACATGTATGCCAAAGGCAAGCCGCTGTATCCGTTCGGCCATGGCCTGAGCTACACCAGCTTCCGCTATGCCAATCTGCGCATCGACCGGGAACGCCTCGCGCCCGATGGCGAAGCAGGTGTCAGCATCGATGTCACCAACACCGGGCGGGTGGCCGGAGATGCGGTACCTCAGCTCTACGTGCGGCATCTCACCTCCCACGTGGCGCGGCCGGCGCTTCAGCTCGCAGGATTCCGCCGCGTGTCGCTCGCCGCGGGCGAAACCAAGACGATCCAGCTGACCCTGAAGGCCGCGCAACTCGCTTATTCGGACCAGGCGCGTCACGCGCTGCGGGTCGAGCCCGAGCGGGTCGAGGTAATGATCGGCGCGTCCTCCGCCGATATCAGAATCCGCCGGTCACTCCGTATCGGCTAAGGCGCATCGGGGCCAGCATGGCCCAAGGAGCGCTCGCCGTCCCCGCAACGGACGACGCAACGAATGTGAGAAGTCACTCTTCCGAAACGGGGATCAGCTTGCACTAAACCTAGCTCAACTGTTCGAGATATCGCTAACATCTCCATGCGGCCGCATCGCATCTACGGCAGCGCCGCCCATTTTGCCCGGTCACGTCGATAACGCTGCAGGCGATGCACCACGGCATCGGTGCGGTGCAGCGCACCGATGTCCCGCTGTACCAACCAGCATTTACACCAGTCCGAGCGGTAACGCGTGTTGCACAAAGGCTACACACCGTAGCCAGCTGTAACCTACGGTGATTTTCGGTTGCTCAGGGCAAACAAATCCCGTATCGGACCCGATAGCGCTACCATAGGCGCCGTAAAGATCGCTGAAGGCCGTAACGGCCGGGCGACACAGGAGAGGGTAGGGGATGACGAACTTCGTTCGTGTTGGCCGTAGTCGCGTGGCTTTTGATGCCGCATTGCGGGCAGGTGCGTCATGTTTGGCGCTGGGCGTATTCACCTTGTCGACGCAGGCGCTCGCAACGCCGATGATCCAGGCGGAGACGCTCGGCGTGTCGAAGGATGCGACCCAGGCGGCGACTCCCGCGAGCGATCAATCCACGAGTCCGGCGGAGGATGTCGGCGGCAGCGATATCATCGTGACCGGCCGTCGCGCCGCGCTCGAGGCGGCTGACGAGCGCAAGCGCCGCAGCGAGACCATCGTCGACTCGGTCGTCGCGGACGATGCCGGCAAGCTGCCGGACAATTCGATCACCGAGGTACTCCAGCGTGTCTCGGGTGTGTCGATCGTCCGCTTCGCCGCGCTCGGCGATCCCGATCATTATTCCGTCCAGGGTTCGGGCGTGCAGGTGCGCGGCCTTACGGGCGTCGCGTCGCGGCTGAACGGCCGCGAGATCTTCAGCGCGAACAACGGGCGCGCGATCCTGTGGAGCGACGTCACCCCCGAACTGATGTCGGCGGTCGACGTCTACAAGGCATCGACGGCCGATCTCATCGAGGGCGGCACCGGCGGCCAGATCGATCTGCGCACCAAGCTGCCGTTCGATTTCGATGGCAAGTTCCACGTTGCCGGCACCAGCGAACTTGCGGTGGGCGACATGGCGCGCAAGGCGGATCCTTCGGGTTCGATCCTGGTCACCGACACGTTCGACACCCCGATCGGCCGGATCGGCCTGCTCGGCGATATCGCCTTCAGCCAGTTCAGTTCGCTGTCGCAGTTCCTGCGCACCAGCCCGTATTTCAAGACGACGCTGAGCGACGGCAACGCCCGCTATGTTCCGAGCGGCTTTGCCTATGGCGACGAGGCATTCCAGTACAAGCGCTATGGCATCTATGGCGCCGCACAGTGGCAGCCTACCGACTCGCTGACCTTCACCGGCAGCTTCTTCCAGTCGCGCTACAAGAGCCAGTCGAGTGATTATGGCACGCAGCTCGATTCGCAGACGCTCGCGGTTGATCCAGCGACGAGCACGTTCGACAGCAACGGCCTGCTGACCAGCACGACCGCCTTGTACAATCGCGACCCGCTCACCTTCCTGCCCACTGGCACATCGATCACCAGCAGCGGCAACAAGGGATTCGTGCAGAGCAACACGCGAACGCGCGATTATTCGCTGTCGTTCGCCTGGGCGCCGGAAGGCAGCCCGCTGTCCCTCAAGGGCTCGTTGCAGCGCGTCGATTCACGCCAGATCTATGATCGCATCGACATCTTCCGCGAGATCGGGTTCGGCACGAGCTTCGGCATGGATCTGCGCGGGGACCTGCCCCAGATCACTGTCGGCCCGGACACACAGGCGTCCTTTGCCGATCCGGCGAACTATTTCTGGTCGGCGTCGATGCCGCATAACGAACGGAACAAGGGCCGGCTCGACGCGGCGCAGCTTGATGCCGAATATAAGTTCGACAACAGCTTCTTCCGCTCGGTCAAGGTCGGTGGCCGCTATGCCAAGCGCACCGAGCGCGATCTTGCCAACGGCTACAATTGGACGGCGCTGGGCCGCGGCTGGAACGGCGATCCGCAGCTGACCTACGCCAATGCCGCACCCGGCGATGTCGCCTTCCACGCGTTCAAGGACTTCTTCCGCGGCAACACGACGCTGCCCGGCAATCTGATGTTCGCGTCGGAGGATCTGGCCTCGCGCTTCAACGTGAACCGCACCGGGCTGGTCACGCCGCCGCCCGCCGGATTTTGCACGGGCCTCGAGTTCAACTGCTCCGCCGCAGGACCTCTGCCGGTCACCGGCTATGGCGGCCTGTCCGGTATCCGCGCACCGGGCTTTGTTCTGCCCGGCGATCAGGTCGACAACCGCACCGAAAATATTGCGGGCTATGCCCTCGTCCGCTTCGGGCCGCAGGATGGCGCCCAGGGCATCTCCGGCAATGTCGGCGTCCGCGTCGTGCACATCGAGAATGAGGGCAGCGGCTACATTCAGCAGAATGGTGGCACGGTCTTCATCCGCAACGGCGTACAGCAGACGCTGGCGAGCACGTTCCTCCCCCGCGGCGGCAAGGCGGATTTCACGCGTGTCCTGCCGTCGGTCAACCTCGAATGGTCGCCCGCCGAGAAGATCAAGCTGCGCGGCGGCTATAATATCACGATGGATCTGCCGACCTTCAACGCGTTGCGCGCGTCGGGTTCGGTCGGCGTCGCCACGACCAGCAACCCGGTCGCGGGTCAACCGGGCACCTTCACCAACTTCACTGCCGATACGGGTAACCCGCTGCTCAAGCCCACGCTGTCGAACAATGTCGACCTGTCGCTGGAATATTACGGCCGGGCGGGCACCTCGTTCCACCTCGCGCCCTTCTACAAGCGGCTGACCGACCTGCCGATCTACTCGCTGACGACGCGGCAGGTGAACGTGCTGTTCACGGACGGCTCCACTGAAAGCGTCAACGCATCCGCGAGCGACTATATCAACTCGCCCAAGGCCGCGACGGTCAAGGGCGTCGAGGTGGGCGGGCGGTTCTTCCTCGACATGCTGCCGGGTGCGCTTGCCGGCTTCGGGTTCGAGGGCAACTACACGTTCATCAAGAGCAGCAATCCCGGCGACGTTTATCGCGATATCAACGGGACGATCAGGACCGATGCGCCATTGGTTGGGCTGTCCAAGCACAACTTCAATGCGACGCTGCTCTACGAGCGCAATCCGGTGTCGCTGCGCGTCGCTTACTCGTGGCGCTCGCGTTACCTGCTGTCGACGAACAGCAACGGTACCAATTCACCCTACACTTATTACAGCGCGCCGAGGGTGATCGATAACCAGGACGGTGGTGTCGATACCACCACCCAAATCGCGTTGCCGATCTATGGTGGCAATTACGGGTCGATCGACGCGGGCGTTCGCTTCAAGGTCACCGACCAGTTCTCGTTCGGTATTCAGGGCACCAACCTGACGGCCTCGACGCAGCGGACGCTGATGGGCGGCTATCCGGGCGGCAAGCTGGTCGGACGCAGCTGGTTCCAGAGCGATCGTCGCCTGTCGGTAGGGCTCAACCTGGCGTTCTGATATATGAAGCATGGCGGCCTGCCCGTGGGGGTGGGCCGCCAATGAGGCCAGTAACATGAAGAAGCGTATTCTGGTTGCCGGTGGCGGCACCGCCGGATGGCTGACGGCCGCCTATCTGGCGAAGCGCCTAGGCGCGGATCTGCCGGGTGGCGTCACGATCACGCTCATCGAGTCCGATGCGATCGGCGTGCTCGGGGTGGGCGAGGGCACCTTTCCCACCATCCGGCGGACGCTCGCAACCATCGGCATCAGCGAAACCGATCTGATCCGCCGGTGCGGGGCGACGTTCAAACAGGGGGCCAAGTTCGTCAATTGGCGGCGCAGCCCTGCCCAGCATGCCGGTGATTTCTATACCCACCCGTTTCAGGTCGCGGCGGCGGACGGCGGGCTCGAACTGCTGCCTTACTGGCTGATGGGCCTGGCCGACGGGCAGGACTGGGATGATGCGGCAACGCCGCAGCGGGCCGCCGCCGATGCGCACCGCGCGCCCAAGCTGCCGTCGCATCCAGACTATGTAGCGCCGCTCAACTACGCGTTCCATTTCGATGCCGTCGCGCTGGCAGGCCTGCTGGCCGAGCAGGGAATCCGCAACGGCGTCCACCATCTCGTCGACAAGATCGACGAGGTGCTGCTCGCTCCCGACGGCAGCATCGGCGGCGTGCGCACCGAGCGCAACGGCGTGCTCGACGCCGATCTGTATATCGACTGCACCGGCTTTCGTGCCGAGCTGATCGGCCGAGCGATGGGGGTGCCGTTCCGCTCATGCAACGACGTGTTGTTCTGCGATCGCGCGCTGGCGGCGCAGCTCCCTTATGTCGATCCCCAAGACCCAATCGCCTCCTATACGATTGCGACTGCGCAGGAGGCAGGCTGGATTTGGGACATCGGGCTCACCCAGCGCCGTGGCATCGGCCATGTCTATTCGTCACGGCATATGGGCGATGATGCCGCCGAGACGATTCTTCGCGCCCATCTCGGCCCGCGCGGCGCCGACGTCGAGGTCCGCCGGCTGCGCTTCGACGGCGGCTTCCGCGAGGTCAACTGGCACAAGAATTGTGTCGCGATCGGCCTGTCGAGCGGCTTCTTCGAGCCCCTCGAAGCGACCGGGATCGCCTTTGCCGAGGTGGCGGCGGGGATGGTAGCCAACCTCTTCCCCTGGGGCGGCGATGTCGAGACGTCTGCACGGCAGTTCAATGCCAACATGCTGCGTCGCTACGAACGCGCGCTTGACTTCATCAAGCTTCATTATTGCCTGTCCGAGCGGCAGGATTCGGCGTTCTGGCGCGACAATGTCGCGGAGGCGTCGATTCCGGATAGCCTGATCGAGCTGCTCGATCGCTGGCGGTTTCGCCCCCCTAATGAACTCGACATCGACCCGCAGGTCGACATCTTCACCGAAGCCAGCTGGCAATATGTGCTCTATGGCATGGGCTGGAAGACCGATCTGGCGGCGCGGGGCGGATCGCTGCGCTTTGCCGACGACGCGCGGCGGGCATTTGCCGAGGTGCGCCAGCAGGCAGGCTATGCGGTGCAGAACCTGCCGTCCAATCGCGACCTGACCAGCTATGCCCAGGCGCATCGCTTCGGCGGCGCCGCCGCGCGATGAGCCGGGTGGCGGCGCCGATCCGCAGGGTGGTGATCGTCGGCGGCGGCACCGCGGGATGGATGAGCGCGGCGGCGATGGCGCGGCTGGTGGCGGCCGACGTTTCGGTGACCCTGGTCGAATCCGAGGAGATCGGCACGGTCGGCGTCGGCGAGGCGACGATCCCCTCGCTGCTCGATTTCAACCAGCTGCTGGGCATCGACGAGGATGACTTCGTCCGCGCCACCCAGGCGACCTTCAAGCTCGGCATCGAGTTCACCGATTGGGCAAGGATCGGGGACAGCTACCTGCATCCGTTCGGTACCCACGGCCGCGACATTCAGGGCGTGTCGTTTCACCAATTGTGGCTGCGGCAAGCCTTGGCCCAAGCCGCGCCCGATCCGGGACCTATCGGCGATTACTGCCTGTCATCGGTCGCGGCGCGCAAGGAACGGTTTACCCGCCCCGCGGCGAACCCGGCGGCGGTGTTGTCGACCCTGTCCTATGCCTTCCACTTCGATGCCGGGCTATATGCGCGGTTTCTGCGAAACTATGCGGAAGCGGAGGGGGTGGTGCGCCTCGAGGGGCGGGTCACCGCGGTCGAGCTGGCAAGCGACAGCGGCTTCATCGACGCCGTCACCCTGGCCGATGGCCGGAGGATCGAGGGCGATCTGTTCATCGATTGCAGCGGATTTCGCTCGCTGCTGCTCGGCGAGACGCTGGGGGTGCCGTTCACCAGCTGGCAGCATTGGCTGCCGTGCGACCGGGCCTGGGCCGTGCCGAGCCGGCGCACCGGGCCGGCATTACCTTACACCCGCGCCATGGCGAGTGCCGCCGGCTGGCGCTGGCGGATCCCGCTTCAGCATCGGGTGGGCAACGGCCATGTCTATTCGAGCGCGCACCTCGGCGACGATGAGGCGCTGCAGACCCTGCTCGACGGACTGGATGGCGAACCGCTCGCCGAGCCGCGCCAGCTGCGCTTCGTCGCGGGTCGCCGCGAGCGGTTGTGGGAGCGCAACTGTGTCGCCATCGGCCTTGCCGGCGGGTTCCTCGAGCCGCTCGAATCAACCAGCATCCACCTGATCCAGTCGGGCATCACCCGGCTGATGAGCTTGTTTCCCGATCGCTCGTTCGATCCGGTTGAGATTGCCGAGTACAATCGGCTGCTGCTGCGCGAGTATGATCAGGTCCGCGACTTCATCGTCCTCCACTATCATGCCACCAGCCGCAGCGATTCAGCCTTTTGGGATCACTGCCGGACGATGGCGCCGCCACCGTCGCTGGTTGCCAAGATCGACCTTTGGGGCGGCAAGGCGCGGCTGTTTCGCGAAGCCGGCGAGCTGTTCACCCCCGACAGCTGGATCGCCGTGCTGCTCGGGCAGCGGGTGCGGCCGATTTCGCACGATCCGCTGGTCGCGGCGTTGCCGCTGGACGACAGCATCCGTCTCCTGGCGCATCTGCGCGAGGTCATCGGCAAGACCGCCGCGGCCATGCCGACCCATGAGCAGTTCATCGCCCAGCATTGCGCCGCACCAAGGGGGGCATCGTGATCGGCGGCCATCCTGTCATGATCGCGCGGCCGCCGGCCGTCGAATCCCGCCTGGTCCAGCCACCGACGATCGACGATGTCGCCCGTGTTGCCGACGTATCGGTGACCACGGTATGGCGCGTGCTCAAGGGCAATGCGCGCGTGCGCCCGGCGGCTCAGGAGGCGGTGATCCGGGCCATCGCCCTGCTGCGGTTCACGCCGGCCTCGCCGCTGTTGCACGGCGCCCCGCCGCCGATGCGGATCGGTCTCATCCGGACCACGGAAAGTGCCGGCTATCTCAATGCGTTCATGGTCGGCAGCCTCGATCGGGTCGCCGCCAGCACGATGCAGCTGGTGATCGAGCAGTGCGACGTGGCCGAGCGTCCAGCCGCCGCGGCGCGCAGGCTTGCGCACCACGGGATCGACGGCGTCGTGCTGCCCCCTGCCTTGTGCGACGCAAGCGAATTGCTCGACATGCTCGAGCAGCAGCGCATGCCGACGGTGCTGATGGCCGGCCAGCCAACCGGATCGGCATCGACGCTTGATATCGATGATTTCCAGGCGGCGCACGACATGACCACGCACCTCGTAAGGCTCGGCCACGGTCGGATCGGCTTCATCATGGGATGCCCGACCCGCCCGGCGAGCCGACGGCGATACGACGGCTATTGCGGGGCGCTGGCCGACCATGGCGTGGCCGTGGAGGATGATCTGATCGCAGCAGGGTCCTCCACCTACCGCTCGGGGCTCGACGCCGCCGACGTGCTGCTCGACGCGGAGGCGCCGCCGACAGCCATTTTTGCCAGCGACGACGATACGGCGGCAGCCACGATCTCGGTCGCCCATCGCCGCGGCCTCAACGTACCGAGCGATCTCACCGTCTGCGGCTTCGGCGATAGCCCGGTCGCGACGACGATCTGGCCGAACATCACCACCGTCCGCCTGCCGACAGCGCAGATGGGAACGATCGCAGCAGATCTGATCGCTGCCGCGATTGCCGCTCGACGCGAGGGACATGCGCCGCCGGCTGAGCGGATCACCCTGCCGCATCAGCTGGTCAGGCGCCAATCCGACGCGGCACCTCGTCGTCGTCCCCGCGTCGCTATCCAGGTGTGATCGTTGAGCTCAGTGAGCGAAGGAGGTGCGGCTGGATAGGAAGATCGTGACACTGCTGGCGGGCGGCGAGATTGCCGCAGGCGGCGCAGCTCGCACCGATCAGCGCTCGAGCGCAGCACCCCCAACCGCGTTCACGAGAACACGATCGGGGGTGCGCTTCGACCAGGCTCACCCGCGCCGCAGGTGGCGTCAGGCGGGCTGCCAATACAGTTTCATGGGATTGTCGACGAGCAGCCGACGCTGGGCTTCCTCGCTCACCGCGATCCGCGGAATATAATCCACCAGCCTGCCATCGTCCGGCATGTGGCTGGTCATGTTCGGGTGTGGCCAATCCGTGCCCCACAGCACGCGATCGGGGGAATCGTTCCATCAGGGTGCGCGCGAAGGGAACGACCGACCGGCGCCACCGGCTGCGTAATCGAGCTCGACGACGCCGGCGAGATCATCGGCGCGGCGATGCTGCGCACCGCACGCAAATTGTTCGACGGAACGCTGTTCGGCTGATCGATCCCGGGCAGCGTCCGCGTTCGGCGATGCCTTCCTCAAGCTCATCCGCATGATGATCGCGCCGATCATCTTCGTCACCGTGGTCCACGGCATCGCCGGCATGAACGACATGAAGAACGCCGGCCGGGTGGCGCTCAAATCGATCATTTATTTCGAGGCGATCACCATCGCCGCGCTGGTGGTCGGGCTGATCGCGGTCGATCTGTGGCGGCCGGGCGTCGGCATGAACATCGATGCCAGCACGATCGGCACCGCCTCGATCAAGACCTATGTCGTCGCCGCGCATGATCGGTCGATCAGCGGCTATTTCATGGACATCATCCCCGACAGCTTCGCCGGTGCCTTTACCGAGGCGCACGTGCTCCAGGTGCTGTTCGTCGCGGTGCTGTTCGGCATCGCGCTCGCCTCGATCGGCGAACGCGCCAAGCCGGTGCTCGCGGTGGTGGAGAGCGCCTCGCAGGCGTTCTTCCGGATCATCGGCTATATCATGTATTTCGCACCGATCGGCGCCTTCGGCGGCATCGCCTTCACCGTCGGCCAGTTCGGCACTGCGTCACTGCTGTCGCTCGGCAACCTCATCATCGAGTTCTTCTTGGTCTGCCTGGTGTTCACCTTCGTGGTGCTCGGCGGCATTGCCCATTGGTGCGGGGTCAGCCTGTGGCGGCTGCTCGGCTATCTGTGGGACGAGATCGTGATCGTCGCCGCCACCACCTCGACCGAGACGGTGCTGCCGCGGCTGATCCAGAAGATGCGCAAGGCCGGTTGCGAGGAGAGCGTGGTCGGCTTCGTCATTTCCACCGGCTATTCATTCAATCTCGACGGCACCTGCCTCTATCTCACCACCGTTGCGGTGTTCCTGGCGCAGGCGACCAACACGCATCTGACGCTGTGGCAGGAACTCGGGCTGATCGCGGTGCTGCTGCTCACCTCCAAGGGCGCGGCGGGCGTCGCCGGCGCGGCCTTCGTGGTGCTGGCGGCGACGATCAACACCACCGGGACCATTCCCGTCGCCAGCATTGCGCTGATCCTCGGTATGCACCGCATCCTCGCCGAGGGGCTCACCTTCGTGAAGCTGATCGGCAACAGCCTTGCCACCATCGTCATCGCCAAGTGGGAGGGCAAGCTCGACCACAAGACGGTGGCCGCCGTGGTCGGCAATGCCAGCCTGCGCCGGCGCTTCCTCGAGCCGGCGGCGGCGACCGCCTGAGTGACGGCAAAGACCGGCGTGTCCCGGCCGGTGCCCACCCTTCGCGTATAAACCGGGCGCTGCGACCCGGCCAGGAGAGTTCATGCCCGTCATCGGCCGGATTCGTCAAGACCGGCACCTTCGCGGGCCGCGACAATGACACGGTCGGCTTCCTCGTCTCGAACACGCATTTCAGCGATCAGGGAATCGCCTATCCACGCGATCTGCGCGCCAGGAACGGCGGCACCGGCGCCCCGAGGGCGGACGAGATCGTCGGCGAGATCAACTATGGCTTCGCGGCGCTGCCGGGCCTGCGGCTGATGCCCAACCTGCAATATGTCATCAACCCGGATCCGATCAACGCGCCCAAGCGCACTACGGACATCCCCGCTGCCATCGTGCTCGGACTGCGGGTCGACGTGCATTTCGCGCAGCTGTTTGGCGGGTGATCCGACCAGCACCGCCGCCGGGACGCCGTCTTGCCGAGGATCAATCGCCGCGACAACCGGCGGGATCGTAATGGTCGTTATGCTGTCCGCGACGCCGATGATCGCCCCAGCATCAACCTGCTCACGTCACACCAGCGACTTGCCTCGGCGCATCCCGTTCGTGCGGCGGACGCTGCGCAGCTCCGCGCCGATGAGCGTCAGATTGGCAGCGATGAAACCGGACATCGCGACGTAAAATGCCATGGTAACTCTCCCCGTGAAGCCGGCATGATCGCCGGTGGTGAGCTACAGCTAAGCGTCGCAAAGGTTGACGCAGCGTGAGCATGGCAGCGCTCGCCCGAGGTTTTGCGGCAACCGGTGCATCAGCTGAGGCGATCGCCGTTGCGCCAGACGCGGTCACGGCTGTGCTCGCTCGGAGCGGGGTTCGGTGGAGCTGGCCGGGTGGCCTGACGGGAGGGTATGATCCGCTCTGGTGCGGGTTGTGTGGAGATGGTCTGCGTGGCGCTGCAGCACCATCCTCAAGGCTGGTCACTCGCTCAGCCAGGCGATGGCGGGTAGTCGCAGCCGCCGCTGTGTTGACCCAGGTCAGCCGCGGATAAGCGGTGGTCTCCCGAATCCTGTTCGGATCGCCACCACTTATCCGCTCACCGTCAACGCTTAGGTCGCCTGGTTGGACGACACCGGCTTGGCGGTGATGTCGAACCGGTCGGCGTTCATGACCTTGACCCACGCGCGGATGAAGTCGCGAACGAACTTTTCCTCGTTGCCGTTCTCGGCATAGACTTCGGCCGTTGCCCGCAGCTGCGAGTTCGACCCGAAGATCAGGTCGGTCCGGGTCGCCTGCCACTTCTGCTGGCGGCCGCCGCGATCATAGCCGATGAACTTCTCGTCGCTTGCCGTATCGACCAGATCCCAGAAGGTGTCATTGTCGAGCAGGTTGACGAAGAAGTCGTTGGTCAGCTGCCCCTTGCGCTCGGTCAGCACGCCGTCGGGCGCATCGCCGAAGTTCGCGCCGAGCACGCGCAGGCCGCCGACCAGCACGGTCATCTCCGGCGCCGACAGCCCGAGCAGCGACGCCTTGTCGAGCAGCAGCTCTTCGGTCTTCACCGGATGGCGTGTCTTCAGATAGTTGCGGAATCCGTCGGCCTGCGGCTCCATCCACACGAAGCTCTCGACATCGGTCCAGTCCTGCGTGGCATCGCCACGCCCGCCGAGGAACGGCACCGCGACTTCGAACCCGGCATCGCGGGCGGCTTTCTCGACCGCCGCCGAACCGGCCAGCACGATCGCGTCCGCCAGCGACAGGGCGCCACGCAGCTCGTTGAGCGTTGCCAGGATCTGGCTCAGCTGTTCGGGTTCGTTGACCGGCCAATCCTTTTGCGGCGCGAGTGCGATGCGCGCACCGTTCGCCCCGCCGCGGTGGTCCGACCGGCGGTAGCTCGACGCCGAGGCCCAGGCCGTCTTGACCAGCTGGCCGATCGTCAGCCCGCTCGCCAGCACCGCGTCCTTGAACGCCGCCACGTCCGTATCCGACGGCTGTATACCGTCAGGCACGGGATCCTGCCAGATCAGCGTCTCTTCCGGAACCTCCGGTCCGAGGTAGCGGACCTTGGGCCCCATGTCGCGATGGGTGAGCTTGAACCACGCGCGCGCGAACGCGTCGTCAAGCGCGGCCTGATCGTCGCGGAAGCGCAACGCGATCTCGCGGAACTCGGGATCCATCTTCAGCGCCATGTCCGCGGTGGTCATCATCGTCGGAACGCGCTTGTTGGGGTCACGGGCGTCGGGTGCCATGTCCTCGGGGTCGGGGTTGACCGGCGTCCACTGCTTGGCGCCGGCTGGGCTCTCGGTCAGCTCATAGTCGTACTTGAAGAGCAGTCGCAGATAGTCGCCGGTCCATTGCGTCGGGTTGTTCGACCAGGCGCCCTCGATGCCCGAGGTGGTGATATGGCCCTGGCCGATCTCCTCGCTGTCGGTCAGCCAGCCGAGGCCCTGCATGTGCACGGCTTCCGACGACGGGCTCTTGAAATGCGGCGCGGGCTTGGCGCCATGAGCCTTACCGAACGCATGGCCGCCCGCGGTCAGCGCCACGGTCTCCTCGGAGTTCATCGCCATCCGCTGGAAGGTCGCCTTCATGTCGCGCGCGGACTTCAGCGCGTCGGGCACACCGCCCGGCCCCTCAGGATTGACGTAGATCAGCCCCATCTGGATCGCGGCGAGCGGCCCTTCGAGCTCGGGCAGGTCCTCGCTGATGCGAGTCTGCGCGCCTTCGTTGACCCAGAGCTCCTCGGCACCCCAGAAGGTGTCGCCTTCGGACGCGAAGACGTCCTTGCGACCGCCGGCGAAGCCGAACACTGGTCCGCCCATGCTCTCGATGGCGACATTGCCGGCGAGGATGAACAGGTCGGCCCAGCTGATGTTCTTGCCGTACTTCTGCTTGAGCGGCCACAACAGGCGACGCGCCTTGTCGAGATTGCCGTTGTCCGGCCAGGAATTGAGCGGTTCGAAGCGCTGCTGGCCCGACGACGATCCGCCACGGCCGTCGGTCACGCGATACGTCCCCGCAGCGTGCCACGCCATCCGGATCATGAATGGCCCATAGTGACCGTAATCCGCCGGCCACCACGCCTTGCTGTCGGTCATCAGCGCCGTCAGGTCCGCCTTGAGCGCGGCATAGTCGAGCGCGCTGAACGCTTCGGCATAGTCGAAATCGTCGCCCATTGGGTCGGGCGAGACGCCGTGCTGGTGCAGCATGTCGATCGGCAGCGCATCGGGCCACCAATCCTTGTTGGTCCGACCCAGCAGCGACCGGGCCTTGACCTCGCCGCCACCCTTGGGGCTCATCGGGCACCCGCTGCCCTGGGGCTGTTCGTAATCGGCCATTGCGGCGTCCTCTCTCTAACGATGTTCCTTGCGCCACCGAGTGCAGCAGTTGGCGGATAGTTGTCCAATCGATTATTCGGAGGCAATCGATCAGGTCATTCGATTACGGAACGACGGCAAGGATGTCTTCCTCGGCATACAGAGCCGCTGCATGCTTCATGCCTGGCCGCCGTTGGCAATAAATGCGTCCACGCGTGCTTCCAGCACCTTGAGCGGCAAGGCGCCGGCGAGCAGGATCGCATCGTGGAAGCGGCCGATCGCGAAGCGGGGACCTAAGGCGGCCTTGGCCTTGTCGCGCAGGCGCAGGATGGTGACCTTGCCGACCATGTAGCTGCAGGCTTGGCCGGGCGAGACCGCATAGCGCTCGATCTCCTGAGCTGACAGCGACACGGGATCGCCATCGATGCCGCTCAGCGTGGCGATGGCTTTCTCGCGGCTCCAGCGCTTGGCATGGATGCCGGTATCGACGACGAGCCGACCCGAGCGGAGAAGGGCGTCGTGGATATAGCCCAATTCCCAGGCGGGCTGGTCCTTGTAGAAGCCCATTTCGTCGGCGAGCTGCTCGGCATAGAGCGCCCAGCCTTCAACATAGGCACCGAAGAACAGGATCTTGCGATACATCGGCAGCGCCGATTCCCGCTGCAGCGTGATCTGCAGATGATGGCCGGGAATACCCTCGTGGAAAGTCGTCGTCGGCATGTCCCAGAACGGCGCCTCCGCCGTGTCGCGCAGGTTGAGCCAGTAGATGCCGGGGCGGGTGCCATCGAGGCTGCCCTCGGTATAATGGGTCGAGGCGCCCGCCTCGGTCGCGGCGGGGATGCGGCGGATCTCGAGCGGGGTTTTCGGCAGCGTTGCAAAATAGGCCGGCAAGCGCTGCTGCATCGCCTGGACCAGCGCGTTGAGATCGGTGATCTCCTTGGCCTTGCCGGCATCGGTGTTCGGATACAGGTAGCGCGGGTCCTTGAAGAGCCCGGCGTAACGCTCGGCCACGGTGCCCTTGGTCATGCCGAGCTTGCGAAACAGCGTGTCGGCACGAGCGCTGAGATCGCGGGTGACGTCGAGGCCGAGGCGGTGGACCTCGTCGGGCGACAGATCGGTTGTCGTGGCGGCGCGGAGCGAGGCGGCATAATAAGCGTCGCCCTCGGGAAGCCGCCAGACGCCCGCGTCGTGCACCGCCTGCGGCCGCAGCGACGCAAGCAGCGCCATCTGCCGGTCGAGCGCGGGGACCACCCGCTTGTTGTAGATGTCGGTTGCCCGGATCTGCCAGTCGCCGGGGATCCCCTTCGCCCGGGCGCGGGTCGCCAGCGAGGTGACGAGGGTCGAGGCGGCAGCGGGCTGGCGCAGCACCTTCATCTGCGCAAGCGCGCCGTCGATCGCAAAATCGGGCGGGACGACGCCGCGACCGACATCGTGGCGGACGCGCTCGATCTCCTGATCCATCACCCCGGCAAAGGCATCGAGGCGGGCGAGATAGGCTTCGCCATCCGCCACCGTGGCAATCGTGTGCTGGCTGTCGAGGAAGTCGGGCGTGCCGGCATAAGCGCCGTTCAATTGCGACAGCACATAAGGGCCGCCGGCCCCGGTGCCGCCATAAGCGAAGCGGCGGTCGGCCTCGTCGGTCGCCGCCGTGTCGTAGAGGATGGCATCGTAGTTGATCGCCGCGCTGGGGCTCAGGCGGGTGCGATCGATGCGGCGAAGCTGACCGAGCTGCTCAGCGACGATGCGCTTGCGTCGGGCAAGGCCGGCTGGCGACGCATCGTCGAGCCGGCTTTTGGCGGCCGCACGGCTGCCGGTATCGACCCCGAGAGAGGTCGCCAGGGTCGGGCTTTCGTCGAGCGCGGTCTGGTAGAAGCCGTCGAGCAGGCGCCCCAATGCCGCGTCGTCGGCGCCGGCGGCGGCCGGCGTCGCGGCGACCGCGTGCCGCGACAGGGCCAGCGTCGCGGCGGAGGCCAGACAGAACGAGCGACGATCGAGCATCCGTGATTCCTTGCAAGGCGGCGATATCGACTGGGTGCCGATCGCGTGGCGCGGGCAGCTATATCGGCCGATACCGGGGCTGGACAGTCACACTGCCCCGTGGCGCGCCAGATTTGCGCCGGCGCGCCCGATGACGCCTCTCGAAGGCGGCGCCTACCGTCAATGGCGTGGCACTGAGCGCGATCCGGTGAGGCAGCCTGCCCGCGGCTCGGCAGGGTCGGTGCTCGGCTTCGATCGGCCGAACAGCCATGGACCTGCAGGGCGGAAATCGCCATCTTCTCGGCATGAACGATGATCCCAGTCAGCGCGGGCCGATGGTCCGGCGGGCACGTGATGTGGCGGCCGGCTTTGCGGACGTTGGGCTCACCCATGCCGAAGAACTGCTGCGCCGCCTGTCGCCCGAGGGGCGCGAGCAAGCGCGCCGCGAGCGCGAGGCGAAACTACGCCGGCAACAGCGGCTGATGCGCCGGCTAATAATGGCGGCGATCGCCTCGCTGCTTGCCTGGGCGGTGCTTGCTGCCGCGGTTCCCGCCGCCGTGGCACTCGCCGCCGCAGCGGCACTGGCGCTGTCGTTGATCACGCTGGTGTTCGTCCGTGCCGAACCGCGCGCACCGGGTCGGGAGGCCTTGGCAGAAGCCGCACTGCCACGCCTGACGGAGGAGGCGCTGGTTTGGCTCGCCGCACAGCGCCGTGGCCTGCCGTCGCCCGCGCTGGAGCTCGCCGACGCGATCGGCAGCCGGCTCGACGAGCTGGCGCCGGTGCTTGGCCAGCTCGATCCGCGCGGTTCCGCCGCGCTGTCTATTCGTAAGCTGGTGGCGGTCGAGCTGCCCGCGCTGGTCGAAGGCTGGCGCGTGGTGCCGGTGTCCGCGCGGGGGATGCCGCACGCCGACGGCCGATCGCCGGACGATCATCTGATCAATGGGATGCAGCTGATCCACGCGGAAATGACCCGGGCGAGCGAGCAGCTCGGGCGCGGCGCCCTTGATGCTGTTGCGGTGCAGGGGCGTTATCTGGAACTCAAGTACAGCGACACCGATCGCCTGATGTGACGTGCTGCCAGCGCGTGCAGTCCCACCAAAGCAGTGGTTGCTTGGCGATCATGGCGACGACGCCCCGATCCGGGGGGTGTTCGGGCGCGGCAGGCCGACGGGCGGCATTTTATTGCGCCTGCGTGGGCCTGCATCGCGGTCGGCGTCATGGCTGGTAGCACGGCGATATAACCTGGCTTAAAGCGGTTGAAACAGCCGGATACGCGACCCGGTACCATGCACCCGGAGCCGACGCTTGAGAGACGAACACGAGCAATCCCGCATCGAGCACGAACTGGTGCGCGAGGATCGGGGCACCGATCCCTTTTCCGCGGCCGTCCGCGCGACGCGGATGCCGATGCTCATCACCGATCCAAATCAGCCCGACAATCCGATCGTTTTCGTCAACGCGGCTTTCTCAAAGCTGACGGGCTTCGAGCATGACGAGATCATCGGTCGCAATTGTCGCTTCCTGCAGGGGCCGGACACCAACCACGCCGAGGTTGCCCGGCTACGCGCCGCGATCGAGCGGCGTGAGCCCATCGAACTGGAACTGCTGAACTATCGCAAGGATGGCACCCGCTTTTGGAACCGCCTGCTGGTCTCGCCCGTGTTCGACGCGGACGGCAAGGTGACCTATTTCTTCGCCTCGCAATTCGATGTGACGCTCGAGCGCGAGCGCCTGATCCGGCTGCAGCAGGATCGCGACGATCTGGAAGCCGAGGTGGGGCAGCGCACCACCGATCTGGTTCAGGCGGAATCACGCCTCCGCTTTGCGCTGCAAGCCGCCCAGATGGGCTCGTGGAGCCTGGATCTCGCTACCAAGCGCATGACGACCACCGACGGCAGCAAGGAGAACTTCGGCTGGCCGGTGACCAAGGCCTTCCACTACAGCGACATCGAGGCTGCCGTTCACCCCGACGATCGTGCCCATCGCGAGGAGGCGCTCCGGGTAGCCCTGGAGGAGACCGACCATTATCAGGTCGACTATCGCATCCACACCCCGCAGGGGGACGAGCGTTGGCTGGCGGTGCGCGGGCAGGTGTTCCGCCGTGCCGACGGCGCACCGTTGTTGCTGGTGGGTGTGTCGCAGAACATCACCGTGCGCAAACGCGCGGAGGAGCATCGGATGCTCCTCGCCAACGAACTCAGCCACCGCGTGAAGAACATGCTGGCGACATTGCAGGCGATCGTCGGGCAGACCTTGCGCACCGCGGCCTCGCTGGAGGAAGCCGGCGAGACACTGTCGGCGCGCATCCAATCGATGGACGCGGCCAATGACCTTCTCGTCAACGACCAATGGGACAGCGCGGCCATGCACGACCTCGTCGAGCGTGCGCTGGCGCCGTTCCGGTCAGCGAGCGGCGATCGGTTCAGGGTGGATGGCCCGGCCGTGCGGATCCAGCCGAGGACGGCGGTGGGGCTGGCGCTGGCGTTGCACGAGCTGGCCACCAATGCCGCGAAATATGGCGCACTGTCGAACGTAAACGGGCACATCGAGCTGGTCTGGACGATCGCCGAGGATCAGCTCTGCATTCGGTGGGAAGAGATAAACGGGCCGACGGTCGCGCCACCCACCCGCGTCGGCTTTGGCTCCAAGCTGATCCAGCGCGTGCTCGCCAGCGAAATGGGCGGTACCGCGAGGCTGGACTATCCGCCCACCGGCGTCGTCTTCACCGCGGTCGCGCCGCTGCCTTCGCGTGAGATGGGTGAAGAGCTGTCGGAAGCGGGGGCGTCGCTATGATGCTTGGGGCGAGCACGCCGGGCTGATCAGGGTAACCCTGTCGCCATCGATTATGGCGCCGGGGGATTGACGACAGACCCCGCGGTGACCGGATCGGTCCAGCCGCCGCCCATCGCCTGGACCAGCGCCACCGCGGCATTCTGGCGGTCGAGTTGGGCCTGCAGCAGCGCGCGGCGCGCGGCGAGCGCGGTGGCAGCGGCGGTGACCACGTCCGTATAGATGGCGGTGCCGGCAAGATATTGGTTGCGCAGCGAGGCCTCTGACTGATCGGCGGCGCGGCTTGCCGTACGCAGATAGGCTTCCTGGCGCGCCAGCACCTCCACCGCGATCAGATCGTCCTGTACTTCCTGGAAAGCAGTCAGTGTCACCTGGCGGTAATTGGCGACCGTCGCGTTATAGGCCTCGCGCGCCTGGGCGACGCGGGCGCTGCGCGCACCGAAATCGAGCAGGGTCTGCGTGACCTGCGCACCGACCGACCAGAGCAGCGCGCCGGCGCTGAACAGCCCGGACAAGGCGCCATTCTCCACCCCGCCGCTGCCGGTAAGCGATACGGTGGGGAAGAAGGCGGCCCGCTCCACGCCGATCTCGGCATTAGCGGCGGCTACCTGGCGCTCGGCCGAGGCGATGTCGGGCCGCCGCTCGAGCAGATCGGACGCGAGCGATACCGGCATGTCGGGCACCACCGGGGTCCAGCGCATGCCCAGCGAGGCGAGGCGGTAGGTCGCCGGGTTCTCGCCGATCAGCACCGCGATCGCATTCTCGAACTGCGAGCGGGTGCGCGTTTCGGCCTCGAGGTCGGATTGTGCGCTGGCGAGCTGCGACTGCGCCTGGAACACATCGGTGCGCGCGGCGATCCCGGCATTGTAGCGATTGGTGGAGATCTGCAGCGCGCGGGCATAGCCGGTCACCGTCGCCTGCAGGCTCGCGATATCGGCATCCGCTTCGCGCAGCGACAGATAGTCGCTGACCAGCTCGCCCTGCAGCGTCAGCCGGGTGTTGGCGAGATCCGCGGCACGCGCTTGCGCGGTATAGCGCGCGTTGCGCACCGTGTTGGTCAGCTGGCCGAAGAAATCGGGCTGCCAGCTCGCCTGGAGATTGAGCCGATAGCTGCTGCTCGAATTGCCGCGGCTGACGATGCTGCCGGTGCTGGTCCCCGTTCCCGTGCTGGTGCCGCCGGTGGTGGTGCCGCCGGTGCTGGTGCCGGTGGTCGAGCTGATCACGCTCCCGGTGATGACATTGCCCGATCCGGAATAGCTATGCGTCACCGCGCCATTGGCCGAAATGGTCGGGAACAGGCTGGCGCGCGCCTCGCGTGTTGCGGCGACCGCCTCGCGATAGGTGGCGAGCGCCTGAGCGAGGCTCTGGTTGTGCTGGTCGAGCCGCACCGCCAGCTCGTTGAGCGTCGCGTCGTTGAACGCGGTCCACCAATCGGCGCGTGGGACACCGTCGGAGGGGTTGGCCGGGCGCCAGCCGGCAACGGTCTTCCATTGCGGTGCGACATCACCCGCAACCTGCGGCCGGTGATAGTCCGGTGCCAGCGAGCAGCCGGCGAGCAGCAGGGAAGCGAGCAGCAGGGTGGCGGGGGAGCTGAGCGGGCGACGGATCATGCGGGCAACTCGTGATAGCGGGAGCGACGGGTGCCGTCGCGGCGTCGGCGGCGGGACAGCCGATCGAGCACGACATAGACGACGGGCGTGGTGATCAGCGTGAGCAGCTGGCTGGCGATCAACCCGCCGATGATCGCGACGCCGAGCGGCCGGCGCAGCTCGGCACCCTCGCCGAAGCCGATCGCCAGCGGCAGCGCACCCAGCGCCGCGGCGAGGGTGGTCATCAGGATTGGTCGGAAGCGCAGCAGGCTTGCCTCGCGGGCGGCAGCCTCGGCCGTCAGCCCCCGGTCGCGCTGAGCGGCAAGCGCGAAATCGATGATCAGGATCGCGTTCTTCTTGACGATGCCGAGCAGCAGAAAAACGCCGATCAGCGCGATGATGTCGAATTCCATGCCGAACATCATCAGCGCCAGCACCGCGCCCACGCCGGCGGCGGGCAACGTCGAGAGCACCGTGATCGGGTGGATAAGATTTTCGTAGAGCATGCCGAGCACGATGTAGATCGTCACCAGCGCCGCGAGGATCAGCAGCGGCTGCGAGCCTTGCTGCTGCTGATATTGGAGGGCGGTACCGGCGAAGGTGCCATGGACCGACGTGGGCATCGCGATCTTCGCCTCGGCCGCGGCGATCGCCTCGGCGGCCTGGCTGAGCGTCTTGCCCGGGGGCAGATCGAAGGAGATGGTTGCCGCCACCTCGGTCCCCTGATGGTTGACGCTCGCCGCGGTGGCCGCCTGGCCGGTGGTGGAGATGGCGGTGAGCGGGACCATGGTGGAGGCGGCGGTGCTGAGTGTCGATCCGGCGGAGGCATCGCGCAAAGCGGGGTTGGGCGAGGCCGCGGTGGTGGTGCCCGACGTGGCGGTCGCCGCGGTGGTGCCGGTTGCCCCGGTCGTCCCAGTCGTCCCAGTCGCCCCGGTGGTGCCGGTCGTCGTCGCGGTGCCGCTGGTCTGGCCGGTGCTGGCCGCGCTGCTTGCGCTATTGGCGGCGACGGCGGTCGGCGTCGCCGCCGCGACCGGCACGCGCACGTCGGGCAGCGCGTGCGGGCCGGTGGTCGCGTCCTGCCGCCAGCCGAGGATCACGCTATACTGGTTGATGTCTTCGTAGATGGTGGCGACGTTGCGCTGGCCGAACGCGTCATACAGGGCATTGTCCACCGCGAGCGGGGTGATGCCGAGCCGCGAGGCGGCATCTCGATCGATCGTCACATAGCTTTCCACGCCGTTTTCAGCGAGATCGCTGTCGACGTTGGTGAAGGTCTTGTCGGCGGCCATCGCATCGTTGAGCTTCTGCGCCCAGATCTTCAGGTCGGCCATCGAATCGGCCATCAACGTATATTGGTAGGTCGCATTGCCCTGACGGCCGCCGGCGCGCAGATCCTGGATCGGCGTCAGGAACAGGCGGATGCCGGTCACCGGCTGGAGCGCGCGCTGGAGGCGCTCGATCACCATCGTGCTCTTCTGCCCAGGGCGCTGCTCGACGGGTTTCAGCGCGATGAGAATGAAGGCGCCACCGGCGCGGCTGCCGCCGGTGAAGCCGACGACGTTCTGCACCGCGCGGTCATGGTGGATGATGCCGACCACCTGCTGCAGCTTGCCCTGCATCGACTGGAAGGAAACGCTCTCGTCGGCGCGCACGCCGGCCATGATCAGCGGGCTTTCCTGCTGCGGGAAAAAGCCTTTGGGCGCGACGATGTAGAGGTAGACGGTGAGCCCCATCACCGCGACCAGCAGGAGGATGACGAGCCGCTTCATCGACAAGGCCCAGTCCAGTGCCCGCGCATAGCCGCGCTCGATGCGCTGATAGCCGCGCTCGAACCCGCGCGCGAGCCGGCCCTGCGGGTGGCGCTCCTGCGCGGCATCGCCGGGGCGCAGGAACCAGGCGCACAGCATCGGCGTGGTGGTGAGCGACAGCACCAGGCTGATCAGCACCGCGACGCACAGGGTGACCGAGAATTCGCGGAACAGCCGGCCGATGATCCCGCCGAGGAACAGCAGGGGGATGAACACCGCGACCAGGCTCAGCGAGATCGACAGCACGGTGAAGCCGACCTCCGAGGCGCCTTTCCACGCCGCCTCGAACCGGCCCATACCGGTCTCGAGGTGTCGGGTGGTATTCTCCAGCACCACGATCGCATCGTCGACCACGAAGCCCGTGGCAACGGTGATCGCCATCAGCGACAGATTGTTGAGGCTGAAGCCGATCAGGTACATCACCCCGAAGGTGCCGAGCAGCGACACGACCGTCGCGATCGCCGGGATCATCGTCGCGCGCAGGTCGCGCAGGAAGGCGAGCACCACCAGCACCACCAGGATCAGCGCGATCACCACCGTGATCTCGATCTCGCGAATCGAGGCGCGGATCGAGCTGGTGCGGTCCATCGCGACGTCGAGCTTGACGTCGGCGGGGATCGCCGCCTGGATCCCGGGCAATTGCGCGCGGATCGCGTCCACCATCTGGATGAGGTTGGCGCCGGGCTGTTGGGTGATGTTGACGACCACCGCGCGCTGGCCGTTGAACAACCCGAGCGTGTGGAGATCGGCGACGCTGTCGGTGACCTCGGCGACGTCGGCCAGCTGCACCGCGGCGCCGTTGCGCCAGGCGACGATCAGCGGCCGGTAATCGGCGGCGACGCGCCCGGGGGCGTTGGTGTAGATTTGCCAGGCGCGCGCGCCGGTGCCCTGGAGCAGCCCCTTGGGCCGGTTGGCGTTGGCGGCCTGGATCGCGGCGCGCACATCCTCCATCGCGATGCCATAGGCGTTGAGGCGATAGGGATTGACGTCCACCCGCACCGCAGGGAGCGATCCGCCGCCGACCTCGACGTCGCCGACGCCCTTGATCTGCAGCATGCGCTGCTGGACGATGTTGGAGACGGCGTCATAGATCTGCCCCGCCGATTTGGTCGGCGAGGTCAGCGCCAGCGTCACCACCGGCTGGTTGGCGGGGTTGACCTTGCGATAGGTGGGGTTCTGCTTGAGCGTCGCCGGCAGGTCGACCCGGCTGGCGTTGATCGCCGCCTGCACTTCGCGCGCCGCGCCGTCGATGTTCTTCGACAGGTCGAACTGCATGTTGATCCGCGTCGAGCCGAGCGAGCTCTGCGAGGTCATCTCCGTCACCCCGGCGATCGCCGACAACCGCCGTTCGAGCGGGGTCGCGACGCTTTGCGCCATCACCTCGGGGCTGGCGCCCGACAGGCTGGCGCTGACGCTGATCGTCGGGAAGTCGATCTGCGGCAGCGGCGCTACCGGCAGGCTGAAGAAGCCGGCGATCCCCGCCAGCGCCAGCCCGATCGTCAGCAGCATGGTGCCGATCGGACGGCGGATGAAGGGCCCCGACAGGTTCACGCGTGGGCTTCGGATTCGCGGCCGACGTTGGGCGTGTGCTTGGCCCCCCAGCCGCGCCGGGCGAACCATTGCTGGCCGCGATCGAAATAGAGGTAGACGATCGGGGTGGTGAACATCGTCAGCAGCTGGCTGACCATCAGCCCGCCGAAGATGGCAATCCCGAGCGGCCGGCGCAGCTCGGCGCCTTCGCCAAGGCCGATCATCAGCGGCACCGCGGCGAACAGTGCGGCGAGCGTCGTCATCAGGATCGGCCGGAAGCGCAGGATCGCTGCCTGGCGGATCGCCGCGGCCGGCGCCAGCCCCTCGTCGCGCTCGGCGGCGATCGCAAAGTCGATCATCATGATCGCGTTCTTTTTCACGATGCCGATCAGCAGCACGATGCCGATGATGCCGATGATATCGAGGTCATGCCCCGTCACCCACAAGGCGAGCAGCGCACCGACCGCCGCCGAGGGCAGGGTGGAAAGGATCGTCACCGGGTGGATGAAGCTCTCGTAGAGCACGCCGAGGACGATGTAGACGCACACGACGGCAGCGAGGATCAGCCACAATTGGTTGTTGAGCGACGACGAGAACGCGCCTGCCGCGCCGAGGAACACGGTGGTGATGCCGGGTTTCAGCTGGAGCCTGTTCAGCTCGGCCTGGATCGCCGAACTCGCGGTGCCGAGCGACACGCCGGGCGCGGTATCGAAGTTGATCGTTGCCGCGGGGAACTGGCCGACATGGGTGATCGACAGCGGCGACTGGCCCTCGGTGATCGTCGCCACCGCATTGAGCGGGGTGGCGCCGCCGCTCGCGGGCAGGTGCAGCAGCCCCAGCGACTGCGGATCCTTCACCAGCCCGGGCGCCGCCTCGAGGATGACGCGATATTGCGTGGTCTCGGTGAAGATGGTCGAGACGATGCGCTGGCCGAACGCCGAATAGAGCGTGTCGTCGAGGCTGGAGGCGGTGATCGCGAGCCGGCTCGCGGTGTCGCGGTTGAGCGTCACCACCGCCGACGGCCCGGTCGCGCCGGCGTCGCTCGACACGTTCGCGATCTTGGCGACATGCTGGAGCGCGGCGACGATGCGCTTGGTCTCCGCGGTCACGTCGGCGGTGTTCGCACCCTGCACGGCGATGCGATATTGGGTGGGGCCGCTCTCGGCGTCGATCGTCAGGTCCTGCGTCGGCTGGAGATACAGCGTCAGCCCGGGCACGCCGTCGACGTCCTCCTTCAGCCGGTTCATCACGCTCGCTTGGCTGCCATGATCGTCCTTGAGGTTGATCAGCATCGTGCCCGAATTGAGCGCGGCGTTGTTCGACCCGTCGACGCCGACGAACGACGACAGCGAGGCGACCGCGGGATCCTGCAGGATCAGCCGCGCCGCCTGCGCCTGGAGCTGGGTCATGCGGTCGTAGGACACGCCGTTGGCGGCGATGATCCGCGCCTGCAGCTGCCCGGTATCCTGGGTGGGGAACAGCCCCTTGGGGATGACGAGGTAGAGCAGCACGGTCAGCCCCAGCGTCGCCATCGCGACCATCAGCGTCGCGAACCGCCGGGCGAGCACCCAATCGAGCCCGCGCGCATAGCGGGCTTCCACCCAGGTGAACCCCTGTGCCGACCGCTGAGCGATGCGGCTCGGCCGCTCCTCCTCCGGGCGCTTGAGCCAGCGCGCCGACAGCATCGGCGTCAGCGTCAGCGACACCACCGCCGAGATCAGGATCGTCACCGCCAGCGTCACCGCGAACTCGCGGAACAGCCGGCCGACGATGTCGCCCATGAACAGCAGCGGGATCAGCACCGCGATCAGCGACACGGTGAGCGAGATGATCGTGAAGCCGATCTCGCCCGCGCCGCGCAGCGCCGCATCGAACGGGGTCATGCCCTCCTCGATGTGGCGCTGGATATTCTCGATCATCACGATCGCGTCATCGACGACGAAGCCCGTCGCGATCGTCAGCGCCATCAGGCTGAGGTTGTCGAGGCTGAAATCGAGCAGGTACATCACCCCGAAGGTGCCGATCAGGCTGATCGGCACCGCCAGCGCCGCGACCAGCGTCGCACGCGCGGAGTGCAGGAAGAAGAAGATCACCAGCACGACGAGCATCACCGCGAGCAGCAGCTCGAATTCGACATCGTGGACCGAGGCACGGATCCCGGTGGTGCGATCGGCAAGCACGGTCGCCTCGAGCCCGGCGGGGAGGCTCTTGAGCAGATCGGGAAGCTGCTGCTTGATTGCGTCGGTGGTGGCGATCACGTTGGCGCCGGGCTGGCGCTGGACATTGAGGATGATCGCCGGCGTGGTGTTGGCGAGCGCGCCGAGCCGGGCATTTTCGGCCGCCTCGACGACGTTGGCGACGTCCTTGAGCCGAACCGGGGCGCTGTTCTGGTAGGTGAGGATCAGGTTCTTGTAATCGTCGACGCTCTCGAGCTGGTCGTTGGCGTTGATCTGATAGGCCCGGCTAGGGCCGTCAAAGCTGCCCTTGGCCGCGTTGGCGTTGGCGTTGGAGATCGCCGTTTCCACCTGAGCGAGGCTGAGTCCGTAGCTCGACAGCTTCTGCGTATCGGCCTGGATCCGCATCGCCGGCTTTTGCCCGCCCGCGAGTCCGACCAGCCCGACGCCTGAGACCTGGCTGATCTTCTGCGCCAGCCGGGTGTCGACCAGCGACTGCACCTGGGTGAGCGGCATCGTCTTGGAGGTGATCGCCAGCGTCAGGATCGGCGCGTCGGCGGGGTTGACCTTGGCATAGACCGGCGGGGCAGGCAGGTCGGCCGGAAGCAACGCCTGCGAGGCGTTGATCGCCGCCTGCACCTCCTGTTCGGCGACATCGAGGCCCTCGGACAGATTGAACTGGAGGGTGATCACCGATGCGCCCGACGAGCTGGTCGATTCCATCCGCGACAGCCCCGGCATCTCGCCGAAGTTACGCTCCAGCGGCGCCGTCACCGTCTGGCTCATCACCTCGGGGCTGCCGCCGGGATAGAGCGTCGTCACCTGGATGGTCGGATAATCCACTCCCGGTAGCGCCGACAGCGACAGCGATCGGAAGCCGACCAGCCCGGCGAGCACGATCGCGACCATGAACAAGGCGGTCGCGACCGGGCGCAGGATGAAGAGGCGGGACGGACCCATGGTGGCGTGATCCTCAGCCGTTCGCGGCGGAGGCGGCGCCACCACGGCGGTGCTTGCTACCGTTCTTGGCCCCCGATGCCGGCTGATCGCCCGGCAGCGCGACCTTGGCGCCCTCGTTGAGCCGGTCGCCGCCATCGGTGACCACCGTCTCGCCGAGCGCCAGCCCTTGCGTCACCTGCACCCTGTCGGCCGTGGTGGCGCCGGTCTTGACCTTGCGTTCGGTAACGGTGCGATCGCCTTTCAGCAGCCAGACGAAGCTGCCATCGGGGCCCGAGCGCACGGCGGAAGGCGGGATGGTCACCGCGCCCTGCACAGTGTCCGCAGTCAGCCGGACGTTGACGAACTGGCTGGGGTAGAGCTGGTTGGCGGCATTGGCGAACCGCGCCTTGCCGCGCACCGTGCCGGTGGTGGTGTCGACCTGGTTGTTGAGCGTCGAGAAGGCGCCGCTGTCGAGCGTCTGGCTGCGTGTGCTGTCAAGCGCGAGCGCGGGGATACGCGCGCCCTGGCCGACGCGCTGCTGGATCATCGGCACCTGCTGCTGCGGCACCGCGAACTCGACGTCGATCGGCTGCAGCGTGGTGACCACCACCAGCCCGTTGGTGTCGCCGGCGGCGATGTAATTGCCGACATCGACCACCTTCAGGCCGACCCGGCCGGCGACCGGCGAGACGATGCGGGTGTAGCCGAGATTGATCTGCGCCGTCTGGACCGCGCCGCGATCGACATTGGCGGTGCCCTGGAGCTGCTGCACCGTCGCCGCCTGGGTATCGACGTCCTGGCGCGCGATCGAATCCTGCTTGAGCAGCGTCTGATAGCGCTGCAGCGTCAGCCGCGCGTTGGTGAGCTGCGCCTGATCGCGCTGCAGCGCGCCCTGCGCCTGGAGCAGGGCGGCCTGATAGGGGCGCGGATCGATCACCGCGAGCACCTGGCCACGGCTCACCCGCTGGCCCTCGCGATAGAGCAGCTGGGTGATCGTGCCCGACACCTGTGGGCGAACCGTCACCGTCGCTGCCGGCGTCACGGTGCCGAGCGCCTCGATCTCGATCGGCAGATCCGCCGCCACCGCCTTGGCGGTGCCGACCGTGGTCGGCTGGTTCATGCCGCCGCCGGGACCCCCGCCGCCGCGACTGCGACCGCCCTGGCGACCGGCGCCCGCCTTGCCCTTTCCACCACTTGCCGCATGGCCGGACAGCCACACGGCCAGCACGATCAGCAGCACCAGCCCGATCAGCCCCGCGATCCAGCTCGTCACACGACCGCGCCGCGTCAGCGCGGGCGACGGGGCGGGAATATGTTCGTCAGGATGGTAGTCGCTGTCGGAAAGATGAGCGGTCATTGATCCTCCGTGCCGGTCGATCACTCTATTGCCGGGAAATGGCGAGGGTTGTGAACTGCAAATTGCCATTCTGCGGTGATGAGCAGCGGGTCGTCGCGCCGTGAGGCTACAAACCTGAACGCCGGCTTACACATCGTGCCCACGCGGCGCTTTACGCTATTGTTGTAAGCTCCTGCCCAGCCTTGGGGAGTGAGGGAACGGCATGCAGGCTGAACGAGGAACGAAATCCAGAAAGCGGCGCATGGGCGCTACCTGGTCGCGGCTGGTGGAGTCGCCCATCGCCTTGGTGTCGGCGCCTGCCGCCACGAGTACCACGACCGTGTACGACGGTCAGCTTCGTTTCAGTCGCGCGCGCGACAGACGCCGGTCTTCGAGCGAATAGTATAGCCACACGTCGCCGTCGCGGCTGGTGACGGAGGCGGCGAACGCGATGTCGCTTGCAGTGCGGTCGGGTACCGGCGGCGGCGTGATCAGCGGCTCGATGCATCGGTCGACCACGCGGGTCAGCGCGCGGTCGAACGCCACCCAGCCAATCCGCCAGCGCGCGTCATGCGTCGCACCGTTGTAGAACATCACCGGCATCTCGGGATCATCGAGCAGCATCGGGCCGGTCGACAGGTGCCAATTGTCCCACCCGTCTTCGCGCGGCATGAACGGCGTCGGCTGCTCGTCCCACGGCCCATCCACCTTGGGGCCAATCGCGAGGCCGACGCGACTGGCCTCGTCGGCCGCATATTCGTAGAACAGGCTCCATCGCCCATCCTTCTCGCGATCGACGGTCGCTTCCTTGGTGTTGCCGAGCGACTTGGTGGAAGCGAGCGCCACACCGGTCTTGACGAGTGTGTCGACGCTCGGCCCCACGGCGTAGAACATCTCGCCATGCGCCATGTCGGCCTCGACGCCGGTGTAATAGACGACGTAGCTGCCGTCTTCCATCTTCACCACGGTCGGATCTTCGACCCCGCCGGCATCCTTCTCGCCGGGTCCGCCAGGCAGGATCGAGGGCTGGTCGAGCATCGCGAAGTGGATGCCATCGGTGCTCCAGCCGGCCCAGATGATGCCGGTGTCGGTCATCGGCTCGCCGGGCCGCGTTACCGCCCGCACCATGATGCCGAACCGGCCGTCCGGTTCCAGCCAGACGTACGGGCTCATCAGGTCGCGCGCCATCAGCGGGGCAGGGCCGACGAGCTCGATGTCCTGCAGCTCCTGCACGTTGAAGTCGACCGATCCGGACGAGGGATAGACCAGCACCTTGCGGTCCCCCGTCACGCTGTCGGCCGGGAGGTGCGAGCGGATGATCGGCACGCCTGGCGCGATCTCCAACTGGTTCGTGGCGCCGGCCATCGACGATGGCGCCGCGGGCCTGTCCGCGGTCATGCGCCGAGAGCCTGCATCAGCGACAGACCACCATCGATCACGATCCGCGCACCGGTGATGTACGATGCCCTGTCCGAGGCGAGGAACACGGCAAGATCGCCTACTTCCTCAGGCCTCCCCGCCCGATCCATCGGAATGTTGCCTTCCAGCGTCTTGCGATACACCGGGTCGGTACTGGCGCGCTCGTTCATCGGCGTCAGGATCATGCCCGGCTCGATTGCATTCACCCGGATGCCGTTGGGCGCCTCCTCGATCGCAAGCGTCTCGATCAGATTGGTGAGGCCCCCCTTGGCTGCGCAATAATCGGCGCCACCGGCCCGCACCGCATAGGCATGGATCGACGAGATGTGGATGATCGCACCGGGGCTGTTCGCCGGCCGGTCGCGGACGAACCGGCGCGAGGTCAGGAACGCACCGGTCAGGTCGGTGTCCAGCATGCGCTGCCACTGCGGCATCGTCATCTGTCGCACCGGCACCCCCGCCATGTTGATCCCGGCGGAATTGACCAGCACGGCTGTGAGCCCGAACGCCTGCTCCGCGGCCGCGAACGCCGCCTCCACCGATGCCTCGTCGCCGACATTGCACTGGACGGCGATGGCGTCGCCGCCCGCCGCCTTGACCCTGGCAACGGTGTCGCTTCCGTCGTTACGAGCATCGTGGAACAGCACCACCACCCGGTCGCCCAGCGCGCCGAACGCCGCGGCGCAAGCGGCGCCGATCCCGCTTTCCGCGCCGCTCACCACCACGCATCTGCCGTTTGTCATGTCCTTGCCCTTCCACGTCGCTCCCGGTCCTATCGGCGCACGACCCGAGGCGGGCAATTCTCAACTTTGTCATGTTGCTAGCGCCGATCGCCTTGCCGGTCGGGCCGGGTCCCATCTCGGCGCGGCTAGCCGGCGGGTGGCCGCGACTTCTTCCCGATCCGGGTCACCGTTGATAACGTCACCCACGGCAGGAGCATCGCGGCGGGCGGATACAGGGGAGCGGACGGCACAGATGAACAATCGATCATCCGGTAAAGGCGCGTGGGCGAGCGCCACGCGGGCCCCCGCTGCCGAAACGCGCGTGGGCACGCGGATTGCCGACCCGACGCGATCGCCAATGAACGCGGTGCGGATCGGCAAGCGGTTGATGGCGATCGCGGCCATGCTGGCCGCGGTGGGCGTCAACGCCGATAGCGGGACGCCGACGCCGCGACCGGCCGCGCACAGCTTCACCGTTCGCGGGTCGTCGTTCCTGCTCGACGGCAAGCCGTACCAGATCATCTCCGGCGAGATGCATTATGTCCGCGTACCCCGTGCCTATTGGCGCGATCGGCTGCGCAAGGCGCGGACGATGGGGCTCAACACCATCACCACCTACGCCTTCTGGAACGTCCACGAGCCAAAGCCCGGGGTGTATGACTTCGCCGGGCAGAATGATCTGGTCGCCTTCCTGCGCGATGCCCAGGCCGAAGGGCTCCACGTGATCCTGCGCCCGGGACCTTATGTGTGTGCCGAATGGGAGCTTGGCGGCTATCCGGCGTGGCTGCTCAAGGACCGCAATCTCGTGCTGCGCTCGCGCGAGCCGCGTTACACCGCGGCGGTGGACCGCTGGCTGGCACGGCTGGGGCGGGAGGTGAAGCCGATGCTGATCCAGAACGGCGGCCCGATCATCGCGGTGCAGCTCGAGAATGAATATGGCGCCTTTGGCGATGACCGGGCCTATCTGGAAAGATTGCGGGCGAGCTATCGGCGGGCAGGGCTCGGCGACGGCCTGCTGTTCACCTCGAACCAGGCCTCCGATCTCGCCAAGGGATCGCTGCCGGACCTGCCGTCGGTGGTGAACTTCGGCTCGGGCAATGCGGGCGTGGCCCTTCCCAAGCTGATCGCCTTTCGCCCGGACGGGCCGCGCATGGTGGGCGAATATTGGGCGGGCTGGTTCGACAAATGGGGCGAGGATCATCACCAGACCGATGGCCGCAAGGAGGCCGAGGAGGTGGGGGCGATGCTCCGGCGCGGCTATTCGGTGTCGCTGTACATGGTCCATGGCGGCACCAGCTTCGGCTGGATGAACGGCGCCGATTCGCACACCGGCACCGATTATCATCCCGATACCACCAGCTACGACTATGACGCGCCGCTCGATGAAAGCGGCAACCCGCGCTACAAATATGCGCTGCTGTCCCACGCCATCGCCGCGGCGACCGGGGCGGTCGCGCCATCGGTACCTGCCGCAACGCGGCGGACGCTGTTCCCGGTGTCGCTGATGCGGCGGAGCGCCTCGCTGTGGCACAACCTGCCCAAGCCGCAGGCGTTCACGACGCCGCCGACCTTCGAGGATGTCGGCCTCAACTACGGCTACATGCTCTATCGGCTTGCCCTGCCAGCGGGGGCGGGGGGCGCGCTGACCCTGAAGGGCGTCCACGATTATGCGCAGGTCTATGTCGACCGAGCGCTGATCGGCACGCTCGATCGCCGGACCGGCGACGATACCGTTGCGCTGCCGCGCCAACCCCATGCCGCGACGCTCGACATCCTTGTCGAGAATACCGGCCGGGTAAACTATTCCACCGCGATCCGCGGCGAGCGCGCCGGGCTGACCGGCGCGGCAACGCTCGACGGGGCGCCGCTCACCAACTGGCAGGTCTTCCCGCTGCCAATGGATGACCTCGCACGGCTGCGCCTGCAGCCCGGGCCGTGCAGCGGACCCTGCTTCTACGAGACGACCATGGACGTCGCCCGGCCTGCCGACACCTATCTCGACACGCGCGGGCTGCACAAAGGGCAATTGTGGTTGGGCTCGCACAATCTCGGCCGTTTCTGGTCGATCGGGCCGAGCTTCACCCTTTATGCTCCTGGACCGTGGATGCAGCGCGGATCGAACCGGATCGTCGTGTTCGATCTGCTCGGCGATGGGGCGGAGCGCCTGACGGCGGTGGCCGATCCCGTTTATGCCCGTGTGACCCAGGCGCGGGACAAGCAATAGGCGCGGTCGCGAGCCGGTGCTAATCGTGGCGGCTGGGCCCGAGCGACGCCGCGACACCCGCTTATACGTTCGATGACGTATGACGTTACGGCGCGATTTGGGACATTCTCACCCTGCAACTTGGCGGAACGGGGTGGCAATGGACGGTGTTCGCGTAGGTAAGCGGGTGATCGGCGCGCAGGCGCCCGTTACCGTCGGGTGGGAGAATATCCCTAGGGTCGAAGGCGGCCCGGTGAAGCAGATCTTCTTCACCTGGTTCCAGCCGACCATGCTGTTCGCGCTGATCGCCTTCTGGTTCTATGCGCCCAACTCGATCGCCAAGGCCTCCACCGCGATCGGCATCGGCGTCGGCTTCAAGGTGCTGCTGCTCGGCCTCGAATGGCTCACCCCGCGCCACGAGAGCTGGCGGCTGACCTGGAAGGAGCTGACCAGCGACCTCTTCTACGTCGGGCTCGGCTTCACCGTGCTGCGCATGGTCGATTCCTACATCGGCGATGGCGTGATGATCGAGGCGGTCCAGCACGCCTTCAACTGGGACAAGTTCGCCTGGTTCACCGGTCTGCCGCTGCTGCTGCAGGCGTTCCTGATCTCGTTCGTGTTCGATTTCGGCCAATATTGGATGCACCGCGGCATGCACAATTGGCATCCGCTGTGGCTGGCCCACGCACCGCACCACTACATCACCCAGCTCAACGTCAACAAGGGCGCGGTCGGCAACCCGGTGGAGCTGTTCCTGATCGGGCTCGGCGTCGGTGGGTTCTTCGATTTCGTGCCGCGGGCGGCGCTGCTCGCCGGCGCCTTCGGCCTTGCCGTCGGCACCTATCAGCACATCAATGTCCGCTTCAACTCGCCGCGCTGGTGGCGCTTCATGTTCAACACCACCGAGCATCACAGCGTCCATCATTCGCAAGACTATGAGGCCAGCCGCAGCAACTATTCCAACACCTGGGTGATCATCGACCGCATGTTCGGCACCTGCGTCGACGGCGAGGCGGAACTGCTCGGCATGGAGGGCGGTCGCCCGATGTCGATCAAGGAGACGATGACCTATACCTTCACCGAAGGCTGGAAGAGCATCAAGGATCGTCTCGGCCGCAGCAACCTCGGCGCCGCGGTGCCGGCCGAGTGACCGGCGCCACGTCAACGGCGTCCGCCCTGCCGTTCACCGCGCCGGCGGACACTGCCCCCCACCGATCCCTGTTGTCGCGGTTCGACGGGATCTGGCACGTCACGGGCAGCCTTCCGCTCGCCCCCGGCCAGTCCAGCGATGACGCCTTCGATCGGCTCGATCCCTTGTTTCGCGAGCGCGGCACCAGCCGCGACCGCACCGGCGAGACGCTGACGTTCAGCAAGAAGGAGGCCGCGGCCCAGGACAAGATGGCCGTGTTCGACGGCGGCGTGCTGCGGATCGAGCAGGGCGAGGCCGGGCCGGTGCTGCGCTATCGCCTCGCCAGCCGCGCGCTGCTGTTCTGCTTCCTCGCGCCGCTGCTGTTCCTCTTCTTCGCGCAAGCGACGGTGTTCGTCGGCAAGTTCGAAAAGCCGAAGATCGAAGCCAAGGGCAAGAAGCCAGACGCCAAGAAGACGCCCGTGCCGCTCAACCCGATCGACAAGGCGCTGGGCGCGCCGGAACCCGAAAAGTCCAAGAAAAAGGGCGCCGAGAAGGACAAGAAGCCCTCGCCGACCACCGGCTATGTCTTCGCCGGTATGTTCGCCGCCCTCTACATCGTCGGGCGGTTTCTCGAGGATCGGCGGATCAGGGCATTGTTCAGGAAAAGCCTGATCGGCGCCTGATCGCTCGCCCCGCTCTCCCGCATCCCGATCAGCCGGCAACCACGTTGCGGATCAATGGCGCGCAGCTAAAGGTGCCCGGCCCGGGATCGTGGAGCTTGGCACTTGGTCGACGTGATGCTGCCTGACAAGACGTTCGCCAGCCGCGTCGACTGGAACCTGCTGCGCACCTTCGTCGAGATCGTGCGCGCGGGCGGGATCGGGGCCGCGGCGCGCCGGCTCAACAAGCAGCAGCCGAGCATCAGCGCCGCGCTCAAGCGCCTCGAAGAGCAGGTCGGCGTGCAACTGCTCAACCGCTCATCGGCAGGGGTGGAGACGACGGCGGCGGGCACGGCGCTGCTCGCCTTGTGCGAGGAAATGCTGGAGGCGGCACGGATGGTGCCGCACCAGGTGGCCCAAGCGACCAAGCGGATCGAGGGGGTGGTGCGCATCCAGCTCATCTCGGCCGTCTCCTCGCCCGAGTTCGACGAGGCGATCGGCAGCTTCCACCGCCGCAATCCCAACATCCACATCGAGATCCGCGTGTCGCCCTGGCGCGCGGTGCTCGACGCGCTGGAACATGGCGAGGCCGAGATCGGCGTCGGCTATGACAGCGCGGTGCGCGGCGGGCTGGTCTACGAACCGCTCTTCGTCGAACGCCAGCAGCTCTATTGCGCGCGCAGCCACCCCTTGTTCGGGCACCGGGTCGAGCGGCTCGGCGAACTCAAGGACGAGGGGTTCGTCCTCACCGGAGAGGACGAACTCGACACCATCACCCGGCTGCGGCGACGCTATCGGCTCGGCGGCCGCGCCACCGGCCGTGCCGAGGATATCAACGAGGCGATCCGGCTGATTACGCTCGGCGTCGGCATCGGCTTCGTGCCCGTTCTCGCCGCGCAGGATGCGGTCGCCAAAGGGCGGCTGTGGCCGCTGCTCCACGCCGATGCCGAGCCGTCCTACGACATCTTCCTGCTCGCCCGCGCCGAGCCCTCGCGCGACACAGCGACCCAATTATTTCTCGACGAGGTCATCCGCCGCCATCGGGCTCAGCGCAGGGCCTGACGAAAGGCATAGATGCAGCCTATGCCTTTCATTGCGATTTTGTCACTTCATTGATGATGCAGACCACGGCAACCTCGTCGTCAGGGGCAATGCCTTGAACTGCTGTCCGATTAGGCTGCCCCGCGTGACCGGGCTGCCGGGTCGGGACGCGTCGGGCTGGTGAAGGAACGCGCTTATGGTAGGTCGATCGTGGCTCGGCGGCGTGGCGGCAATCGCCGCCTTGCTGGCGCTCGGCGGCTGCAACAGCAAGCCGGGCGGCTCGGCAGCCGCAGGCGCGGGCGTCGCCAAGAAGGATTTCACGATCGGCTGGTCGATCTACACCGGCTGGATGCCATGGCCTTACGCTCAGCAGGCGGGGATCGTGAAGAAATGGGCCGACAAATACGGCATCAACATCCGCGTGCTGCAGGTGAACGACTATGTCGAGTCGGTGAACCAATATGCCGCCGGCAAGCTTGATGGCGTGGTCGCGACCACCATGGATGCGCTCACCATCCCGGCGGCGGGCGGCAAGGACACCACCGTCCTGCTGATCGGCGATTATTCCAACGGCAATGACGGCGTGGTGCTCAAGAACGGCCGCAGCATGGCCGACATCAAGGGTCGCTCGGTCAAGCTGGTCGAACTGTCGGTGTCGCACTTCCTGCTTGCCCGGGGCCTCGAGCTCAACGGCCTCAAGCTGGCCGACGTCAAGACGGTGAACACCGGCGACGCCGATATCGTCGGCGCCTTCGCCTCGCCCAGCGTCACCGCGGTCGCCACCTGGAACCCGCAGCTGTCGACGATCCGGGCGACGCCGGGTGCGACCGAGGTGTTCGACAGCTCGAAGATCCCCAACGAGATCCTCGATACGCTCAACGTGAGCACCGAGACGCTGAAAGCCAATCCGAACCTCGGCAAGGCGCTCGCCGGCATCTGGTATGAGACGATGGCGATCATGGCCCGCAACGACGCCACCGGCCGCGCCGCCCGCGCCGCGATGGCCAAGGCCGCCGGCACCACCGAGGCGAGCTTCGACGATCAGCTCAAGACCACGCATCTTTATGCCCGCGCGCAGGATGCGGTGGCCTATGCCGAAAACCCGGATCTCGTCACCGTCACCGACCGGGTTCGCCAGTTCAGCTTCGCGCATGGCCTGTTCGGGCCGAGCGCCAAGTCGGTCGACGCGATCGGGATCAGCTTCCCGGGCGGCAAGGCGCTCGGCGACCCCAAGAACGTCAAGCTGCGGTTCGACCCGAGCTACATGAAGCTGGCGGCGGACGGCAAGCTGTAGCCCAGCGCCAAGCGACGGAACGACGACGCCGGGGCAGGGGCCTTGGCGGAGGACGCGATGTGCCCGCGGGGCGCCGCACGGAATGTGGGAATGCGATGAAGCTGCTGCCTGACCATTCTGATCGTTCGCCGGCGGGTTGCCGGCCGTGACACGGCTGGTCGACCTGCGCCCGCGGCGGACGGTGCGGCTGCTGCTCGGCGCGCTGCCGATCCTCGCGCTGCTGCTGCTGTACCTCGTCGCCTCGGAAGCGCGCCACGCTGGCAATCCCGCCGACAAGGTGCTGCCGACCTTCGCGGCGATGGCCGAGGCCGTCCACGGCTTCACCACCGATCGCGACCCGGCGAGCGACCGCATCGTGCTCGTCGCCGACACGCTGGCGAGCCTGTATCGCCTCGGCAGCGGGCTCGCCATCGCCACCGCGAGCGCGTTGATCCTTGGATTGCTGCTCGGCACCGTGCCGCTCGCCCGTGCCATCTTGGGGCCGGTTGTCGCCATCGTCGCGGTGATCCCGCCCGTCGCGGTGCTGCCGATCCTGTTCATCGTGCTCGGGCTCGACGAAGCGTCCAAGATCGCGCTGATCGCGATCGGCATCGCGCCATTCATGACCCGTGACCTTACCGGTTACGTCGCCGGGCTGCCGGCCGAGCAGTTCGCCAAGGCACAGACCTTGGGCGCGAACAGCTGGCAGATGGCGATCCGCGTCGCGCTCCCGCAGCTGATGCCGCGGCTGATCGAGGCGCTGCGGCTGTCGATGGGCCCCGCCTGGGTGTTCCTGATTGCGGCCGAGGCGGTCGCCTCCGATGTCGGGCTCGGCTATCGCATCTTCCTCGTCCGCCGCTATTTCGCGATGGATATCATCCTGCCCTATGTCGCCTGGATCTCGCTGCTCGCGATCCTGGCGGACGCGCTGCTGCTGTTCGTCAGCCGGCGGGCATTTCCCTGGGCGCATGGAGGCGGCCGGTGATCCCGCTGCTCGAACTACGCGACATCTGGGTCGAATATGGCGACAAGATCGTGCTCGAGCGGGTCTCGCTCCAGCTCAACGAGGGCAGCTTCGTCGCCGTGGTCGGCCCGTCGGGCGCAGGCAAGAGCACCTTCCTGCGGCTGATCCTCGGCCAGGAGGCGCCCACCCGGGGCCAGGTGCTGCTGGCGGGCACGCCGATGCGCGCCGAATGCGGCCCGGACCGCGGGGTCGTGTTCCAGCGTTACTCGGTGTTCCCGCACCTCACCGCGCTCGGCAACGTGCTGTTCGGGATCGAATGCGCGCAGGCGCCGGTGACGGCGCGGCTGTTCGGCGCGCAGCGGCGCGCGGCGCGCGACACCGCGATCGCGATGCTCGCCGCCGTCGGCCTCGAGCACAGCCTCGATGTCTACCCGGCGCAGATGTCGGGCGGGATGCAGCAGCGGCTCGCGATCGCGCAGGCGCTCGTCAAGCACCCGCGCGTCCTGCTGCTCGATGAACCGTTCGGCGCGCTCGATCCCGGCATTCGCCTCGACATGCACGCGCTGATCACCCGGTTGTGGGCCGAGCATGGGCTGACCATCGTCATGGTGACCCACGACATCGGCGAGGCGTTCAAGCTCGGCACCCGCGTGCTCGCCTTCGACAAGCGCCGGCACGATCCGCATGCGCCGCACCGCTTCGGCGCCACCGTGACCTATGATCTGTCGCTCGATCGCAAGACCCTGCCGCCGCCGGCGCTGGTCGACGCGCTCGGCGGCGAGCTTGCACAGAGAGACCTCGCATGACGACCAGCACCGCCGATCCGTCCGGCGCCCGTGAACACGCCCGCGCCATGGCGGGCACAAGGGTCGAGGCGATGCCGACGCTCCCCGCCGCCGCGGCCGACGCGCCCGGAACCGTCACCTGGGAAGAGACGATCGCCGCGGGCGGCTATGCATCACGCCGCGTGGCGCGGGGCACCCGGCTGCGGCTGATCGATCTCGCCGGCGATGCCTGCGCCTCGATGCTGCTGTTCAACGCCGAGATGCCCACCGAGCGGCTCAACGTCGCCGACACGCTGAAGGTGCAGTGGAACGGTTATCTCGGTGCCGGCCGCCTGCTGCTGTCGGATCTCGGCCGCGCGATGATGAGCATCCTTGAAGACGATGCCGGCACTCACGATGCCTTCTGCGGCGCCTCCAACGAGGCCTCGAACGCGCGGAGCTACGGCAGTGGCAAGAACTATGGACCGCAGCCCAACGCCCGCGACCGCTTCATGCTTGGCGTCGCCAAGCACGGGCTCGGCCGCAAGGATGTCCACCCCTGCATCAACTGGTTCAAGGGCGTGCGCGTCGCCGAGGACGGCACCACCGAGCCGCAGATCGGTCCGTTCGCGGCCGGGCGCACGCTGCTGCTGCGCGCCGAAATGGAGCTGATCGTGGTGATCGCCAATTGCCCCCATGTGCTCGACACACGGCCCGGCTATGCCGTCACCCCGTTGCGCGCGACCGCCTGGCGCGGCGACCCGGCGGCGGCCGATGACGCGATCCGCACCGCGACGCCGGAGGGGCTGCGCGCCTTCCTCAACACCGACGATCTGTATGCGCGCTGAAGAGATGACCACCATGACCCTTCCCGGCACCATCCGCCACGACGAGACCGTGCCTGCGCGCGCGCCGTGGATGCACCGCATCAACGCCGGCGAGACGCTGCGCATCATCGATCTCGAGGGCAATCAGGCGGTCGACTTCCTGATGTACGCCGCCGCCGACGATGCCGAGCGCTACAGCGCGCAGGACACGATCGCGGCGCAGCGCAACCTGTTCTTGCGGACGGGCACGGTGCTGTTGTCCAACGAAGGGCGCCCGATGATGACGATTACCGGCACCAACGTCGCCTATCACGACACGATCGGCGGCGCCTGCTCCTGCGAGTCCAACACATTGCGCTACGGCCACCACACCAAGTCCCAGCATAGCTGCGTCGACAATTTCCTCGACGCGAACGTCCGCGCTGGGCGCGGCAAGCGCGACATGGTGTCGAACATCAACTTCTTCATGAACGTGCCGGTCGAGGCCGACGGCACGCTCGGCATCGTCGACGGCATTTCCGCGCCCGGCCTGACGGTCGACGTCCGCGCCGAGATGGACGTGATCGTCGTCGTTTCCAACTGCCCGCAAATCAACAATCCGTGCAACGGCTTCAACCCGACGCCCGTGCGCATGCTGGTGTCGGCGTGATGTTCAGCAAAGTCCTGATCGCCAATCGCGGCGCGATCGCCTGCCGTATCATCCGTACGCTCAAGGACATGGGCGTGGGCTCGGTCGCGGTGTTCAGCGACGCCGACGCCGGCTCCGCGCATGTCGCGCAGGCTGACGAGGCGGTGCGCATCGGCCCTGCGCCCGCGGCCGAAAGCTATCTAAACGTCGAGGCAATCCTTGCCGCGGCCGAGGCAACGGGCGCGCAAGCGATCCATCCGGGCTACGGCTTCCTCTCCGAAAACACCGCCTTCGCCGAAGCCTGCGCCGCGCGCGGCATCGCGTTCATCGGACCGACCCCCGACAATATCCGCGCGTTCGGGCTGAAGCATACCGCGCGCGATCTCGCCGCCGCGCAGGGCGTGCCGCTCGCGCCCGGCACCGACCTGCTGCGCGATCAGGACGCGGCGGTCGAGGCAGCCGCCGCGATCGGCTATCCCGTCATCCTCAAGGCGACCGCCGGCGGCGGCGGCATCGGCATGAAGGTCTGCGCCGACGAAGCCGACATCCGCGAGGGCTTCGCCACCGTCGCCCGCCTCGGCGCGGGCAATTTCGGTGATGGTGGCGTGTTCCTCGAACGCTATGTCGCACGCGCGCGCCATATCGAGGTGCAGGTGTTCGGCGATGGCGCCGGGAACGTCGTCGCGCTCGGCGAACGCGATTGCTCGCTCCAGCGCCGCAACCAGAAGGTCGTGGAAGAAACCCCCGCGCCGCTGCTCCCCGCTGCCACGCGCCAGGCGCTGATCGACGCCGCCGTTCGCCTGACGAGCGCCGCGCACTATCTCTCGGCGGGCACGGTCGAGTTCCTCTACGATTCCGAACGCGACGACTTCTTCTTCCTTGAGGTCAACACGCGGCTGCAGGTCGAACACGGCATTACCGAGCAGGTGACCGGCGTCGACCTCGTCGCCTGGATGGTCCGCGGCGCGACCGGCGACTTCGCCTTTCTCGACGGCTTCGAGGCCAAACCCGAGGGCGCCTCGATCCAGGTCCGCCTCTATGCCGAGGATCCCGCGCAGGATTACCGCCCGAGCTCGGGCCGGCTAGTCGGCGTGTCCTTCCCGCAAGGCCCGCGCGTCGACAGCTGGATCGCCGCCGGCACCGAGGTATCCGCCTGGTACGATCCGATGCTCGCCAAGCTGATCGTCACCGCGCCCACCCGCGACGCCGCGGTGGCGGCGATCCAGGACGCGCTCGACCACACGACGATCGCCGGGATCGAGACCAATCTCGACTGGCTGCGCACCGTCGTGCGCTCGGACGTGTTCACCAGCGGCGAAGTGTCGACGCGCGCGCTGGCGGACATCGCCTATACGCCTCGGACGATCCGCGTGCTCGCCGGCGGCGCTTCGACCACGGTGCAGGATTATCCCGGCCGCCTCGGCCTCTGGGATGTCGGCGTGCCGCCATCTGGACCGATGGATGCGCTCGCCTTCCGCCTCGGCAACCGCCTGCTCGGCAACGACGAGGGCACCGCGGGGCTCGAGATCACCGCCGCCGGGCCGACGCTGTTCTTCAACACGCCCACGCGCCTGTGCCTGACCGGCGCCGATTTCGGCGCGACGCTCGATGGCGAGCCGGTGCGCTGCTATGAACCGGTTAACATCGCCGCCGGCCAGACGCTGAAGATCGGCCGCGTCACCGGCCGCGGCATGCGCGGCTATATCGCGGTCGCGGGCGGGCTCGACGTGCCGCTGTTCCTCGGCAGCCGCAGCGCGTTCACGCTCGGCGAATTCGGCGGCCATGCCGGTCGCGCGGTGATGACCGGCGACACGCTGCACCTTGCCCGCACCGATCCGGCGCAGGCACCGACGGCCGCGCTGGCCCCCACGGACCAGCCCGAGATCACGCGCGAATGGACGCTCGCCGTGCTTTACGGCCCACACGGCGCGCCCGATTTCTTCACGCCCGACGACATCGCGATGCTGCGCGAAACCGCATGGAAGGTGCACTACAACTCCAACCGTACTGGCGTCCGCCTGCTCGGCCCCAAGCCGCATTGGGCGCGCCAAGACGGCGGCGAGGCGGGCCTGCATCCCTCCAACATCCACGACAATGCCTATGCGATCGGTGCGGTGGATTTCACCGGCGACATGCCGATCATCCTCGGCCCCGACGGCCCGTCGCTCGGCGGCTTCGTCTGCCCGTTCGTCGTGGCGCAGGCGGATCTGTGGAAGGTCGGCCAGCTCGCCCCCGGCGACAGCGTCCGCTTCCTGCCTGTCGACAATGCGACCGCGGTCGCCGCCGAGGTGGCGCAGGACCAGCTCGTCGCCACGCTCGCTGGCGGGCCGGCACCGGACGCGACGGACCATCTCGGCTCGCCGATCCTGCGGGCGATCGAGGCGCAGGGCGTGCGTCCGGCGGTCACCTATCGCCAGCAGGGCGACCGCAACCTGCTCGTCGAGTACGGCCCGATCATGCTCGACCTCGAGCTGCGGCTGCGCGTCCACGCGCTGATGCTCGAGATCGACACGATGGGCCTGCCCGGCATCATCGACGTGACGCCCGGGATCCGCTCGCTGCAGATCCACTATGACAGTCGCCAGCTGAGCCAGGCCGCCTTGCTCGACGCGCTCGCCGCGGCCGAGGAGCGGCTCGGCGGACTCGACGATTTTGAAATCCCCTCGCGCGTGATCCATCTGCCGCTGTCATGGAAAGACCCGGCGATCTACCAGACGATCGACAAATATATGGAGTCGGTGCGCGACGACGCGCCCTGGTGCCCCGACAATATCGAGTTCATCCGCCGCGTGAACGGGCTCGCGAGCATCGACGACGTGCAGCGGATCGTGTTTGACGCCGAATATCTCGTGATGGGCCTCGGCGACGTCTATCTCGGCGCGCCGGTGGCGACGCCGATCGACCCGCGCCACCGCCTCGTGACCACCAAGTACAATCCCGCGCGCACCTGGACCCCGCCCAACGTCGTCGGCATCGGCGGCGCCTATATGTGCATCTACGGGATGGAGGGCCCGGGCGGCTACCAGCTGTTCGGCCGCACCATCCAGGTCTGGAACGCCTGGCGCCAGACCGACGCGTTCCGCGACGGCAAGCCGTGGCTGCTGCGCTTCTTCGACCGCATCCGTTTCTTCCCCGTCAGCCACGACGAACTGACCGAATGGCGCCGCGACTTCCCGCTGGGACGCCGCGCGATCCGCATCGAGGAGGAGGTGTTCCGCCTCTCCGAATACCGCGCCTTCCTCGCCGCCAACGCGGAATCGATCGACGCCTTCCAGACGCAGCGCCAGGCCGCGTTCGACGAGGAGCGCGCCGACTGGGAACGCAGCGGCGAGTTCGACCGCGTCGCGGCACTGACGGAGGAAGCCGGCGCTGGAGCCGCGGTCGCCGAGATCGACCTGCCCGACGGCTGCGAACTGGTAGAAGCCCCGTTCGGCGGCAGCCTGTGGAAATTGCTCGTCGCCGAGGGCGCGCATGTCACGGCGGGCGAGACAATCGCCGTGATCGAGGCCATGAAGATGGAATCGGCCGTGACCAGCCCGGTCAGCGGCACGGTGCGCCGCCTGTATGTACAGGAAAAGCAGCCGCTCGCACCCGGCGGCGCGATGCTGGCGGTGGAGGTGGCATGACGGACGTTCTTGAGGTTGGCGCGATCGCCGCCGCTGTCTCATCCGGGCAGACCGACGCGGAGACGGTCGCCCGAGACGCGCTCGCGCGCATCGACGCCTATGCCGCCGTCCAGCCAGCGGTGTGGATCACCCGCATCGCCGACGCCGATGTGCTCGCGGCCGCACGCCGCGTCGACGCGCGCATCGCCGCGGGCGAGATCCTGCCGCTCGCTGGCGTGCCGTTCGCGATCAAGGACAACATCGATCTGGCCGAGGTGCCAACAACGGCCGCCTGTCCGGACTTTGCCTATACCCCTGCCGTATCGGCGACAGTGGTCGAACGCCTTATTGCGGCCGGCGCGATTGCGATCGGCAAGACCAATCTCGACCAGTTCGCCACCGGGCTCAACGGCACGCGCAGCCCCTATGGCGCGCCCGCCTGCGTGTTCAATCGCGCCTATGTCAGCGGCGGCTCGAGCTCGGGCTCGGCCGTCGCGGTCGCGGCGGGGCTCGTCGCCTTCGCGCTCGGCACCGATACCGCCGGGTCGGGCCGCGTGCCCGCCGCGTTCAACGGTCTGGTCGGCATGAAACCCACCAAGGGTCGCTGGAGCACGACCGGCCTCGTTCCCGCCTGCCGGACGATCGACTGCATCACCGTGCTCGCGCACAGCATCGCCGATGCGCGGGCGATCGATGCCGCGGTCGCCGGCTTCGATGCTACCGATGCTTATTCGCGGCTCCAGGAAGATCGCCCCCTCGTCCCGCGCCGGATCGGTGTGCCGCGCCCGGACCAGCGCCTCTTCCTCGGCGACGCCGCCGCCGAGCGGCTGTACGAACAGGCACTGGCGACGCTGGCCGCGGGCGGCGCCGAACTGGTTGACATCGACATCACCCCACTGCGCGAAGCCGCGATGCTGCTCTACGGCGGCCCCTGGGTCGCCGAGCGCACCGCCGCCGCGCTGCCCCTGCTCGACAACCGCCCCGAAGCAATCGACCCCACGGTCCGCGCGATCATGGAAGACGGGCGCAACGTCAGCGGTGTCGACGTGTTCGAAGGCCAGTACCGCCTCGCCGCGCTGCAACGCATTGCCGAAGCGATGTGGCGGGACATCGACCTGCTTGCGCTGCCCACCACGCCGACCATCTACCGCATCGCCGAGATGCGCGCGGCGCCGATCGCGCTCAACAGCAACCTCGGCATGTACACCAATTTTGTGAATCTGCTCGACATGGCCGCGCTGGCGCTGCCCGCGGGCTGGCGCGACAATGGCACCGGCTTCGGCATTACGCTGATCGCGCCAGCCTGGACCGACCAGGCGCTGCTCGACGCGGGCGATGCCTATCTGGCGGCGGCCAACCTTCCCCCATCTCCGCCCCTGAACATCGAGGATCCTATGGAAACCGTAAAGCTCGCCGTTGTCGGCGCCCATCTCGAAGGCATGCCGCTCCACTGGCAGCTCACCTCAAGGAATGCGCGTCTCGTTACCGCGACCACTACCGCGCCGACCTACAAGCTCTACGCGATGGCCAATTCGACGCCGCCCAAGCCCGCGCTGATCCATGACGCCGACGGCGCCGCGATCAAGGTCGAGGTTTATGAGCTCGACGTCGCCGCATTCGGCAGCTTCGTCGTCGAGGTGCCGGCACCCCTCGCGATCGGCTCGGTCACGCTTGCCGACGGATCGACCGTCAAGGGCTTCGTTGCCGAACCCCGTGCGATCGCCGGCGCTGCGGACATCACCGATCTCGGCGGCTGGCGCGCTTATATCGACACGCTGCAACGCCCGGGGGGATCATGATCCCGCAGGACGTACCCACTGCACCGGCACTGGAGGCTCTTCAGCGTGCCAAGGCGAGCGCCGAGGCCGCGAACGAGGCCAAGACCCGCTATCTGGTCGCGGTCAGCCACGAGATCCGCTCGCCGCTGAACGTGATCTACGGCTATGCCCAGCTGCTCGAGCGCGATCAGGGCATCTCGGGCGCCGAGGCGGGAACGATCATCCGCCGCTCGGCCGAGCATGTCACCAACCTCGTCGAGGGGCTGCTCGAGATCTCACGGATCGAAAGCGGCGTGCTGACGATCCGCGCCGATCTGGTCGATTTTCGCGGAATGCTGCACCATGTGATCGACATGTTCCGCATGCAGGCGGCGGCCAAGGGACTGTCCCTGACGCTGGAGATCGATCCCAGGCTGCCCGATGAGGTCAAGGCGGATGGAAAGCGGCTGCGCCAGATCCTGATCAACCTGGTGTCCAACGCGATCAAATATACCCAGGCGGGCAGCGTCGCGGTGACCGTCGGCTATCGCAGCCAGGTCGCCGACGTCGCGGTGAGCGACACCGGCATCGGCATCGCCGCCGACGACATGGAGCGTGTGTTCGCTCCCTTCGATCGCGGCAGCTCGGCGGAGGCGCAGCTTCAGCCGGGGATCGGGCTCGGCCTAGCCATCACCCGCGTGCTCGCCAGCGTGCTGGGCGGCGACATTGCAGTGACCAGCACCCCGGGCGTCGGCAGCGTGTTTCGGTTCAGGGTGATGCTGCCTGCGCCCGTCTTCGCCGCCAAGGCGGCGGGGCAGGGAACGCGCATCATTGGCTATGAAGGGCCGCGGCGCAGCGTATTGGTGATCGACGACGATCCCGCGCAGCGCACCATCCTGTGCTCGCTGCTGAGGGCGCTTGGCTTCAAGGTTGCGACGGCCGCGAATGGCGTGGACGGCCTGGCGCTCGCCGCGGCATCGCGCCCCGACATCGTCCTGCTCGATATCCAGATGCCCGGGATCAGCGGGTGGGAGGTCGCGGCGCGGCTCCGCGCCGAGCATCACGGCGCGCTGCGCATCGTCATGGTCTCGGCCGACGCTCACGAATTCCAGGCCGGCGGCGACGGCTGCAGCAGCCACGATGCCTTTATGACCAAGCCGGTCGAGCTCGACGCGTTGGTGGCGCTGATCGGCAGCCAGCTCGATCTACGCTGGGAATGGGCGGAGGCGACGGCGCCGCGCGAGGCGCCGCGGCCTTCGACCATATCGTCTACCGCCCTTCCGTCCGAGGCCCGGCCCTTGCTCGACCAGCTGCGCAGCGTCGCCAAGGTCGGGCATGTCCGTGGGATCGAGCGTGCGCTCGACAGTCTCGATGAGGCCGTACCGGCCGCCGCCGATCTGGTCGCGGTGCTCCGGCGCCAGCTGAGTGAATTCGACCTCCGCTCGCTGTTGAAGACGATCGACGATGCAGCAGGTTAGATCCCGCGAGCCGACCCGGCCGACGATCCTGGTGGTCGACGACACGCCCGAGGCGCTGCGCTTCCTCACCGCGACGCTGGAGGACGCAGGGATGAGCGTGCTGATCGCGATCGACGGCCTTGCCGCACTCGACCTGCTGAAGAGCGTCACCCCCGATCTCGTCCTGATGGACGCGGTGATGCCGCAGCTAGACGGTTTCGAGACGACGCGACGGATCAAGGCCCAGCCTGCCTTCCATCACCTGCCGATCATCTTCATGACGGGGCTGACCGAAACCGAGCATGTGGTGCGCGGGCTCAACGCCGGCGGCATCGATTTCGTCGGCAAGCCGATCGTGATCGACGAACTGCTGGCGCGGATCCGCGTTCACCTCGCCACCGCGCGGGTCGCCCATGGCAGCCAGCTTGCGCTCGACACGAGCGGTCGCCCCGCGCTGGCGGTCGATGGGGCAGGGGAGCCGCACTGGCTGACGCCGGCGGCGACCGACATGCTCGAGCGGCTGTTTCCCGGCTGGTCGTCCGCGTCGGGCTCGCTGCCGGCCCCCTTCCTGTCGGCGCTGCGGGAGCTGCAGGCGCGCGCACCTGCGCCGGGCGCCCGCGTCATGGTAGCCGCGGGCGAGCGCACGCTGGAAGCCGGCCTGCTGCGCTGCACTGCCGCGGGGCAATGGGTGTTCCGCCTGTCCGAGCGTCACGAGGGCGAGGAGAAGACGATCCTCGCCGCACAGCACGGGCTGACCTCGCGCGAAGCCGAGGTGCTGCTGTGGATCAGCCGCGGCAAGCAGAACCGCGAGGTCAGCGAGATCCTCCAGATCAGCCCGCGTACCGTGAACAAGCATCTCGAGCAGATCTTCGAGAAGATGGGGGTGGAAAATCGCGCATCAGCCACGGCGATCGCGGTCACCACCCTGACGCGCTAGGGACAGCCCATGGATCAATCCCGGCCCACCACCGCGCGCGCCGCGGCCATCCGCGCCTCGCTCGCCCGCGGCGGCATCGATGAGGCGTTCGCGGCCGCCACCCGCTGGCGCATCGAGGCGCCGCATGCCGCCGAAGCTCATTTCCTCGCCGGCATCAGCGCCGCGATGCTCGGCAAGGTAACCACCGGCATCGCATTGATCGAGGCGGCGATCGCGCGTGACGGGCAGGGCGAATATCACGCCCAGCTCGCCCGCCTCTATACCTTGGTGCGCCGCGACGAGGACGCAGCCCGCATGCTCCAGGCCGCCGAGGCGTCGCCCCCGGCGGATGCGCTCGGGCGGGACACGATGGGCTGCGTCTATGCGCGGCTCGGCGATCATGCCGCCTCGCTGCCGCATTTCACCGAAGCGGTCCGGCTCCAGCCGGCCAATACCGCCTTCCGCTACAACGAGGCGGCGGCCTTGAGCTTTGTTGGGCGGCCGCAAGCGGCGGAGGCGGCGCTGGAGGCGCTGATCGCGCTGGCGCCGGCCGATGCGCGCGCGCATCATCTGCTCGCCGGGCTGCGCAAGCAGACCCCGGACCGCAACCATGTCGACCGGCTCGTCGCCGCGCGCAGGGCGGCACGTGCGCCGCGCGACCGGCTGCTGCTCGGCTATGCGCTCGCCAAGGAACTCGACGATCTTGGCGATCCAACCGGCGCCTTTGCGATCTTGGCAGAAACCAACGCCGAGCATCGCGCTACCTTGCCCTACCGCTTCGGCGATGACGCGACGACGTTCGACGCAGTCGAATCCTGCTGGCCGCAGGTCGCCGCCGCGGTGGTGGTGAGCGCGCCGCAGGCCGCGCCGATCTTCGTGGTCGGCATGCCGCGGACCGGCACCACCCTCGTTGACCGTATCCTCTCGTCCCATCCCGATGTGGAAAGCGCGGGCGAGCTCCAGGCGATGCCGCTGGCGGTCAAGGCCGCCGCGGGCACGCGCAGTCGCACGGTGCTCGATCCCGAGACAATTGCCGCAGCGGCCAACGCCGAGTTTGGCGCGATCGGCCGCGATTACCTCGCCCGCGCCGCCGCGCATGTCGCGGGCGGCAAGCCCCGCTTCATCGACAAATTTCCCGGCAACTTCCTCTACGTCGGCCTGATCGCGCGCGCGCTCCCCGAGGCGACGATCGTGTGCCTGCGCCGCAACCCGATGGACACGATCCTCGCCAATTTCCGCAACCTGTTCGCGATCGGCTCGCGTTATTATGATTACAGCTACGACCTGCTCGACATCGCGGCTTATTATCATCGTTTCGACCGGCTGATGGCAATGTGGCACGAGGCGCTGCCGGGGCGTGTTCTCGAACTTCACTATGAATCGCTTGTCGCCCACCAGGAGCCCGAAACCCGGCGCCTGCTCGACCATTGCGGGCTGAGCTGGTCGGATGCCTGCCTTAACTTCCAGACTAATGCGGCGCCGGTGTCGACGCCCAGCGCCGCACAGGTCCGCCGCCCGCTGTACAAGGATGCGGTGGATCGCTGGCGGCGTCACGCCGACGCGCTGGCGCCCGCGCGCGCCTTGCTCGCGGATCATGGCATCGTCGTCGACTAACGGCCGGCGGGCGCGGGCTACGTCATTTGCCCACCTGTGCCGATTACCCCTCGCCTTATCGTCGGGCGCTGATGCCGGGCCAGGGTGCTCGCCGGCGCTCGGGGCAGGTGTGATGAAGAAGACCATGTTGAGCTATGTGCAGCCGGTGATGGTCGCGGCCATCCTGCTGGCCTGGGCGTTCGCCCCCGCCGCCTGGACCAGCAATCCCTGGTCGATCGTGGTGGCGACCTTGCTGACAACGTCGCTGATCCAGGGGCTCGAACGGGTCAACGAGCGCCATTCGAGCTGGCGCCTCACCAAGCGCGAGTTTGCCACCGACGTCTTCTACGTGACGCTGAACTATACGGTGATCTCCTGGCTGTCGCGCACGCTGGCCGATGATCCGCTGACCGCGGCCAAGCAATCGCTCGGTATCGCCACCCCCTGGGCGATGCACCTGCCGTTCGTGGTGCAGGTCGCGATGGTGATCGTGCTGATCGAATTCGGCCAATATTGGATGCACCGGTTGATGCACAATCAGTCGTTCTTCTGGTCGACGCACGCTCCGCACCATCACATTACCCAGCTCAACGCGATGAAGGGCGCGGTCGGCAACCCGATCGAACTATTCCTGATCAGCCTCAGCGTGCTCGCACTGTTCGATCTGTCGTTGCCGGCCGAATTCTGCGCGCTCAACATCCTCGCGGTGATCTCCACCTTCGCCCACGCCAACACGCGCTTCGATCCGCCCCGCTGGTACGCTTTCTTCTTCACCACCATCCAGCACCACAGCCTCCATCATTCGGTGAGCTATGAGGACACGCGCTGCAACTACGGCAATTCGCTGATCCTGCTCGATCGCCTGTTCGGCACCTACAGCGACGGCGAGGCCGAACTCGTCGGCCAGGACGAGCGCCGGCGGCTGTCGATCCGCGAACAGTTCCTGTTCCCGGCGCAGCCCCTGATCGACCGGGTCAAGGCGCGCCGCGGCGATCGCGACGCGGAAGGCACCGAAGTCGCGGCCTAATCGAAGCAGAGACGATCAACGACACGCGGGCGGACCATCGGGACTGTCTGGCAGGGAAGGCATGGATTGAGCATGAAATTGCTGACGACGACCTGGGCTACCACCGCGATCGCGAGTTGCTGCGTAGCGATAACGCCGGCGCGGGCGGAAGCGCCGCGCGAGCAGGTGCAGACGGTGCCGGGCTTTGCCGATTTCCTGGCGGTCGATGGCAAGACGGTGTGGGCGACCAATGTCGGCCGCGTCGAACGCTGGTCGCGCCACGGCAAGCGCGCAGAGGTCGCCCTGGCGCATCCCTGCGGCGCGATGGCGATCGCCTTCAAGTCGCTCTGGGTCGCGGACTGCAAGCAGCGCACCCTCAACCGCATCGATCTCAAGACGGCCAAGATAACAGCGACCATCGCGACGGGGATCGCCAACCCCAAGGGCGAACTCAACGTCGTCGCCGGCGCCGGATCGATCTGGGTGGCTAGCGAGGAGGGCGGCGCGATCGCCCGTGTCGATCCCGCGAGCAATGGCGTGATCGCCTCGATCCACGCCAATCCCGGCAGCTATTATCTCGCGTTCGGCCTTGGCGCGCTCTGGGCGGTCAGCGGCACCCAGCAGAGCCTGCAGAAGATCGATCCCGCCACCAACAGCGTGGTGGCGACCACGGCGCTCGGGCGCGAGCCTGGCTTCCTGGTCGCGGGCGAGGGCGCGGTGTGGGTCCAGGAGCAGGGCGACGGCACCTTGGCGCGGATCGATCCTGCGAGCGGTGCGGTATCGGGGCGGGTCAAGGTGGACGAGACGCTCAAATATGGCGACATCGATGCCGGTGGCGGCAAGGTGTGGCTGCGCACCACCGCGGGCCAGACTTTCGTCGTGATTGATCCGGTGACGCTCGCGATCAAGGCGCGTGTCGGCGCGGCAGCGGGCAGCGGCGCGTTGCGCTACACCCGCGGCGGCGTGTGGACGACCGCCCATGACGCACACACGCTGTCATGGTGGGCCAAGCCGGGCAAGATCGGCGGCTAGCCTCGATCGGTACCTGACCGCTGCCCGTCGGCGGCGGTCAGGCAGGTTTCGGCGCGACCGGGTAGACGATGAAGTCGGCATGGCGATCGATCGCCGGCGGGGAGGGGGCCGCCGTCACGGCTTTGTCCAGTTCCTCGATCGCGGTCGGCGGTAGCGCCAGGCCATGCTCGGACGGGTGCGCCGAGGCCTGCATCGGATAATCCTGCCCCGGCGTCGTCGTCATCTCAATATGAGCGCCGAGCAGTGCGCGGATCGGGTGGGTCTTGGCAAAGGAGGCAAGCCGGTCGGCGCTCGCGCGGAAGACGTCGAAGCGGTCGCGCGGCACGTAGAGCCGCCCAGGATAGAGCATGTCGCCCGAGAACAGCAGGCGGGTGCGGGCATCGTAGATCATGATGTGCGCAGGCTCATGACCGGGCGTCGGCACGATGGTGAGTCGGCGGCCGCCGAGATCATAGCCGCCGATCGCCTGTGGGCATTCACGGATGGCGAAGAAGGCGGCGACCTGCTCGGGCTTGAGGCCGACCACCTCGGTATCGGGACGATCGCGGAACTCGTCGTCGCCGGCGTGATGATCGCCGTGGCCATGCGAATGGGCGACGATCAGGCGGATCGGGCGCCCGCCGTGCCGTGCCTGCCACGCGACGATCAGCCGGTCCACCGTCGGCCGGACGAGGAGCCCGCCTGCGCCGCTGTCGATCAGCAGGGCACGGTCGTGGCCAAACAGTAGATAAAGGAACGGTGCCTCGAAATTGGTCTCCACCGACTGGCGGATGACGAACGTATCGGCGTCGATACGCTGAACCTGGGTCTCGGGTTCATGCGGCGTGGTGCCGTTGATCCAGGGGGCAAAGCGGGGCCCGATACCACCCGGCGCCGCGCCGATCAGGATCAGCGCGGCGGCCGCCAGCGTGCTCGCCCGACACAGGGTGGCACCATGACGGCCGGCGTTCGTGATCTGTCGTTTCATCCCGCCAGCCTAGATACGGCGGGCCGCCCGACCATGAGGCGTTTGACGGAGCCGTTACCCGAGGCAGCGGCTCCGATCAGATCGTCAGCGCATCGCCAGCTGCGTCCCGCGGCCGGTGTCGCGGGTCGCGGTGGCTGTCGCGATTTGGCTGCGGATATTGGCAATGACGTCGGCGCGGCAGCCACGGGCCTGCTCGCCGAGCGCGAGATGAATGCTGCTCATGCCCTCGCCACACACCTTGCTGGCAACCTGATCCATGCGGATCGCCAGGCGCTGCTGACCCTCGACGCTGGCAAGGTCGATGCCGCGAAGGTTGAGCACGGCGCTATCGGCCGAGAAGGGGTTGGCGCCGGGCGCGGCGACGGCGGGGGCTGCCGCCAGGATTGCGGCGCAAGCCGCCAGACCGATCTTCATCATCATCTCCTGCATTCGCTGGCCCCTCGCTCTTGCGGCGATGAGGTGGCAGCCATGTAGGGTCTGCACGATGCGATCACAAGCGCAGGCAGACGATGGCGGTCGGCGGCTCAGTGGGCGCTGATCACCAGCGAGGCGAGTTCCATCCGGGCGCCGAGCGCGCCAGGGGGCAGCAGCACCGTCATACGTTGCTCCTTGCCCGCGTCCGCCAGCGTGACGTCCAGCCTATCGCCACGCGCGATGGGCCAGGTCCGCGCGACTGACAGCGGTACGGTCATCCGCCAGGCACGGCCGCCTTCGACGGCAAGGTCGCGCCCGTCGACGCGGACCGCGGTGGCGACGCGCTCGCGATGCCCCGAGAGACGCAGGCAGGTGTCGGCGCCGCAATGGACCAGCGTCGCCCGGGGCGAACGCTCTGCCATCGCCGGTGCTGCCGTCACCACCATCATCGAGGCGAGAAGAAGAGCGCGGGCTGCCATGGTCGCTGCGTAGCCCGCCTGCACTGAGACCGGCATTCGCCGTTTGACGTAGGTCGCGTCCACATCGGCCGCTTACGTCAAACGCCCCATATGGCTTCGCCGCCAATGTCCACAGTCTGTCGCTCGAGCGAATGGCCCCGTCCGAGGCGCCGACGCCGACCAGCGCTTCGCGGAGGGGCGACGAGTTTTCGGTTTCAAGGGGGCATTGATGGCAGTAGGTTTCTCTCGCGCAGGCTTATTGTGCGCGACCGCGTTGATGGGCGTTGCCGGCACACCGGCGCTGGCACAAGAAGCCCCCACCGACCCCGCTACCACCACCACGACGACAGCCATCACCGCCGATGCGAATGACATCGTGGTCACCGGCAGCCGGCGCCGGACGACGCTCCAGGATGCGCCGATCAACATCAGCGCGGTGTCCGCCGACACCATCAAGTCGCAGCGGCTGGACGATATCCGCTCGCTCGCCAACTTCACCCCGGGCGTTACCGTGGCGGACACGGGGCCGGCGAGCACCGGGCGGATCATCCTGCGCGGCATTTCCTCCAGCGACACCAACACCGGGGGTGCCAACAGCGCCAATGCCGTCGGCGTGTACCTCGGCGAAGTGCCGCTCTACCTCGATTTCAAGCTGATCGACGTCAACCGGGTCGAGGTGCTGCAGGGGCCGCAGGGCACGCTTTACGGGCTCGGCACGCTCGCTGGCGCGGTGCGCTATATCCCCAACCGCCCCGACACGGACAAGTTCACCGTCGACGTTCACGGCCGCGGCTATGCCGAGTCGCATTCCGACGATTTCGGCGGGGTCGGCGATGTCGCGATCAACGTGCCGATCGTGAAGGATCACATCGCGTTCCGCACAGCCACCGGCTATTACGACAATGCCGGCTTCATCGATTACAACTATCTGCTGCAGCAGCCGGGCGTCTCCGACCCGCAGCCCGGCCGCGCCACGGCGACCTCGACCGGGTCGCTCGGCACCAACGCCGATTACCTCGCCAATTTCAAGCGCAAGGAGGATGTGAACTACGAGCACACCTTCACCACGCGCAACCAGCTGCTGCTTGAGGTCAACCCCGACATCAAAGCGTATTTGACCTACGCGCACCAGAGCACCAAGACCGGCGGCAGCCAGTCCAACGGCGCCGGCGTGCTCGGCACCGGCAACTACGAATCGCCGGGGCGGTACCTCGAGCCGGTCAACCGCAAGGCTGATCTGTTCGCCGCCGAGTTCAACATCAACCTCGGCAACATCGCCCAGCTGGTCAGCACCACCGCCTATACCAAGCAGCACGTCACCAGCACCGAAGACAATACCGATCTGCTGCTCGATCTCGACTATGGCTATGAGGCGTTTCCCGCCTTCTCATCCTACGCCAACAACGAGCAGCATTATAAGCAGTTCAACCAGGAGGTTCGCCTGGTCTCCACCCATGGCGGGCCGTTCAGCTGGGTGCTCGGCGGCTTCTACAACCGCCTGAAGTTTGACAGCAATCGGCACGAATACACACCGGGCTTCGCCGAATATTTCGACATCCCGCGGCCGGACAATCTCGAGTATATTTCGCAGCTCAACACCAAGACGGTGGAGAAGGCCGCTTATGGCGAGCTGACCTTCCACCCGACCCACGCATGGCAGATCACGGGCGGCCTGCGTTACTTCAAATATGACGCCGACGTGGTGGGCGGATCGGCCTTGCCGCTGATCGGCGCGGGCATCGGCGATTACCCGTCCACCACCATTAATGCCAACCGGTTCCAGCCGGGGACGACGGGCAAGGATGGCGTGGTGTGGAAGGCGAACACCTCCTACAAGTTCAGCGACAATCTGCTCGCCTATTTCACCTATTCGACTGGTTACCGGATCGGCGGCGCCAATCAGGTGGTGGCGTGCACCGATGAGGATCTGGCGCGGGCCGCCGCTGGAGGCCAGGTGCTCTGCGCGCTGCCGAACGAGCGGTTCTATGGACCCGACAAGACCCGCAACAAGGAGATCGGCGTTCGCGGCAGCCTGTTCGACAAGAAGCTCCAGTTCACCGTCGACGGCTTCGAGATCAACTGGACCGGCGTCCAGGTGCCGAGCCAGACCCTCAACGGCGCGATCGGCATCACCGTCAACGGCGCCGATGCGGTGTCGCGCGGCTTCGACGTCCAGGCGACCTTGAAGCCCGTTCGCAACCTCACGCTGATCGGCACCTATTCCTATGTCGACGCGCATCTGACGCAGGATGTCGCCGGCCTGGTGGTGAGCCAGGGCGAGCGGTACGGCGCATTTGCCGGCGATCGCTTGCCAGGCTCGGCCAAGAACTCGGGTAGCGCGCAGCTGATCTACACCTACCCGCTCGATGACGACCGGTCGATCGAGGCCAGCTGGGCGACCATCTATCGTGGCGACATCTATTCGCGCGTCGGCTTGCGCGGCAATGGCGAGATCATTCCCAGCTATGTCACCCATAGCGCGTCGCTCAACTACATCACCAAGCAGTTCGAGATCGGCCTGTTTGCCGACAACATCTTCGACAAATATGCGGTGACGGCGATCAGCAACGACATCTCCTCCTACAATCAGGTCCGCACCGACGTGGTCGAGCGTTACTATGCGCGCGGTGTGCTGACCCCGCGGCGGGCAGGGGTGGAGTTCCGGATTCACTATTGAGCCATGGCCGGGCGGCTCCGCTGCCGCCGCTGACCGACGTTTGACTCTTGATGAAGAAAGCGGGGGCCACCACGCGTGGACGCCCCCGCTTTTCCTTCGTAGCCACCGTTCCCAACGTACAAGGACCTTATGACCCAGTTGATCGTGACAACGCGCGAAGGTGACACGCGCGAATTGACCGCCGGCGCCGGCCTGTCGGTGATGGAAGTGATCCGCGACGGCGGGATCGACGAGCTGCTGGCGCTGTGCGGCGGCTGCCTGTCCTGCGCCACCTGCCACGTCATCGTCGATCCGGCGGATGCTGCGCGATTGTTGCCGGCGAGCAGCGAAGAGGAAGATCTGCTCGATGGCCTCGATCACCGCGCGCCTACATCGCGGCTGTCGTGCCAAATTCCGTTCGATGACGATCTGGATGGTCTGCGCGTAACGATCGCGGCTGACGCATAAGCGGGTGAGGCGGCTTGGTCGGATGTGATGATGAAACATTTTGACGTGGTGATCGTCGGCGCCAGCCATGCCGGCGCTCAAACCGCGATCATGCTGCGGCAGCTCAAGTTCGCCGGCACCATTGCGCTTGTCGGCGACGAGACCAGCCTGCCTTACGAACGGCCGCCGCTGTCCAAGGAATATCTCGCCGGCGACAAGCCCTTCGAACGCCTGCTGATCCGCCCTGCCGCCTTCTGGGGCGACAAGGCCATCGAGTTGAAGCTCGGATGCCGGATCGTTGCCGTCGACGCCGCCGCCCACCGCATCACCAGCGCGGGCGGCGAGACCATCGGCTATGGCACGTTGGTGTGGGCGGCGGGCGGGACGCCGCGGCGTCTCTCGTGCCAAGGACATGATCTCGGCCACGTCCACGCGGTCCGCTCGCGCGCCGATGTCGACCTGCTGGCCGCCGAACTACCGTCGGTGTCGCGCGTGGTGGTGATCGGTGGCGGCTACATCGGGTTGGAAGCGGCGGCCGTGCTCGTCGCAGCCGGCAAGCAGGTGACGATAGTGGAGGCGCAGCAGCATGTGCTCGCGCGGGTGGCGAGCGAGCCGCTAGCGCGCTTCGTCGAAGCAGAGCACCGCGCCCGGGGCGTCGACTTGCGCCTCGGTGCGACCGTCGACTCTGTCGAGGAAGCCGATGGCGCCGCATGCGGCGTTCGGCTGGCCACGGGCGAAGTGCTCCCGGCCGACATGGTGATCGTCGGGATCGGCATCACTCCGGCGGTGGAAGCGCTGATCGCCGCCGGCGCGCGGGCCGGCAACGGCGTGCAGGTCGACGCCTGGTGTCGCACGAGCCTTCCCCACGTCTATGCGATCGGCGATTGTGCAGCACATGCCAGCGATTTCGCCGGCGGCGCGATGATCAGGCTCGAATCCGTGCAGAATGCCAACGACATGGCAGCGACCGTGGCGCGCGCGGTGATCGGCGACGCACAACCCTATCGTTCAATCCCCTGGTTCTGGTCCAACCAATATGATCTCCGCCTGCAGACCGTGGGTCTCTCCCTCGGCCATGACGACGCAGTGGTCCGCGGCGACACGAGCGCGCGCTCCTTCTCTGTCATCTATCTCAAGCAGGGCAGGGTCGTGGCGCTGGACTGCGTCAATGCCATCAAGGACTATGTGCAGGGCCGCAAGCTTGTCGAAGCAGCGGTGAGGCTACCACCGGCCGTGCTTGCCGATAGCGCGATCGCGCTCAAGGACCTGATGCAACCGGCTGCTATCGAGTAGCGGCGAGCAACGTCGCGCCCCAGGCGGGCATCGTCAGGCTCTCTCCCGCTTTGATCGTCACCGTCTCGCCGGTGCGAAACGCCCGGTAGCGCCCGGCCTGGAGCGCCGTCGGGAAGGTGACGGTCACCGGCTTGGCGGAGAAGTTGAACGCGGCGAAAATCTTGTCGGCGCCCTGGGCACGAACGAAGCTGAACACCTGCGTGGGCTTGTCATTCTCGACCTTGACCATGGTCGCGCCCCAGCGTCCGTTGGCAAGCGCCGGATGCGCTTTGCGGAAGCCGATGAGGTCATGGTAGAGATCGTTCAGCGGACATGGCGTCGTCCAGTCGATCGGATCGCGCTCGAAGAACTTCAGCCGACGCGGGTTGCAGGCTTCCTGCCCGTCATAGATCATCGGAATGCCCTCGCTGACCATCTCGAGCGTGATGGCGGCGTTCAGCATCGGCCCAAAGGCTTCGAACTGGGTCTTGTGCCAGGCATTGATGTCGTGGTTCTCGATCCACAACATGCGCATGCCCGCCTTGGGCCACGCTTTTTCATTCTCGGCATAATATTCGTAGAGCCCGGTGGCATCGGTCGGGCCGGCGGCGATGCGCTCCATCGTCTCATACCATTGCCAGCTGTAGGTCGCGTCGAACGCGCGCGCGAGCAGGTCCGGCGTCTTCCATTCGGCAAGCATGAACACCGGGCGGATCTTCTCGAGGTCGGCGCGGGCACCTTCCCAGAAATCGAGCGGGACATAACCCGCGGCATCGGCGCGATAGCCGTCGATGCCAAAGTCGCGCACCCAATAGGCCATCGCCTCGGTCATCGCCTTGCGCAGCGCCGGCTTGGAATAATCGAGGTCGATGATGTCGTCCCAGTCCCACCACGGTGTCGGGTGGAAATCGCCCTTCCAGTCGCGCTTGTACCAGTCGGGATGCTGGGTGACCCAGGCATTGTCCCAGGCGGTGTGATTGGCGACCCAATCGAGGATGACGTGGAAGCCCTGTGCATGAGCAGCGTCGACAAAGGCCTTGAGATCGGCCTTGGTGCCGAACTCGGGATTGACCGCGGTATAGTCGCGTACCGAATAGGGGCTGCCAAGCGAGCCCTTGCGGTGCTTGGCGCCGATCGGGTGGATCGGCATCAGCCACAGGATATCGACACCGAGTTTCCTCAGGCGCGGCAGCTGCTGTTGCGCCGCGCGGAAGGTGCCCTCCTTGGTGAACTGGCGCGTGTTGATCTGATAGATCACCGCCTTCTTGGTCCACGGCGCGTTGGTCAGGCTGACATAGGGGCGGGGCGTGTAATCGGCCTCCGTCCGCTGCTCGATCGGCGGGTGCTGGGCAAGCGCCGGCGCCGCGGCGAGCAGGGCAAGCGCTGTCGCGAGGGTACGCAGCATCAGGAAAGATCCTCGGCAAGAGAGGGCGGCAGGGTTTCCGGCACCCGCAGCGCCGCCGCGGCCGCCAGCGCCATGACGATCGCGGCGAAGCCCATCGTCCAGATCGGCTCGGTCGGGAAAAAGGCCTTGAGCACCGATCCCATGACCGTTGCGACCAGCAACTGCGGCAGCACGATGAAGATGTTGAACAGGCCCATGTAGATACCAAGCTTGGCCTGGGGCAGGCTGGAGGCGAGAATCGCATAGGGGAGGGCGAGGATGGAGGCCCAGGCGATGCCGATGCCGAGTTCGCTGACGATCAGCCAATGCGGATCGCGCACCACCAGGAAGCTCGCGAAGCCGGCGGACCCGCACAGCAGGCAGGCGATGTGGGTCTTCACCTTGCCGATCAGCGCGGCGAGCCGCGGCAGCACCAGCAGCGCGGCGGCCGCGGCAACCGCATTGTAGACCGCGAACAGCACGCCGACCCAATCCCCGCCGGCATTATAGGCGGCGCTGTGCGGATCGCTCGACCCGTACATGTACTGCGCCACCACCGGAGTGGTGAAGATCCACATGATGAACAGTGCCGACCAGCTGAAGAACTGGACCAGCGCCAGCCGCTTCATGATCTGCGGCATGCCGACAAAATCGGCCACGATCAGGCTCAGCGCAATGTCTGGCTTGCCGCCGCGCGCGAGCGCGATCGCGGCGATGCCGGCGCCGCCGTAGAAGACGAGCAACGCGCCGAGCAGGTAGACCTCCTTCTGCAGCGCGAGCTCCGGCACGGCGACCATCACGGCAATGCCCGCCATGATCCAGCCGATGCTCCGGCCAAAGCCTCGAGCCGCAAGGGCAGGGGCCGCCTGGGCGGTGACGGCGGCGGGGCCGCCTTCGCCGAACCGCGCCATCTCGGCCGGGCTATATTCGCGGGTGTTGCCGATCGTCCACAGCACCGCAAGCAGCAGCGCTGCGCCGCCAAACCAGAAGCTGTAGCGCACTGTATCCGGGACGCCGGCGAGCGCGCTTTCCGACACACCGAGACGGGCGAGCACGAAGGGAAAGATCGATCCGACCACGGCGCCGGTGCCGATGAAGACGGTCTGCAGCGCATAGCCCGCGGTGTGCTGGCGGCGCGGCAGCATGTCGCCGACAAAGGCGCGGAACGGCTCCATCGAAACGTTGATCGAGGCGTCCAGCACCCACAAGGTGAGCGCGGCCATCCACAACACCGGAGTCTCCGGCATCACCAGCAGGGCAATCGCCGCCAGCACGGCACCGGCGAAGAAGTACGGCCGGCGGCGGCCGAAGCGGTTCCAGGTGCGATCGCTGTAATGACCGATGATCGGCTGGACGAGCAGGCCGGTGAGCGGTGCCGCGACCCAGAGGTAGGACAGGTCGTCGAGCGAGCCGCCGAGCGTCTGGAAGATCCGGCTCATGTTGGCATTCTGCAGCGCAAAGCCGATCTGGATACCGAGGAAGCCGAAGCTGATGTTCCACAGGCCGGCAAAGCCCTGGACTGGTTTCTCGGTCAACAATCGGCTCTCCGTCACCGTCGCCGCTTGCGACGCGACGATCTGAGCAAAGCAGCCTGCCGGCAAGGGCGCGCGCCGACAAGGCTGCATACGAATACCTAACCCGATGGCGCGACGAAAGCGGGCGGCTGGCGACCGGCCGCGGCGGCTTGCGCGCGCGCGCGGGCTTGAGGCACAAGCGCGCCCATGGCCGCACCCATCCTCCACCGCCAAGGCAATGAGCAGCGCCCGCTGATCGTGCTCGACGACTTCTGGCCCGATCCCGAGGCGTTGCGCGAGGATGCGGCGAGCCTGAAGATGGGCGAGATCGGGCCGCATTATCCCGGCGTACGGGCAGAAGTGCCGGCGCGGCTCGCCGAGACCATGCGCCGCCGCGTCGCGCCGCTGCTCGCTACCCACTTCGGGCTCGATCCCGCGCCCGCGGTGTCTGAGGCCTATTATTCACTGGTGACGACACCCCCGGCGCAGCTCGCGCCGATCCAGCGACTGCCGCATTTCGACGGCGTCGAGCCGCGCCGTATCGCGTTGCTGCTGTTCTTGGGCCATGGCGAGCAGGGCGGAACCGCTTTCTATCGCCAGCGCGGCACCGGCTATGAAAGCGTCGATGCGGCGCGACTTGCGTCGTTCAAGGAGACTCTCGACGCCGGCGTGCGGCTCCATGGCATGCCCGCGCCCTCCTACATTGCGGGTGACACGCCGCTGTACGAGCAGGTCGCGATCCAGCCGGCACGGTTCAATCGAGCGTTGGTCTATGCCGGCAATACGCTGCATTGCGCCTATCTGCCGCCGGCGGTGACCTTGAGCACGGATCCGCTCGGCGGGCGGCTGACGCTCAATCTCTTTTTGTTCGACGACTAGGCCGCTGTCTGGCGCGGCTTAACCGCCGCTGCTGGCGCGGATGACCAGACAGGTGGGCAACGGCGCGACTTCGGCTGTCTCGCCGCGCAGCTGCGCGAGCAGGGTCCGAACCAGCGCCTCGCCGGCTTTCCGTGCGTCCTGAGTCACGGTCGACAGCGGCGGCGCGGTCAATTGCGCCGAGGGAATATCGTCGAAGCCGACGATCGCGACCTCGCCGGGCACGCTGCGGCCGAGCGCGGCGAGCCCGCGCATCGCGCCGATCGCGATGCTGTCGCTGGCGGCGAAGATCGCATCATAGGCGACCCCGCGGCCCGCAAGCTCGGCGATCGCGTCCTGTCCCGCCTCCTCCGTGGTGATCGCGTCGGCCTGCAACCGTGGATCGGCGGCGATGCCCGCCGCGGCGAGCGCGTCCAGATAGCCGCGGTACCGGTCCTCGAGTTCGGGGTAGCGGCTGTCGGCAGCGCCGAGGAAGGCGATCGCGCTGCGCCCTTGCGCGATCAGATGCGCGGTGGCCTGCGCGCCGCCGCCGCGGTTATCGGAGCCGACCGTGATCCCGACAGGGCCGGTGCCGACCGCCCCCCAGCGCACCACATGGGTGCCCTGTTCGGTGAGATGATCGAGCCGCGCCCGATAGGCCTCGTAATCGCCATAGCCGAGCAGGATGATGCCGTCGGCCTTGCGGCTGTCCTGATAATCGACGTGCCAATCGCCCGAGAGCTGCTGGAACGAGATCAGCAGGTCATAGCCGGCGCGCGCGCAGGCGTGGGTGATCGAGCCCAGCATCGACAGGAAGAAGGGGTTGATCGTCGAATCGTCCTCGGCCGGCTCCTCGAAGAACAGCAGCGCGAGGGTGTTGGCGGCCTGGCTGCGCAACGAGGAGGCATGCTTGTCGACCGCATAATGCAGGCTGCGCGCGATCTGCTCGATTCGCTGGCGGGTCTGCGCATTGACTGATTTCACCCCGCGCAGCGCGCGCGATACCGTCGGCTGCGACACGCCGGCGAGTTGCGCGATGTCGAACGAGGTGGGTCTCTTGCTCATCGCCAAGGTCGATAACGGACAAGGCGGGCGAGGGGGAGAAGGCGCCCGATCTGCATTCTGCCGTGAATACGTATGCCCGCACCTTTTGCAACGGACCATGCCCAAATATAGCCGATCCAGGCCAATCGACACGCGTCAACGATGTCGAATGAACCGAACACGCTGGGTTGAGGATGTGCGGGCCACGGGTCCGCCGAAGGGGAAAAATGATCATGGTGGCAACGAACCGCGCGGACGCGACGTCCGGCGCAACCGTCGGCGCATCGACTCGTGGCCGATTGGCCTTGCGAGCCAGCGCGATCGCATTGTCCGCGGCGATGATGATCCCGGGCCAGGCGGCGTTCGCGCAGGTGGCGGCGCCGACCACGCCCAACGCCGACCCTACTGCCGCCGCACAGGTCGATGCGCCCACCCAGGCCGTCCAGCCGACGCCGCAGCCCGACGATGCGGCCCCCGCGACCGCGCAGGACGTTGCCGGCGGTCCCGACATCGTCGTCACCGGCATTCGCGCCGGCCTCGAATCCTCGGCCAAGATCAAGCGCCAGTCGGTGCTGATCGTCGACTCGGTCTCCGCCGAGGACGTCGGCAAGCTCCCCGACGTGTCGATCGCCGACTCGCTGGCCCGCCTGCCGGGCGTCACCGCGCAGCGCCTCGAGGGTCGCGACCAGCGCCTGTCGATCCGCGGCCTCGGCCCCGATTTCTCGACCACGTTGCTCAACGGCCGCGAGCAGGTCACCGTCGGTGACAATCGCGGCGTCGAGTATGACCAGTATCCGTCCGAATTCTTCAAGACGGTCAACGTCTACAAGTCGGCCGATGCCTCGCTGATCGCCGCCGGCATCGCCGGCACCGTCGACCTGCGCATGCTGCGCCCGCTCGACCAGGCTGGGCGCATCCTCGCGGTCAGCGCCCGCGGCGAGATGAACGGCATCGACAAGCTCAACCCGGACGGCTCGCGCTACGGTTATCGCGCCTCGGCGACCTATGTCGACAAGTTCGCCAACGATACCCTCGGTATCGCGATCGGCGCCTCGGCGACCGACGCACCGTCGCAGGACGAGCGCTACAACGCCTGGGGCTATAACGGCACCGGCACCGCCGCCGACCCCTATGTCGTCACCGGCGCCAAGCCCTATGTCCAGTCCAACTCGCTCAAGCGCTACGGCGGAGTGGCGACGATCGAATGGCAGCCGTCGGAAAACTTCCACTCGACCTTTGATGCGCTCTATTCGCACTTCGAGGAAATCCAGCGGCTGCGCGGCATTGAGTTCCCGCTCGCCGGCAATGTCGGCACGGCGAACACGGCGATCGGCAGCGTCAACGATGGCTATGCCGACGACATCACCTTTTCCAACGTCCATGCCATCCAGCGCAACGACTATAACCGCCGCAAGGCGGAGAATTACTCGCTCGGCTGGAACAACGATCTCAAGCTGACCGACAAGATCCACCTCAACGTCGATGCGAGCTGGAGCCACGCGACCCGCACCGACTTCACGCTCGAGACCTATACCGGCACCGGCTATCAGGCGACCGGCCCGGGCGACACCGTGCATCTGACCCAGAATTCGAACGGCACCTACAAGATCGTGCCGACGCTCGATTACACCAATACCGACATCTTCAAGCTCACCGATCCGCAGGGCTGGGGCTATAACGGCACCCAGGCCGTGGTGCAGGCCGGCTTCCTCGGCAACCCGAACTTCAAGGACGACATGAAGTCGCTCCGTGCCAGCCTCAACGGCGAGTTCGACAACAGCATCGTCAAGAGCTGGGAAGTGGGCGGCAACTACAGCCGCCGCGAGAAGACCAGCGCCTACAAATCCTACTTCCTGTGCCCCACCGGAGCCGGCGTGGATTGCACCGTGGCGAGCGGCACCAACACCTCGGCCGCCGTGCCGGCCGAAGCGATGATCGGCACGATCCCGCTCGATTATCTCGGCGTGCCCGCGGTGCTCGCGCTCAACCCGCTGTACCTCTACAACAACAGCCTCGACAGCTATTACGACAACCGCCCGGACTCGCTGGTCCGCGACAACACCGTCACCGAGAACGTGTTCACCGGCTATGCCAAGATCACGCTGGATGGCGAGCTCGGCGGCAAGGCGCTAAAGGGATCGCTCGGCGCGCAGGTGGTGCATAGCGAGCAGAGCTCGGACGGCCAGATTGCCAGCGTCGTCGGCGGCGTGGTGACGATCGCGCCGGCGACGCAGAAGGTGAACTACACCAACTTCCTGCCCTCGGCGACGATGTCGGTCGAGCTGATCCCGCTGGGCTTCGTCAAGATGGGCGCGTCGCAGACCATGGTCCGGCCGCGGCTCGACCAGGAGCGGGTCACCCAGGCGGTCGGCATCAACGTCGCCAACATCCAGGCCGGCAACCAGAATGCCGGGCTCAACCCGGTCTTCACCTCCACCGGCGGCAATGTCGCGCTGAAGCCCTATCAGTCGACCAACATCGATCTGTCGTTCGAGAAGTATTTCGAAGGCGGCGGCTATGTCGCGCTGTCGGGCTATTTCAAGCATCTCACCGACTTCGTCGATCCGAACAACAGCTATGCCTATGACTTCAGCTCGCTGCTCGGCGCGCTGACGCCAGCCCAGCAGGCGATCGTGATCGCCAACGGGTTGCAGACCGGCGTGGTCAGCGCACCGGCCAACACCGGGCGCGGCTCGGTGATCGGCGTCGAGGGTACCTTCTCGCTGCCGTTCCGGACGCTGACCACCAAGCTCGACGGTTTTGGCGTGTTCGTGTCGGGCAATTACACCGACTCAGAGATCAAATACGCCAACAATGCGCTCGATGCGATCACCTTGCCCGGTTTGTCCAAGGTCACCGGCAGCGGCACGCTCTACTTCGAGAAGCACGGCTTCCAGGCACGGGTGAACTATCGCTACCGTTCATCCTTCCTTGCCGAAGTCGCCGGCATCTCGTCGACGCCGACCTATCGCACCGCCAAGGCGGAGGCGATCCTCGATGCGCAGATCGGTTACGACTTCCAGGGCGGGTTCCTGAAGGGGCTGGGTATCCTTGCCCAGGCCAAGAACCTCACCGATCGTCCGTTCGTAACGTATCAGAATGGCGACCCGCGGCAGGTGATCGATTACCAGCGCTATGGCCGTGATTATTACCTCGGCATTACCTACAAGTTCTGACGGCGGATGCGGGGCGACGGTGTCGCCCCGCCAGTCCGGTGCCTGTTTGATCGCGGAGCGGGGACGCGGACGATGACCAGTGACAATCCGATCCGCATCGTCATCGCCGGCGGCGGCACCGCCGGCTGGATGACCGCGGCGACCTTTGCCCGCTTCCTCGAGGTCGGGTTCGAGATCGACCTGATCGAATCCGAGGAGATCGGCACGGTCGGTGTCGGCGAGGCGACGATCCCGCAGATCCGGCTGTTCAACGACGCGCTGGGGCTCGACGAGGATGCGTTCCTCCGCGCCACCCAGGGCACCTACAAGCTCGGCATCGAATTCGTCGACTGGCTGCGCCCGGACACGCGCTACATGCACGCGTTCGGCGCGGTCGGCCGCGATGTCGGCCTGCTGCCGTTCCACCATTACTGGCTGCGCGCCAAGACGCTGGGGCTGGCTGGAGACCTTGCCGCTTATTCGCTCAACAACCAGGCGGCGCTGGCGGAGCGGATGCAGCGCGGGCCGGCGCGGACCGCGCGGGTGCTGCCCGACATGCCGTCTGCCTTCCACTTCGACGCGGGCCTCTATGCGCGGCACCTGCGCCGTTACAGCGAGACGCGGGGCATCAACCGTATCGAGGGCCGGATCACCCGCGTCGAGCAGGACGAAACGGGCGATGTGTCGGCGCTGGTGCTGGAGGATGGCACGTCGCTCAGCGCCGATCTCTACATCGACTGCACGGGGTTTCGCGGCCTGCTGATCGAGCAGGCGCTCAACACCGGCTATGAGGATTGGACGCACTGGCTGCCCTGCGATCGCGCGCTCGCGGTGCCGTCGGCCCGCAGCGCGGCGTTCACGCCCTATACCCGCTCCACCGCCAAGGCAGCGGGCTGGCAGTGGCGCATCCCGCTCCAGCATCGCACCGGCAACGGCCTGGTCTATTCCTCCGCGCATCTGAGCGACGACGAAGCGACCGCGATCCTGCTCGACGGGCTCGATGGCGAGGCGCTGGCCGCGCCGCGCGCGATCCCGTTCCGCACCGGCAAGCGCCGGAAGATGTGGAACCGCAACGTCGTCGCGATCGGCCTTGCCGGAGGCTTCCTCGAGCCGCTCGAATCGACCAGCATTCACCTCATCCAGTCCGCCATTTCGCGGCTGCTGAAGCTGCTGCCGGGTCGCACCATCGCCGAGGCCGACCGCGTCGAGTTCAACCGGCAGAGCGATTACGAATATGAGCGCATCCGCGACTTCATCATCCTCCATTACCACGCCAACGAGCGGCCCGAGCCATTCTGGCAGGCGTGCCGCACGATGGACGTGCCCGAGACGCTCGGCGCCAAGATCGCGCTGTGGCGCGGCAACGGCCATATCACCCGCGAGCACGAGGAATTGTTCACCGAGGTCGGCTGGCTGCAGGTGTTCGCCGGCCAGGGCATGATGCCGGCGGGCTATCATCCGCTCGCCGATGCCATTCCCGCGCCCGATCTCGGCGAGTTCCTCGGCATGATCGACCAGTTGAACGCCCGCGAGGTCGCGCAAATGCCCAGCCACGCCGAGTTCATCGCGCGCCACTGCGCCGCGCCGCAGCCGGTGATGGCATGAGCATCGCCGCCGCGCTGCTGCTCGCGCTGGCTGCGCCCGCCACGGTGCCGCTTGCCGACGTCCGCGCCCGTGCGCCCGAGGACGAGATCATCTATTTCGTCCTGCCGGACCGGTTCGACAACGGCGATCCCTCCAACGACCGCGGCGGCCTTGCCGGCGATCGGCTGACCACCGGCTTCGATCCCACCGCCAAGGGCTTCTATCATGGCGGCGACCTCAAGGGGCTGATCGGCCGGCTGGATTATATCCAGGCGCTCGGGGCCACCGCGCTCTGGGTCGGGCCGATCCTCAAGAACAAGCCCGTGCAGGGCGGCAAGGGGCATGAGAGCGCCGGCTATCACGGCTATTGGATCACCGACTTCACCACCGTCGATCCCCATTTCGGCACCGAGGCCGAGTTCAAGGCGCTGGTCGATGCGGCGCATGCGCGCGGCATGAAGGTCTATATGGACATCATCGCCAACCACACCGCCGACGTGATCCAATATCGCGAATGCATCGGCGCGCCGTGTGGCTACCGCAGCAAGGCGGATTATCCCTACACGCGCCGCGGCGGGGCTGCCGGCGCCGCGATCAACCCGGGATTCGCGGGCGATGCGGTGGCGACCCCGGAGAATTTCGCGCAGCTGGTTGATCCACGCTATGCCTATACGCCGTTCGTGCCGGCGGCCGAAGCGCAGGTGAAGGTGCCGGCCTGGCTCAACGATCCGCGTTACTATCACAACCGCGGCAACTCGACCTTCGCCGGTGAATCGGCGCGCTACGGCGACTTTGCCGGGCTCGACGATTTGATGACCGAGGACCCGCGCGTCGTCGACGGCTTCATCGCGATCTACGGCAGCTGGATCGACCGCTTCGGCATTGACGGCTACCGGATCGACACCGCGCGCCACGTGAACCCTGAATTCTGGCAACGCTTCGTCCCCGCGATGCAGGCGCGCGCCGCTGCGCGCGGCATTCCGCATTTCCACATCTTCGGCGAGGTTTATTCGGAAGCGATCGACCCCGGCTACACCGCGCAATATACCCGTCGCGACAAGCTGCCGGCGGTGCTCGATTTCTCGTTCCAGGCGGCCGCGCGCGCGCTGCTGTCCGGCAAGGCGGGAACCGACGTCTTCGCCAAATGGGTCGATGGCGACGTTTTGTACGAGGGCGGCGAGGCCGGCGCGCGGCAGTTGCCGACCTTCCTGGGCAATCACGACATGGGGCGGATCGGCTATATGCTCGACCAGGCCTGGCCGCACGCGACCGAGGCCGAGCGGCTCCAGCGGCTGACGCTCGCCCACGTCCTGCTGCTCGCCGCCCGCGGCGTGCCGACGATCTATTCGGGCGACGAACAGGGCTTCACCGGCCATGGCGGCGACCAGGATTCGCGCGAAGACCTGTTCGCGAGCCAGGTGGCAAGCTACAACGACAACCGGCTGATCGGCACCACGACCACCACCGCGACCGCGCATTTCGGCCAGGACAATCCGATCTTCCGCTCGATCGCGATGCTCGCCCGGCTGCGCCGCGACCATGAGCAGCTCCGCCACGGCCGCACGCTGGTGCGCTTTGCCGGCGACACGCCGGGGCTGCTCGCCTTTACCCGCGGCGACGACGATGGCCATGAGATACTGGTCGCGATCAACACCGGCTCCACCACCATCACCCAGAATGTCGAAGTCGGTGCCCGATCGGCGCGGTTTGCTGCGCTGGCCGGGGCCTGCCCCGCCACGGTTACTGCGCCGGGCACCGCCCGCATCACCCTCCGGCCGCTCGACTATGCCGTCTGCGCTGCCCTGCCGAGCGAATGAAACCCATGACCGCTTCCCATGCCGTTGCCGCGACCCCCTGGTGGAAGGGCGCGGTCATCTACCAGATCTACCCGCGTAGCTTTGCCGACTCGAACGGCGATGGCATCGGCGATCTCAACGGCATCACGGCGCATCTCGATCACGTCGCCTCACTGGCTGCCGATGCGATCTGGCTGTCGCCCTTCTTCACCTCGCCGATGACCGATTTCGGCTATGACGTCGCCGATTATCGCGATGTCGATCCGATCTTCGGCTCGCTCGCCGATTTCGATGCGCTGATCGCACGCGCGCATGCGCTCGGGCTGCGCGTCATCATCGACCAGGTCTATTCGCACACCTCCGACCAGCATGAGTGGTTTCGCGCCAGCCGCGCCAGCCGCACTAACGACAAGGCGGACTGGTACGTCTGGGCGGATGCCAAGGCCGATGGCAGCCCGCCGTCCAACTGGCAGTCGGTGTTCGGCGGCCCGGCCTGGACCTGGGATGCGCGCCGCCAGCAATATTATCTGCACAATTTCCTCAAGGACCAGCCGCAGCTCAACGGCCACAATCCCGCGGTTCAGGACGCCCTGCTGGCGACGGCACGCTTCTGGCTCGATCGCGGCGTCGACGGCTTTCGCCTGGATGCGATCAACTTCGCGATGCACAATCCCGGCCTGACCGATAACCCCCCGGCGCCCGCGACCAACCGTGCCCGCACCCGGCCGTTCGATTTCCAGCTCAAGCTTCACAACCAGGGGCATGCGGACATCCCGCTGTTCCTCGAACGCCTGCGGGCGCTGCTCGACGACCATGGCGGCTGCTTCACCGTCGCCGAGGTGGGGGGCGACGAGAGCGATCGCGAGATGAAGCTGTTCACCGCCGGAGAGACGCGGCTCAACAGCGCCTACAGCTTTGCCTTCCTGTACGCCGAGCGGCTGACCCCCGAGATGATCGTCGATGCGGTCGCGGCGTGGCCGGATACGCCGGGGCTGGGCTGGCCGAGCTGGGCGTTCGAGAACCACGATGCGCCCCGGGCGCTGTCCCGCTGGGCGTCGCCCGACCAGGCGGATGCGTTCGCGCGGATGAAGATGCTGCTGCTGCTCAGCCTGCGCGGCAACATCTTCCTTTACCAGGGCGAGGAACTGGGCCTCACCCAGGTCGACATTCCCTATGCCGATCTGCTCGATCCCGAGGCGATCGCCAACTGGCCGATGACGCTGTCGCGTGACGGCGCGCGGACGCCGATGCCCTGGATCGGCGACGCGCCCGACCTGGGGTTTGGCAGCGGCGCCGCCAAGCCCTGGCTCCCCTTCGGCCCCGATCATCGCGCGCTCGCCGTCGACGTGCAGGAGGCGGACGCGGATTCGCTGCTGCACTGGACGCGCACCGTGATCGCCGCCCGCACGGCGCATCCGGCGTTGCGCCATGGCAGCCTGCAGGTGGTGCACAGCGACGACGCGTTGATCGCATTCGAGCGGGCCGGTGAGGGCGAGCGCCTGCTCTGCGTGGTCAATCTCGGCGCCGCCCCGCGCGACTGGCCGGCGGGGCTGGCGACGGACGGCCTGCCGATCCTCGACACCAATGGCGCAAACACCACCATGCTGCCCGCGTTCGCCGGGCTGGTGCTGCGGCGTTGACCGATATCGTCATCCTCGGCGGCGGCACGGCCGGGTGGATGACGGCGTGCCTGATCGCGCACCGCTGGCCGAGCGCGACCGTGACGCTCGTGGAAAGTCCGGCAATCGGCATCATCGGGGTCGGCGAGGGATCCACCCCGCAGCTGAAAGGCTTCTTCGACACGCTCGGCGTCGCCGAGAGCGCGTGGATGCCGGCGTGCGACGCGACCTACAAGCTCGGCATCGGCTTTGCCGGCTGGTCGGACCGCGCAGGCTATCAAAACTATTTCCACCCGTTCCCGACCGCGCTCGACATCCACACCGCCGCGCGCTTCTTCTACGCCACGCGCGCGCGCCGCACCGGTCGCGATGTCGATGCACACCCCGACCATTTCCTGCTGCCCGCGCGGCTCGCCGCCGATCATCGCGCGCCGCAGCCGGCGCACAGCTTTCCGTTCGAGGTCAGCTACGGCTATCATTTCGACGCGCACAAGATGGGCGCGTTTCTCGCGCGCCATGCGACCGGCACGCTCGGGGTCGTTCACCGCCAGGCCGGCATCACCGCGGTCGCGCGCGGCGCCGATGGCAGCGTCGCATCGCTGGTCGGCGATGACGGCGACCGGATCGACGGCGACGTGTTCGTCGACTGCAGCGGCTTCCGCAGCCTGATCTTCACCGCGCTCGAGGTGCCGTTCGTCAGCTACGGCGAGACGCTGTTCAACGATGCCGCGGTGGTGATGCCCACCCATCGCGCGGCCGGGGCGCCAGTTCCCAGCCAGACGCGGGCGACGGCGCTGTCGGCGGGGTGGGCGTGGGACATCCCGCTCACCAGCCGGACTGGCAACGGCTATGTCTATTCGAGCCGTCATCTATCGGCAGCGCAGGCCGAGGCCGAACTCCGCGCGCACCTCGGTGTCGGCGACTCGGGCGAGGCCCGCCACCTCGCGATGCGGGTCGGGCGGATGCGGGACAGCTGGTCGCACAATGCGCTGGCGGTCGGGCTTGCCCAGGGTTTCCTCGAGCCGCTCGAAGCGACCGCGCTGCATCTCGTCATCGCCACCGTCGAGGCGTTTCTCGACGCGGTCGAGGCGCGCGGGATGACGGCAGAGGCACGCAACGGCTTCAACGCCCGGATCGCCGAGCGCTACGACGGCGTGCGCGACTATATCGTCGCCCATTACCGTCTCAACCAGCGCCACGACGATCCCACCGGTTATTGGGCCGAGGCGCGCGCCGTATCGAGCCTGTCCGACACGCTCAGGGCGCTGATCTCGGCCTGGTTTACCGGTGCCGACATGGCGGCGGCGGTGGAGGCCGCCGGCATCGGCCGCTATTATTCCGCAATCAGCTGGCATTGTCTGATGGCCGGCTATGGCACCTTTCCCGACAGCGGCCGCCTGGTGCCGCCCGGTCCCGACATCGATCGGGTCGACATGGCCGGGATCGACGACTTCCTCACGCGCTGCGCGCTCAACTTCGTCGCGCACGATCGCCACTTGCCGCACAAGGACCGCTCATGAAACGTCTCGCCCTGCTTCTCGCCGCCTCGACGTGCCTGTGCAGCATCCCCGCCGCTTATGCCCAGCAAAGCACCGCGCTCGCGCCGCGCAGCAATGGCGTCGAGTTCCACGCCGGGGCGACGGCGATGCGCGTCACCGCGCTCGCCGACGGGCTGATCCGCGTCCGCGTCGCCAAGGACGGCATCTATCCCGAGGACGCGAGCTGGGCGGTGTCGCCCGCGCAGCGCAAACAGGCGGTCAAGGTCACCGCCACTGCCGACGGCTTCACCACCGCCAGCATCCGTGTCCGTATCGGCGCGACCGGCGGCGTCACCTTCGAGACGCTCGACGGCACGGTGATCTCCGCCGATGCCGCGCCGGCGAAGCTCGACGGCAAGGCCTTCACCATCGCCAAGACGCTGCCGATCTCCGAACACTTCTTCGGCCTCGGCGACAAGACGCAAGGGCTCGATCGCCGCGGGCATGATTTCGTCGACTGGAACACCGACGCGTTCGGCTTCACCAGCGCCGACGATCCGATCTACAAGTCGATCCCCTTCTTTATCGGCACCGGCGGGGCAGGGGGCAGCTACGGCATCCTGCTCGACAACACCTATCGCACCTGGTTCGACTTCGGCCACCGCGACGCCGAGACCCTGTCGTTCGGCGGCCCCGATGGGCCGATCGACTATTATTTCATCGCCGGGCCGTCGGTCGCCGAGGTCACGCGCCGCTATGCGACGCTCACCGGGCGTCCGCCGCTCGCGCCGAAATGGGCGCTGGGGTACCAGCAGTCGCGCTACAGCTACATGTCGGCCGACGAGGTCCGCGGCATCGCCGCCCGGCTGCGCAGCGACCGCATCCCGACCGACGTGATCTGGCTCGACATCGATTATCAGGATCGCAACCGGCCGTTCACCACCAACCCCAAGACCTTTCCGGATCTTCCCAAGCTGGTCGATGACATGGGGAAGGACGGCATCAAGCTGGTCGCGATCACCGATCTGCATATCGCGGCGGTGGACAAGGACTATGCGCCCTATCAGAGCGGCCTCAAGCGCGACGCTTTTGTCAAGAACCCGGACGGCACCACCTATGTCGCGCCGGTCTGGCCAGGGCCGTCGGTGTTCCCCGAATTCACCCAGACCAACGGCCGTGACTGGTGGGGCACGTTGTTCAAGGGCTTCGTCGACGCCGGGGTTGCCGGCTTCTGGAACGACATGAACGAGCCCGCGATCTTCAACACGCCGACCAAGACGATGCCGCTCGACACTCGCCACCGCATCGGCAGCGACGATTTCGCGGCCCGCGTCGCGGATCATCGCGAGATCCACAACGTCTACGGCATGCAGAATACCCGCGCGACGTTCGACGGGCTGCGCACGCTGCGCCCGAACGAGCGGCCGTTCGTCATGACCCGGGCGAGCTACGCCGGCGGCCAGCGCTATGCCGTCACCTGGACCGGCGACAACAGCGCGACCTGGGATCACCTCAAGCTCTCGGTCCACCAGATCATCAACCTCGGCCTGTCGGGCTTTGCCTATAGCGCCGCCGACGTCAGCGGCTTCGCCGGCGGGCCAAGTGCCGACCTGCTCACCCGCTGGTTCGAGATCGGCGCCTTCACGCCGGTGTTCCGCGATCATTCCGCCAATGGCACGCCCCGCGTCGAGCCATGGGTGGACGGTCCCGAGCATCTCGCGATCCGCCGCCGCTTCGTCGAGGAGCGCTACCGGCTGATGCCCTATTTCTACGCGCTCGCAGACCAGAACAGCCGCACCGGCGATCCGATCATGCGGCCGGTGTTCTACGATTATCCATCGGCGCTCAATGCCTCGTGTGACCAGTCGATGGCCTTCACCCTCGGCAAGAGCCTGCTGATCGCGCCGCCGCCGAGTCCGGAATCGCCGCGCGTCTACGACGTGTGCCTACCCGCCGGCGGCTGGTACGATTACTGGACCGGCATGCCCGCGGGCACGCCCGAGCCGGCGGCCGAGGGGCCGATCCAGTCGGCGACGCAGGCGGTGCCGACCGCGCACAGCCGCGGCGACCGCGTCACCGAGACGCCGCGGCTCGATCGCCTGCCGATCTTCGTTCGCGCCGGCACCATCCTGCCGCGCCAGCCGCTGGTCCAGAGCACCGCAGAGACGCCCACCGGCCCGCTGCGGCTCGACATCTACCCGGGCGCGGATTGCCAGGGCACGCTCTACGAGGACGACGGCAAGAGCCTCGCTTATACCCGCCGCGGCTATCTGCGTCAGACCGTACGCTGCTCGGCAACGCCGCAGGGGCTGATGATCGAGTTCGACAAGCGCGAAGGCGACTTCCGGCCCTGGTGGCAGACCATCGCCATCACGGTGCACGGCTGGACGGGCGGCAAGACCGTCACCGTCAACCGCAAGGCGTTGGCCGCCGAGATCGATCCTGCGGCGCTGACCGTCGCCTTCACCGTCGATGCGCGCAGCGCCCATGCGTCACGCATCATGGTCGGCACCGACTAGTGACCGATGGAACGATCCCGTCGGCCCACCACGCGCTCGTCGCCCTTGAACGCTGTTGCCGCCGATACGGCCACCGACAGCGTTATGCGCAACGGCGGCCTAAACCCGCTATCCCGCCATGCCTGACAGAAGTTTGTCGAGCTGCTCGAGCTGTTCCGGCAGCGCGAGTGCCGATCCCTGCAAGGCTTGCTCGAGCGCCTCGTTCGAAGGGTAGATCTCGTGGAACGTCACCGCAGTCCCGTCATCCTGGTCCTCGAAGGTCACTGTGGTGACTGCACCGTCGTCGGCCTCGTCGTTGGTCCAGACGATACGCTGATCCGGCGTGACCGCGAGATACTTGCCGTGGAAGGTCATGAGGGCTGAACCGCCGGTGCCGAACCCCAGCCGGTAGGTGCCGCCGGTACGAACGTCCATTTCACACGACACGAGCGCCACGCCCGACGCCGATTCCGGCATCCACCAGCGCCGAAACAGCTCGGGCTGGCTCCATGCTGCGTAGACGGTGCTCCGTGGTGCCTCGAACAGGCGCGTGATCACCAGTTCGCGATCCCCGCTGCGCTCAACCGCGCTGCGGTTCTGCTCGCCACCTGTGCTGCTGCCTTGCTGATCCATCGCCGTGCTCCCGACCAACCCATCACCGATCAGCCGGGATACTCACACAACAAACCGTCTCATGCCACCGTTCAGGCGCGGCGCGGCGCGGCACCAGCGAACGGTGCGTCATGCTCAGCCGTGTGCCACCCGCGCGGCGGCGATCAGGCCGACCAGCCAATCCTGGTGGCCGTTGATCATCGGGTTGGGGTTCGCCTGGGCGAGCTCCTTGGCGGGCCGACCGTTCTGCGTCTCCTGGGTCAGAATCTGGACGCGACCACCCGACAGATCCTCGATCAGCCAGGCATGGTGAACGTCAAGCCCGATCCGCGCCCGCGCCGGACCAGCCAGCCAGGCAACGCGCGCCGCCTGGCCGGTGACCGGCGCGACATGCTCGACGACCTGCGCCTCGACCGGGAAACCGAAGGTCGAGAAGAAGAAGCGTACGTCCGGCTCGAGTTCGGGACCCTTGCCGTCATGGAAGCGGACGTCGGCCGCATTGGGATAATAGGTCGGCCAACGCGTCGGGATGGTGAGGAACGGCCAAATCCGGGCGGCGGTAAGCCCGGCGACGATCATCGATCCGAGCTCGGCATCGTCACCGCGGGCCGAGGACCCGCGGCTGGCGGCGACGCCGTTCCTGGAGGAGCCGCTCGAACTGATCGCGCCGGCAGGCGAGACGGTGAGCGACTGGCGCGGCCTGGAACGCATCGGCTTTATCGATCACCCCGATGGCCAGGCGATGGCGACACGGCTGCTGTCGCGGCGGTTCGACGGCAACCCGGGCGTGCGCCGCCTGCCGATCCACGGCTTCAGCAATCAGGTGAGCCTGATCCTCGAGCCGGTCGCGCGTGGGTTGGGCTCCACCATGTGCCGCGCTATGCACGGCAGGCGTTCGGCCGGGCATCGGAGCTCCAGCTGGTCGCCGGCGTCGCGGTGGTCGACACCTTGTGGCTGATCCACTGATCGGAGTGGCCGCTATCGGCGCGGGCCGGGAATGTCCTGAGCCACCTGCGCGATACGATCGGCGGAACCGGCTGAACGGCCGTCTCCCGTCACGGCCACGGACGATCACACCCCCTCGCGGCAGCGCCAACATCCGCTATCGTAGCACCTCGCAACAGCGATCGTCATGCAAGGCGACACCCTGATTGCTGGGAGGATGACACATGAAGATTAAGGCCGCGGTGTTGCGGACCGTGAAGGCGGCGCTGCCCTACGCGGCCAGCCGGCCGCTGGTCATCGAGGAACTGGAGCTGGCGCCGCCGGGGCGCGGCGAGGTGCTGGTCAGGATCATGGCGGCCGGGCTGTGCCATTCCGACCTGTCGGTGGTGAACGGCGACCGGCCCCGCCCGCTGCCGATGGCGCTGGGCCATGAGGCGGCGGGGATCGTCGAGGCGCTGGGCGAGGGCGTCGACGATCTCGGCATCGGCGATCATGTCGTCATGGTGTTCATGCCTAGTTGTGGGCATTGCGCGCCATGTTCCGGCGGGCGGCCGGCGCTGTGCGAGCCGGGTGGCGCCGCGAACGCGAGGGGCGAGCTGTTGTCCGGCGGCCTGCGGCTCACCGATGCCAAGGGCATGCCCGTCCATCATCACCTCGGATGTTCGGCCTTTGCCGATCATGCGGTCGTGTCCCGCCGTTCGCTGGTGAAGGTCGATCCTGATCTGCCGCTGGCGGAAGCGGCCTTGTTCGGGTGCGCGGTGCTGACCGGGGTGGGCGCGGTCGTCAACACCGCGCAGGTCCAGGCCGGGCAGAGCGTCGTCGTGGTCGGCCTTGGCGGGGTCGGCCTGTCGTCCGTTCTCGGCGCGGTCGCCGCCGGCGCTGCCCAGGTCATCGCGGTGGATCTGGCGCCGCAGAAGCTCGATCATGCGCGGCGGATGGGCGCCACGGCCGTCTTGGACGCCAACGCGCCCGACGTGGTCGACCAGGTCAGGGCGCTGACCGGCGGCGGGGCGGATGTCGTGCTGGAGATGGCGGGCTCCGTTCGCGCGCTGGACAGTGCGGTGCGGATGACGCGGCGCGGCGGGACCACGGTGACCGCCGGTTTGCCGCCGCCCGGGGCAACGCTGACCGTCAACGTGGTCGGCCTCGTCGCGGAGGAGCGCACGCTCAAGGGCAGCTATATCGGCACCTGCGTGCCCGTGCGCGACGTGCCGCGCTATGTCGCGCTCTACCGGGCGGGTCGCTTGCCGGTGGATCGGCTGTTGACCGGTCAACTCGCGCTCGTGGACATCAACCTGGGCTTCGACCGCCTCCATGCGGGCGAGGCGGTGCGACAGCTCATCACTTTCTGACCAGCGCGGCCGGCCCAGGTCGCTGATCAGACTGCTGCCCGGGCAACGCCGCCAACCCGTCGGGCCTACGTCGCCTGATCCGCCGCCAGCGCGCGCCGCAGCGCGGCAACCTCGGTGTTGAGGGCGGCGAGGCGGGCCGGCGACATGCCGGTGCGCTCGACGATCAGCGGAGCGAGACAGCCGGTCTCTGCCCAGCAGGCCTTGCCCGTCTCGGTCAGGCGAACGCGCACCTGGCGCTCGTCGGCGGGATTGCGCAGTCGCGTCACCAGCCCCGCCGTCTCCAGCCGCTTGGCGAGCGGGGTGATGGTGCTCGGCTCAAGCGCCAGTCGTTCGGCGATTTCGCCGATCGGGCAGCCATCCTCGGCACCGTTCAGCACCTGCAGCACCAGAAACTGGGGATAGGTGATGCCGAGCCGGTCGAGCACCGGCTTGTAGGCGCGATTGATCGCGATGGTGGCGGCGTACAGCGAGAAGCAGAGCTGTTCGTCGAGCGGCAGGGGATCAGGCATGAGCTCTCCTCGGCACGGCAGATACCACGATTATGATTATCGCGGCAAATAGTTCTGGACAGGCGTCGCCACCGATCCTAGACATTTATCGCGATAACAAACCGGAGATACATCATGTCGATCGACGTCAAATACAGCACCGTGGCCACCGCGACCGGCGGCCGAGACGGTCATGCCCGGTCCGAGGACGGACGGTTCGACGTCGAGCTCTCGACCCCCAAGGAGCTCGGCGGCGCCGGCGGCGATGGTACCAACCCCGAGCAGCTGTTCGCGGCGGGCTATTCGGCCTGCTTCATCGGCGCGCTGAAGGTCGCCGGCCAGCAGCTCAAGATCAAGGTGCCTGACGATGTCGCGGTCAGCGCCAATGTCGGGATCGGCCCGCGCGCGGCCGGCGGGTTCGGCATCACCACCGATCTGTCGGTATCGCTGCCCGGCGTCGAGCGCGATCAGGCGCAGCAGCTGGTCGATGCCGCGCATCAGATCTGCCCTTACTCCAACGCGACCCGCGGCAACGTCGAGGTCGGGCTGACGCTCGCCTGATCGTCTCCTCAGGAATGGCGGGTCGCTGCAGTGCGGCGGCCCGCCGTTTCCGCCGGCAGGCCGGCGTCCCGGTCGACTGAGGGCCGGCGCGCCGTGCCGTCCCGGCTATTGCTCGAGCCGCAGCTGCGCGATCCGCGACGCGATGGTCTGGAAGGCGGTGCCCAGCGCGGTGGCGTCGGTGGCATTGAAATAATGATCAGCGTCGCTGGCGCAGGTCTTGAGGCGATCCTTGGTCGTCTGCACGATGCCCTGGCCGCCGAAGGATCACCCACAGCAGCGTATTCGGCTCGTTCTTTACCGAAGTGCACAGCGCTGCCAGCCGGCTATTCACATCGTTGGTCAGATCGGTGTCCTCGTTGGTGGTGCAGGAGGCCAGCAGCTTTGGGTTGGTCCGCATGTCCCAACATGCCACGCCATAGGTCGTATAGTCGCAGGGACTTGCCTGGGCGTCGCCGTCGGTCATGAAGATGAGATGGCGCTGGATGACGCCGCCGTTCGGGGTGGCGGCGTTTTCCGACGCGAACATCCCCTCCGGTGACAGCAATCGGCCGCCCCACAGCATGCCGATGTCGTGATAGGTGTTGCCCGAGGGGTTGAGGGTGTTGACGTAGGCGTCGAAGACGCTGGGCGTCCACAAGCTCGTGTCCTTTAACTTCTCCGCCAGCGTGGGACAGAAGTAGCGATAGCCGCGCATGTTGTTGTAACAGTCGTTGCTGTACGTCGAGGGATCGCGTGACAGTGACGCGTTATCCGGCGTTGTCGTCGCGGCGCGCATGTAGATGGCTTCGGGCAGCACCGGGCTATAGAGCGTCAACGGCTTGGACGGGTCGGGCACCTGGTTGATGTCGGCGGTCGCGCCCTGCTCCTCGACGCAGCCGTCCCACAGAACCGGACGATCGGTGTAATTGGCGCCGATCCCGGCCAGCGTGATGGTGGCGGAGGCTGGCGCGTTGGGCACCTTGTAGCCGGCGAACGACGACAATGCGGATGCAACGTTGATGGCAAGAGGGGTTGGCCCATACAGCCAGGTCGAACCCGAAAGCGTTCTGGTCTGCACCTTGCAGAACAGGCCCAGGAACTGCACGCCCTCATATTGCTGGGTCGCTGTATCGGCAGGCTGGTTCTTGCACGATACGCCCTGGACGGCCCAGGTGCCGACGGTCCCCGTGTCAGACCACGCGCCCCACGCCGGCGTCTTGGCGCGCGACTGGTAGCTCCAGTTGGTCGCGAGATAGCTGGCAGGCAGGTTGAGCTGGCTGATGTCGACGTTCGCCGAGTAGGGCACGAACCCGAAGCGCAACTGCGATCCTGAATTGATTCCCTGGTATCTGTTGGTCGCGCAGCCGGTGCCGTCGGTCTTGGTCTGCGCCAGCGCCTCGTAGAAGCATTTCACCGCATTCTTGAGCACGGTGATCTTCGATCCGGTGCGAATGTTGGTCGCCGAACACGACGATTCACTCGGCAGGCAGGCCATCGACCCGGTGACATCGAGCACGAACATCACATCGGTGTTGAGCAGTTGCATCGCCGTCGCGCAGGTGACGGTGAGTGCCCTGGGGCCGAACTTGAAGAATTGCATCACCGTCATCGGCACGGTGGTGGTGATCGTGCCCTGCACGTTCGAGCCGGAAGAGGTGAAGTTGTTGGCGCAAATGCGATTGAACAATATCAAAGAACGTGAAAACTATACCAGACGGTGCGGGCGTTATGCCGCAAAATGTAGTTTTGATGTGTTCAAATTGGGTGCCACGCTTGCTGGGTCGCACCCATAGCGGTTTCGCTTCGACTTGGGGCGGCACGGCTCATGGTCAGGCAGATGGCACCGATCGCTGCGGCGCTCGCCCTGCTGAGCCCGGGCCATGCCTTGCAATCAGGCGGGGCGGCAGCCGTTCAGCCGGGGGTGGAGACCAGCGTGGCGAGCGTCACCGGGATGAATCCGCGAGCATCCACGCCGACGTCGAACTGGCGTGGCATCGGCTTCAGCCGACCGTGGCTGTGGCCGTGGAGGTTGAGCGCGCCGCGATGCTGCCCGTTCCAGCTGCGGAACGGATAATGGCATAGCACGAGGCGCCGACCGTCGAGGTCGAGTTCCACATAGTCGCCGACGCTCGCCCAACCGTCGGCGTCGAGCGTGCCATCCGGATCGTTGTTGCCGCGTACCAGATGCTTGGTGCCGTTGAGCCGCGCCAGCAGCGTGGCGACATCCCCAGGCCGGCGCGCGACATCGCCGAGGTGCCAGACGATGTCGTCGACCCCGACCACCGCATTCCAGCGCGCGACCAGCGCCTCGTCCATCTCGGCGGTGCTGGCGAAGGGCCGGCGAGAAATGTTGATGGTGCGATGATCGCCGAAATGCGTGTCGGCGGTAAAGAACACGGTCACCGGCGCGACGGGGCGAGCAGGCCGCTCACCCTCCCGCGGTCGGCCGCGCGCCGCCGGCCGCGCGCGCTCACTGGTTGACGCTGGCCATTGTCGCCGCGGGATAGCGCGTGCCGCTCGCCGCTCCCGGTGGCAGCACCTCGTCGATCCGCGCCAGCTCGGCGGCGCTCAGCGTCACGTCGAGGGCGGCGAGATTGTCGTCGAGATAGCTGCGCCGTTTGGTACCGGGAATCGGCACCACGTCGTCGCCCTGCGCTAGCACCCAGGCGAGCGCGAGCTGTGCCGGCGTGCAGCCCTTGTCCGCCGCCATCGCCGCGATCGCGCCGACCAGATCGAGGTTGCGCTGGAACGCCTCGCCCTGGAAGCGCGGATGGCTGCGGCGCGTGTCGTCGGCGGCGAGATCCTGGGGCGTCTTGATCTGGCCGGTGAGGAAGCCGCGGCCGAGCGGGCTGTAGGGGACGAAGCCGATGCCGAGCTCGCGCACCGTCGGCAGCAGCGCCTCCTCGGGATCGCGGCTCCACAGCGAATATTCGGTTTGTAGCGCGGTAATCGGATGCACCGCATGCGCGCGGCGGATCGTCTCGGGCGCGGCTTCGGACAGGCCGAGATACTTCACCTTGCCCGCGGTCACCAACTCGGCCATCGCGCCGACGGTCTCCTCGATCGGCACGTCGGGATCGACGCGGTGCTGGTAATAAAGATCGATGATGTCGAGCCCGGTCCGCTGCAGGCTGGCATCGCACGCCGCGCGCACATAGTCCGGCCGGCCGTTGACGCTGCGTCCCTTGCCGTCGGGGCCGCGGACGATGCCGAACTTGCTCGCCACCACCACCCATTCGCGGCGCGTGCGCACGACCCGGCCCACCAGCTCCTCATTGGCGCCGAGGCCATACATGTCTGCGGTGTCGAGCAGGGTCACGCCGCGGTCGAGCGCGCGGTTGATCGTCGCCACCGATTCCGCCTCGTCGCGGCTGCCGTAGAAGTCGGACATGCCCATGCAGCCGAGGCCCAGGGCGGATACTTCCAGGCCTTGGCGGCCGAGCTTGCGCGTCCTCACTCAACGTCTCCGATGCAATCTATGCACGTTGAATGATCGAGGCCCGCCAGGGTTGCGGCGCGTCACGCTTATCTGCCCGGCTCCTCTCGCGCCGGCGTTGCGCCGGAATGGTGCGGCTGGAACAGCCTGCGCCCTTCGGTGAAGTAGACCACGATCAGCACGCCGACGCCGATCGCAAGATAGCCGATCGCGAGCGGGTATGTGGTGCCGTCATAGGCCTGGCCGATCAGCGAGCCGACGATGACGGCACCGACGCTGGTGATGAAGCCTTGGATCGACGAGGCGGTGCCGGCGATATGGCCAACCGGCTCCATCGCCATCGCGCCGAAGTTCGACCCGCACAGGCCGATGCAGGTCATGCTCAGCGCCTGAAACAGCATGTAGGTGCCAAGCGACTCGGTGCCGGTCGCGATCACGGCGAGATGGAGCAGCGACAGCGCGATCAGCGCCAGCACCGCCGATTGCGAGATCAGCCGGGTGCCGAGCCGCTCGACCAGCCGGCTGTTGGCGAACGACGCGCAACCCATCGAGAAGGCGCAGACCGCGAACAGGATGGTGAAGCGCTGGCCGGCGTGGAACTCGTCCACGAAGATCTGCTGCGCCGACGAGACGAAGGCGATGATGCCGCCGAAGGTCATCGACGCCGCCACCGCATAGCCGGCGGAATAGCGGTTGGTCAGCGTCAGCCGATAGGCCGCGGCCAAGGAAGCGAGCGACAGTGGCGAGCGGCGCTCGACCGGCAGCGACTCGCGCAGCCGCAGCGACGACCAGGCGAGCACGAACGCCGCGAACGTTGCCAGCGCGTAGAAGATGAAGCGCCACGGCCCGAACGCCAGCAGCACCTGCCCGAGGCTCGGCGCCATGATCGGCACCAGGAAGAAGATCATCTGCGCCACCGACAGGGTGCGCGCCATCTGCCGGCCGGAAAAGCGATCGCGCACGATCGCTACGGCCAGCACCCGCGTCGATGCGGACATCAGCCCTTGCAGCAGCCGCGCGCCGAGCAACGCGGCAAACGTCTGCGAGCTCGCGGCGAAGATGCTCGCGGCGACGAAGCCCGCCAGCGTCGCGAGCAGGATCGGCCGGCGGCCGAAGCGGTCGGCAAGCGGGCCATAGACCAGCTGGCCCGCGCCGAAGCCGAGCATATAGGCGGTGATGATCCACTGCCGGTGGTTGGCGGTGGTGATGGCGAGCTGGCGGCCGATGTCCGCCAGCGCGGGGAGCATCAGATCGACCCCCAGGGCGTTGACCGCCATCAGCGCGGCGACGAACGCCACGAATTCGCCGGCCCGCATCGCCGTGCGGCTCTCTTGATCGTTCATCGCGCTCACCTAGAGCGGCAGCCGGGCGCTGGCCATGGCCGATCGCGCACCGCCGCCCTCATCGGCCAGGCCGCGGCGCCACGGCCGGCAAAAACGCCAGCTATACGCCAGCACTATGCGAAAGCCGGGAATCGCTCTCGAATTGCTACGCTGGCCACGCCTAATCGCCTGTCCCTGACGCGTCGCTCTGTTGGTGGCGCCGGTCCACTTGGGGGGCAGGAATGAAGCGTAGTTTTTCGGCGGTTGGTGCGGTGCTGCTGGCGATGCCGGCGGTTACCCAGGCGCAGTCGACGCCTGATGACAAGACCGCAGCGGACACCGCGCCGCCGCCGGCGATCACCGTCAGCGGCTCGGCCTCGATCGCGTCCGACTATCGGTTCCGCGGCGTGTCGCAATCCGATCGGCAGATGGCGGTGCAGGCGGGGCTCACCCTCGCGCACCAGAGCGGCCTGTATGTCGGCACCTGGGCCTCCAACCTCGCCGGCTGGGGCACCTTCGGCGGCGCCAACATGGAGCTCGACCTGATCGGCGGCTACAAGGCGAAGCTCGCGAGCAACGCCACGCTCGATGTCGGCCTTACCTGGTATGTCTACCCGGGCGGCGCCGACAAGACGGATTTTGCCGAGCCTTATGCCAAGCTGACCGGCACCGCGGGCCCCGCAACCCTCACCGCCGGCGTCGCGTATGCGCCCAAGCAGCAGGCGATCGGCAAATGGTACACCAATGGCGCGTCGGCCGCCGCCGGCGTCTATGACCATCCCGGCGCCAAGGACGACAATCTCTACTTATGGGGAGACGGCGCCGCGGCGATCACCGGCACGCCGTTCACCGCCAAGGCGCATATCGGCCACAGCTGGGGCCAGGACGGCCTCGGGCCCAACGCCACCGCGGTGACGCCGACCGGCGCCTATTGGGATTGGTCGTTCGGCGCGGACACCAGCTGGAAGAACCTCACCCTCAACGTCAGCTATGTCGACACCGACATCTCTAACCGGGACGCTGCCTACCTGCGTCCGAGCTTCAGCAAGGGCCAGGACGGCACCGGCACCATCGCCGGCAGCACCGTCGTCGCCTCGCTGACGGCCGCCTTCTAGCAAAGGAAACTGTCGATGGACGATCTGCTCTGGATCCTCGTCATGGTCGGGCTGGTGGCGGCAACGCTCGCCTACGCCCGCCTGTGCGACAACGCGTGAGGCGGCTGCAATGACACTCGATCTCTGGCTGGCGGCGCTCACCGCCTGCGGCCTGCTCATCTACCTGGTGGCGGTGCTCATCCGCCCCGAACGCTTCTGAAGGAGGCGGCACCATGACATTCCAGGGCTGGATCCTGATCCTCGGCTTTATCGCCATCCTGCTGGCGCTGACCAAACCGGTCGGCGCCTGGCTGTTCGCGCTCTACGAGGGCCGCCGCACCCCGCTGCACGTCGTGCTCGGGCCGATCGAAACCGGCTTCTACAAGCTCGCCGGCATCGATCCCGATCAAGAGCAGGGCTGGCGCCGCTACGCGGTCCACATGCTGCTGTTCAACGTCGTGCTGATGGCGTTCACCTATGCGGTCCTGCGGCTGCAGGGCGTGCTGCCGGGCAACCCGCAGGGGCTCGCCGGGCTGTCGCCGCATCTCGCGTTCAACACCGCGGTGAGCTTCACCACCAACACCAACTGGCAGAGCTATGCCGGCGAGACGACGGTGTCGAACCTCAGCCAGATGCTCGGCCTCACCATCCACAACTTCCTGTCGGCCGCCACCGGCATCGCGCTCGCCTTCGCGCTGTTCCGCGGCTTTGCCCGGCGCGAGGCCCTGAAGAACGGAATGGGGGTGATCGGCAACTTCTGGGCGGATTGCACCCGCATCACGCTCTATCTGCTGCTGCCGCTCTGCGTGGTGCTGACGATCGTCTACATCGCCAGCGGCGTGCCGCAGACCCTCGCCGCGACGGTCGACGTGACCACGCTTGAGGGCGCCAAGCAGACGCTGGCGATCGGCCCGGTCGCGAGCCAGGAAGCGATCAAGATGCTCGGCACCAACGGTGGTGGCTTCTTCAACGCCAATTCGGCGCATCCCTTCGAGAACCCGACCGCGCTGACCAACCTCATCCAGATGCTGTCGATCTTCGTGATCGGCTTCGGGCTGACCTGGACGTTCGGCAAGGCGGTCGGCAACACCCGCCAGGGCTGGGCGATCCTGTCGGCGATGGTGATCCTGTTCCTCGCCGGCACCACCGTGACCTATTGGCAGGAGGCGGCGGGCAATCCGGTGCTCCACCATCTCGGCGTCGCCGGCGGCAACATGGAGGGCAAGGAGGTGCGCTTCGGCATCGCCGCGTCGAGCCTGTTCGCGGTGGTGACGACGGCGGCCTCGTGCGGCGCGGTCAACGCCATGCATGACAGCTTCACCGCGCTCGGCGGCATGATCCCGCTGTTCAACATCCAGCTCGGCGAGGTCGTGATCGGCGGCGTCGGCGCGGGCATCTACGGCTTCCTGCTGTTCGCCATCCTCGCGGTGTTCGTCGCCGGGCTGATGGTCGGCCGCACGCCCGAATATGTCGGCAAGAAGATCGAGGCGCGCGAGGTCAAGCTCGCGGTATTGGCTATTGCGGTGCTGCCGCTGATGATCCTGGGCCTGACCGCGCTCTCCTCGGTGCTCGCCCAGGGCCTGGCGGGGCCGCTCAACAAGGGGCCGCACGGCTTCAGCGAGATCCTCTACGCCTTCACCAGCGCGGTGGGGAACAACGGCTCCGCCTTCGCCGGGCTCACCGCCAACACGCCTTATTACAACGGGCTGCTCGGCGTCGCGATGTGGGTTGGCCGCTTCTTCATCATCGTGCCGATGCTGGCGATCGCCGGCAGCCTCGCGGCGAAGAAGTACACGCCGGAGAGCGCGGGCTCGTTTCCGACCACCGGCGGCCTGTGGGTCGGCCTGCTCGTCGGCATCGTGCTGATCCTCGGCGGTCTCACCTTCCTGCCGAGCCTCGCGCTCGGCCCCATCGCCGATCATCTCGCGATGATCAGCGGCAAACTGTCCTGAAGGGGCGCCTGACATGGCCCAGAAATCCCAAACCCGCGCGCAAGCGAAAAGCCTGTTCACGGCCGACCTCGTCGTGCCCGCGATCGGCGAATCCTTCCGCAAGCTCAACCCCGCCGAGCTGATCCGCAACCCGGTGATGTTCACCACCGCCGTCGTCGCGGCACTGATGACGGTGCTGCTCGTCGTCGGCCACGATGGCTTGTCGACCGGCTTCAAGCTCCAGCTCGTCGTCTGGCTGTGGCTGACGGTGCTGTTCGGCACCTTCGCCGAGGCCCTCGCCGAGGGCCGCGGCAAGGCCCAGGCGGCAAGCCTGCGCGCCACCAAGGCGGAACTTACCGCCAAGCGCCTGAAGGGCGATGGCCGCGCCCATGAGGATGTGCCCGCCAGCGCGCTGCGGGTCGGCGACATCGTCCTGGTCGAGACCGGCGACCTCATCCCGTCGGACGGCGACGTCGTCGCCGGCGTCGCCTCGGTCAACGAGGCGGCGATCACCGGCGAAAGCGCACCGGTGATCCGCGAGGCGGGCGGCGATCGCTCGGCGGTGACTGCGGGCACCCGCGTCATCTCCGACGAGATCCGCGTCCGCGTCACCGTCAACCCGGGGCAGGGGTTCCTCGATCGGATGATCGCGCTGGTCGAGGGCGCCGAGCGGCAGAAGACGCCGAACGAGATCGCGCTGACGATCCTGCTGGTCGGCCTCACCATCATCTTCCTGATCGCGGTCGGCACCATCCCGGGGTTCGCGAGCTACGCCGGCGGATCGATCCCGGTGGCGATCCTCGCCGCGCTGCTGATCACGCTGATCCCGACCACGATCGCGGCGCTGCTCTCGGCGATCGGCATCGCCGGGATGGACCGGCTCGTCCGCTTCAACGTGCTCGCCAAATCGGGCCGCGCGGTGGAGGCGGCGGGCGACATCGACGTGCTGCTGCTCGACAAGACCGGCACCATCACCATCGGTGATCGCCAGGCGAGCGAGTTCCGCAGCGTCGGCGGCGCCACCCAGAACGAGCTGGCCGAGGCAGCGCTGCTGGCGAGCCTCGCCGACGAGACGCCCGAGGGCCGCTCGATCGTCGTCCTTGCCCGCGAGCGGTTCCGCGTCTCGACGGCGCAGCTGCCGTCCGATGCCGAGGTGATCCCGTTCACCGCGCAGACCCGCATCTCCGGGGTCAGGACCGGCGGGTCACTGATCCAGAAGGGCGCGGTCGATTCGATCCTCAAGGCCAATGCCGGTTCGGGGCAGACGGCGGCGGCGACCGAGCTTCGCCGCGTTACCGACGAGATCGCCCGCGCCGGCGGCACGCCGCTCGCGGTGGCGCAGGACGGTCGGCTGCTCGGCGCGATCTTCCTCAAGGACGTGGTCAAGGCCGGGATCCGTGAGCGGTTCGGCGAGCTGAGGACGATGGGCATCCGCACGGTGATGATCACCGGCGACAACCCGCTCACCGCCGCCGCGATCGCCGCCGAGGCGGGGGTGGACGATTTCCTCGCCCAGGCGACGCCCGAGGACAAGCTGGCGCTGATCCGCAAGGAGCAGCAGGGCGGCAAGCTGGTCGCGATGTGCGGCGATGGCACCAACGACGCGCCGGCGCTCGCCCAGGCCGATGTCGGCGTGGCGATGAACACCGGCACCCAGGCCGCGCGCGAGGCGGGCAACATGGTCGATCTCGACAGCGACCCGACCAAGCTGATCGAGGTCGTCGGCCTCGGCAAGCAGCTGCTGATGACCCGCGGCGCGCTCACCACCTTCTCGGTCGCCAACGACGTCGCCAAATATTTCGCGATCATCCCGGCGATGTTCGTCGCGCTCTACCCGGGGCTCGGCGTGCTCAACGTCATGCAGCTGGGGTCGCCGCAGAGCGCGATCCTGTCGGCGATCATCTTCAACGCGATCATCATCCCGTTGCTGGTGCCGCTGGCGCTGAAAGGCGTGGCGTACAAGCCGATGGCGGCGGGCCCGCTGCTCGCGCGCAACCTCGCCGTCTACGGCCTCGGCGGTCTCGTCGCGCCGTTCATCGGCATCAAACTGATCGACCTGGCCGTAGGCGGCCTCGGTCTCGCCTGAGGATATGACAATGGGCAATGATTTCACCTCCGCGCTGCGGCCCGCGATCGTCTTGACGATCCTGTTCGCGCTCCTGCTCGGGATCGGTTATCCCCTGGCCATGACCGGCATCGGACAAGCCATCTTTCCTGCCCAAGCCAATGGCAGCCTCGTGACGGCGGGCGGCAAGGTCATCGGCTCGGCCGTGGTCGGCCAGGCCTTCGTGTCGGACCGCTACTTCCAGACCCGCCCGTCGGCGGCGGGCAAGGGATACGACGGCTTGGCCTCGTCGGGCTCCAACCTCGGGCCGGCGGCGCAGGCGCTGGTCGACCGGGTCAAGCCGGACGTCGCCAAGCGCCGTGCCGAGGGCGTGACCGGTGCGATCCCGGCCGATCTGGTCACCGCCAGCGGCTCGGGCCTCGATCCCGATCTGTCGCCCGCTTCTGCCCTTGCTCAGGCGCCGCGGATCGCGCGAGTGCGCGGTTTGCCGCTCGCCAGGGTGACGGCGATCGTCGCCAGGCTGACCGAGAACTCGCTGTTCGGTGACCCGCACGTCAACGTGCTGGCGATCAACCGCGCGCTGGACGCCACGCCGCGCTGATGCCGGTCAGCGGCGACGACCGTCCTGATCCCGACGCTCTCCTGCGCCAGGCCGCGCAGGAGGGCAGGGGCCGGCTCAAGATCTTCCTCGGCGCCGCCCCCGGCGTCGGCAAGACCTACGAGATGCTGTCCGAAGGCGCCGCGCGCCGGCGCGACGGCATCGACGTCGCGGTCGGCGTGGTAGAAACCCATGGCCGGATCGAAACCGAAGCGCTGACCCGGGGGCAGGAGATCATCCCGCGCCGCGAGGTCGCGTACGAAGGCCGCCTGCTCGGCGAGATGGACCTCGACGCGATCCTCGCCCGCACGCCGCGCCTGGTGCTGGTCGACGAGCTCGCCCACACCAACGCTCCCGGCAGCCGCCACCCCAAGCGTTACCAGGACGTCGAGGAGCTGCTCGACGCCGGGATCGACGTCTATTCGACGATCAACATCCAGCATGTCGAAAGCCTCAACGATATCGTCGCGAGCTTCACCCGCGTCCGGGTGCGCGAGACCGTGCCCGACCGGATCCTCGAGATGGCCGAGATCGAGGTCGTCGACATCCCGCCCGACGAGCTGATCGAGCGGCTCAAGGCCGGCAAGGTCTATCTGCCGCAGGAGGCGACCCGCGCGCTCAGCCATTTCTTCTCCAAGTCCAATCTGTCGGCGTTGCGCGAGCTGGCGCTGCGCCGCGCCGCGCAGGCGGTCGATGCGCAGATGCTCGAGCATGTCCGCGCGCTCGGCGTCGGCGGCACCTGGGCCGGCACCGACCGCATCGTCGTCGCGATCAACGAACTGCCCGGCGCCGACGGGCTGGTCCGCGCCGCCAAACGCGTCGCCGACGTGCTGCACGGCCCCTGGACCGCCTTGTTCATTGAGACGCCGCGCTCGGCGCATTTCACCGATACCCAGCATGAGCGGGTGGCCGCGGCGATGACGCTCGCCTCGCAGCTCGGCGCGACGGTGGCGACGGTGCCCGCCGCCTCGGTGGTCGACGGTATCCGCGGCTATCTCGCCGATGCCCGTGCGACCCAGCTCGTCGTCGGCAAGTCGCGGCGGTCGCGCTGGTTCGAGTTCCTCCACGGCTCGGTGGTCGATCGGCTGATCCGCGGCACGCCGGGCGTCACCGTCCATGTGCTGCCGATGGAGGAAGCGCCGACCCCGCAGCCGCGGCTCAGGCCCCGGCTCGCCGGTCATTGGGGGTCGCCGGTCGGTTATGGCGTCTCGGTGCTGCTCGTCGCCGCGGTCACCGCCGCGGCCAGCGCGTTGTTCCACATCCTCAACCTCGGCAATGTCGCGTTGCTCTATTTATTGCCGGTAATGGTCGCGGCGAGCCTCTACGGGCTGCGCACCGGCCTCGTCGCCGGCATCGCCTCCAGCCTCGCCTACAACTTCTTCTTCTTGCCGCCGGTCGGCACGTTCAGCGTCAGCAATCCCGAGAATCTGATCTCGATCTTCGTGCTGCTCGGCGTCGCGATCGCGACCAGCCAGCTCACCTCGCGGGTGCGGGCGCAGGCAGATCTCGCCGCGGCGAGCGCGCGCGCCAATGCGACGCTCGCGGGCTTCCTGCGCCAATTGAGCGCGATCAACGATCCCGCGGTGGCGGCGCGGATGATCTGCGACGACATCGCCAGATTGTTCGACGTGCAGACCGTGCTGCTGCTCTCGCCGCCGGGCGCCGGCCTCACCGTTCAGGCGGCGAGCAACCCCAGCTATCGGCTTGAGACGATGGACATGGCCGCCGCCCATTGGGCGTTCGACAATGGCGCGGTGGCAGGGCGGGGATCGAGCACGCTGGCCTCGTCCGAATGGCTGTTCCAGCCGCTCAAGGCGGGCGGCAACACGCTCGCGATCCTCGGCGTCGCCCGCGAACGCAGCGGCGATCCGGTCCGCGCCGATCAGCTGCCGCTGCTCGCCAGCCTGATCGATCAGGCGGCGCTGGTACTCGAGCGGCTGCGCCTCGAGAGCGAGATGCGCGATGTCGATACGGTGCGCACCCGCGATCGCCTGCGCGCGGCACTGCTGTCGTCGGTGAGCCATGATCTTCGCACCCCGCTCACCGCCGTCATCGCCGCCGCCGACGAGCTGGATCACGGTGCGACGGCCGAGCTGATCGGCACCATCAAGAGCGAGTCGGCGCGGCTCAACCGCTTCGTCTCCAACCTGCTCGACATGGCCCGGGTGGAGGCGGGCGCGCTCAAGCTCAAGCTCGAGGCGACCGACCTCAGCGATGCCGTCGCCGGCGCCGCGCATGATGCCCGCCGCGCGCTCCACGGCCATGACGTCCGCCTCGAGGTCCCGCCCGATCTGCCGCTGGTCGAGGTGGATTCGCAGCTTCTCCATCATTGCCTGCTCAACCTCCTCGACAATGCGGGCCGCTATGGTGATCCCGGCACCGCGATCATCGTCGAGGGGGTGCATCGTTATGGCGAGATCCGCCTCGCGGTGCGTGATCAGGGTCCCGGCCTGCCGCCCGGCCGCGAGGCCGAGGTGTTCGAGACCTTCCGCCGGCTCGAGGGCTCCGATCGCGCGATCGGCGGCACCGGGCTCGGCCTCGCCATCGTCAAGGCCTTCGCCGAGGCGATGGGGATGGGTGTCGAGGCCGGCAACAACACCGATGCCACCGGCGCCGTCTTCACCCTCGTCTTCCCCGCCAGCCTGATCGTGCGCCACGCACCAGAAAGCGCCCTCTGATGCCCGCCAAGATCCTCGTCGTCGATGATGAGCTGTCGATCCGCCGCCTGCTCCGCAACACGCTCGAACGCGCCGGCTATGCGGTGATCGAGGCGGTCGATGCCAAGGAGGCGATCCGCCGCGCGGCGGCCGAATATCCCGACGCCATTCTGCTAGATCTCGGCCTGCCGGATCGAGACGGCCTCGGCCTCATCCCGGTGCTGCTCAAGAACAGCCAGACGGCGATCCTCGTGGTATCGGCGCGGGATGCGACCGACGAGAAGGTGGCGGCGCTCGACCTTGGCGCGCACGATTTCGTGTCCAAGCCGTTCGATACGGACGAGTTGCTCGCGCGGCTGCGGGTGGCGCTGCGTCATCACGGCTCGCCCGGAACCGTCCCCAAAATTCTGCGCGCTGGCGAGGTGACGATCGATCTCGATCGCCGGCTCGTCTCGCGCGGCGGCGAGGAGGTCCACCTCACGCGCAAGGAGCATGACGTGCTGGCCGTGCTCGCCCGCCATGTCGGCCGCGTGGTAACCCATGAGCGGATCATCGCCGCGGCCTGGCAGGGCGAGGAAGACCCCCGCGTCGAATACCTCCGCATCGTCATTCGCAACCTGCGCCAGAAACTCGAAGCGCCGGGACCGGTGGGCAGCATCATCGCCAACGAGCTCGGCGTCGGCTACCGGCTGCGCGCCGACGGCTGACGGCGCCGTCCTGCGCCGTCAGTGCAGCTTCAGCCGCGGCCGCACGATCCGATTGACGTGCCCGATCAGCACCAGCGCGATGCCCTTGAGCCAGCCGTGGATCGCGATCAGGTGCATGCGGTACAGCGACAAATAGACGATCCGCGCCAGCCGCCCCTCGATCGCGAGCTTGCCGCCGACCAGATTGCCCATCAGCGTGCCGACCGTCGAGAAGCGGCTGAGCGATACCAGCGAGCCATGGTCCTTGTAGACGAACGCGCGCAGAGGCCTGTCCGTCATCAGCCGGGTGAGATTGGTGAACACCGCCGCCGCCATCTGGTGGGCGGCCTGCGCGCGCGGCGGCACCGGGCGGTCGCTGCCCGGCAGCACGCACCAGGCGCAGTCGCCGATCGCGAACACCCGCTCGTCGGTGACGCTCTGCAAGGTCGGCGTCACCATTACCTGACCGCCACGCGCGAGCGCCAACCCGTCGAGCCCGCCCGGGATCGGCGCTGCCTTGACGCCCGCCGCCCACACCTGGAGATCGGCATCGATCCGCTGGCCGCTTCCCGTGGTCATGCCGTCGCGATCGGCGGCGACGACGGGGGTGTCGGTGAGGACGCGGACACCGAGGATCTCGAGCTCGCGTTGGGCCGCGGCGGCGAGCCGTTCGGGCAGCGCCGGCAGGATGCGCGGCCCCGCCTCGATCAGCGTCACGTCGAGCCGGCTGCCGTCGAATACCTCGAGGCCATAGTAACCGAGCGCCGCCGCGGCGTTGAACAGCTCGGCGGCGAGCTCCACCCCGGTGGCGCCGCCGCCGACGATGGCGACGCGCACCCGCGCATCCACCGTCGGATCGGTGGACATCGCCCGCGAGACGCGCAGGCACTGGTCGAGCAACCGGTCGCGGAACCGATCGGCCTGGGCGCGGCTGTCGAGAAAGGTGCAATTCTCCGCCACCCCCGGCGTGCAGAAATCATTGGTCACCGAGCCATAGGCGAGCACCAGATAATCGTAACGGATCGCGTGCGCGGCGATCACCTCGCGGCCCTGGTCGTCGAGCACCGGGGCGAGATGCACCTGGCGCGCGGTGCGGTCGATCGAGGCGAGCGCGCCATAGAAGAAGCGATAGCCCCAGCGGTGGCAGTGGCTGCGATAGCCGACCTCGTCCATGTTCGCGTCGAGCGAGCCGGTCGCGACCTCGTGGAGCAGCGGCTTCCAGATGTGGGTGCGGTTGCGGTCGACGACGATGATGTCGTGGCGCTTGCGGCCGTAGCGGGCGCCGAGCCGGGTGGCGAGCTCGAGCCCTGCAGCGCCGCCACCGACGATGACGATCTGGATCTTGGTCACGGCCATGGTGCAGCTACTCCTGTGAAGGGCTCGGGCCACCGCGCGGTCTGATGATAGTTGCCATGGCCGGCGGGTGTCGCCAAGGCGGCGGCGTGGAGCAGGACACGTTTACCGAGCGCAACCGCCGGGAGATCATCGCGGTCGCGACCGCGCATTTCGCCGACAAGGGCTTTGCCGGCGCGCGCGTCGACGAGATCGCGGCGGCCACCGCGACGTCCAAGCGGATGATCTATTACCATTTCGGCAGCAAGGACGGGCTTTACCGCGCCGCGCTGACCGAATCCTATCGCGGCATCCGGTCTGCCGAGATCGATGCCGCGCTCGACGAGCTGGCGCCGATCGAGGCGCTGGGGCGGCTGGTCGGGCTCACCTTCGACTATCATTTCCGCCACCCGGAACTGGTGCGGATGGTGATGGACGAGAACATGCGTCACGGCCCGCACGTCGGCTCGGTCGCCGAGGCCCGCAATGAGCTGGTGCTGCCGAACACCCGGGCGCTGATCGAGCGCGGCGTTGCCGACGGCAGCTTCCGCCCGGGCATCGACCCGGTCGACCTGCACATGACGATCAGCGCGCTGTCCTTCTACTTCGTCGCCAATCGCTACACCTTCGGGACGCTGTTCGGGGTCGATCTGCAGCAGGAGGAGGCGGCAACCCGGCGGCGGGCGCAGGTGATCGACACGGTGACGCGCTACTGCCGCGCCGATCCCGCGCGCTGACCGGCGCGCGATCATCAGAATTGCGCCTTGATCTGGCTGCCGATCGCCAGCGCATTGGGTGTCGAGCGGAAGCTGAACGCCCCGGGGTCGATGATATATTGGACGTCGGGGCGGATGTTGAGCCAGCGCCGCAGCTGGATGCCGTAGCTCAGCTCGAGCGCGGTTTCGCCCATCGGCAGCAACGCATAGCCGCCGCTGAGCGCCACCGCTTCGGCATGGAAGCGGCGTAGCCGCGGATCGACCGTGGCGCTGATCAGCCCGAGGGCGAGCGTGTCGGCATCGCGCCCGGCGAAGGTGCCGGTCTTGACCAGGCCGCCGGCATACCAGCGGGTGATCTGCGCAGAGGCCTGGGGGTTGGCGGTGAACTGGGCGAAGACCGACAAGCCCCGGCTGCCGCTACCGCGCACGATCATCTGGTCGGCGAGCAGATAGACGCCATGGCGGCCGGTGAGCGTGCCGGCCTCGCCCTGGCGCGCGGCGCGCGAGGTGTCGTAGTAGAAGCCGAGCTTGTAATGGCCCGGCATCACCCGACTGCCGGGCCGGACTCCGGGATCATATTCGACCTCGATCGGCAGCAGTATGCCGGTGGTGCCGCCGGCGAACGGATCGAACGCATTGTCCTGAAGGCCGAGGCGGGTATTGACCTGGTAGACTCCGGTGCGGATGGCGAGATCGGCGCGAGGTCGGTAGCGGAGCGCGAGTCCCCAGCGAGCATTGGGATAATTGTACCATCCGCTGTTGCCCGACATCGACAGCGGATGCGCGCAGAAGGCCGCGTTGACGAAGTTGCAGCCCAGCGGCATCCCGCCGAGATCATTGCCCATCGCGAAATAGCCCAGCCGCAGGTTGAGCTTGCCGCTCGCGACATTCTGCTCGACGCTGACCTCGCTCAGCCTGGTGTACTGGCCGCCATAGGCTTCCTGGATCGGCAGGCGGTTGCCGACGAAGTCGGACGAGATTCCGTCCCCGCGCCGGTCGTTGAGCGTGAGGTGGATCAGCGTACCGGACCAGCCCACCAGCTTGCCAAGGTCGAGGTCGACGCCAGCGCGCACCTGCTGGGTGTAAGCGGTGCCGCGGCGCAGCCCGCCGCTCACCGCGGCGAAGCTCTCCGAGACGTAATCGGCGCGCACGCTGATCCCGGCGTCGGCAAGGTCGGTACGCACGCCGCCCCAGTTGCCGGTCAGCGTGTCGCGCGCGGGAGCGGGGGCGAGCGGCTTGGCGACGCCTGCCGCCTTGGGCACGGCGGCGTCGGCAGCCTGTGCGGATCCCACCACGCTGCCGCCGGCCGGGGCGACAGCGACGGGAGCGGTCTGCGCCATCGCCGGCATTGCCGATGACGCGATCAACAGCCCGCAGGCGGCGGCTCGCGCCAGGATCTGTTCGTGCTTGGTCAAGCGGGCTCCTTCCCGCACGCGAGCCTCGCCACCGGGATCATTGGACAGGAATGGCCGGGTGGGGCGTGGCCCCACCCGGCGGTCACGACAGGCTGTAGGCGATCACATAGTCGCCGCGGTCGGGCGACTGGCGCGCGCCGCCGGCGGTGATCACGACATATTGCTTGCCGCTCCTCGGCGACTTGTAACTCATCGGTCCGCCCTGGCTGCCGACAGGCAGGCGCGCCTTCCACACTTCCTTGCCCGTCGCCGAGTTGAAGGCGCGCAGGTAGAAATCCTGGGTGCCGGCGATGAACACCAGCCCGCCCTGGGTAGCGAGGGTGCCGCCGAGCGTCGGCATGCCGATCGGGATCGGCAGCCCCATGCGGATGCCGAGCGGGCCGGTATCCTGCACCGTCCCGACCGGCACCTGCCATTTGATCTGGCGAGTGGTCATGTCGATCGCGGTCAGCGTGCCGAAGGGCGGTGCCTGGCACGGGATGCCGAGCGCGGAGAGGAAGCGATCCTTGATCACCGAATAAGGCGTGCCCTTCATCGGCACGCTGCCCATGCCGGTGTTGGGCGCCTCGCCGCCGGTATTCTTGAGCGCCTGTTTATCGCTCGGCTTGTTCTGCGTGGTCGGCTGCGGGACCATCTGCTCCCACAGGCCGAGGCGCATGTCGTTGGCGAAGATGGTGTTGGTGGTGGGGTCGATCGACAGGCCGCCCCAATTCATGCCGCCGAGCGATCCTGGAAAGCTCAGCGCCTTGTCGGTGCCGGGCGCCGTGTAGAGCCCTTCGTAACGCATGCCCTTGAAGGCGATGCGGCACAGCAGCTGGTCAAACGGCGTCGCTCCCCACATGCTTGCCTCAGTGAGCGGGCCGACCCCGATCTGCGGCATGCCGACCGATTTCGGCTGGGTGAGCGAATAAGGCTCGCCGGGGATGTTGGCGGGCTTCACCGCGACATTGTCCACCCTGGTCAGCGGCCTGCCGGTGGCGCGATCCAACACGTAGAGTTGCCCTGCCTTGGTGCCGAACACCAGCGCCGGCACCGTTCGCCCGCGCCCCGCAGGGAAGTCGATGAGGCTCGGCTGCATCGGCACGTCAAAGTCCCACAAATCGTTGTGGACGGTCTGATAGTGCCATTTCTCCTTGCCGGTGGTGGCATCGAGCGCGAGCATCGAGGCGCCGAAGGTGTGATCGAGCGCGGTGCGCGGCACGCCGTATATGTCGACCGAGGCGCTGCCGACCGGCATGAACACGGTGTTCGACGCGGCGTCATAGGACATCGCGGCCCAGACGTTGGGCGTCGAGCGCGTATAGGTCTTGCCCGCCGGCGGCATGCTGGTGAGCGCGGGGTTGCCTGGATCGAACGCCCAGCGCAGCCGGCCGGTGATCACGTCGAAGCCGCGGATCACGCCGCCCGGCATGTCGACCTGGACATTGTCGGCGACGCGGCCGCCGAGGATCACGGTGGTGCCCGCCAGGGTGGGCGCCGAGGTCAGCTGATATTGCGGATCGGGGGCGCTGCCGAGCCCGGCCTTGAGATCGACCTGGCCGTTGGTGCCGAAGCCGGCGCAGAATTTGCCCGTATCGGCATCGAGCGCGATCAATCGGGCGGTGATGGTGTTCATCAGGATGCGGCGCTGGCACGGCGCGCCGTCTGGCATGGTAGCCGGCGTGACGGGAGTCGACCCGGGCATGTTGGGCTGCTGCAGCGGCTGGCGGGCGTCGAAATAGGCAAGTCCGCGACAGCGCATCCACACCGACGTGTGGGCGTTGATCACGGTCTTCCACTTCTCGCGACCGGTGTCGGCATCGAGCGCGATGACATTGTTGTGGGGCGTGCAAATGAACACGGTGTCGCCAATCTGCAGCGGCGTGTCCTGGTCCTCGGCGCCATTGCCGTCGCTCGTCGCGATGTCGCCGGTGCGATAGGTCCAGGCGACCTTGAGCTTGTCGACATTGTCGCGGGTGATCTGGTCGAGCGCGACGAAGCGGCTGCCGCCGCCGGTGTTGCCATAGGCCGACCAGTTCTTCTGCTCGTGCGCAGCATCGACCGGCGCGAGCGCGCCTTCGACGCCGGCGAAGGACACCGGCGCGTGGGGCACGAACATGCCCGCCGCGCCACCGGCCGAGGCGAGCGCCAGCACCGCCGCGACCGCAAGGGCCGGCCGCCACGCCGGTGATCGCCCGCTCGCGGTGCGCAGCAGCGGGTAGGACAGCGCCACCACGGTCGCGCCGACGCCCATCGCCAGCAGCCGCGACACCAGCGGCCAGAAGGTGAGGCCGACCTCCCACAGCGCCCACGGCACCGTCACCGCGAAGGTGGCGGCAAACAGCAAGGCGCCGGCCGGCCGGCGACGGATGATCAGGAAGCCCGATGCGAGCAACGCGAGCCCGGCAAGCACGAAATAGAGGCTGCCGCCGAGCGCGGCGAGCCTGGCACCGCCGACCGTGAAGAACAGGCCCGCGACCAGGATCACGATCCCGAGCAGCCAGAGCCAGCTTTTGGCCAGCAGGCCTTGATGATTGTTCGTGCCCGACACGCGGCACCTCCTTTGGCTTCGATGCGCTGGAGGAACGCAGGGTTCGCGGGACGACAGGGGACCCGCATTGCCGAACCACACGACGGCCGCACCGTTCTCGTGTACTAGCTAGTACACTGTTGGGCGTGCCGCAAGTCGCCCGCTGCGCACGATGCTGGCGTGCCGATGCCATTTTGGCACGACGGGACCCTGGCTCACCGGTGCTGCCTGAGGCATGGACGGATCTAGACGGCAGTCGCCGCGGCTCCGGCTCGGCGCTCGAACGGCCGTCGGCTCACCTTGTCGCGCGAAGAAGCCCCGAAGCGGCGACCAGCGCCTGGCCATCCTTGCTCAGCAACAAGCGCACGATCTGCGACGCTGCCGGGTTGGCGTGGAGCAGGATCAGGCCGAACACCGGCTTCGGGTCGAACCGTGCGGGCACCGCAATGGCGACCAGCCCTGGCGCCGCTCGGGTCACCTCGCCCGTGGCACTGCAATAGGTCACGGCGATGTCGACGAGATGGCTGTTGAACAGTGCGGCGGTGGCATTCGCTCCGGCGCCCGCCGCTGGCGCGGTGACGGCCATCTGCCGCTCGGCGTTGGCGCGAAGCCGGGCCGCCGCGCCGGGGTGGCGCTGGTCGATCAGCCCGAACATCGCGAAGGCATAATCGCCGGAGGGATCGGCTACTGGGCGTGAGGTTTTCAGGCGAACCGCCGGATCAAGCAACTTGTCCACCATGTTGCGCCGGGTCAGTCCAAGCGATGCAGGGGCGATCAGGCACAGCCGGTTCTGCGCGAAGGCCAACGGTGCGCCGATCGCCCGCCCTTCGGCCATCAGCGCCTGCGGCGCCGCCATGTCCGCCGACAGGAACAGGTCGGGGGCCGCGCCCTTTTCGATCCGCGTGCGGAGATCGCCGGAGCCGCCGAAGGTAGGAACGATCGTGATGCCGGCCTTTTCCGCATCCACGGCCACACGTCCCACCAACGGCCGCAGGCTGCCTGCGGCATAGATCTCGACCCGCTCTCCAGGCGCTGCGGCCGTGACCGGGCCGGCTGAGATCGCCGCAACGCCGGCCGCCAAACCGAGGAGCGCCGATTGCATCGGAGTGGCTCCCGACTTGCTCGCCGTGAGACGCCGTGCGACCCGGAAACGCTTCAACATGACGGCTTTTTTATTGGACCTGGGTTTGCGTGGCGGCGAGGGGCTATGTCCGTTCGTATATAGCACCCAGGAAATTGCCTTTGTCTCGCCGGTCATTCGCCGCCTCGCTCGCCATCGATGTCAGCCTCGTCGCTGTCGCCTGCCTACTCGCTGCACCCGTCACCGCGCAAACCTCCACCACCAACAGCCGCGGCGAAATCGTGGTGACGGCGGACGCGGGCTATGGCGAGGACCCGGTCTATGGCGCCAGGACGGTGGACCTCGGGCCGCTCGGCGATCGCCCGATCAAGGATACGCCGGCCTCGATCACGACCATCCCCGAAGACCTGATCGTCAACAACCAGGTGCGCACCGTCAACGATGCGCTGCGCTATCTGCCGTCGGTCGAGGTGCGCGACCAGCAGGGCTTCGAGGTATCACGCCCGCAGTCACGCGGATTCCAGGGCAGCATCGTCCAGGACACCAGGCTGGACGGGCTGAACATCATCGGCACCACCGCGATCCCCGCGGAGAACCTCGGCAGCATCCAGGTGCTGAACGGCCTCAGCGGCGCGCTCTACGGCCCGCAATCGCCCGCCGGCGTGTTCGACTATCGCCTCAAGCGGCCGACCGCGGCGCCGCTGCTGCGCATGATCGGCAGCTTCGATTCGCAGGGGCTGTGGACCGGCCAGGTGGACGCCAGCGCGACCGAGGGGGCGATCGGCTATCGGTTCAACGCCGTGCATGGCGAAGGCGAGAGCTATGTCGACGGCAGCCACGTCAACCGTACATTGCTGTCGGCGGATATCGACCTCCACCTCGACGACCGCACCGTCCTCGAGGCCGATCTCAGCCATTATGAAACGACGGGTGACGGCCTGCCCGGCAGCATCGTCTATTTCACCGGCGGCAAGACGGTGCTGCCGGCGGCGATCGATCCCACCCGGGTCGGCTATGGCCAGCCCGGCGCCGGCGTTGATCTGCAGACCGATACCGCGCTTGCCAAGCTCAAGCACGATCTCGGCCATGGCTGGCAGTTCGAGATCGGCGGCCTCTACCAGAATGCCGACCGCGGCCTGTACGGCATCACCAACACGCTCACCGACAATGCCGGCGACTATACCGTCACCAAGAACTTCAACGCCGTGCCGCGCTTCACCGTCGCCAGCAATACGGCATCGCTGACGGGAACGCTGGCGCTGTTCGGGCTCGCCAACGATGTCGCGCTCGGCACCAACGGCTTCGTCAACGGCCAGTACAGCTCGCGCAACTCGATTGCGGTGACGCTCGGCACCGGCAATCTGTCGGATCCGACCGTGTTGCCGAACAAGGCCATGCCATCCACCGGCGGCCAATACAGATCGGCCCGGCTGTTCGTGCAGTCGATCGTCGTCGGCGACACGGTCCACCTCACCGATCGGTTCGCGGTGGCAGGCACGCTCAGCACGTCCTTCCTCTCGTCGAAGAGCTGGTCCGCGGCCGGCCAGGTAACCAGTTCCGACAGCCGCAACGGCGTGCTCAGCCCGACGGTCAACCTGATCTACACGCCGGCCGACCGGCTCACGCTCTACGCCACCTATGCCGACAATGTGGAGCAAGGCGAAAGCGCGCCGGCGGGGACGGCCAATGCCAACCAGATCCTCTCGCCTTATCGAGACCGGCAATATGAGGCCGGCGCCAAATATCAGCTGACGCCCAATTTCCTGGTCACCGCCGCCGGGTTTCGCATGACCCGCCCGCTCGCGACCACCGATGCCACGTCCAACATCTTCGCGGTGGTCGGCACCCAGCGCAACTGGGGCGGCGAACTGTTCGGGCAGGGTTCGGTGACGCCATCGCTGAGCCTGCTCGGCGGCGTCACCTATCTCGACGCGCGGCTGATCGACACCGGCGTGGCGACGACCAACGACAAGCGCGTCGTCGGCGTGCCGCGGTTCAAGGGCGACATGTCCGCCGATTTCCATCCTGCGGTGGCACACGGCGTCGCGGTGACCGGCGCCGTTCACTACGAAAGCGATCGCGCCGCGACCAACATCAACAATAGTTTCGCGCCCGCCTATGCGACGTTCGATCTCGGCGCGCGCTACAATGCCGCGCTGTTTGATCATCACGAGACCTTCCGGATCAACGTGATCAACGTCGGCGACAAGCGCTATTATTCGTCGATCGCCGACGGCACCATCGTCGGCAGCCCCGGCGCGAACACCGCTTATGCGGGCGCGCCGCGGACGCTGTTGGCGAGTCTGGAGTTCGACCTGTGAGAGCGTCGGAGCGACGTGAGGGTCCCCCAGCGGAATAGATGCGTTTCGCGGCGGCGCCGCGACGCGGGGCGAGGAGGGCCCTATCTAGCCTGATGACGCCGGGCTGATCGCCTCCGGACAGGGGCATCGGCCGGCAGCAGGAGTGTGCCATGAAGAAGATCGGGTTTCTGTCGTTCGGCCATTGGTCGACCTCGTCGCAGTCGGCGACACGCTCGGCGTCGGACGTGCTGCTCCAGTCGATCGATCTCGCCGTCGCCGCCGAGGAGCTGGGCGCGGATGGCGCCTATTTCCGCGTCCACCATTTCGCGCAGCAGCTCGCCTCGCCGTTCCCGTTGCTCGCCGCCGTCGGCGCCCGCACCAGCCGGATCGAGATCGGCACCGGCGTGATCGACATGCGCTACGAGAACCCGTTCTACATGGCCGAGGACGCCGGGGCGGCCGACCTGATCAGCCGCGGCCGCCTGCAGCTCGGCATCAGCCGCGGCTCGCCCGAACAGGTGGTCGAAGGCTGGCGGCATTTTGGCTATGCACCGGCGGAGGGCGAAAGCGATGCCGAGATGGGCCGGCGCCACGCCGAGGTGCTGCTCGAGCTGCTGAAAGGCGAGGGGTTCGCGCAGCCCAGTCCCAATCCGATGTTCCCCAACCCGCCGGGCTTGTTGCGGCTCGAGCCGCACGCGCCGGGCCTGCGCCAGCGCATCTGGTGGGGCTCGTCGTCGAACGCGACGGCCGTCTGGGCCGCGCGCCAGGGCATGAACCTGCAGAGCTCCACCCTCAAGGCGGACGAAAGCGGCGAGCCGCTGCACGTGCAGCAGGCCAAGCAGATAAGGCTCTACCGCCAGGCCTGGAAGGATGCGGGGCATGAGGGCGAGCCGCGCGTATCGGTGTCGCGCTCGATCTTCGCGCTGATGAACGATCGCGACCGTGCCTATTTCGGGCGGGGCGAGAGCAGCGACCAGATCGGGGTGATCGACAACATGCGCGCGGTGTTCGGGCGGTCCTATGCGGCCGAGCCCGAGCAACTGATCGCGCAGCTGCGCGCCGACGAGGGGATCGCCGAGGCGGACACGCTGCTGCTCACCGTGCCCAACCAGCTCGGCGTCGAGTACAATGCGCATGTGCTCGATAGCATCCTCACGCACGTCGCCCCCGCGCTCGGCTGGCGCTGACGCGGCGCACGCGGACTCGGACGCGGCGGCGAACGACGGGCAGGCGGTTCAGGCCGGCGCGTCCGTCGCCGCCGCCTCCGCGCGCCGCTCGGTCATCATTGCCAGCCAGCGGCGCCTGAGTGCGGCGCGGCGTTCCGGGTAGCGCTCGTCGAGGAACTCGACTGCCGAGAGCCGATCCGTCCGGAACATCCGGAAGCCGCCGCGCAGCTCGCACCAGGCGATCAGCATCCGCACCTGGTCCATATAGCCGATCAGGAACGGCCACACGGTGCGCGCGGTCTCGCGGCCACCCTCGTCGGCGTAGCGAATGTGCAGCTTGCGGCCCTGCAGGCTCCATGCGCGCAGGCGTGCCACATCCACCCCGGCATCGAGCCGCTCGCTCCAGCTGGGCGGGATGATCACCGATGGATCGTCGATCTGGTCACGCAGCCGGTCCGGAACGATCGCGGCAATCTTGGCGAGCACGTCGGCCGCAGCGCGGGCGAGCCCCTCGTCGGCATGGACCAGCACCCATTGCGCGCCGAGCACCACCGCCTCCACCTCGTCGGACGTCAGCATCAGCGGCGGCATGTCGAAGCCGCGCTCGAGCACATAGCCGATCCCCGCCTCGCCACGGATCGGCACGCGCTGGGCCGTCAGCGCGGCGATGTCGCGGTACACCGACCGCCGGCTGGTCTCCAGCTCCGCGGCGATCAGGTCCGCGGTAAGCGGCCCGGACGCGCGGCGCAGCAATTGGACGATCTCGAACAGGCGGTCGGCGCGGCGCATGCCGATGAACCTACAGGCCGGCGGTCAGCGGCGCGAGTACCGCAGGATGACCAAGCGCGAGCAGCGCGGCGGTCAGCAGGAAGCCGGTTGCGCCCAGCCAGCCGTCGCGGCGGTCATGCGGCTTGGTCCGGGGCCGCGTCGCGAGCCATCGCTCGGGCGAAGGCGGGCATGGCCGCAAGGCGGGTGAAATAGGCGGGGATCGGCCCGGTCGTCGGCAGGATCGCACGCGCCCAGCCGAGCGTGCCGCCCAGCATCACGTCCGCGGCGCTGAAGCGCGCGCCGAGCAGAAACGGAGCCGTCGTCAGTGCCTCATCCAGCCGACGCAGCGCCGCCGCGAATGATGCCGGCGCCGGCGCCTCGGTGCCGCCCGCCAGGCGCTGGAAGATCGCGGGGCCGAATTCAGCCTCGATCCAGCTGATCCAGGTGAGATAGGCGCCGCGGTCGTGATCGCCGATCGCCGGGGCTAGCCCCGCCTCGGTGGCGAGATCGGCCAGATAGATCGCCACCGCCGCGCTTTCCGTCACCAGCCGGTCGTCGTGGAGGAGCGCGGGTACCTTCTTGTCGGGATGCGGATTGGCGGCGTCGGGCCCGTCGCCGCTGCCATCCCGGTAGCGAATGGAGACGTAGCGCAGCTGGAAGGGCAGGCCTGTTTCCTCGAGCAGCCAGATGATCCGGGTCGATCGCGACCGTGGGGCGTGAAACAGCGTCAGCATGATGGGGGCTCCCGCGGCCGGCATGGCCGCCGACAGCTGCCTAGCCCGGAGCTGTTGCCAGCGTGGTGGCAGCAGCGAGCCGCACGCCGACCGCGGCTCAGCCCGTGCTGTCGGTCACTCGCTCGAACCACTCGGCATAAGAGGTGTTGGCGACCATGCGGCGATTGAGGTCGGGCGCACCGTCGTGCCACCATACCGGCCCCCGTTCGCCGAGCGCGACCTTGGCGCGATCCACCGCCGCGCGCGCTTCGGCAAGGCCGGGCTGATCGTCATGGCGCAAGGCAACGCCAACGGCGCGTCTCGCCTGCATCAGCTCGCTCACCAGCCCCGCGCGACGCTCGTCCGGTAGCGAGGGATCCGATCGCCGCCAGAGTCGCCCGCGAACGACGAAATAGCGGCCATCCGGTGTCACCGGCTGGCTGTCGTGGCTCACCGTGGCGACGCCCGGCCGCTCAACGTGGCCGCTCCAGGGCCGCGAGCAGCGCTGGCGCGAAGCGTTCCGGCGCCTCGATCTGGGGCGCATGGCCGAGCCCACTCAACGGCACCAGCCGTGCGTGGGGAAAGCGGCGGACTGCCTCCTGCGCCGCCTGCGGCACGGTTCTGATGCGGCCGCGCGTATCGACGGGTGCGCTCGACGCGCGGAACGCGGTAGTATCGGCCTCGCCGATGATCAGCGTGGTCGGCACCGCGATCCGGGGAATCTCGCCGGCAACCGGCTGGGTCTCGATCATGTCGGAAAGCCGCGCCTGGGCGTCGCGCACCACCGCGCCATCGCGGCTGGCATATTGGCCGGCGAGCATGGCCACCCAGCGATCATAGGCCGGGCGCCACTCGCCATGATAATAATAGCGCAGTTGATAGGCCTTGATCGTCGCCGCGCTGGTCTTGGCCTTCTCGTCGAGCAGGCCGCCGAGCGGCGTATAAGGCACGCCCTCGGCAACGGTATCGTTGAGCCCCAGCGGGTTGACCAGCACCAGCGACGACAATTCATGCGGGAACAGCAGCGCATAACGCATCGCGATCAGCCCGCCGGTGCTGTGCCCGACCAGGATCGGCTGGGTTACGCCGGCCTGTCGCAGCAGATCCCGCGTCAGGCTGGCGAGCGCGGCGAGGCTATATTGATAACCGGCGGGCTTGGCGGATTTGCAGAAGCCGATCTGGTCCGGCACGATTACCCGATAGCCATGGGCCGCCAGCATCTTGGCGGTGTCGCCCCAGGTCGCGGCGCAGAAGTTCTTGCCGTGGAGCAGCACGGCGACGCGGCCGTTTGCCGCCGCTGCTGGGGCGACGTCCATATAGGCCATCCGCACCGACTGGCCCGCCGAGCGGGTCTCGAACCAGTGAACCGGATAGGGATAGTCGAACCGCTCCAGATCGGCGCCGAGCGGGGCGGTCTGCGCCACCGCGGGCGCCGCGATCAGCCCGAGCGGCAGCGCCAACGCGCGCAGGGCCTTGGATAACGTGTTCCGGCGCGATGGTCTACGAGGGCGGGCCATCAGCCGCGCTTGCACGGGTAGGTGGCACGCAGGGCGTCGCGGACGACGAAGGCGGGCGCGTTGCCCCACTTCTTGCGATGGGTGCGCAGATATCTGCGCGCGGCGGCGACCGCCTTGATCGTGGAGGATTGATCGGGCGCCACGCAAATGACGTGCAACAACGACAGGGCGTCGAACACGCCGAGAATGTAGCCCGTGCAAAAGGTCGCGGCGGGATCATTGTCCTTACCCCGGCAATTTTCCACCAGCTGCTCGGTCTGCAGGGAACTCACCACCACCGGCGGCGGCGTGGTCACGGCAGCCGCAAGCAGAAACAGGATCATCATCGTCTCCAGGTCATTCGACCGCCCTGGGCAGAAGACCAGCGCCGGCCGCGCGTCAACCCGGCGCTGCGGCGTTCAGATACGGCAGCAGCCGCACGCGCGGGAACACGTCCTCGAGCGGCTTGGTGTCGGGCAGGATGTAGACGATGCCGCCCGCCTTCTGGAACAGCGGCCGCACCTTCTTGGTGTAGAAGCTGGTGCCGACATTAATGCAGCCAAAGGAGATGCGATTATCGTCCGGGCTGGGCGAGAGCAGCCGCTGCACCCGCTGCTCCTCCTTATGCGTAGTAATCACCGCATGCAGCGCGACCGAATCGGCATAATCCACCCACAGCACGCGCTGGTTGCCGAACGCGCGGCCAAACTTGGCGACGAACCGGCCCGCCGGGGTCGTCCGCTCGGCAGGTCCGATATCGTTGAGGCTCTTGGCGCCGACGCCAGGCGACGAATCATCGCCGACGCCGATGCCGAGCAGCACCGGGGTCTGCCCGAGAAAATCACCCTTGCCATTGAACAGGTACAGCGCGGCCGACGGCTTATCGATGACCATGTAGGGCTTGGCGCCGTTGTCGTGCGCTGCGGCCACCCAGGCGATGATGCGGCTGGCGGCCGCCGTACGTTCAGGTTCGGGCAGCGGCGGCGCCGGTTCGGCAGCGACCGGCCGAGGCTTGGCGACGGTCGCCGCCTTGCCATGCCGCGGCGCACGCTCGGCCGCCGCCGGCCAAGCCGGCGACGGCACCAGCGCCAACAGCGCTGCAGCGATGATCGTCTTGTGCAACGGCGTTGCCCGTCGATGCGCGGCCGTTGCCGTGGAAATGCTCAGCCCCGTGGCTTGCGCTGCCGCTGCTGCTGTTGCTGCACCTGCTGGTCGAGGCCGTCCACGCGGCCGTTGAGCTGGTCGATCCGCTGGCTGTTCTGCTGGGCCTGGCCGGCCGCCGCCTGGGCCTGGGTCAGCGCCTGGCCGGACGTGCCTTCCACGGTGCGCAGATGCCCGTCGATCCCGTCGATCCGCTGGTTCACGGTCGCGATCTGCCGGTTCACATAGCCCTTGGTGGCGCAGCCGCCGAGGCCGACCGAGCCGATCAGGATCATCGCCACCGATGCCTGTTTTGCCATCGTCATACGCATCTACTCACCTCGTTATTGTCTCAGGTGAGGACAGCCAAGCGTAGGCTGGCCGAGCTTGGCAAACGCTATCGGCTGAAATGTGCGAGTAATACGGTAGAGGGGTGCCGAACCGGCAATGCAGCGGCGCCGGTGACATCACCCAGGCGACGCCGCGACAACTATGGCGAATTTCCTCGTGCCTTGGGCTCGACCGCCGACCCGCGCGTTCAGCTTGGCCTCAACCACCAGAGGATAATCCATGCCGACCAACTTGAACACCGCCACCGCGGCTGACATCGACGCCATCCCTGGTCTGCAGGGGCATGGCTTCGAAATCGTCCGCTACAGATCGGAGCGAGGCGGGTTCACTGCCCTGCGGCAGCTGGAGGAAGTGCCGGGTCTCGCGGGCAAGGCCGCCGGGCTGGAGGGCGAAGTAAGCTTTGAATAACGGTCGGAAGCCGATGGCCGCTGGCGATCAGGACAAACGCCTCGCGCTCACGGGCTGGCGGAGGCGAGGCGCAGGTCACTACGGGACGAGACAGACTGGGCGCTCGGCATCTCGCTGGCAACGCGTCCCGAGACGGGCGACTGCCCCTTTTCGGCACAGCCATGGCGCCCCGCCGCTGCGCGAATCGCGGACGGGGCGCCGGCACACTCCCCGTACGCCAACTCGAAGTCTTTGCTCCTACGGCGGCTTTGCCGGCGAAAGATTAATTGTTTGGGTGGTTTAAAGCGCCGGCGTCGGCGCGAGGCTCATCAACTCTTAACCTCGTCCGGCTATGCCGGGGCCATGGCCAGCAAGCTTGCTCCGTCCGCCCGTCCCGAATGGCTCGCTCATGAAGAGCGTACTGCCGATCGCGTCGCCGTCTCCTGGGTTGCATCGATCAGCTCGCGAAAATTCGCTGACGAAGCCTGCCGCATCGTCGACATCACCCATCTTGGCTGTCGCGTGCAGCTGACGAGCCCGATCACCGTGGGGGCGCAGGTGACCATCGCGATCGCCGATTTTGCCGAGCTTGCCGGATGGGTGGCCTGGCACAAGGGCGGCGAGATCGGCGTGGACTTCAGTCATCCTTTGCCGGCGCAGGTGCTCGACAGCATCATCGCCCGCCACGGAGCCGGCGCCGTCCACTGATCGACGCCGGCTTGCCTTGCGGCGAGCCTCGTGCAGGGAACCGAGAGGACACGACAGTCGCTTGACGATCGACACGATTGGCGCTGCCGGGCGTGATCCGATCCTGTCCGACTGTCGCCTCGAGACGCCACCTGCCAAGGAATCATCGTCCCATGCTTACTCTGATCGGTGCTGCGGCCGTCGCATTGATGGCGCAGGAAAACGGCATCGCTGCAACTCGGGCTGTGCCGATGCCCGGTACGATCACCATCGCGTCGGCGACCGACGCTGCGCTGCCCGCCGTATTCGATGATGCCGTGCGGCAGGCGATGCTCGACGCCCGCTTCACCCCGCTCCCCGGCCAGGGCCACGGCCTCTATGCCGCGACGATCGCGGTGACGCAGAAATCGAGCGGGGTCGTGACCGCCGGGTCGCGGCCGGCGCCGCCGCCGCTCGCCACCCTGACCGGCGGCGTCAGCCTCAGCATGCCGGCAGGCGGCGGCCGCCTGAGTGACCTGATCGTGACCGAGCTCAAGATCACCATCACCCGGCGGAGCAACGCCCAGATCGTCTGGTCCGGCAGCGCGGTCACCGCACGGGTCACGGGCACGGCAACGGGAGCCACCGATGTCGTCGCCAAGACGCTCGCCGATGCGGTGCTCGCGCAATTCCCCCATCAGGCGGCAGGACCGATCTCGATCCCTTAATCTGTGTCGCCGACCACGCTTCCCGCTGCACGCCTGATCCGCACGGTGAGCTCGAGCTCGTCGCGCGCCAGCAGGATCTTGCGGCGCACGTCGATCGGCAGGTCGCGTTGGGCGGCAAGGAAGTCATCGACGATGGCAAGCGCCTCGCCGCTCAGTTGGCCGCCGATGAACGCATCGATCCATGCCGGCAGGAAGAAGATGCGGCGGTTCTGCCGGATCCAGAGCAGCCGGTCGAGCGCGAAACGCAGGAACGGCTGGGTGAGCCTCGCCTGCTCTGCCGCACTGAAGGCGCCAAGGCTCTCGCTGGCCCAAGATCGCCACTGTCGGCGCGCCGGGCAAAGCCGGTGGTGACCCGCCCCGTGGCGCGATTGGCTGCAGTTACATGGAGGCGGAGGGCATAACGAATGTCGGAAATTTGCGCTGCCCGCCACTGCGCGAGCGCCAGCGCCAGCGCAATGCCCGGCCCAAGCAGGAGTGCCGGCCGGACTGACCGTGTCATCGCCGATGCCTGGCCTGACCAGCCCAAGGTAGGCAGGGCGAGCGCCCCTTGCAGCCGCCGCCGCCGATCGGTTGCATCCTGCACGACCATTCCCCTCTGCGTCGACGCGTGCCGGGTAGAGCGTCGCGGCCCATTGGGAAAGCCAGCTCGACGATCGGCTAGCTGCGTCAGGGCCAATCAGCCGCCGACCCGCTCAGCCAGCATATGTTCTTTGTTGTCATTGGCTTGTCGTACCAGCCTGTGTCTCAACTCGTTGGACATAACGAGTACATATGGTTAACGCGCGTCGATGGCGGCATCCTTGTTCCTACTTTTTGCGGTGGTGCTGGCGTTTACGGGAGGGAGCGGATCGTGGATCCTGATCGCCACCGTGGTGCTGGCGGCGGCGGCGGGCACCAGGCTCCCTGATCTCGATACGCCGCTGCGGCTCGGTCACCGCAGCGCCTTGGTCCACAGCATCCTGCCGGTGGCGGTAGCGCTGCTCGATCGACGCACCTGGCCGGTCGCGGCAGGGCTGGGCTTCGGGATCGGCTGTCATCTCGCGGCAGACATGTTCCCGAACACCATGCGTGGTTTTGCCACCATCAAGCTGCCGCTGTGGGGATCGATCGGGGCGATGCCGTCCTATCTGTGGATCGCCGCCAATGCGGCCGCCAATCTGATCGGCGGGTTGGTGGTGCTGGATCGGATTGCACCCCGTCAGGTGGTGGCCGGCGCGTTGGCGGCGACCGGCGTACTCGGCGTCGCCTATCTGTTGCGCGCCCAGGGCGGCTTGTATGCGCTGGGGATTATCGCAGTGCTTGGCTGGCTGGCATTCAGATAAATCGCCCGCTCCGCCGGTCGCCGAGCTTCATGTTCGCGCGGGCGACCGCTGCATCATCTGCGTGGTGACCGCGCCGACGCTGGCGACGATCTGGCGCAACTCACCATCGTGGCTTTCAGCCGGCGGTCGCCATGCTCCAGTCCCGCGTGAAAATACCGGCCTTCCACCAGTCGCTGCTGCACCTCGCAATCCAGCGCCACCTGGCGAGAGATGTTGGCGGCGATCTTGACGATCTTGCGCGATCGACCCTCGACATCGAGGATCGGATTGTAGGTGCCTGGATCCATAGTTCCTGGGGGTTTCGATCGATTGGGTGCAGATGCCGCGGAAGGTAAATGCGATACGCCGCGGTTAGCATGTTGTTCATCTGCTACCCTCGATAGGCATGGCTCAACCGCATCAAAATCGACCCTTCAAGAGCGAGCCTGCGACCTAGCGATCATGACGGATCATCCAGGCATATTCAGCGGCGCTACACCTGCGTCGCGGCAGGAGAGCGTGGCGCGCGACCTCGGCGCGATCTTCGGTGACCGTCGCAGCCGTCCCGCCAAGGGCACCGCGGTCGCCGTTATCCCATCGCGCGACGGCCGATCTTCCTGGCGGTGGATCCTGCTCGTGGGGTTGGTCGTAACGGCACTGGCCGTGGCGGCGGCGGCGCTGTTGCTGGGTTACGGATCGCCACCGGCAGCGACCAAGGCTGCCGGGCGTGCGCCAGCCGTCGTCACGGCACGGCAGCTCAAAGCGAGTACCCCAACGATCCACGCGCCGGGCAAGCCAGCCGCCGATGCGCCCGTGATCGCTAAGCTGGGCGCAACCAGCCAGGAACATCGCCCGGCCGCCGCAGTGGCGATGAACGATCGTGAACCCCGGCCTGTTTTCCGCGGATCGCACACCGTCCGCAGCGTTGCCCAAGCCGATCGACCCCTACGGTCCCGCCCGGATGCAGGGCGGGGCGTGCGGTGCGGCGAGGCCGAATCCAACGCGCGGGCCTGGTGCCTGCGCCCGCGCGTGCTTGCGGCCAACCGCGAGCTTACCCGCTTGTACGATCAGGCGCGCCGGGCCGGCGTCGACAGCCGTGCGCTCGGCCGTCTGCGCGGCCAGTGGGCGTCAGTGCAGCGCAAGGCGAACAGCCACCCAGACGCAGCGCTGGTCGGCTACCGCAACCTTCGCCTCGACCTGCTCGATCTGCTTGACGATCAGCGCGCGAACGACCGGGACGATTGATGGCCGCTGACCCAGACTATGCTCCTGCCGCATCGCCGTCCCACCGCTACGGTAGCGTCGATGGACAACGGGTCTATGCCGTCGGCGACGTGCATGGCTGCTACGCCCTGCTGCAGGATCTGCTCGGCAGGATCGAGCATGACGCAACAGCAGACACTGCGGAGCGGCCGATCCTCATCTTCTGCGGTGATTACATCGATCGCGGCCCGGACTCGGCACGCGTCCTCGACGCTCTATGCTGGCTGAAGCGCCATGCTCCATACGACGTCCACTTCCTCAAGGGCAATCATGAGCATGTGATGCTGGGGTATCTCACCAATCCCGGCGAGCATCGAGAGTGGATGCGCTTCGGCGGGGCGGAGACCTTACGGTCCTATGGCGTGACTCCGCCAGCAGTGGATGACGATGTGGCCCGGCACGTCGACGCCCGCGACGATCTTCTCGAACGGCTGCCGGTCGCCCACCTGGTGTTTCTCAAGGACCTCAAGCTGATGCTGGCCATCGGCGATTTCGTGTTCGTTCACGCCGGGCTTCGTCCCGGCAAACAATTGAGCGATCAGTCAGAGGCGGACCTGTTGTGGATCCGGGAGGAGTTCCTTGGCGTTCCGGAGGGGTATACCGTATCGTGGTCCACGGCCATACGTGGAGCACGGATCAGCCCGCCTTCCTGGCCCACCGCATCGGCATCGACACCGGCGCCTATTCGACCGGGGTGCTCACCGCCGTCCGCATCCAGGACGGGGAGGTCGCGACGATCGCGGTACGCTCGGCCTCCACCGCGACGCAAGGCGCAGGGGATTGATCGCCCAATGCCGCGTTGGCGCTTCAGCCTGACGGATACGTCGGCGCGTCGGCAGCTCCGCTTCAGCGCACGACTGGCGCGGCGAACTTGAGGAGGTAATCCTCCATCCGGTGGACCGCACCGGTGGTGAGGCGATAGGCCTTGGCGACGTTTGGATCGAGGCTGCGGGTTTCGACCTCGAGCACGCCCGAGCCGACTAGTGCATTGACGTACCGCGTGATCAATGTGCGGCTTTGACCGAGGCTCGCCGCGAGCATGTCGATATCCATGATCCGGCCTTCGGCTTCAGCAATGTAGACCTGGAGCAGCGCGGGCCAGCTCGGCCCTGCGAGCGGGAAGGGGTGGCAGATCCTGCTCTGCGCTTCCACCATCTGCGCCTGCACCTGCGCGGTATGAAGGAGGTCGCCGGGCGCGTGGCGGGCGATCGGCTCCAGCACCGGGGTGCAGGTCGCAACGATCAGATCCTGTTGCTGGATCAGCATCCGCGACACCGAATTGCGCACCCACAATACCGTATCGTCAGGCCGGATGAAGCGCTTGACGATGTCGAATGGCTTGCCGGTCGCCTTCAACGCCGCAATGGCCTGGCAACATTCCTCGCGATCGGCGGGAGCAGTGATCGACAGCACGTCACAGCCATGCAACCGCGCCGCCGGTGTCATCAACAAGGCGCCAAAACAATCATCAGCCTGCATGATGGCACCATGATGATCCAACAGTACGTGACCAGGCAACATATCCAAGAACGCTCCTCGGCGCTACCACTCGACTACTTGGATCTATGCCAATCCGACGCAGTATTATCCCTATACTAAATTGCTAAGTTGCTCAAAAATCCCGGCAAATGGCGAAGAAGTATATAATCTATGATATAGGCTATCGGCGATGGATCGACCCATCACAGGGAGGACCTTGGTTCATCCTGCACAAGGATGGCGTTGATCCGCCATCGCCCAGGTCATGGAGCAGCCACGCGGCGATTATCGGCTGGCCGCGATCCGTTGGCTCGCGCGCGTTACGGCGGTGAACACCCGGTTGCGACCGGCGCGTTTGGCCCGCAGCAGCGCCGCATCCGCGGTTTGCACCAAGGTTTGCCAATCGGTGTGGAGCGGCGCGCAGGCGAGGCCGATCGACACTGTCACCGGGCCAAGGTCCTGGCCCTCGTGCTGGACGCGAAGATCGGCGATACCCTTCCTCAGTTCTTCGGCGCGCGTCACCCCAGCCTCGGCTTCCATGCCGGGCAGCAGCATCAGGAATTCCTCGCCGCCATAGCGGAACACCAGATTGGCGTCGCGGACGGCATCCTTGAGGGTCTTGCCGACCATCCGGAGCACCTCGTCACCCGCTTCATGGCCGTGCTCGTCGTTGAAGTGCTTGAAATGATCGACGTCGATCATCGCACAACATACCGACGTTCCGAGCCGCTCGGCGTCCGCCAGTTCGCGGGTCAGCACCTCGTCCAGCTGCCGGCGATTGGCGAGCGTGGTCAGCGGGTCTGCCATCGCCAACGCCCGCAGCGCATCGCGCAGGCGCAGATTGTCGAGCGCCAGGCCGATGTTCTCGGCCAGCATCTGGAGGTAGCGATCGTTCGGTTCGCCGCCGGTGCCGGTCACCCGCCCCTCGAAGTAGAGCAGGCCCAGCGATCCGTGCTGCCCGGTGAGGGGCAGGCAGAGGCTTTCGGCGCCGCCCGGCACGCAGACATGCCCGCATGGCACGTCGAAGCTTTCCAGTGACGGGCGATGCAGCGAGCCGCGGCGCAATCCCCAGCAGGCCAGTGGCGTGAACTCATCGGCGGAATGCACTGGCCCCAGCCAGGAGCAGCCCTCGACCATCACGTTGCGGGTGTGATCGAGGAGGTACAGCCGGCCGGCGAGGTGCGGCATCACCTGAGGCCCGAAACCGCGCACCACCTGGATGAGCTCGGCCACAGTGTCGCAGCTCTGCAGCCGTTGCGTCATGCGCGACAGCAGATCGCGGATCAGCCGGTCGGCGTCGCGCTCGCGCTCGAGCCGCTGGCGCTCGATCCCGTTCTCGCGGAAGACGCGCAGCGCCTGCGCCATGTCGCCGATCTCGTCGACCTGATCGTAGACATAGGGCTCGGCATCGTAATCCTGCGCGGCAAGGCGGCTCACCACGTCGCTGAGCTTGACCACCGGATGCAGCACGCGCCGCCGGAAGACGAAGAACAGCACGAAGAGGAACAGCAGGCCGGTGGCGCCGAGCATGATCTCGGATGTGGTGCGCCACAGCTTGGCCGTGCGTTCGGCCGCGCGCAGCTCGTCCTGCGTCCGCTGGTCGAGCCGATACTGGAAGCGCTCCACGGCGGCGCGCGAGCGATCGAGTTCGCGCTCATATTCGGGGGCGAACAGGATGCGTCGCGCGCTGGCCCCGTCGCCGCGGCGGTGGGCCTCCACCGCCTGTCGCTGCTGCGCCTGCAGCGCGTCCGCCCAGCGTAGCGCTTGCTGCAGGTTGCGCAGTTCGTCGGGCGAGGCACCGGCATCCTGGATGTGCAGGGTCCGCGCTTCGACCGGGCGCAGCGTCGCGATTCCGCGCTGGTAGTTCAGCAGATCGGCGGCGTCGCCGCTGATGACGAACTGGCGGGCGGCCTCGCTCGACGCGACCACCTCGTCCTCGACCGTCGCGGTGGCCCGATCGAGCGCATAACGCCGGGCGACGGCGGCCCGTTCGTTCTGTTCGGCGGATGCCGCCAGCAGCATCGTCGTCCCGGCCGCGAGGGTCAGCGCGACCGTCGCCCCGTAAGCCCAATTGGTGATCGTCGCCAATCGCATGGCGGGGTGTTAACAGATGAAGGGATATCAGGCGGTTAATGCGGCCGGCAACCGCGGTAACGGCGCGCGTCGATGTATCCCATGCCATCAGCGCGGTCCGCTGGTCCAGCTGGCGCATTCGGCGAAGACACGGGCGACCTGACGGCGGTTTCGCGCAGATCTGAGACCGGCGCGAGCGGGGGCAGGGGCGCCATCTGTGCCCGTGCCGTCGCTCGTGGCCGATCGTCAGCTTCGGCCTACAGGCTGAACTCGGCGGTCAGCCACAATTTGTCGGTATCCGCGGCGAACCGGTCGGCATCGTAATGGGCGTAGCGCGCCGAGACGGTGTAGCGGTCGATCTTCGCCGCGGCGAGCAGGTCGATCTCATTGCCATAATGGGTGTCGCCGCGGTCGCTGTCGAACCGATGATAGGTTGCGGTCAGCGCGACGTCGCGGACCAGGCCCTGCCGCTTCCAGTCCGAGCCGAGCGTGCCATAGGCATCGCGGATGCCGTTGGCCGGCGTGGTCGTGAACTTGTCGTTCCAGCCCTGAAATTTGAACAAGGAGGCGAGCGGCGTCTGGAAGCTCGTCAGCGCGACGCCGCCGGCACCACGACGGTCGGCGCCGAGCACCTCATAGCCGCCGGTGGCGCTGAGTGCCTTGCGGCTCAGCGCCACCTCGCCGAGGTAATAATCGGCGGAATAGTCGTTGGGGTTGCGATGATAGTCGCTCTGCCGCGCGAAGCTGCCGGTATAGGCGAGCTTGATCCCGGCACCGAGCGGCTGGCTGCCGGCGAAGCGGCCGCCATAGGTCTGGCTCGACAGGCGAAAGCCTTGGACGGCGGCCTCGTCCTGATCGACAATGTAGGTGAAGCCGGTCAGCGTGCCGATCGGCGTCTCATAGCCGAGCAGACCGAAGAAGTTGTTCCCCGACACCGCCTGTTGGCGCGTGCCGGTGCCGTTGATGCCGTTGATCGTGCGATCGCTCCACGCATAGGTGATGTCGGCGGTCAGATGCTTGATGCCCTTCCACTGGACGCGCACCGCATCGAAGGTCTGCTGGTTCTGGCGAAAGCTCGCCGAGCCGACGAAGCGCTGGTCGGCGAGCTCGAGCAGCTGGCGGCCGACGGTGACGCTGCCGGCGGGCACGGCATAGCGCAGCTGGGCCCGGTTGAGCTCGATGTTCTGCGGATCGGCGATCAGCGGATCGCGGGTGCGGCCGTTGAGGCCGTCGTTATAGCCATTGTCGATGCCGAGTGTCGCCTCACTCTCGATCAACGCGGAGAACGGGCCGTCGGATGCCTGCACGCCCGAGCGGATGCGCATGGTGACCGCCTGCGAGCGGTCCGGCAGATCGTCCTGGTCGACCCCCTCCGCGCGCAGCCGTGCATCGAGCAGCGGTTTGAGTGTCACGTCCTGCGCACTCGCCGTATCGGCAATCCCGGCGGCGCATGCCAGCGCGATCCAGATTTTCATCGTCCTCCTTCAACCATCGTCTTATCAAGCTTTGTTGCCATGGATCAGCGGCAGTTCTCAATCCATGCCGCATCGTCGGTAACGTCTGGCTACCGGTTGACTCAATTGGTACCGCACACTGGATCGGCTGGCTGCGGGGCCGCAACAATGCGTCCCCTTGTAACGGATACGTAACGTAAACGTCGCCGCGTCGAAACTTCGGCAACCTAGGAGCCCCCCAACGGCGTCAACGCCGGGGGGAGATCCATTATGTCACGCTATTCACGCCTGTTGCAGGCGACGCTACCGCTTACCCTTGTCGCCTTGGGCATGGCGCAGCCCGCCTGCGCACAGACCAATGCCAGCGCATCCACCGCCGGCGAGCAGACGCCTGACGCCGCCCCCGGCACAGATGGCGATATCGTCGTCACCGGCTCCTATGCCGAGAGCCTGGCGGCAGCGACCGAGACCAAGCGCCAGGCGGCGTTCGGGGTCGACGCGATCAACGCGACCGACATCGGCAAATTTCCGGCGCAGAACGTTGCGGAGGCGCTGCAGCTGGTTCCGGGCGTCGCCATCACCCGGCCGCGCGGCGAGGGGCTGTACGTCAGCGTGCGCGGGCTCGGGCCGCAGTTCCAAAGCACGCTGCTCAACGGCCGCCCGGTCGCGATCAACGACCTGATCGAGAATGGCGGCGCCAATGGCCGCCAGTTCCGCTTCGAGATGCTGCCCGCCGAGTTCGTGTCGCAGATCGACGTGGTCAAGACGCCGACCTCGGACATGACCGAGGGCGCGCTCGGCGGCAACATCGACGTCCACACCTTCCGCCCGCTCGAGGTGGGCAACAAGACCACGCTCAACCTGCGCGGCACCTACACGACGCTCACCGACAAGGTGAAGCCCAACGCCACGGCGTTGACCAGCGCCAAGAATGACGACGGCACCTTCGGCATCCTCGCCGCCGCGCAATATTGGGGCAAGGAGGTGCGCAATGACCGCTCGTACAACACCGGCTGGTATATCGCGCCGGTGTTCGCCTCGACGCTCGGCGCCGGCTTCTACACGCCGGGCCGCACCCGCCCGACCGTCGAGACGGAGGACCGCAAGCGGCTGTCAGGCATGATCTCGGCGCAGTGGCGGCCAAGCCCCGAGCTCGAGACGACGCTCGATGTGCTCGCGACCAGGCTCGACGTCGCCTATGATGAATTCGGCCTCGACATCTATCCAGACGATACCAGTGTCGCCGGCCACCGGCCAACGCTGGTGCCGGGATCGGTCAAGCTCGACGGCAACACCGTGGTCGCCGCGACGATCAATGACGTGCGCTTCATGGGCACCCGCGAATACAGCCTCAACCGCCACGATCTGATCACCATCGGCCTCAAGCAGGCGTGGAACCCCGAAGGCTGGCACGTCGTCGCCAACGCCAACTGGTCCTATGCGCACAGCTTCCACCCGAGCTATGCCGAGGGCACGGTGCGCAGCCGCATCCAGTTCTTCGCGCCGCTCACCTATGACGCCTCGGGCGGCTACAAGGTGTTGCCGACGATCTCGACCCCCACCAACGTGCTCGATCCGGCCAATTACACCCTCTATCCGTTCAACATCGCGCCCAAGAACAGCAAGGATTGGGACCGCTACGTGCGGCTCGATGTCGATCACCAGATGGACGGCTTCATCACCAAGCTGAGTGCGGGCGGCGAATACCATTGGCGCAAGCGCGATTACCGGCGCCGCGACTTTACCGTCACCCCGGCGGCGGGCACCACGCTGAACGGCTTCGCGCCCAACGGCTATGAGCAGATCCCGTTCGACGATTTCCTGTCGGGCGTGGGCGGCAACTATCCGCGGACCTGGATCGTGCCGATCACCGACGTGTTCTACGACAAATTGTTCACCGATGCGATCGCCAACGCGCCGCTCGCGGCCGGCGACATGCGCGCCTCCTACGTCGTCACCGAGAAAACCGCGGGCGGCTATGTCCGCGCCGATTATGCCTTCCCGCTCGGCAGCGTCGCGGTCACCGGCAATGTCGGCGTCCGCTATGTGCACACCGACCAGGTGGCGAGCGGCACCCTGACGACGGGCAGCGTGCCCACCCCGGTCAGCTATCCGCAGACCTTCAGCGACTGGCTGCCGAGCTTCAACCTGCGCGCCGAGCTGACCCATGACCTGGTCGGCCGCCTTGCCGCCAGCCGCGTGCTGACCCGCCCCAACGTCACCCAGAGCGCGCCACAGATCAGTGTCTCCACCGACCAGCCCACCGCAAGCGGCGGCAACCCGGCGCTGCAGCCGTTCCTCGCCACCCAATTCGACGGCTCGCTCGAATGGTATTTCAACCGCTCCGGCTCGTTGACCGGCGCGTTGTTCTACAAGGCGATGGACGATTACATTACCGCGCAGAACATCAACATCGAGATCCCCGGTCGTGGCACGGTGCTGCTCAGCACCCAGGTCAACGGCGGCAGTGCCAAGGTTTATGGCGCCGAGGCCGCATACAACCAGGTGTTCAGCTTTCTGCCGGCGCCGTTTGACGGGCTTGGCTTCCAGGCATCTTATACCCACACCTCCGTGGAGGCGGATTACACGGCGGGCGCGCGTCCGATCAAGGATCAGCTGATCGGCCTGTCGAAGAACAGCTTCAACGTGGTCGGCTTCTACGACAAGGGACCGCTGTCGGCGCGGATCTCCTACACCTGGCGCGACAAATATCTCACCGGGATCGGCAGCACTACCCAGGTGCCGACCTATATGGCAGCGTTTGGTTCGCTCGACGGCAACCTGTCGATCCGCGCTACCGAACAGCTGACCTTCAGCGTCGAAGCAATCAACATCGCCAATGCCAATACCTACAGCTACAATGACAAGGAGCTGCAGTTCGGCGAGATCAACAATTACGGCCGCACCATCCTGTTCGGCGTGCGCGCGCAGTTCTGATGATCGCGGCGGCGGCGGATCGGACGTCCGCCGCCGCCTGGGTCTAGAAGCGGATCATGCTTTCCAGCTCGTTGGCGCGGGCTGCCGTCTTCATGACAAGGCAGCCGCTGTTGATCGTCTCCTGATCGACCTTGCACTCATAGTCCCGCGCCTTCAGCCACGAACGTTGGGCATCGCGAAGCGCGATGCGCTTCTGCGGCTGGCTCGCCAGCTGCTTCATGACCTGCTGGTAGGATTTGTTCAGCCGCGCATCCTGCGACGCCATCTCGGATTGGGCGCAGATACCCTCCTGGACGGTGTTGCCATGCGCCCGTGCCGCACAAGCAGTGAACCGATCGGACAAGCCGCTCGGCGCGACCTGAGCCGACACGGGGCCGCCCGCAAAGGCCAACATGGCTGCGCTCGCCACAATCTTCCAATCCATCAGACATCACCCTGCTGCATGATCGTTGGCGCAGGGTAGCGAGGGGAGGGAGAGCTTGTCCACACTGGCGGCGTCGATACGGACGACGGCGCCACCCGGTGTGCTTCGCCGGCGTGCGGCCGGACGGGATTATCTGTGCTGCTGCGCCGCCTTCTGCGCGCGGGCCTGCTTGGCGTAGTGATGATGCGCGACGACGCAGCCGGCGGCCGCACCCATCACCGCATGGCCTTTGCCGACATAATGGCCCGCCACGCCGCCCGCGGCCGCGCCGCGGATGCAGCCCTTGGCCAGCGCCGGCGATGCGGTCGCAATCATCAGGGGAAGGGCCAGGAGGGGAAGCAGACGCATGGAATATCCTCGGGTACAAATTCGGTAGGTTCATAGCGACGCGCGATCGGCGATGTTCCATGACGATCCGTTCATGACCGGCGGAAGGACCCCGATCGCTGTGCCTAGCCTCCTGGGCCACGACTGATACGATACGGTCCGGCTCGCGCGGCAAGCGGCGTGCCCTTCCAGCTCAGTGTCACCAGCCCCTCGTCCACCAGCCGGTCGATCGCGGCGTGAACCGCGGGCATCGCCTCGCGCCATGAGGGCGCCGTCGGCGTCGCGGCGGCCAATGCTCTCGCCACCTCGCTGGGGCAGACGGTCGCCGCAGGTGCGCGGCGGGCGAGGAGCGCAAGCGTTTCGCTGCGGGCATCGCCGGCCGACGGGCGAGGCTCGGTGTCGGGATCGGGATCGGGGTCGACGGCTCCGGCGCTGCCATTTGCGATCATGCCATGCTACTCACCTGCCATGCTAATTCCATGGGCCATACCACGCGCGGTAGATAGCGAAGATTCCGGCGACGGCGCACCTGTTTTGGCCGGCGCTACATACGTGGCGCCGATGCCGACGGGCGCGGTCGCATGAGGCAGCTGCCCTCGCGGTTGCGCCGGCTGGACGGTGCGCTCGCCGATCTCCCGCTCGAAGAGCCGATGCTGCTCACCGAGCTCGATGGCTTCCTCACCGGCATCCTCGTCTCGCCCGAGCCGATCCTGCCGGTCGAGTGGCTGACGAGCGTGTGGGGCGCCGACGATGGCGGGGTGCCGCCCTTCGACGATCCGCTCGATGTGCAATGGTTCGCCGATGCGGTGCTCGCGCGGTACGGCGAGATCGCGCGCGATCTTGGCCGGGGCAAGCCGCAGCCGATCTTCGACGTCGACGAACGTAATGGCGACCTGTTGTGGGAACTGTGGGTCGACGGCTTTGCCGAGGCCATGGAATTGCGCCCGGAGCTGTGGGATGCCTGGGCCGAGGGTGATGATGCGGACGCCGCCGATGCGCTGTCGCGGCTGTCGATGCTGATCGCCATAGCCCGCGAGGAGAGCGCGCTCGACAGTATGGAGATTAACACGCTCGACGAGCGGGCGCCGGCCGAGCTCGCCGATGTCGTGCTGCGGCTGTACGTCGCGCGCCAGCGTGAAGGCGGAATGGCGTCGGTGGCGCCGGCTGGCGAAAGCGCGTCGAAGATCGGCCGCAACGACCCGTGCCGCTGCGGGTCGGGCAAGAAAGCCAAGCGTTGCTGCGGCACGACCTCATGAGATCCTCCAACGACATGTTGGCGGCGCTCGGCTGGACCGCTCATTTCAGCCAGCAGCTCTCCGCCGACGAGGCCCTCCACCATCATCCCGTGCGGGTCATGGCGGTCCATCGCGGCAAGATCGCCGTTGCCGGCGCGGACGGGCAGCGCCTGATCGATCCCCATATTCCCGGTGCCGGGCCGTCGGGCGATCATCCGACGGTGGGCGATTGGCTGCTGATCGATGGCGGTACGCTGCAACCGCTGCGGGTGCTCACGCGGATGAACCTGTTCAAGCGGCGCTCGCCGGCCGATCCGCGTACCGAGCAGATGATCGCCGCCAATGTCGACACGGTGTTCATCGTCGCCTCGTGTAACCAGGATTTCAGCGTCGCGCGGCTGGAGCGCTATCTGGTGCTCGCGCGCGAGGTAGGCGTGCCGTCGGTCGTGGTCCTCACCAAGGCCGATCTGACCGACAGTGCCGAGACGTTCGCTGCAGCCGCACGCGCGATCGAGGCCAATTTGGTGGTCGAAACCGTCAACGGCCGCGACCCCGCCGACGTCATCCGCCTCGCCTCCTGGTGCGCCCCCGGCCAAACCGTCGCTTTTTTGGGCTCGTCGGGGGTCGGTAAGTCGACGCTCGTCAACACGCTGCGAGGCTCGGACAGCATCGCCACCCAGGCGGTCCGGGACCATGACGATACCGGCCGGCACACCACGACGGTACGCGAGATGCACCGCCTCGAGCATGGCGGCTGGTTGCTCGACCTGCCCGGCATGCGCGAATTGCAGCTGGCCGAGGCAGCGACGGGCATTGCCGAGGTGTTCGACGACTTCATCCTGATGGCGCAGGACTGCCGTTTCTCGAATTGTGCGCACGGCGCGGAGCCGGGTTGCGCAGTCCAGGCAGGGATCGCGGCAGGCTTGCTGACCTCGGCGCGGTTCGAGCGCTGGCGCAAGCTTGCCGCCGAGGAGAATGGCGGCCCGCCAAAATGGCCGAAGCGGCGATCCCGCTAGCAGGCGTCGCCTCGATCAATCCGGCAGGCGCATTCATGCAGTTCGCAGGCAGGCGGCCGGACGGTCAGCTGAACCGCCCGGCCGTGCGCATCACTTCTTCTTGCGCGCCCGCTTCGGCGCCGCAGCGGCGGCGGTATCCTCTTCCTCGTCCGGCTGATCCTCGCCGGCCTCGGTCAGCGCCTCGCCAAGCGCCTTCAGCTTGTCCTGCGACTTGTCGGCCTTGTCGGCGATCTTGGTGGTGGCGACGCCGAGACGGTGGAGCAGGGCGTGGACGCGATCCTCATCGGGCGTGTCCTTTTCCAGCTGCTTGCGCAGCGACCCGAGGTCGCGAAGGATTCCCTTGGCGCCCGGTACGTCGACATCGGCCAGCGCGGCTTCCCAATCTTCCACCATGTCGGCGCCCTTGGCAGGCTTGGTCTCTTCCAGCCCGCGATTGATCGCGTTCATCGTTCCGGCAAACTTGATGGCCATCAAAATCATCCTCTCGCTTGGGATAAATCCCGTGCTGCGAACGAGTTGTCATGAGGATGGGTCCGCCTGCGCGTCATTAAAGCTGCCTTACCGGCCGCCCTGGCCCGAGCTGCGGTCGGAGACCTTCACCGCGACGATCACCGCCCAGCGGCGGGATGCTCTTACCGATCGTATCCGCCACGCTGCGCCCGTCAGGCGCAGGAACCGCTCTTGGATGCCGCGCGCATGCTGCGCGAAGTCGTAGAAATCGATCCGATGGTGGGCGAGCACCAGTCGCCCGGCAGGGCGCAGCGCAGCCGCGACATCGGCGGCGACGCGGGCCATGTCGGCCGGCGACAGGTAATAAAGCAGCTCCGCGATGATCACCGCATCGTACCGCGGACGTGGCAGCGGTGCGGGTAGCGCCAGCCGGATCGCGCGCGCGCCATCACAGCCGGCGATCGCCTCAGCGGTGAGGCGGGTGCCTTCTTCCGTGCCTTCGGTTGCGTCTAGGCGCAGCGCCCGCGGCGCAATCGCCCGGCTGTTCGAGCCATTGCCGCTGGCGAGCTCGAGCACGCGGCCGATTGGCCCCGGGCCCAGGGCATGGAGGATAGCTCCGCGTTTGACGGCTTCGTCGCGGTTGGTGAAGGTTCCCCACGGGTCGCCGCTATCGGCGAACTTGTCGGCAAAGCCAGCAAGGCCGATCGCCTTCACCGCCGCCACTCGACGAAGGTCTCAACCGGGTGGGCAAAGGCGGCGAGCTCATGGCGAGCGATGGCGAAACCATTCGGATCATCGGTGATCGCGCCAAGCTGGGTGCGATGCAGCCGGATCAGCGAGCGCTTGGCCGCATGGCCGCCGCGCATCGCGATCGTTCCCTCCCGCCCGCCCAGGCCGGCGCGGGGCGGCCAGACCTGATAGGCGAGGCGCCGCGCGGTGCCGAACCCGCCCGCCAGCGCAGCGGCGACGACGCGATGATCGGGATGCGCGTCGCTCGGGGCCGGCCCGACGATCAGATCGACGCCCTTGGCCAAGCCGACCGCGCGTCGCACGCGGCGACGGCATCGATCGGATTGCTGCGGCAGCGCTCCGTCTGGCAACCCGAGGAAGCGGACATCGCCAGCAGGTACGGCGAGCCGGCGCAGCGCGATCAGGCTTTCGCGCCGTCGTGCCGCGATCAGCCGCTGGCGCGGCCATTGTCGACTGGCGGGATGCGAGGCCGCACCGTCGCTGACCACCACCACCGTCACTCGCGTGCCATGCGACCTGAGGGCGGCGATCAGCGCCGCGGCGCCGATTACCTCGTCATCGGGATGCGGTGCGACGATCACCGCATGCCGCACGCCGGTGAGGCGCAGCCTCACAGCGACGGCACCAGCAGGCCGTCCTTGACCGCGCGGCCGACCCGCAGCCGCTGGGCATCCGGCACGGGTTGCCGCAAATACACCGACAGGTCGGTAAGCAGCGCCGCCAGCGGGTGATCGACGAAATGGCCGGCTAGCCCAACGGCGTGCTGGGCAAGCGCGATGGCGCGTTCGGCTATATCGGTCACGGCGATGCGCGCCGCAGCCACCCGTGCCAGCCGCTCCTCGCCGTCGGTGTCGAACCAGGCGACGGCAGCGCGCCGCACGACAGCGGCGGCGGCATCAGCGAGCCAGAATAGTTCGGCGAGGCGGGTGGCCTGAAACGGATCGTCGGCCCGCCCGGCGGCGACGAGATGGTCACGCGCCTGATCGCACAGCCCGGCGGTTCCGCCGGCGTGCACCGCCACGAAGCGCAGCGCGCCGCCGCTGAAGAACGGTTCGCGGGCGTAGACATCCGGCTCGCCGATGATGTCATCATCGGCAATTGCGGCATCCGACCAGCGGACCTGATGCGTCTCGGAGCGCTGCATCCCCGTGGTCCGCCACCAACCGCGATCGATCGCGGGGGGCGTGCTCGCCAGATCGGCGAGGATAAGCCGCGTGCCGGCGTCATCGCGGGCGGTCACCAGCGCATGCGTCACCACCCCCGCGCCCGATGCGTAGCTCTTGCCACCGCGCAATCGGCCGCCTTCGAGCAGCAGCGGTTCGTCTGGCAATGCCGCGTTCCAGACCCCGAGCCTCGCCCCGCCGGCGAGCGCCTGGCGCAATCGACCGACTTGCGCGGTGCTGCCATAGCGCTGGACGATCTGAACGGCGTCCACATGGCCCTCCAGCAAGCGGCCGAGCGGCAGGTCTCGCCGGCCCATGGCGTACAGTGGCGCCAGAATTGCCAGGCTCTCCGCCGCGTCCTGCGGGTCGCGCGCAGGCGCTCGATCCCAGCCCGTGCCGGCGATGGCGGCGGTAAGCTGGTCTGCCATGGTCATGCTGCGACCTCGCTCCAGCCGGCTTCGAGCGCGGCGAGCGCTTCTTCCGCGACGGCTAGGCTGACGGTGCCGGGGGCGATCGGCGAGGCAGGCACGATCCGCATCGCGAAGGCTTCCGCGTTCGGGCAGTCGCGGGCGACGCCGAGGACATGGTCGGCCGTTAGGCCCAATCGCCGGCCGAGATCGGCGCGGACGTCGAGTTGCGGGATTGCCGCGAACGCCTGTCGGGCTGCGGCATGGCCCTGCCATTGCCAGGCGGCCGCTTGGGGATGCGCGACTATCGGCAGGCGGCCGGCATCAAGCGCGAGCAAGGCGCTCGCCAGGCCGTGGATGGCGCGGCCGGTGCGCCGTGACGAGGTGTCGACCACCATCGCGCCATCGCGGCGCACGCGAAACCCTGCGCGCGCCGCGTCGTCGAGCAGCGCCGCGTCCTCGCCCGAGTGCAACGGCGCGAAACCGCCGAGCGCGCGGTAGACGGAGGCACGGATCGCCATGTTGGCGCCGCCGGTGAAATGATGCGTGCTGCGTGCTTCCCAGGGCACGGGATCGATCAGGCGGCGGTAAAGGTGCAGTCGATCATAATAGCGCTCGATCCGCGACTGGTCGGGATCGGCCGCGCCATCGAGTCGGACGATCCGGCCGGCGACCACATCCGCAACCTGCAGGGCGGCGGCGCCCGCCTCGATCCAGTCGGGGCGAGGGCGACTGTCGGCATCGGTGGTGAACAACGCCCCCTCGGCGCCGCCGAGCACGGCCAGTCCCATTGCCATCGCCGCCCGCCGGGCAGCGCCGGCATTGGCATCCCCGCAGGTTTCCGCGGCCGCGACGATCAGTGGAAAGGGGGAGGCCGCGGCGGCACGATCGAGGATGGCGTGGCTGCCATCGTCGCAGCCGTCGAGATGGATGCACACCGTCAGCCGCCCTGCCGTGACGGTGAGTGCAGACAGGGCATCGAGCATCACCGGCAGCGCCTGTTCCTCGTTCCTGGCCGGAACGCAAATGATGACCGGCAGGGTGTCGGGCAGGGCTCGTCTCCAGTTCAACCGGCTTGGTGCCGGATGCGATGGTCGCTCCGGTGCCATCGGCACCCGGGTCGTCATCGCTATCGCATGTTGTCGCCGTGGTCAGCCGGAAGTTGGAAGGTCTTCGGAAAGTTTATCCGGGGTGGTGCAGGTGAGCCTGTGTTATGGATGGTGATGCAATAAGTTCCCTCACATTCAAATATATGCTCCTCGCCCCGCGCTTGTTCTGATGGCAGTCTGGACCAAACGGAAGGATCGACGATGGCACGCAAGAACAGCAAGGGCGACAGCGGTAAAGTGAAGGGTGAGAGCCCCGCGAAGGTGCCGCCGGCACCCGCAGGCGCGGATCTGCCGACCCATTATGCCGAGCAGCAGGGTCATGGCGGCGAGACCCACCAGACCACTACGGATGCCGCGCTGACGATGACCACCCAGCAGGGCATCCCGGTCGCGGACGACCAGAACAGCCTGAAGCTCGGCCAGCGAGGGCCGACGCTGCTCGAGGACTTCATCCTGCGCGAGAAGATCTTTCACTTTGATCACGAGCGCATCCCCGAGCGCGTGGTCCACGCCCGTGGCTATGGCGCGCATGGCGTGTTCGAGCTCACCGACAGCCTCGCCGAGTATACCCGCGCGGACGTGCTGAGCACGGTCGGCCAGCAGACTGAGGTGTTTGTCCGCTTCTCCACGGTCGCGGGCAACAAGGGATCGTCGGATCTGGCGCGCGACGTGCGCGGCTTTGCGGTGAAATTTTACACCAAGCAGGGCAATTGGGACATAGTCGGCAACAATATCCCGGTGTTCTTCATCCAGGATCCGATCAAGTTTCCCGATCTCGTCCATGCCGTGAAGCAGGAGCCGGACCGCGCCTTCCCGCAGGCGCAGTCGGCGCATGACAATTACTGGGATTTCGCCAGCCTCAGCCCCGAGGCGTGGCACATGGTGATGTGGCAGATGTCCGACCGGACGATTCCGCGCTCGTTCCGCACCATCGAAGGCTTCGGCGTGCACAGCTTTCGGCTGGTCACTGCCGAAGGCAAGTCGACCTTCGTCAAGTTCCACTGGAAGCCGCGCCAGGGCCTGCAATCGGTGCTGTGGAACGAGGCGGTCAAGATCAACGGCGCCGATCCCGATTTCCACCGCCGCGACCTGTGGCAGGCAATCGAGAGCGGCGACTTCCCGCAATGGGATCTCGGCGTCCAGCTGTTCGACCAGGAGACTGCGGACCGCCTGCCGTTCGATCACCTCGATTCGACCAAGCTGATCCCCGAAGAGGACGTGCCGGTCCGGATCATCGGCACGATGACGCTCAACCGCAACGTCGACAATTTCTTCGCCAGCACCGAGCAGGTGGCGTTCTGTACCCAGAATGTCGCGCCCGGGATCGATTTCAGCGACGACCCGCTGCTTCACGGCCGCAACTTCTCCTATCTCGATACCCAGCTGAAGCGGCTCGGCAGCCCCAATTTCACGCATCTGCCCGTCAACGCGCCGCGCTGTCCGGTGATGAACTTCCAGCAGGACGGCCATATGGCGATGCGCAACCCCAAGGGGCGGGCGAACTATGAGCCGAACAGCTGGGGTGCAGATGGCGGCCCGCGCGAGAACCCCGAGATCGGCTACCGCAGCTTCCCGGCCGAGGTGCAGGGCACCAAGCAGCGGATCCGGTCCGAGACCTTTGCCGATCACTACAGCCAGGCGCGCCAGTTCTTCATCAGCCAGCAACCGATCGAGCAGAAGCATATCGGCGATGCGCTGGTGTTCGAACTCTCCAAGGTGGAGCGGGTCGACATCCGCGCGCGGGCGGTGTCGCACCTGCGCAACATTGACGACGGCCTCGCCGCCACCGTGGCCGATGGCCTCGGCATGGATCTGCCCGAGGCGGCGCGGGCGGCCAAGCCGACGCTCGATCTGCCGCCCTCGGCCAAGCTCAGTATCCTCGCCAACGGCCCGGGCACCTTCAAGGGCCGCAAGATGGGCCTGTTCCTCACCGACGGCTCGAGCGCCGACCTGTTCAACGGGCTGACCAAGGCGCTCGATGCGGAAGGCGCAATGTGGGAGGTGGTCGCACCCAAGATCGGCGGCGTCACGCTCGATGACGGCACCAAGGTCGCCGCCAAGCAGAAGATCGATGGAGGCCCGTCGGTGTTGTTCGACGCGGTCGCGGTGCTGCCGTCCGAGCAGGGCGGGGCGATGCTTGCAAAGGACGCCGCGTCGAAGGACTTCGTCGCCGACGCGTTCGGCCATTGCAAGTTCATCGGTTATAGCGCTGCGGCTACCACGCTGTTCGATGCCGCGCGGGTGCCCGAGCTTGACGCGGGTTTCGTCGCGCTCAGCAAGGGCAAGGACGCCAAGACGTTCGTGAAGACGTGCCGCAGTCTCCGCTACTGGCCGCGCGAAATGAAGGTCGACCTCGATGCCGCTTCACTGACGGCGCAAGCCTAATTGACACGGTCAGCCCCGCCCGGCCGCGATCAGCGGTCGGGCGGCGGGAGCTTAACAAGGGGCGCTTCGTTAGCGCCCCGACATGCCGCTGCCCCATCCGCACCTTTCGCATCTTGCGCGGCACAGCCGGAGACGACCTGCATGAGTGACGATCTGCTCGCTTTGTCGGAGCTCCACCTCCGGCCGGACCCGTCGCGCACCGTAATCAAGCCGTTCAACGTCGATTATCCCGAAGCCTTCCGCGATGCCGATCATCCGCGGATGCGCAACGTGATAGAGCGGGTGCTGTCGCTCGACGCCGCGACCCGGCGCGAGATGTGCGTCACCGCTATCAGCTCACTCTCCGAGCGGCATCGCAATGTCGAGGCCATGCTCGTCCGCCGCTTCGAGGAAGTGAGCGACAGCCTTTCCGAGAAGGTGACGGCCGATCCCGATCAGCAGCTGCTGATCGGCGCCTATCTCAGCGCCGAATATTCGTTCGAGGCGGCGGCGCTGTTCAACCCCAGCATCGTCATGCGCCTCAACCAGGATGGCGCGCCCGATGACGGGCTCAACTTCATCCTGTCGCTGCGCGGCATCGGCGAGGGCCATGTCTCCTCCGTCACCTTCCGCACCGGCAGCTGGAGCGCGAGCAACGGCTTCCATGTCGACGAACCCAGCCCCTGGGTGACCTCGCCGCGGATCGAGGGGCCGGACGCCAGCGGGCAGGAGGGCACGACCCGGGTGATCTGCGAAGGCAGTCAGGATCCTGCGGAAAGCGTGCTGTTCCCAGTCACCGCCAGCCAGCGACAGGGGATCGAGGACCTGCGCATGGTGCGGTTCACCGACGAGGACGGCAGCCCCAGCTTCCTTGGCACCTACACCGCCTTCGACGGGCGCAACGCGCGCTGCGAGCTGTTCCGCGGCACCGGCATCAACACCTTCGAGATGACGGCGCTCAAGGGCTCGGTGCCGATGAGCAAGGGGATGGCATTGTTCCCGCGCCGGGTGGACGGCCGCTTCGCAATGCTCGGTCGTCAGGACAATGAGAATCTCTGGTTGATCGAATCCGATGACATCACCACCTGGAATGGCGGCGCCAAGCTGATCGGCCCGCGCTATCCATGGGAATTCATCCAGATGGGCAATTGCGGCTCGCCGATCGAGCTCGACGAGGGCTGGCTGGTGCTCACCCACGGCGTCGGCCTGATGCGCAACTATTGCATGGGAGCCTGCCTGCTCGACAAGAAGGACCCGGGCAAGCTGCTGGCGCGCACCCCCGAGCCGATCATGCGGCCGAGCGTAAGCGAGCGCAGCGGCTATGTGCCCAACGTGGTCTATAGCTGCGGCGCGATCGCGCATGGCCGCACGCTGCTGCTGCCGTACGGGATCGCCGATAATTTCGCGAGCTTCGCCAGCTGCAGCGTTGATGACCTGCTCGCCAGGATGACGTGAGCCGCGGGCGGGCGGTCACCAGCGGCAATCAAGTGTTACCCGGATTGACCTAAGGTGACGACGAGCATTAAGCAAAGCGTCTTTACTTATGGAGACGGCGATGCGCTCGATCCGCAACCTGGTTGCCGTTACCCTTTGCCTCGCCGCCTCTGCCGCCGCCGCGCAGGATGAGCGCACCGGCACGGCATCCGATGTCGCGGCCGAGGTCAATCCGTTCATCGGCACCACCAACGGCGGCAACGTCTTTCCCGGCGCGACGCGACCGTTTGGGATGGTGGCGTTTAGTCCGGAGGAGACGCCGCTGCCGGGCAAGCGCTTTCCGATATCGGCCCCAGGCGGCTATGAATGGCGTGCAAATGGGGTGAAAGGCTTCAGCCTGACCCATGTCTCGGGCACCGGTTGCACCGGCGCGAGCGGCGACGTGCCGATCATGCCGGTGACGGTGCCGGTGGCGCAATCGCCCTCCTCGGTGCAGGCCGGGCTCGGCTACGCCAGCCTGCTCGATCATGCCAAGGAACGCGCCCACCCCGGCAGCTATGCGGTGACGCTGGACAATGGCGTGGTCGCCGAACTCGGCGCGACCGATCGCACCGCGGTGGGCCGCTTCACCTTTCCCGCCGACAAGCCCGCCAACCTCCTGTTCCGCACCTCGGACAGCGAGGTCGGCAGCACCGCCGCGACGATCCGGATCGACCCGGCGACGCGCACCGTCTCGGGCTCGGTGACCAGCGGCAATTTCTGCGGCTATCTCGCCGAGGATCGGCGCGAAAGCTATTACACGCTGCATTTCGTCGCCGTGTTCGATCAGCCGTTCGCGGTCGGCGGCACCTGGCGTGACGAGACGATCGCCAAGGGCGCGACGACCGGCGCGGGGGGCACCGGCTATGGACCGCAGGGCCATCCCCTCGCCGGCAAGGGCAGCGGCGGCTGGATCAGCTTCGACCCCCAGCATGGCGCGGCGGTGACCGCCCGCATCGGCATTTCCTATGTCGACGAGGCGGGCGCGCGCGCGAACCTCGAGCGGGAAAGCCCGGCGGGCACGACGATGGAGGCGGTGCAGGCGGCGGGCCGTGCGGCGTGGAACCGCGCGCTCGGCCAGATCGCGATCACCGGCGGGGCGACCGCGGACCGCACCGTCTTCTATTCGGCGCTGTACCATTCGCTGCTGACCCCGACGCTGTATAGCGACGGCGATGGCCGCTACCGCGGCATGGACGGCAAGACCCATCCGCTGTCGGCCGGCCAGCATGCGCAATATGCCAATTACTCGGGCTGGGACGTCTACCGATCGCAGCTGCAATTGGTGACGTTGCTCGATGCCCAGCGCGGGTCCGACATTGCCCAGTCGCTGCTCAACCAGGCCGATCAGAATGGCGGCGTGTGGGACCGCTGGACCCATCTGACCGGTACCACGAGCGTGATGAACGGCGATCCCTCGCCGCCGTCGCTCGCGGCGGTGCGCGCGTTCGGCGGGCGTGCCTTTGATCTCGGCCATGCCTATACCTCGCTGAAGCAGGCAGCGACCGTGCCCACCGCCAAGGACCTGAGCCGCAAGGGCTGCCCGGTGATGTGCATCGGCCAGCGCCCCGGCCTCGATGCTTGGCTGCGGCTGCATTACATGCCGGCAGGCGCCCCCGGCTGGGGCAGCGCCGCCGACACGCTGGAGCTGGCAGCGGCGGATTTCGGCCTCGCCCAGCTGGCGCGGATGGCCGGTGATACGGCGGGCGAACGCCGCTTCACCGAGCGCTCGGGCTGGTGGCGCAATCTGTTCAACCCGACGGCAACGCCGCAGGGTGGCTATATCCAGCCGCGCAAGGCCGACGGCAGCTGGCCGGCGTTCGATCCCGCGGCCGATGACGAGTTCGTGGAAGGCAGCGGCGCGCAATATCTGTGGATGGTGCCGTTCGATCCGGCGGGGCTGATCACGGCGCTTGGCGGCCGCGACGCGGCGATCCGCCGGCTCGACGACTTTTTCCGCACGCCGGATGGCGGCTGGGCGGTGACCAAATCGGGGCCGCTGCACGCGGAGCTCGACAACGAGCCGTCGATCGCGTCGCCCTGGCTGTATCTGTTCGTCGGCCAGCCGTGGAAGACGCAGGCGACGGTGCGCGCGGCGATGCGCCAGATCTGGACGAACACGCCGGCGGGCATCTCCGGCAACGACGATCTCGGCGAGATGTCGTCATGGTACGTGTGGTCGGCGCTGGGCCTGTACCCGCTCTATCCCGGTCGCGCCGAGCTGGTGATCGGCAGCCCGCTGTTTCCGGCGGCGACGATCGACCGGGCGGGCGGGCGGATGACCATCCGTGCCAGCGGTGCCGCGGCGGATGCGCCTTATGTCCGTGCACTGCGGGTGGACGGGCGATCCAGCGACCACGCCTGGCTGCCCGCCGACTTCGTCGCCCGTGGCGGCACGCTCGATTTCACCCTCGTCAAGGAGCCGGCGCGCGCCTGGGCGACCGCGGTGCCGCCGCCCTCCTTCCACTGATCGTGGAGTGTCGCCTGCACGATCAGGCGCAACGTACAAGGAATTGCCATGCTGACGTCCCGATCGATCAAGCGGCTGTCGCTCCATCTCACCACCGCCTTGTTGTGCGTCGCGGCCGGCACCGCGCCGCTGCGCGCGCAGGAGGCGGTGCTGAGCCGCACGCCGGCGACGCCGCTGGTCGCGCATGATCCCTATTTCAGCATCTGGAGCATGGGCGACACGCTGAGCGACCAGCCGACCAAGCATTGGACCGGCGCCGAGCAGCAGATGAACGGCTGGGTGCGGATCGACGGCAAGCTGCTGCGGTTCATGGGCTCTGGGCGTGGCGATGTGCTGCCGCAGCGCGCGCGCGCGCTGACTCCGACGCGGACCGCCTATACCTATGAAGGCGCGGGAATCCGGCTGACGGCGACCTTCTTCACGCCGGCGCTGCCGCAGGATCTCGACGTACTGTCGCGGCCGGTGACCTACCTCAGCTGGACGGTGCAGGCGATCGACGGCGGCCGTCATGCCGTCCAGCTCTACTTCGACGCCAGCGCGCAGCTCGCGGTAGACAACGACCAGCAGAGCGTCGTCTGGGGCACCAGCCGGGTCGGCGACATGGCGGTGATGCGGCTCGGCACCAACAGCCAGCAGGTGCTGCAGAAGGTCGGCGACAATGTCCGGATCGACTGGGGATGGGCACAGCTGGCCGTGCCCGCCCAGCCCGGGACGACGACCGCGATCATCGGCGACCGTGCGCACGGCGTGCTGCTCGACAAGGGCGTGCTGCCGGTGGCGGACGATCTCGCCATGCCGCGGCTCGCGCATCAGGACCGCCCGCTGATGACGATGCAGGCCGATTTCGGCAGCGTCGGCGCCGATGCCGCGACGCGGCGGGCGATGCTCGCCTATGACGACATCGACGCGATCGAGTATTTCAAGCGGCGGTTGCCCGCCTATTGGCGCCGCAACGGCATGACGATGGCCGAGCTGCTGGTGAAGGCGGAGGCCGAGGAAGGCGCGCTGCGCCAGCGCGGCGCGGCGTTCGATCGCGAGCTCATCACCGATCTCGAGCGGGTCGGCGGGCGCGACTATGCCGAGCTCGCGATCGCCGCCTATCGGCAGACGCTGGCGGCACACAAGCTCGTCGCCGACATCGATGGCACCCCGCTGTATTTCTCCAAGGAGAATTTCAGCAACGGCTGCATCGCCACGGTGGATATCACCTACCCGACGTCGCCGTTCTTCCTGCTGTTCAACCCCAATCTGCTCGAAGCGCAGATGCGCCCGATCCTCGACTATGCGTCAATGCCGCGCTGGCGCTTCCCGTTCGCGCCACACGATCTCGGCACCTATCCGCAGGCCAATGGCCAGGTGTACGGCGGCGGCGAGCGCACCGAGGACGATCAGATGCCGGTCGAGGAGAGCGGCAACATGCTGCTGATGATCGACGCGCTCGCCAAGATCCGCGGCAATGCCGATTTCGCCGCCCATTACTGGCCGCTGCTGCAGCGCTGGGCGAGCTACCTGCGCGAGAAGGGGCTGGATCCGGAGAACCAGCTCAGCACCGATGATTTCGCCGGCCATCTCGCCCACAACAGCAATCTCTCGGTCAAGGCGATCAGCGCGCTCGACGGCTATGCCGAGCTGGCGCGGATGCTCGGCAAGAAGGACGAGGCGGCGCGCTACGGCGCGGCGGCGCGGCAGATGGCGGCCAAGTGGCTGGTGATGGCCAAGGACGGCGACCATACCAAGCTCGCCTTCGACCGGCCGGGCACGTGGAGCCAGAAGTACAATCTGGTCTGGGACAAGGTGCTCGGCCACCACCTGTTCCCCCAGACGCTGCTGCGCGACGAGGTGAGCTTCTATCTCACGCAGCAGGGTCCCTACGGCCTGCCGCTCGACAGCCGCAAGACCTACACCAAGCTCGACTGGATCACTTGGAGCGCGACGCTGACCGATGACAAGGCGGCCTTCGCCCAGCTGATCGCGCCGCTCCACCGCTACATGCTGGAATCACCCACCCGCGTGCCGCTGAGCGACTGGTATGAGACCAAGGACGGTACCCAGGTCGGTTTCCAGGCGCGCGCGGTGGTCGGCGGCGTCTACATGAAGATGCTTGCGGATCCGGCGATGTGGCGAAAGTGGGCGGCGCACAAATAGGCCGGCCGAGGCTGCGCCGGCGTCGTTAGGGCGTGCCGGCGCGGTCGTAGGTCAGCTTCGCCCACAGCGGGAAATGATCCGACGGGTAGGTGGCACCGCGGTGATAGGTGTCTGTTTCCACCGCGGTGGCGTGGAAGCCGCGGACGAACAGATAGTCGATCCGCCGGTCGGCGGTGCCGGTGAAATCGTGGAAGGTGTTGTCGGGGCCCCGGCGTCGCGTCGCCTGCTCGCGCACGTCGGTCAATGCGGCGGCGAGCGTTGCGTAGGCGCTGGTGGTCGGACGTGCGTTCATGTCGCCGGCGAGGATCACCGGCAGGCCATGGGCGAGCGCCGGCAGCCGCGCGAGGATCAGCGCGGCGGCCTTGGCGCGGGCGTCGTCGTCGGTGTCGCGGTGGGGCAGGTGCGTATCGAGGAACAGGAAGCGACGCGACGGATGGCCGAGCGGCTCGAACACCGCCCAATTGGCCATGCGGGCAAGATCGGTGCCCCAGCTCATGCTGCCGGGCACGTCTGGCGTGTCGGATAGCCAGAAGTCGCCCTGGTCGACGATGCGCAGCCGATCTGGACGGTAGAAGATGCCCATATGCTCGTCGGCATGGCCACCGTGCCGGTCGCGGCCGAACCAGCGATAGGCGGGGAGGGCCTGGACCAGATCGTCGCCCTGCCGTTGCAGCAGCTCCTGGGTGCCGATCACATCGGGGTGCGCCCGCCTGATCAGGTCGATCATCACCGGCCGCCGCTCGGGCCATGCATGGGGTGGCTGATCCGAGGCATAGCGAACGTTGAAGGTCATCACCTTGAGCGACGGCGCACAGCCGGCGAGCAGCGCCGCGAGCGGCAGGACGGCGTGGCGCCAGGCGGTGATGGTCATGACCTTCTCCTTGCAGTGGTGGACGGCTCAAGCCTGGCGGCTGCGGCCGATCCAGGCGGCGCAAGGGGCGAGCTGGCGCCGGCCTGCCGACGCGCCCGGATCATTGCCGCGCGCGCGCCTCGAGTGCCAGCGCGATCGAGCCGAGCGGCCCGGCGAGATCGCCGAGCGCGGGCGCGACGATGATCGGCCCGTCGGGCAGCGCCATGTAGCCGGCGAGGCTTCGCTCGAGCTCGGCCTCGATCTGCGCGAGCAGATGCGGCTGGCGCGTGACCACGCCGCCGCCGATCGCGATCCGCCACGGCCCCGTGGTGGCGATCAGCGCATGCGCCATCGCCGCGAGCGCCGCGACCATCGGCGCCCAGACCGGATCATCGGGCGCCAGCGTGTCGATTGCCCGGCCATCCAGCCGCGCGACCAGCGCGCTGCCGGACGCCAGCCCTTCGACACAGTCATCATGGTAGCGGCAGGCGCTGGCGACGGTGTCACCGGGCAGGCGCGGCACGCGGATATGGCCGACTTCGCTGTGGCCGATGCCGCGGGTGGGCTGGCCATGAACGATCAGGCCGACGCCAATGCCGGTGCCGACCGTCACATAAGCGAAATCCTGCAGTCCCTGCGCACATCCCCAGCGCATTTCAGCCAGCGCCGCGCCGTTGACATCGGTGTCCAGGGCAAAGGGGCGATCAAACGGCTGCGTGATCGCGGCGACGATATCGGCATCGCGCCAGCCCGGCTTGTTGGTCGCGAGAATCCGCCCGAACCGCGAATCGGCGGGGTTCAGGGAGAGGGGGCCGAAGGAGGCGATGCCGATCGCCTCGAAGCCGTGCGCCTCGTCCCACGCCCGCAGCGTCGCGACAATCTCGGGAAGGGTTTCCCCGGGCGTCGTGGTCGGGATCACGCGCTGATCGACGATCGCGCCAGGCCCGGCGGCGAGGGTGCAGACGCATTTGGTGCCGCCCAGTTCGACTCCCGCCATGAGGGCGTCCGCTGTTGCTGTCAGTTGTTCCAACACTGCCCCTCTCCCCTCCGTACCGGCCCGCACTCGAGCTCGGTCACACCTGCTGTAGTCATGCTGCTTGTTATTACATCAATTTGGCTAATTCAACGGACGCAGCATGGTTTCGCCGACCAGGTCTCCTGCCACGTTCCGGGATCAACCATTGCAAGCTATGGTTCTCTTCCGGCTATCCCGCAATTCTACCGCCTCATCGCTGTATCACAGAGGCGCGCCAGCAACATTCAGATACACCGCGGACATTTCAATTGACAATTTGTTTTCTGTATTGCGAAATATGCGGGTTATCACGGCAGCAGCAGTCCATCGGCTGGGACCTACACCGGATGACGAGGGGTAAAAAGGGAAGGAGCCGGCAGGTATCCAACCCATAGGAGGAGGAAGAAATGGCTGCTCGTTACGTTGAGCGTGGTATTGCATCGCGCCGTTGTCACACCCTTGCGCGGCTACTCCTGTCCGCCAGCCTGATTGCCGGCATCGCCGGCAATGCCCAGGCACAGCAGACCAGCCCTTCCACTGCCGCGGCGGCCCAGACGGCCGGGGGGCAGCCCGATGCCCAGCAGAACAATAGCGGTACTGCCGGCGACGTGTCGGTGCCGGCTGCCAATGAAACGCTCGCCAGCCCCGGGCAGCTACAGGCCGACGCCGCCGACATCGTCGTGACCGGTTATCGCCAGTCGATCGAGCAGAGCCTGTCGCAGAAGCGTCAAGCCAATGCGTTTATCGATGTCATCACTGCCGAAGATGTCGGCAAGTTCCCGGACAAGAACGTCGCTGACTCGTTGCAGCGTGTGCCGGGCGTCATCATCAGCCGCGACGGCGGCGAAGGCAGCCGGGTCAGCATCCGTGGCCTCAGCTCGGATCTGACGCTGACCGAACTCAACGGCAACTTCATCGCCTCGGCCGACAGCGGCGATCCGTCGCGTTCGTTCAACTATGTGTTGCTGCCATCGAACCTGATCGGCAGGGTCGAGGTGTTCAAGTCATCGGAGGCCCGCCTGGATGAAGGCGGCGTCGGCGGTGTGATCATCAACCACACCCGGGTGCCGTTCGATCTAGACCCCTGGTCGGGCAGCGTCTCTGCCGAAGGCACCGATGCGGATGTCACCAAGAAGGTCGAGCCCAATCTGTCCGGGCTGATCTCGTGGCACAACGAGGACAAGACGCTGGGCTTCCTGGTCGGCGGGACCTATCAGGTGCGCACCAACCGTTCGCTCAGCGCGTCGGCCGACAGCTGGCACTGGTGGACCGACGACAAGACCACTCAGCCGGCCACCGATGTCAACGGCAAGACCTTCGCCAACGATTCGGCGATCGACTATTGGAACGATGGTAATGGCGGCGGTACCACCACCCGCAGCGGTACGCATTACAGCGGTTACTGGGCGCCCCAGTCGGTCGGCGAGAACATCACCGACGAGAAGCGCAAGCGCCTCGGCATCCAGGCCACGTTGCAGGCCAAGCCGTTCGACAATCTGGAGATCACCGCGAACTATTTCCGGTTCCAGCTGAACAACGATGCGTTCAGCAGCACCATCAAGGTGCCGGAATGGGGCTATGGCAACTTCTTCACCGATGCCACGTTCGACAAGAGCGGCACGGTGCTGACCGGCGCCACCTTCCAGGTCCCGCCGGAAGGCACCGGCTGCCGCGTGCCGGGCAATCTGTGCACGATGGAGACCCCGGCACCGCAGGACACCTATGTCCGCCAGAAGAGCATTTCCAACACCTACGACGTCCATGGTGCCTGGAAAGTCGGCCGGCTGGATGTCGACTTCGTCTTCGGCAAGACGAAGGCAACCGGCGGTCCATCCTTCCAGTTCTACGCGCAGGCGAAACCGCGCAACGGCAGCGTCAACGGCAACATGCTCAGCGCCTGGAACTTCACCAACCAGTCGCTGGCGATGCAATTCTCGCCCAACATCATCCAAAATATGCTGAACGGCATCGCGCAGATCGATCTCGGCTCGACCGGGTCCGGCTTTACCAACAGCACGCTCTCGCAGCGCTACGCCCAAGTCGACCTGACCCGGCACTTCGATTCGCCAATCCTCGACTCGATCCAGCTCGGCGCCAAGTGGCGCGACGCCTATGTGCATCGCGAGACCGGCGAGTTCGATTGGTATTCGGATGCCGCCAACACGCTGCGTTTCCAGGACACGCCCGGTGGCGCGCTGGCACTGCCGCAGATCTTCTATCCCAATTCGCTGGGCAACATCGCCGGTGGCTTCCAGACGACCGCTTTCCCGGCGATCAACATCTCCAACTACATCGATTATCTGAATCAGACCTATAACGGCCCGATCCGGGTGCCTCAGCCGCAAAACCTGTACAACATCACCGAGCGGATCTGGGCAGGTTATGCGCAGCTTAACTACAAGCATGACAACATCCGCGGCAACATCGGCCTACGCGTGGTCAACACCAAGCAGGACGGTACGTCGACCGACACGCTGTATTACGAGAACGACTACTGCCTGAATGGCCCCGGCGGGGCGTTCGATCCCAACGTGCCGCGGGGGGAAGACGGCAATTGCTCGGTTATTCCACAGAACCAGCGCGAAGTTCGCGTCTTCAGTCCCAATCGTGAGGCGAAAAGCTACACCGATTTCCTGCCGAGCTTCAACATCTCGTGGGACGTGACCGAGAAGCTGTTGCTACGGGCCGCGGCGTCGAAAGTCATCTCCCGTCCGGGCTATGGCGATCTGGCCGGCGCGCGATCGCTGACATTCAACGCTGATCCGTTCGTGTTCGATCGCGCGCAGTTCGGCGCGCTGCCCGGTTGGTTTGGCGGTGGCGGCAACTTCGAGCTGAAGCCGTTCAATGCCTGGCAGTATGACGTGGGCGCGGAATATTACTTCCACCCGGGTTCGGTGGTCGGGTTCACCCTGTTCCGCAAGGACGTGGGAGACTTCATCGTCCCGGTGGTGGTCGATCTGCCGCAGGACGTTGCCGGCCAGACGGTGACGGTGCAGCAATATTCCACCCAGGCTAACGGCTCGAAGGCGGTGTCGCAGGGCGTGGAAGTCTATGCCCAGCACACGCTGGACTTCGGTCTCGGCGTGCAGGTGAACTTCACCTATAACGACACCTCACAGGCCGACGTGTCGCTGAACGGCACCAAGCTCGGCACCTCGCCGCTGGTGGGCAGCGCCAAGACTCAGGTCAACGCCTCGGTGTTCTACGAACATGGGCCGGTGCTGCTGCGCGCTTCGTACAACCGCAAGGGCCAGCAGGTGGACGGGCTTTCCTCGGGGCTCAACGTCTATGAGAATCCGTACCAGCAGGTCGATCTCAATGCGGCGTTCGACGTGTTCAAGAACTTCCAGATCACCGGCTCGGTCGTCAACCTCACCAAGTCTGAACAGCGAGCGCACCTCGGCAACGACACCAATGATCGCTTTATCTCGAACGTCTATTCGGGACGCCGCTTCTATCTCGGCGCAGCGTTCAAGTTCTGAGCTGCTGACCGACCTAAGTCGGGCTTGCATCCCCCCGTCATGCCGGACCACATCCGGGGTGACGGGGGAATCCCCTGGTTGATATGCAGCATTACCAAACAGCATGTAAGCGGAGCGTGATGAACAGGATCCGGACCGCTTTCGCCACCGCTGCCGCATTGCTGGCGGCGGGTGCCGTCTACGCCCGCAACCCGGTGCTGCCCGGCTGGTATGCCGACCCCGAGATCCGCATCTTCGCGGGCAACTACTGGATCTACCCGACCTATTCGGACGATGCCGCGACGCCCGACGTGTCGCCGCATTTCTCGGCCGCGCAGGCCAAGGCACGCACCCGCCACACGGTGCGGCCATCCTATGGCAAGCAGACCTTCTTCAACGCCTTCTCCTCGCCCGACATGGTCCATTGGACCAAGCATTCGCATGTGCTCGACGTCGCCGATGTCGCCTGGGCGGCCTATGCGGTGTGGGCGCCATCGGCGATCGAGGCGGGCGGCAAATATTATCTGTTCTTCGCCGCCAACGATGTCCAGAGCGATGCCGAACAAGGCGGGATCGGCCTTGCGGTCAGCGATCGTCCCGGCGGCCCGTTCAAGGATGCGCTTGGCAAGCCGCTGATCGGTGCCTTCCACAATGGCGCGCAGCCGATCGATCCGTTCGTCTACCGCGACGACGATGGGCAGGTGTATCTGTTCTACGGCGGCTGGCGGCATTGCAACGTCGTGCGGCTGAGCGCCGATCTGCGCCATGTGCTGCCGTTCGCTGATGGCACGACCTACAAGGAGATCACGCCGCCTGGCTATGTCGAGGGATCGTTCATGATCAAGCGGCGCGGCGTCTATTATCTGATGTGGTCCGAAGGCGAATGGACCGGGGCGGATTACCGCGTCGCCTATGCGATGGGGCCGAGCCCGACCGGGCCGTTCAAGCCGATGGGCACCGTGCTCGCGCAGGACGAGAAGATCGCGCGCGGGGCGGGGCACCATTCGGTGGTCAACGTGCCGGGCACCGACGACTGGTACATCGTCTATCATCGCCGGCCGCTCACCGATGACATCGGCGAGCATCGCCAGGTCGCGATCGACCGCATGACCTTTGCCGCCGATGGCACGATCAAGCCGGTGGTGATGACCGATGCCGGCATTGCGCCGCGGCCGCTGCGCCAGGCGCGGTGACGGGCTGCGCGGCCGTGACAAGCTATTCCACGAGTTCCAAGGGAGACATGCGTTGAAGACTCTCGTTCCCGCGCTGCGCGGCACGGTTGCGCTGCTGGCGAGCACGGCGCTGCTCGGCACCTCGGCCTTCGCCCGCGACGCCCGGCCGACGGCACCGGCGGACGTGTCGGTCGCGGATCTGGTCAACCCGCTGATGGGCACCGATTCCACCTACGAGCTGTCCTATGGCAACACCTATCCCGCCGTGGCGGTGCCCTGGGGAATGAACTTCTGGACGCCGGTGACCGGCAAGCCCGGCAGCGGCTGGGGCTATATGTACCATGATCTCAAGATCAACGGCATCAAGCAGACCCACCAGCCCAGCCCGTGGATGAACGACTACGCGGCCTTCTCGCTGTTTGCCGAGACCGGCCCGGTCAAGCTCAAGGAAGACGAGCGCGCGAGCTGGTACAGCCACAAGGCCGAGGAGAGCCACCCGTACAACTACAAGGTCTATCTCGCCGACTATGACGTCACTGCGGAGGTCGCGCCGACCAACCGCGCCGCGCAATTCCGCTTCACCTTCCCCAAGAGCGACGACGCCCACATCCTGCTCGATGGCCTAGCCGGCGGCTCGATGGTCACGATCGATGCGGCCCATCGCCGGATCAGCGGCTATGTCCGCAACAACCACGGCGGCGTGCCGGACAATTTCCACAATTACTTCGTCGCCCAGTTCGACCACGATTTCACCGTCAGCCGCACCTGGGACGACAATTGGCAGATGACCGCCGAGACCAGCCGCGAGGGCGGTCATGTCGGCGCGGTGGTAAGCTTCAAGACCCAGGCCGGCGAGCAGGTCGGCGTCAAGGTCGCCTCGTCGTTCATCAGCGCCGAGCAGGCGGCGCGCAACCTCGACAGCGAGATCGGCACCGACAGCTATGCGCAGACCGAGGCCAAGGCCAAGGCGGCGTGGGAGAAGGAGCTCGGCCGCATCCAGGTGAGCGATCCCAGCCTCGACAATCGCCGCACCTTCTATTCGGCGATGTACCGCATGCTGCTGTTCCCGCGCATGTTCCACGAGACCGACGCGCGCGGCCAGACCGTCCACTACAGCCCCTATGACGGCAAGGTGCACGACGGCCCGATGTTCACCGACAACGGCTTCTGGGACACGTGGCGCGCGGTGTTCCCGTTCTTTGCGCTGGTCCGCCCCGATCTCGACGGGCAGATCATGCAGGGCCTCGCCAATGCGTATAAGGAAGGCGGCTGGCTGCCCGAATGGATGAGCCCCGGCCAGCGCGACGTGATGATCGGGTCCAACTCGACCAACATCATCGCCGACGCCTATCTGAACGGGGTGCGCGGCTTCGACGTCGCGACGCTCTACGAGGCGATGGTCAAGAACGCGACCACCTCGCAAGGTCGCCCCAAGGACAAGAAGGGCAATGTGATCAGCGCCGTCGGTCGCGAGGGCGTCGAGCTGTACAACCAGCTCGGCTATGTGCCCTATGACGCCGGCATCAACGAAAGCGCGGCGCGCACGCTGGAATATGCCACGGCGGATTTCTCGCTGTCGCGCCTCGCCGCCGCGCTCGGCAAGACCGATGATGCGAGGAAATATGCTGCTCAGGCGCAGAACTATCGCAAGATCTACGATGCGAGCACCGGCTGGATGCGCGGTCGCAACAAGGACGGCAGCTGGATGCAGCCGTTCAACCCTTACGCCTGGGGCGATGCCTTCACCGAGGGCAATGCGATCCACTACAGCTTCTCGGCGATGCAGGACGTGCAGGGGCTGATCGACCTCAGCGGCGGCGACAAGGCGTTCACCGACAAGCTCGATTCCGTCTTCACACGCCCGCCGCTGTTCGACGATGCTTATTATGGCTCGGTGATCCACGAGACGCGCGAGATGCAGATCGTCAACATGGGCCAGTATGCCCATGGCAACCAGCCGATCCAGCACATGATCTATCTGTACGATTGGGCCGGCCAGCCGTGGAAGGCGCAGGCGCACGCCCGCGACGTGATGGCGCGGCTCTATTCGGCGACGCCCGACGGTTATCCCGGCGACGAGGACAATGGCCAGACCTCGGCCTGGTACGTGTTCTCGGCGCTGGGCTTCTACCCGGTGACGCCGAGCGTCGGCCAATATGCGATCGGCAGCCCGCTGTTCCGCTCGGTGCGGGTGACGATGCCGGGCGGGAAGACGCTGACGATCGAGGCGGCGAACAACAGCGCGAAGAACGTCTATGTCCAGTCGCTGAGCTACAATGGCAAGCCGCAGAACAAGCCGTGGCTGTCGCGCGAGATGCTCCAGGCCGGCGGCACGTTACGTTTTGTGATGGGCTCGACGCCCAACACGAATTGGGCGACGGCGAAGGCGAATGCGCCTTTCTCGATGAGCGCACCGGCAGCCAAGTGAGGAAAGCCATGTTGAACCGGCGGGACGTGATGAATGGCGCAGGCGCGCTGGCGGTAGCGGCGGCGGTGCCGGCGGCGGCGCAGGTGGGGGCAGGGGCGGGAGGCTTTGCCTCCAAGCGGCCGCCGGTGAGCGCGCGGCGCTTCGTCAGCAAGGCGGTGGAGGCGGAGATCAGGGCGGTAAAGGCGAAGATCGCCGATCCCGAGATCGCCTGGCTGTTCGAGAATTGCTACCCGAACACGCTCGACACCACCGTGGTCAAGGTCGGCGAGATCGACGGCAAGCCCGATGCCTTCGTGATCACCGGCGACATCAAGGCGCTGTGGCTGCGCGACAGCTCGGCGCAGATGCAGACCTATGTCCATCTCGCACCGCAGGATGCGCCGCTGAGGCGGCTGTTCCACGGGCTGATCCAGCGTCAGGCGCGCTGCATCCTGATCGATTCATACGCCAATGCGTTCATGGAGGATCCCGCCGCCAAGACCGATCTCGACTGGTCGCAGACCGACAAGACCGAGATGAAGCCGGGCGTCGCCGAGCGGAAGTGGGAAGTGGATTCGCTCTGCTATCCGATGCGGCTCGCGCACGGCTATTGGACGGCGACGCGCGACAAGGCGCCGTTCGACGACACTTGGGCCCAGGCAATGGCGCGCGCGGTGGCGACGTTCCGCGAGCAGCAGCGCAAGGGCGGCCGCGGCCCCTATCGCTTCCAGCGCAGCGCGCCGCAGCCGAGCGAGACGCTGCAGGACGGTTATGGCGCGCCGACCCGCAAGGTGGGGCTGATCCATTCGAGCTTCCGCCCGTCGGACGATGCGACGACGCTGCCGTTCCTGATCCCATCCAATCTGTTCGCGGTCTCGGCGCTGCGCCAGATCGCCCAGGTGCATCGCGAAGCGCGCGGCGACGCCGCCGCGGCGCAGGATTGCCTGGCGCTGGCGAGCGAGGTGGAAGCCGCGCTCAACGCGCATGGCAAGATGGCGGACGGGCAGGGCGGCGAGGTCTGGGCCTATGAGGTGGACGGCTTCGGCAATGCGATCTTCATGGACGACGCCAATGTGCCGAGCCTGTCGGGCCTCGCCGAGCTCGGCGCCGCGGACCGCAACGACCCGCTGTTCCGCCGCACCGCCGCGGCGGCGTGGAGCACGCGCAATCCCTATTTCTTCGAGGGCAGCGCCGCCAAGGGCATCGGCGGGCCGCATGTGGGCGAGGGACAGATCTGGCCGATGTCGATCATCATCCACGCGCGCAACAGCGACGACGATGCGACGATCGCGCAATGCCTGCGCTGGCTCAAGGCAACCCACGCGCATACCGGCTTCATGCACGAAAGCTTCGACAAGGACGATCCGAGCACGTTCACGCGAACCTGGTTCGCCTGGACCAACGGCCTGTTCGGCGAGCTGATCGTCGATCTCGCCAAGCGCAAGCCGGCCTTGCTCGCGCAGCGTTATTGAGGCTTCAAGCTCCAGCGCTGCCGGTTGAGCGGTCTTCTTACCTGTATCTAGCTTCAAGGAACCACGTGATGACCACCGCCACCCGCCGGCAGCTTCTGGTCGGTACCGGCCTCGCGACGCTGTCTTCCACGCTGCCGGCGGCAAGCTGGGCGCAGCGCCCTGCGGCGGGGAGGCCGGATCTGTTCGTCGGCACCGGTGGTCATGGTCACACCTTCCCCGGGCCGACGCTGCCGTTCGGCATGGTGCAGCTCGGCCCCGACACCGATGTCGCGCGTTGGGATGCCTGCTCGGGCTATCATCGCGACGACACCTCGATCATGGGCTTTTCGCACACCCATCTCTCGGGCACCGGGATCGGCGACATGCTCGACGTGCTGGTGGTACCGACGCGTGGGCCGCTCAAGCTGGTGCCGGGTTCGCTCGAGCACCCCGAAGAAGGCTACCGCCAGCGCTTCTCGGAGGAACTGGCCGAGCCCGGCTATTATCGGGTGAAGCTCGAATCCGGCGTGCTCGCCGAGCTGACCGTCACCGAGCGCACGGGGCTGCATCGCTACCATTTCCCGGCGGGCGAGGGGCATATCCTCATCGATCTCGCCCATATGGTCCAGGACCCGTGGGACAAGGGCAAGCTGATCGACGAATCCTCGCTCAGCCTCGATGCCGATGGCGTGCTCACCGGCAGCCGGCGCGTCCATCGCTGGGCCAAGGGCCGCCGCATCCACTTCGCGATGCGGCTGTCGCGCAAGCCCGACCGGGTCGTGTTCTTCGGCGACGCCGACAAGCCCGCCGCCAAGGGCGCGTCCGCGGTGCAGGGCGATCGCGTCAAGGTCGCCTTCTTCTTCGATGCCGCGGGTGGCGCGCCGATCCTGATCAAGACCGGCATCTCGGCGGTGAGCGTTGACGGGGCCAAGGCGGCGCTGGCGGCGGAAGCGCCGGGCTGGGACTTCGACGGCGCCCGCACCGCGGCGGCGCGGCGCTGGGCGACCTATCTCGATGCGGTGCGCGTCGAGGGCGGCACCGCCGACCAGCGCACGATCATGGCGAGCGCGCTCTACCACGCCTTCCTGTCGCCGACGCTCTTCACCGACCGTGACGGCCGCTATGTCGGGCTCGATCGCCAGGTCCACCAGGTGCCGGCAGGCGAGTCGGCGTTCAGCACCTATTCGCTATGGGACACTTATCGCGCGCTGCACCCGCTGCTGACGCTGGTCCAGCCGCAGCAGGCCGGCCTGCTGGTGCGCGATCTGGTGCGCCAGACGGTGCAGAGCCCGGCAGGGCCGCCGGTGTGGCCGCTGCAGGGCGTCGAGACGGCGTGCATGATCGGCTGGCACGGCGTGTCGGTGCTGGCCGAGGCCTGCGCCAAGGGCATCAAGGCCGATTATGCCGCCGCCTGGCCGCAGATCCGCCGCCGCGCCTTCGATCGCGACTTCCCCGATATCGACAGCACGCTCGGCCGCGGTTTCTATTACGACCTCGGCTACATTCCCGCCGACAAGGTCTGGGAGTCGGTCAGCCGCACCCAGGAATATGCCTATGACGATTGGGCGATGGCGGTGCTCGCCGAGGCGGCGGGCGCGCATGACGATGCCGCCGTGCTGCGCAAGCGCAGCCTCAATTACCGCAACGTCATCGACCCCGCGATCGGCTTCGCGCGGCCGCGCTTTGCCGATGGCAGCTGGTGGAAAGATTATGATCCGATCGAGCTTGGCCACAATGTCGAGAAGCAGCGCGACTATACCGAGGCCAATGGCTGGCAGGCGACCTTCCTCAACCAGCACGACACTTATGGGCTGATTCAGCATTTCGGCGGCGATGCGGCGTTTGAAGCCAAACTTGACGCGCTGTTCTCGGCGCCCTCGACGCTGCCCAAGAACGCGCCGCCCGACATCTCGGGACTGCTCGGCCAATATGCCCATGGCAACGAGCCGGACCAGCATGTCGCCTATCTCTATGCCTTTGCCGGCGCGCCCTGGAAGACGCAGGCGATGGTGCGGCGGCTGCTCGTCGAGATGTACAAGGCGGCACCCGACGGGGTGATCGGCAACGACGATTGCGGCCAGATGAGCGCCTGGTTCGTGCTCTCGGCACTGGGCTTCTACCCGGTCGACCCGGTCAGCGGCGTCTATGTGTTCGGCTCGCCGCTGTTCGACGCCGCCGAGGTGCGGGTGGGCGAGGGCAAGAGCTTGCGGGTGCGCGCGGAGGGCAATGCACCCGACCGCCCCTATGTCCAATCGGTGCGGTGGAACGGCAAGCCCTGGACCAAGAACTGGATCGCGCATGCCGATCTGGTGCGCGGCGGCGAGCTGGTGTTCGTGATGGGCGACAAGCCATCACGGTTCGGCGTCGCCAAGCAGGACCGGCCGCCATCCTACGGGCATGGCGCGGCCTGATCGGCTGCCGACAAAAAAGACGCCCCGGGATGCAGATCCCGGGGCGTTATTCTTCCCGCGAGGCTGGAAAGCAGGGGAGGAAAATCCTCGCAGGCTTTCCCGTCAGTGGACGGAACCGGAAAGCGATGGCGGCGCGTCGCTAGGGGCACTGCCCCAGGCCGGGTTGGGCTTGGCGCCCATCACCAGCTCGAGCGTCGCGCCACCCGCGATGTCGGCATGGCGGAACCATGGCTTCGTCCATCGCCGGCCGTTGAGCGTCGCCGACTGGATATAGACGTTGGTGGGTGAATTGCCGCGCGCGACGATTTCGAAGGTCTTGCCGTTGCCGAGCGCGAGCCTGACCCGGTCGAACACCGGGCTGCCGAGGACATAGACGTCGCTCGACGGATCGACCGGATAGAAGCCCATCGCGCTCATCGTGTACCAGGACGAGGTCGCGCCCTGATCATCCATCCCGGGATAGCCGTAGCCGGAGAAATCGCTGCCATAGAGCGAATCGAGGATGCGCCGGGTGAGCACCTGGGTCTTCCACGGCTGGCCGCTCCAGGCATAGAGATAGGCGGCATGCTGGTCAGGCTGGTTGCCCTGGACATATTGACCGACCATGCCGGTGCAGTCGCGGCAGATGCCCTTGGGATTGTAGGGCGTGGCGAAGAAGTGATCGAGCTTGGCGTTGAACCGGGCGCGGCCGCCGAGCAGCGTCTCGAGACCGGCGACGTCCTGCGGCACCAGCCACAGCGTCGACCAGCCCGACGCCTCCTTCATCATGAAGTTGTAATAGGGCTCCTGCGGGTCGAACGGTGCGATCCACTTGCCGTCGGCGGTGCGGCCGCGGACGAAGCCGATGCTCTTGTCGAAGACGTTGCGGTAATTGGCGGCGCGGGCACGGAACAGGCGGGCGTCGTCGGTCTTGCCGAGCCGCTCGGCATATTCGGCCATCGCCGCATCGTCCCAGGCATATTCCAGCGTCGTCGCGGCGCCGGCCTTGCCGCCGGCATAGGGCGGGCTGGGGTTGCCGGCGGGCACCTCGTCGCTGATCCACCCCTGGCGCTGATACTCGGCAAGATAGCCGCGCGGGCCCTTGGGATCGGTCGCGTTACGGCGGAGATACTCGTAGACCGCGGGGTAATCGAACGCGATGCCGCGCTTCCACGCGCCGAGGTAGAGGAACACGGCATTGTCGCCGTGGAACGAGGTGTTCATGTAGCCGCGCTCGCGCGCCATATCGAGCTCGGAGCGCATCACGTCCTGGATCACCGCGGGCTCCATCAGCTGGAGCAGCACGATCTGGTTGCGGCCAGTATCCCAGAACGGCACCGGGCCGTAGCGATCGTAGCTTGCCGTTCGCAGCTTGCCGTTGCGATCGGTGAAGGTCTCGCCCTTGGCGGCGACCAGCCGCGGGCTGCCGAACGACTGGAACAGCGTCGAATAGAACAGCATCCGCTGCTTGGCGGTGCCGCCGGTAACCTGCACCTTGTCGAGCAGGCCCGCCCAGTCGCAGCGCGCGGCCTGGTGAACGGCATCGAAGTTCCAATTGGGTAGTTCGGCGTGGAGCCGCGCGGCCGCATCGGCATAGCTGGTGCCATGGGCGATGCGCATCAGCACCTTGTCGCCCTGCCTGGTCGCGAAGGTCAGATAGCTCCCCGCAAAGGCACCGCTGATGCTGCGCCGGCCGGCCTCGACATCGGCGTCGCCGATGCCCCAGCCGGGTCGATCGGTGAGACCGCGGAAGGTGCCGAACCGCGCGAACGGGCGGGAGAATTCGGCGACGAAATAGCGGCCGCGCTCGCGATCGCTGTCCTCCTGCGCGATGCCGCGGACGGTGTGGTCGCCCACCACCTCCACCTCGCCGCCGGCGCGGCGCAGGTTGACGATCAGGCTGGATCGCTCGCTGGCCGGGTAGGTGAATTGCATCAGGCTGGCCGAGCGGGTCGCGGTCAGCTCCACCTGGGTGTGAAAGGTGTTGAGGAACACCGAATAATATCCCGGCGAGGCGATCTCGCGGTTCTTGTCGTAATAGGCCTGGCTGTAGGCCGGCGGCACCGTCCAGTCGCCGACCACGGGCATGATCATCGGTTGTGCGCGGCCGCCATAGGACGGCCCGCCGCCGCCGGTGAAGCCGATCATCGTCGGGTTGGGATAATTGTACGGCGCGGGAACGCCGTTGGGGTAGCTGAGATCGAGGTTGACGTTGACCGGCGCCGCCTCGGTCGCGCTGTGCGGCAATCGAGCGCCGGCGGAGGTGATGCCCGAGTAGACGGGTTCGCCGGGCGGCGGCGCGTTGCCGATCAGTTCGGGGCGGTCGAGTGGTGCGGTGCCGACCAATGGATTGGCCTCGTCGATTGGGGCCTTGGCGATCGTGGGCGCGGTGGTTTGTGCGTGGACCGGCAGCGACAGCGCGACGATGGCTGCGGTCATCACCCAGCGGCGGCGCAATCCACGGGCATCGGCGCCTGTGCGTCGATCAGCTGCTGACCCTGGCGTCATATCCACTCCTCCGCGGGCCTTGCGCTTGATCAAGCGTCTCGCTGCCCACCCCCGCAGTATTTAAAAAACAAAGTTGTTTGTCAAATTGTGAGCGTCGGGCGTCCGGTGAGAGGCCGATTACCTTCGTTAGGTGCCAGAGGAAAGGCGCGCCGCCCTGTACCGCGCGGCGCGCTATCGGTCAGCGCATTCCGACCGGCGCCTTCACCACCTCACCGCCCTTCATCACGAAGGTGACATGTTCGAGCAGGCGGATGTCGGCTAGCGGGTCGCCGTCGACCGCGACCAGATCGCCATAGCGGCCCGGCGCGATCGCGCCGACGTCCGCGGTGCGGTCGAGCGCCTGGGCGGCGCTGCTGGTCGCGGCCTGGATCGCCTCCATTGGCGTCATCCCCCATTCCACCATCTTGGCGAATTGCAGCGCGTTATTGCCATTGGGGTAGACGCCGGCATCGGTGCCGAACAGCATCTTTACCCCCGCGGCATGGGCGGCACGGAACGTCTCGCGCTGCTTGCGGCCGACCACGCGTTCCTTCTCGAGGCTTTCGGCGAAGACGCCGTTCTTGGCGCCCTCGGCGAGGATATAGTCGTCGTCATAGATGTCCATGTCGAACCAGGCGCCATGCTCCTTGGCGAGCTTGAACGAGGTCGCATCGGCGAGGCTGGCGTGCTCGATGGTGTCGACGCCGGCGCGCAGCGCGACGTTGATCCCCTCGGTACCATGGGCATGAACCGCGACGCGCATGCCGAGCATGTGCGCCTCGTCGACGATCGCCTTGATCTCGTCGTAGCTCAGCTGCTGGGCGCCGACCGCGTCGGTCTTGGAGAGCACGCCGCCGGTCATGCACACCTTGATCACTTGCGCGCCATATTTGCGCACGGTGCGCACCGCGGCGCGGAAGCCGTCCGGCGAGTTGGCGATCTGCGGTGCCGGCACCGAGACTGACGGCGGGAATTCGGTGGCGTCGCAATGGCCGCCGGTGGCGCCGAGCGCATAGGTGGCGGGCACGATCCGCGGCCCGGGGATGTCGCCGCGCTCGATGCCCTGCTTGATGCCGACATCGTCATAATTGGCCGAGCCGACGTTGCGCACCGTGGTGAAGCCCGCATTCAGCGTCCGCCGCGCATTGGCAACTCCTACCACCGTCCAATAGCTGTCGGTAAATTCCAGCGACTTGTAGCCGCTCAGCGTCGGATCGCTGGTGAGATGGACGTGCATGTCGATCAGCCCCGGGACGAGCGTGCGATTGCCAAGGTCGATCCGCTCGGCGCCGGCGGGAACGGTCGCGCCGCGGCGGCCGACGCTGACGATGCGGCCGTCGGTGATCACCACCTCGGCATCGTCGACGCGCTTGCCGGCGAGCACGTCGATCAGGTGCGCGGCCGTGACGACCACGGTCTTGGCCTCGGCAGGTGCCGCAGCGAGCAACAGCGCGAGCGAAAGGCAGGGCAGATAGCGCATCGGAACGACTTTCATGAGCAAGGTGTGCCCTTCACCAGAATGGACCAGGGGTGGCGAGGGCCAGAGGCGTCATCAGCGCAGCAGAGACCATGTTGCGGCGCGGCGATCAAGCATGCCGTCCGGTGAATCCGCTTACTGGAAGCGGCCGGTCTTCTCGAACCCCTCGTTGGTCTTGGTCATCTTGATCAGCTTGCGCAGATAGGTGCGGACATGACGGTCGAAGCGCGTGTCGTCGTAGACGCCGCCCCAGATATAGTCGTCGCGGTCGAGCAGCGCGCGCAGTTCCGCGGTAAAGGCAGTCGGGTCGTCCGCCGAATTCTTGCCCTGCAGGATGGTGCAGACCATTTCCTCCGCGGTCGCCTTGTCGCAATCGTCCTGCTCGCGATAGCCGCCGCGTTGCGCCGCGACCTGCGCGGAGCGTGACGCGACGATGCGGGCCTCCAGCCATTTGCGCACCAGTGCGCCGTCCCAGGCCGGTATCGCCTTGGTGGTGATGGTCATGTGTCTGCCTGCCTCGATCAGCGCTGTTTCTTGGTGATGGTGGCGGTGAAATCGGGGTCCTTTTTCGCCACCCAGTCGACGAACTTGCGCACCGCCGGGTCGGCGAGCAGGCCCTCGACATCCATTCCGTGGCGCTGCAGCTCGGAATTGGTAAAGCTCGCCGTCACCGTCTGCTGGCAGATCGGATGCATCGGCACGACATCGCGGCCGCCGCGGCTCTTGGGTATGGGGTGGTGCCAGACGATGGTCTTGCCGGTCGGGCGGCCGCATAGCCAGCAGGGCGCGGCCGGTGCCGGCGCGTCTTCCTCGGGCTGAATCTCGTCATAGGGGCCGTGTTTCGGATGCTTGCGCGCCATGCCTGACCTGCTCTGGGCGGCGGCCACCGTGGCCGCCGCGGCCGGCATCCCTACACCAGCGCTCGACCGCCGCCGAGCCGCTTCGCAATCCCGCCGCGATATGGCTGCATACTGATCCATTTAAGTACTGGTGCGTGGCCTAATGTTAAAGATTTGCCGCCATCATCGACCCATGGAGATGCAGAACATTTGCCGTGGATGCCAAGACGGGGCTGATTTCGAGATGCCCTTCGCCATGGCGTTCCAGCCGATCGTCGACACCGAGACCGGCACGCCCTTTGCCTATGAGGCGTTGATCCGCGGCGTCGACGGGGAGGGTGCTGCCACCGTCTTGTCGCGCGTCACCGAGGCCAACCGCTATTCGTTCGACCAGGCCTGCCGGGTCAAGGCGATCGAGAGCGCGCTCGCGGCGGGGCTGATGGAGGGTGACGCCCGCCTGTCGATCAACTTCCTGCCCAATGCGGTCTACTCGCCGCTGGCGTGCATCCAGCTGACCTTGCGGACCGCCCGGACCGTCGGCTTGCCGATCGACCGGCTGATCTTCGAATTTACCGAACACGAGCAGATGGGCTCGCCCGAGCATGTCGCGTCGATCATCGACACCTACAAGCAGATCGGCTTTTCGGTCGCGATCGACGATTTCGGTGCCGGGCATTCCGGCCTGGACATGTTCGCGCGGTTCGTGCCCGACGAGATCAAGCTCGACATGGAACTGGTCCGCGGCATCGATCGTGACCCGCGGCGCCGCGCGATCGTCCGCGCGGTAGTGAACATGTGCCAAGAGCTCGAGACGCTGGTGATCGCCGAAGGCATCGAGACGGCAGGCGAGGCGGCGGTGCTGCGCGATCTTGGTGTCCGCTACCATCAGGGATTCTGGTATGCGCGCCCGGCGCTGAACAGCCTGCCGGCGATCCACCACGCACATCCTGGCTGACCGCCGGCCCACGGCCGCACGGGGCTGGCGCATCGGAAGGTCAGCGCGACGATCACAGTAAAAGGGCGTCCGGGTTGCCCCGAACGCCCCCTCCAGGCGAGCCGCGCTTGGGAGCAGCTCAGCCTGACCTCGAAATCGCGGTGGCGTTACATGCCGTTGGCGAGATTGGTGTCGGGGTCGTTGGTGCGCATGTCTTCGGCCTGGTTCTGGCCGGTCGCACGGACCGCGTCGGCACGATTCTCGAGCGCCGCTGCGCCAGCGGGGGTGGCGTTGTCCGCAGCGTCCTCGAGATTGTCGGCAACGGCTTCGGTGTTCGCCTCGATGTTGTCGGCGGTTTGCTCGCGCGGGGTGGAGTGGCAGGCCGACAGGCTGGCCAGACCGGCCGCGATACCGATAGCGAACATCTTCTTCATTGGTGATTACCCCTGTTTTTACCGGCCAGAAGACCGACCCTTTTTAATCGCTCGCCGAGCCTTTTGTTCCGGCAGGCTGCGATCCCGATTATTCAACGGCGGCGGTGTGAAAGGCGCCCGCTCGTGGCTATCTCCACCCCGCCGACCCGGCGCGGTGGCCAGCGGCAGTATCGCGACCGCGAGGAGAATGATGATCTTCCACCTGATCTTTGCGACGCCGTGCCTCTACGTCATCGTCCGCTGGCTGTTGCCGTTGTCCCTGCCGCTGTGGAGCAAGGGGGGAATCGCGGTGCTGCTGCTGGCGGCGTCGCAATTCCACTTCTGGAGCCGGCTGTCGTCGGGCTCGGTGTTCGCGCCCGAATTCCCACGGCCGATCGTGATGCTGGCAAACTGGGCGTTCGGCGCGGTGATGCTGCTCGCGCTGCTCCAGATCCTGATCGATCTCGTCACCCTGGCGACGATGCTCATCCATCGCGACACCATCGGACTGCCGGACGGCGTCCGCTATGCTGCCGCCGCGCTCGCGGCGCTGCTCGCGGCGATCGGCGTGGCCGGCGCCGTCCGCGTGCCGGCGATGCGGGATGTCGAGGTCGCGATCCCCGGGCTGGCGCCGGCGTTCGACGGCTACCGCCTGCTCCAGCTCACCGATCTCCACATCAGCCGGCTGTTCCCGGCACGCTGGGCGCGCGCCGTCGTCGACCGCGCCAATGCGAGTGACGCCGACCTGATCGTGATCACCGGCGATTTCATCGATGGGTCGGTGGCAATGCGCCGCGCCGATGTCGCGCCGCTCGCCGATCTTCGCGCGCCCGACGGCGTCGTTGCCATCCCCGGCAACCACGAATATTTCTTCGACTATGCGGCGTGGATGCGGCACCTTGGCGGGCTTGGCATCCGCATGCTGCCCAATGCGCATGCGGTGATGAAGCGCGGCACCGATACGCTGGTGATCGTCGGCGTCACCGATCTTTCCGCGCGCAGCGCCGGCGAGGCCGGCCCCGATCTCGCCGCCGCGCTTGACGGCGCGCCGCCGGGGGCGGCGATCGTGCTGCTCGATCACCAGCCGCGCAACGCGCCCGCCGCCGCCGCACGCGGGGTCGGGCTCCAGCTGTCGGGTCATACCCATGGCGGGCTGATCGTCGGGCTGGACCGGCTGTTCCGTGCCCCCAATGGCGGCTTCGTCTCGGGTCGCTACGTCGTCGGGGCGATGACGCTCTATGTCAGCAACGGCACCGGCCTGTGGCCCGGCTTTGCGCTCCGGCTGGGGCGGCCGCCCGAGATCACGCGGATCACGCTGCGCCGTGCCGCTTGATCAGCGCGTCGGCGCTCATGGTATTGGAGCCGCGTCACCGGCGGTCTATCGGCGCCGGGTACGACCGAACGACAGGCTGAAGACATGTGGCATTGCTTACTGCTCGATCTCAAGAACGACGCCGCGCTGATCGAGGCGTACCGCCAGTGGCATCGGCCCGGCGCGGTGCCGGCGAAGGTGGTGGCCTCGATCCATGCCAGCGGCGTCGAGGCGATGGAGATCTACCAGCGCGGCGACCGGCTGGTGATGATGATGAAGACCGGGTCGCATTTCGATCCCGCCGCCAAGGCGGCGGCCGACGCCGCCGATCCGGAGATCGTCGCCTGGGAAACGCTGATGTCGACCATGCAGCAGCCGCTGCCGGGGGCGGCGCCTTCCGACAAGTGGCTCCCCGCCGAGCGCATCTTCGCGCTGGCGGAGCAGCCGCTGCCCGGCGATGCCTAGTCGCTTAGGTCAGCATGCGATCGAGGTGGGTGTAGCCGCCATCGGGGACGATCCACTGGCCGGTGGTGTGCGACGAGCGATCCGACAGCAGGAACACGACCGTGTCGGCGATCTCGCGATCGGTGGTCATGCGATGGCCAAGCGGGATGCGCCGGGTGATCTCGGCGAGCTTTGCTTCAGGGTCGGCGAAGCTGTCGATCCAGTTGCGGTATAGCGGGGTCATCACCTCGGCGGGCAGCACGGCGTTGACGCGCACCCCGTCGCCGACCAGCGCCGCCGCCCACTCGCGGGTGAGGCCGAGCTGCGCCGCCTTGGCGGCGACGTAACCGCTGGTGCTGCCCTGGCCGGTCAGCGCGGTCTTGGACGAGATGTTGACGATCGCGCCGCGGCTCGCCTTGAGATGCGGGAGGCAATGGTGGGCCATGCCGTAATAATGGCCGAGATTGGCGGTAAGCGAGGCGAGGAACGCTGCGGTACCCGCCTCGAGCCCGATACCGTCATTGGCGCCGGCGTTGTTGACCAGGCCGTGGATGCCATGGCCTTGCGCGACGATGTCGGCGACCGCGGCGGCGCAGGCGGCATCGTCGCCGAGCTCGACCTGGCGGAAGAGGGTGGCGGGCTGGCGCGCGCGCAGCTGCGCCTCAAAGGCCGGCGCCAGCGGGCTGCGGCCGAGGATGGCGGGGATGGCGCCCTCTTCGGCGAGCACGGTGGAGATGGCGCCGCCGATCCCCGCGCCACCGCCGGTGACGATCACCAGCTTGCCGTCCAGGTCGAGGTTCATGCGATAGGCTCCGAAAGAGTATAGGCGCGCATCGCCGTGCCGCCAAACACGGCATCGCGATATGCAGGGCAGGCGCGCTGCACGAAATCCTCGATCAGTGCGAGCACTCGAGAGTAATCGGCGGCGAGCGTGCACACTGGCCAGTCGGAGCCGAAGACCAGCCGATCGGGACCGAAGCAGGCGAGCAGGTGATCGAGGTAGCGGGCGATGTCGTCTGCCGTCCAGGCGGCATGATCGGCCTCGGTGACGAGCCCGGACAGCTTGCAGACGACGTTGGATCGTTCGGCGACGGCGCGGATGGTGTCGGCCCAGGGCTGCCAGGCGCCGCCGGCGATATCGGGCTTGCCGGCATGGTCGAGCACCAGCGCGCCATTGCCGGCCGCATCGAGGAAGGCCGGCACCTGCGGCAACTGCGGCGCCCGCACCAGGATGTCATAGGCAAGGCCTTCGCCGAGCAGCGTCCGCACCCCGGCCTGAACATCGGCGCGCAGCAGCCACTGCGGATCGGGTTCGTCCTGCACCATGTGGCGGATGCCGACCAACGCCGTGCCGCGCCACCGCGCGAGCCGCTCAGCGAGCGTTGGCGCGGTAAGATCGGTCCAACCGACCACGCCCAGCATCCATGGCCGCTCGGCCGCGAGCGCGAGCAGCCAATCGGTCTCGACCTCGTCCTGTTCGGCCTGTACCGCGATACAGCCATCAACAGCGGCGGAGTCGAGCAAGGGTTTGACGTCCTCTGGCATCCGATCGCGGGCCAGCGTGCTGCCCGGCGCGATCCAGCCATAGCGGGCCGGTGAGTAGCGCCAGAAATGCTGGTGCGCATCTATCCTCTTCATCGCGAAGGCCTCTGCCTCTCTTGCCGTCTTCGATCACCTGTGACATGAAATTTCATATATGCAAAGGGTCAGGCTTGCAGCCCGATCTCACACCCACCGAGCCGAACACGGACGGTAAGCCAGGAGCGGACGTTTGATACCAGGAACCATGCCCGACGCGTCATCGCCATCCGCCACGCAGGCCAAGACACCGCTGATCCTGCCGGGCTACCGACTGGGGTTCATGCTGGTCGTCAGCCTGTTCTTTTTGTGGGCGATCGCCGGCAACTTCAATGACATCCTGATCCGCCAATTCCAGAAGGCGCTGGATCTCAACCGCGCGCAGGCCGGGCTGATCCAGTTCGTCTTCTACATCGGCTATTTCGTGATGGCGTTGCCCGCGGGGCTGGTGATGCGGCGCTGGGGCTATCGCGCCGGGATCCTGGTAGGGCTGGCGCTCTATGCGATTGGCGCCTTGCTGTTCTGGCCCGCCGCCGAGGTACGCGAATATGGCGCGTTCCTCGGCGCGCTGTTCGTGCTCGCGTCGGGAGCGGCGTTCCTCGAGACGGCGGCCAATCCCTATATTGTCGCCTTCGGTGATCCGGCGCGCGCGCCGCAGCGGCTCAACCTCGCCCAGGGGTTCAACGGCGTCGGCGCGGTGCTCGCGCCCGCGATCGGCGGCCTGTTCATCTTCTCGGGCGTCGAGCATGACAAGGGAACGCTGGCGGCGATGACGGCGAACCAGCTCGCCGGCTACCGTCTCGGTGAAGCGCGCATGGTCCAGCTGCCCTATCTGGTGCTCGCCTGCGTCGTCATCGTCATCGGTCTTGCCATCGCCATGGCGCGGCTGCCCGACGTGCAGACCCGGACCGCCGAGCGTCATGACGGGCTGCGCCAGGTGCTGCGCACGCCGGGGCTGGTGCCCGCGGTGGTCGCGCAATTCTTCTACGTCGGCGCGCAGGTCGGCATCTGGAGCTTTTTCGTCGACTTCGTGAAGGACAGCGTGCCGACCACGCCCGAGCGAACCGCGGCCTATCTGCTCTCGGTCAGCCTGTTCCTGTTCATGGCCGGCCGCTTCATCGGCGCCGGGCTGATGCAGCGGATCGCGGCGACGCGGCTGCTGCTGACCTTCGCCTGCATCAACGTCGCCTTGTGCGCGATCGCCGCGACCGCATCGGGCTGGGTTGCGGTGGTGGCATTCGGCCTCACCAGCCTGTTCATGTCGATCATGTTCCCGACCATCTTCGCGCTCGGCATCCGTGGCCTTGGCCCGCGCGCCGCGATCGGCTCGTCCTTGATCATCATGTCGATCATCGGCGGCGCGATCGTGCCGCCGTTGATGGGCGTGATCGCCGGCCGCGCCGGCAGCCTCCACCTCGCGCTGCTGCTGCCGCTGATCTGCTTCGCCGCGGTCGCCGTCTTCGCCTTCCGATCCGATCGATCGACCGTGATCACCCAATCCAGAACTGAGGATCTTGTATGAGACTGAACGGCAAGCGCGCGCTGGTGACGGCGGCGGCACAGGGCATCGGCCGGGCGATCGCCGAGGCGTTCGTGGCGGAGGGCGCAACGGTGTTCGCCGCCGATCTCAACGGCGAGCTGCTCGGCCAGATGCCCTCGGTGACGCCGATCGTGCTCGACGTCACCGATCGCGACGCGGTCGCGGCGCTGCCCGGCAAGATCGGCGGGATCGACATTCTGGTGAACGGGGCAGGGTTCGTCCACGCCGGCGACATCCTCGCCTGCGACGAGGACGCCTTCGCCTTCTCGATGAGCATCAACGTCACCGCCATGTACCGATTGTGCCGCGCCTTTTTGCCGGGGATGCTCGAGCAGGGGCAGGGCTCGATCGTCAACATCGCCTCGATCGCGTCGAGCGTGAAGGGGATCCCCAACCGCTTCGCTTATGGCACCACCAAGGCCGCGGTGATCGGCCTGACCAAGGCGATCGCGGCCGATTACGTGCTGCGCGGCGTGCGCTGCAACGCGATCTGCCCCGGCACGATCGACTCGCCGTCGCTGCGCCAGCGCGTCGCCGAGCAGGCGGCAGCCTCGGGCATCGACCTTGCCGACGCCACTGCGGCGTTTGTCGCGCGCCAGCCGGTCGGCCGGCTCGGCCGGCCCGAGGAGATCGCGGCGCTCGCCGTCTATCTCGCCGCCGACGAGTCCGGATTCACCACCGGCACCACCCAGGTCATCGACGGCGGCTGGGTCAACTGAGCCTCACCCGCATCGTCTCAAGTTAAAGGTAAGCACATGAAACTCCTGCGTTACGGCCCGCTTGGGCAGGAAAAGCCCGGTATTCTCGATGGCGCGGGCGTGATCCGCGACCTTTCGGGGATCGTCCCCGATATCGCCGGCAGCGTGCTCGAGCCCGACGGCCTTGCCGCGCTCGCCGCGATCGATCTCGCGACGCTGCCCGCGGTCGAGGGCAGCCCGCGGATCGGCGCCTGCGTCGGCCAGGTCGGCAAGTTCATCTGCATCGGCCTCAACTACAGCGATCATGCCGCCGAGAGCGGGATGGACGTGCCCAAGGAGCCGGTGATCTTCAACAAGTGGACGAGCGCGATCTGCGGGCCGAACGACGCGGTGGAGATGCCGCGCGACGCCACCAAGCTCGACTGGGAGGTCGAGCTCGGCGTGGTGATCGGCAAGCCCGGCCGCTACATCGACGAGGCCGAGGCGATGGACCATGTCGCGGGCTATTGCGTGATCAACGACGTGTCCGAGCGCGCCTTCCAGATGGAACGCGGCGGCACGTGGGACAAAGGCAAGGGCTGCGACACCTTCGGCCCGATCGGGCCATGGCTGGTGACCGCCGACGAGGCGCCGGCGCATGACCAGATGCACCTGTGGCTCGAGGTGGATGGCAAGCGCTACCAGGACGGGACCACCGCGACCATGGTGTTCGACGTGCCGACCATCATCGCCTATCTCAGCCGGTTCATGAGCCTGCAGGCTGGCGACGTGATCTCCACCGGAACGCCGCCGGGCGTCGGGCTCGGCCAGAAGCCGCCGAAGTTCCTCGCCGTCGGCGAGGTGATGCGGCTCGGCATCGACGGGCTCGGCGAGCAGCGCCAGCAGGTGGTGGAGGCGCGCGCGTGACCCGGATCACCGCCCTGCGCATCCGCGACATCCGCTTTCCGACCAGCCTGTCGCTGGACGGGTCGGATGCGATGAACCCCGATCCCGATTATTCGGCTGCTTATGTGGTGCTCGAGACCGATGCGCCAGGTCTCGAGGGCCATGGCCTCACCTTCACGATCGGTCGCGGCAACGAGATTTGCGTCGCCGCGATCGGTGCTCTTCGTGACCGCGTGATCGGCCTCGACCTCGACTGGATCGCCGCGGACATGGGGCGCTTTTGGCGCCACGTCACCAACGACAGCCAGTTGCGCTGGATCGGGCCCGACAAGGGCGCGATCCATCTTGCCACCGGCGCCGTCGTCAACGCGGTGTGGGATCTGTGGGCCAAGGCGGCGGGCAAGCCGGTGTGGCAGCTGGTCGCGGACATGAGCCCCGAGGAGCTCGTGCGCACCATCGACTTCCGCTACATCACCGACTTCATCACGCCTGAGGAAGCGCTGGCGCTGCTCACCGAACGCGCGGTCGGCAAGGCGGAGCGGGTCGCGACGCTGAAGGCCGAAGGGTTCCCCTGCTACACGACTTCGGCGGGCTGGCTCGGCTATTCGGACGAGAAACTGTACCGGCTGGCGCGCGAGGCGGTCGACGCCGGGTTCGACCACATCAAGCTCAAGGTCGGGCGCGACCTGGAGGACGACATCCGTCGCCTCCGCATCGCCCGCGAGGCGATCGGCCCCGACGCCAAGTTGATGATCGACGCCAACCAGATCTGGGAGGTCGGCCAGGCGATCGAATGGGTCAACGCGCTCGCCTTCGCCAAGCCGTGGTTCATCGAGGAGCCGACCAGCCCTGACGACGTGCTCGGCCACGCCGCGATCCGCCGCGGTATCGGTGACGTCAAGGTCGCGACCGGCGAGATGTGCCAGAACCGCATCCTCTTCAAGCAGTTCATGGCCGCCGGTGCGATCGACGTGGTGCAGATCGACGCCTGCCGGCTGGGCGGCGTCAACGAGGTGCTCGCGGTGCTGCTGATGGCGGCCAAGCAGGGCCTGCCGGTGTGCCCGCATGCCGGCGGCGTCGGCCTGTGCGAATATGTCCAGCATCTCTCGATGATCGACTATCTGTGCTTCTCGGGGACGCGCGAGGGCCGGGTGATCGAATATGTCGACCATCTCCACGAGCATTTCGTCGATCCGTGCGTGATCAAGGATGCCGCCTATATGCCGCCGAGCCGGCCGGGCTATTCGATCGAGATGAAGCCCGAGTCGATCGAGCAATATGCTGTATCGCCCGAAGTGCGGTACTGAACCGCGATGATCGTCTCCTCCACGCTCGACTTCCGCGAGGCGGCGCGGCGGCGGTTGCCGCGCTTCCTGTTCGATTACGCGGATGGCGGCGCCTATGCCGAGCGTACCATGGCGCGCAACGTGTCGGACCTCGCCGACATCGCGCTGCGCCAGCGGGTGCTGCGCGACGTGGCGGAGATCGATCTTTCCACAAACCTGTTCGGGCGGCGGATGGCGATGCCGGTGGGGCTGGGGCCGGTCGGGATCAGCGGCATGTATCACCGCCGCGGCGAGACCCAGGCGGCACGCGCGGCGGCCAAGGCGGGGGTGCCGTTCTGCCTGTCGACGGTGTCGATCTGCCCGCTCGCCGAGGTCAAGCGCGCGAGCGGCACCGGCGCCTTGTGGTTCCAGCTCTACGTGATCCGCGATCGCGCCTTCATGCGCGACCTGATCGCGACCGCGAAGGAACAGGGCGCCGAGGCGCTGGTGTTCACCGTCGACATGCCGGTGCCGGGAGCGCGCTACCGTGACGCGCATTCGGGGATGTCGGGGCCGGGTGCGCCGGTCAAGCGGCTGCTCCAGGCGATGGGGCGGCCCGGCTGGGCGTGGGACGTCGGCATCCGTGGCCGGCCGCACCAGCTCGGCAACCTCGAGCCGGTGCTCGGCAGCAAGAGCGGGCTGAACGATTACATGGGCTGGCTCGGCGCCAATTTCGATCCGTCGATCGCCTGGGCCGATCTCGAATGGATCCGCGCCGCCTGGGACGGGCCGTTGATCATCAAGGGCATCCTCGACGTCGAGGATGCGCGCGCCGCGGTCGGCATCGGTGCCGACGGTATCGTCGTCTCCAACCATGGCGGGCGGCAGCTCGATGGCGTGCTGTCATCGGCGCGCGCGCTGCCGGCGATCGCCGATGCGGTGCGCGACCAGGTGACGGTGCTCGCGGATTCGGGCGTGCGATCGGGGCTCGACGTGGTGCGGATGCTCGCGCTGGGCGCACACGGCGTGCTATTGGGTCGCGCCTGGGTCTATGCCCTTGCGGCACGCGGCGAGGCCGGGGTCGACCTGCTGATGACGCTGATCGAGCGCGAGATGCGGGTGGCGATGGCGCTCACCGGCGTGCGCACCATCGCCGAGATCGATCGGTCGGTCCTCGTCGCCTAGACTGGCGGGGTGGTCGCCCCGCTCCTGACGCTCGGCGCCATGTGATGGCTGATCTCGTCGGCGGCGTGGTGCAAGGCATCGCGCGTGTCGGCGAGCGCCACCCGCGCGCCGGGGCCATCGACGAACGGCACCGTCAGCGCCGCGATCGCGGCATGGCTGGCGAGGATCGGCGCGGCGAGATCGACGATCCCCGTCAACATCGGGCTGGGCGAGGTCGCGCCGGCGTCGGCGACGATCTGCGCGAGGATCGGGGCCAATGCCACCTCGTCGACGATCTCCCCCGTGTCGCGGGCATCGGCCAGCATCGCCGCGCGTCGAGCGGCCGGCTGGAAGGCGAGCAACACCTGCCCGGAGGTGGAAAGATGCAGGGGACGGCGATAGCCGACCCGCACGGCAAAGCCGACCAGCCCTGGCGCCTCGACATTGGTGATCACCACCATGTCCGCGCCCGAGGCGACCGCGAGGTGGCAGCTCTGGCCGGTCTTCCAGGCGAGATCGTGCATCACCGGCAACGCGGTGGAGACGAGGTCGCGCACCGGTGGCTGGCGCATGCCGAGCGCGAACAACCGGTTGGTCAGCCGATAGCCGCTGTCGTCGCGCACGATGTAATGATGCTCCTCGAGCACCTGGAGCATGCGGAAGATCTCGCTGACCGAGCGGCCGAGCGCCGCCGAGATGTCGGACATCGAGATCGCGCCGTCGGCCGATGCCAACAGTTCGAGGATTTCGAGGCCCTTCTTGAGGGCGGGCGCCTGATAGCGAGGCTTGGTTACCATGATCTCCGTTCCGCGGCTCGCGAACCTACGCGAGCCTGCCTCGCGTTCAAGCGAAACCATTTTTGCGCTCGGCTCCGCCGGCGCTGGGCCTTTCCGCGACCCCGGACGTTCAGCCGGTCTTCCATCAGGAGAGAGCTTATGTTTCGTCATTTCGCTGCCGTGTCCGCCGCTGCCCTGCTCGCGACCGGCGCCGGCGCGCAAAGCCCGCAGGCCGGCTCGCACAATCCGGCGATCAAGAATGGCGCGCCGCACGCGATCGCCGCACCGGCCAAGGGTGCCAATTCGTTCACCGAGAGCCAGGCGCGTGGCCGCTTCGCCAAGGCCGGCTACACCGGCGTCACCAAGCTGACCAAGCACGACGGGCTGTGGCAGGGTGCCGCGATGAAGCACGGCAAGCGGGCGACCGTGATGCTCGACTACAAGGGCAACGTCACCGCTCGCTAACACGATAAAATCGGTTCCAGGAGAGATACCATGTCACAGACCATCACACGCTTGTTCGACAATTACGCCGATGCCGCCAATGCGGTGCGCGAGCTGGAAGCGCTCGGCATCGCCCACGACGATCTCAGCATCGTCGCCAACAATGCCGACAAGCATCATGGCGACCATGATGCCGATCACGACAGCGTCAACGACCATGGCGACGTCAGCCGTGGCGTGTCGACCGGCGCGGTGCTCGGCGGCGCCGGCGGCCTGCTCGCGGGCCTAGGCCTGCTCGCAATCCCCGGCCTTGGCCCGATCGTCGCGGCCGGCTGGCTTGCGGCAACCGCGGCCGGTGCCGGCATCGGTGCCGCCGGTGGCGCGGCCACGGGCAGCATCGTCGGCGCGCTGAAGAATGCCGGCACGGACGAGAATGATGCCCATGTCTACGCCGAGGGCGTGCGGCGCGGCGGCTCGCTGGTGAGCGCCAAGGTGCCGGACGATCGCGTCAGCGAGGCCGAAGCCGTGCTTCACCGCAATAAGTCGGTCGATGCGCAGACCCGCGGGCAGGTCTATCGCGAGAGCGGCTGGACGTCGTTCGACGACACTGCGCCGGCCTATACCGATGCGCAGGTCCGCGAAGAGCGTTCGCGCTACACCACCGGCGTCTGAGCCTGACGCTGTGTCCTGCGCCCCGTCTCGGGAGCGTGGGACACAGCCGGCCCCGATCACGCCTCCGCGCGCAGTCTTGCGATGCGTGGATCGGGGATCAGCCACATCAGGATCACCGCAACGTAGGCGCCCAGTGCCAGCCAGCGGCTGACGAAGGCGAGCGGGATGCCGACTCCGTAGAGCAGGATGCTGAGCCAGCCCTTCCAATCGTGGCCGATCGCGCGCGCGACGGCGGAGGTGCGACCGTTGCAGGCGATGATCGCCCGCTCGGTGAGCGTATAGCCGATCGCCGCGAGCCCGAGGACGATTCCGTAGGCGGCGGTGGGTCCTGCCGCAAAGCCGCTGCCGTCGAGCCAGCGGATCACGAACGGCACCAGACTGAGCCAGAACAGCAGGAACAGATTTGCCCACAGCACCCGGCCATCGACCTTCTCGGTCGCGTGGATCAGGTGATGGTGGTTGTTCCAGTAGAGCCCGACGTTGATGAAGCTCAGCGCATAAGCGAGCAGCACCGGCATGCTGGCGGAAAGATCCCTGAGACTGCCGCCGGCGGGAACGTGCAGTTCCAGCACCATGATGGTGATGATGATGGCGACGACGCCATCGGTAAAGGCAGCCAGCCTGCCGGTGTCCATGCGATCCTCCTGCTGATGGAGCCTGGTCAGGTCGAGCCGCAGCGGCCCGTCACGGCATCAGGCGCGCGGCATGATGGCAATGATTGCAAGGGTCTTCAACGCCCGCGCAAGCTTGCGGGCGTCCATGCGCCTGACGCCTTGGGCGCGTAGCGCCGCCGCGAGCTGGCGCTCGGTCAGCGGCGCCGACACCTGGTCGAGCAGGGCCAGCGCGGCGTCGCGGACGTTGCCGGGTGCGGCATGCAGGGCATCTACGGCGTTCATGCGCTCTCCTGACGGATCATCGATCCCGCGTCGATAGCTGCTGGCACCAGGAAGTGACACAGCCTGGCACACCGCCGACTTTTCTATAGCTGCATTAAGCAGCTGCGCGCCAACGGCTTATGGGGCGCTTGATCCGGAAGCGGTCAGGTCGTCCGGTCGCGAATGCCGGGCTGGCGCGGATCGAGCGTGAAGCGGACGAGGTCGCGCACGCCCGAGGCCTGGTCGCGCGCGTCCGCGAGGCCACGGAAGGTGACGCTGCCGCCCGTCGGGGTCAGCTCCACCCGGCCATAGCCGCGCACCTGATTTTCCGCATAGGCGAGCCCATTGTCCCTGGCCTGCTGGTTGAATCCGATGTCCGGGAACAGCGAGGTGATCGATCCGCCGACGAATTCGGTGGCGATCGGTGGCCCGTCCGGCTTCGCCGGATCCATCGTGTCCGCCGCGGCGAAGGAGTGGATGTCGCCGCCGAGCGCCACCGGGTTCGCGGTGCCGGCCTCTGCCCAGCGCCGATAGATGCGGTCGCGGGCGGCGGGAAAGCCGGACCAGCTGTCCGCATTGTAGCGGACGCCGGCTGCGGGGTGCTGTGGATCGGTGCGCATCAGCTGATGCATCAGGGTTTGCTGCGCGAGCAGGTTCCACTGGGCACGAGTGTCGCCGAGCGCCTTCATCAGCCACTGTTCCTGCGCGATGCCGAGCATGGTGCGCTCGCGCGACCACAGATCGGGGCAGGTCCCGATCGCCACTTGGTAGCGGCGGTGGGCCTCGATCAGCCCCGCCGGCTGGCAGGCGCGTGGGCCCCGGTACTGGCGATCGTCGACGATCTGGAACTGCGCGAGTCGCCCCCAGTCGAGCGTGTGATAGATGCGCATCGCCGATCCCAGCGGCGGCGCGCAGCGCACCGGCTGATGCTCGTACCAGGCTTGATAGGCGGCGGCGCGGCGCAGCAGGAAGGCGGCGGGATCGCCGTTGTCTTGGTCGAGCGCACCGGCATAGTCGTTGGCGACCTCATGGTCGTCCCAGGTGAGAATCCAGGGGGCGGCGTGATGCACGGCCTGGAGCAGGGGATCGCGCTTGTAGGTCGCATAGCGGACCCGATAGCCGGCGAGGTCCACCGGCTCGGGGTTCTGGTGGAGGCGGACGGCGTCGACGTTGCTGGGCGCGCCTTCGTAGATATAGTCGCCGAGGAACAGGATCAGGTCAGGATCCTCGGCGATCATGTGGCGATAAGCGGCGTAGAAGCCGGCTTCATATTTCTGGCATGAGCCGAAGCACAGCCGCAGCCCGTCGACCGCAGCGCCGGCGGCCGGCGCGGTGCGGGTCCGCCCGACCGGGCTGCTCTCGCCTGCGGCGAGGAAGCGGTAGAAATACCGCTTCGCCGGCTGCAGACCGCGCACGTCGACGTGAACGGCATGGCCCCAGCGCGGCGCGGCCCGAGCGACGCCGTCGCGGACGATCCGCGTGAAGCGTTCGTCCTCAGCGACCTGCCAGCGCACCGGCACGGGCAGCGCCGGCATGCCGCCATCGCTTTCCAGCGGGCGGGGGGCGAGCCGCGTCCACAGAATCACGGAATCGGACAGCGGGTCGCCGGACGCGACGCCGAGCGTGAACAGTCCCGCCGGCAGGCGCTCGGCGCCGCGCGCGGCGATCGAGAGAAGCGCGGCGGAGCCCGCCAGCACCGTACGTCTGGTCAGCGCGCTCGCGCCCGGATTGCTGCCGATGTTCACCATCTCCCCCGCGACCTGCACGCCGATCGTGACGTGGCGATGACCAACTGTGCTGCCGGCCGGATTCGTCGATCGGGGTGGCGCCCCCCGGGAAACAACCGGCCGGCCGGGAATTGTGCTGTGCGTGGCCGCCGCCGCGAGGAACGTCGATCTGCCATGACGGTAGGTGCGTTCCGGCCCAGGCTTACCCGTATGACGCTGCTTTTTCCTGAGGATGCCCCCATGCCCATGCTGACCACCGCGACGCTCGACATCGCCTATGTCGATGCCGGGCCGCTGGCTGCGCCCGTCGTGCTGTTGCTGCACGGCTGGCCCGACGATGCATCGAGTTGGAACGCGGTGGCGCCGCTGCTCCACGCTGCTGGCCTGCGCACGATCATCCCTAGCTTGCGTGGGTTCAGCAAGACCCGGTTCCTGGCCGACGACCAGCCGCGCACCGGCAACAGCGCCATGTTGGCGATGGATGCGATCGCGCTGATGGACGGGCTCGGCATCGAGCGGTTCATGGTCGCGGGTCATGACTGGGGCGCCAACATCGCCGAGGCGCTGGCGGTCGGCTGGCCCGAGCGCGTCGAGCGGCTGGCGATGCTCAGCACGCCGCCGCGAATGGGTGGCATGCCGACCCCGCCGTTCGAGCAAGCGCAGCGGCAATGGTATCACTGGTTCATGGCAACCGGCCGCGGCGCGCAGGCGGTGCGCGATGATCGCAAGAGCTTTGCGCATCTTCACTGGGTCAATTGGTCGCCGCCCGGCTGGTTCGACGAGGCGACCTTCGAGCGCGTCGCCCGCTCGTTCGAAAATCCCGACTGGGTGGACGTGACGCTGCACAGCTATCGGACGCGGTGGGACGAGGCGACGCCGGATCCGAGCAGCCAATGGCTGGAGGACAAGGTCAAGGCGACGCAGGCGCTGTCGCTGCCGGCGATCTACATCCAGGGCGACGCCGACGGCGTGAATCCGCCGAGCGCGAGCAGCGAGGTCGGCGCCAAGTTCACCGGTCCGTTCGCGCGGATCGTGCTCACCGGCGTCGGCCATTTCGCGCAGCGCGAGCATCCCCGCGCGGTGGCGCGTTACCTCATCGATCTTTTCGCCGGCGATCCCGTGCTGCTCGCCGACACCACCGACAGGAGCCTGACCATCAAAAAAGCCGCCCCCATCGTCGCCGGCATCGCCGCGCTCGGGCTCGCCGCCGCCGCCGTAGCGGGCGTCGCCCAGGCGCAGGGCCGCAGCGGCAAGCTGACCGATGTCGCCGCCTTCGATCACCAGGTGACCGGCGTCGCCGTTACCGCCGATGGCCGCCGCTTCGTCAACTTCCCGCGCTGGACCGACGATGCGCCGATCTCGGTCGCGGAGCTGATGAAGGACGGATCGCTGCGTCCCTATCCGAACGCGCAGTGGAACAGCTGGCGCAACGCGCGCGCCAACGAGCTGTCCGTCGCCGACCATTTCGTCTGCGTCCAGTCGATCGTGGCCGATGGCCATGGCCATTTGTGGGTGCTCGATCCGGGCGCACCGGGCAATGAGAAGATCCTGGAAGGCGCGCCCAAGCTGGTGCGGATCGATCTCGCCACCAACCAGGTGAGCAAGGTGATCCCGGTGCCGGGCGACGTGGCGCTGCAGGGCACCTATCTCAACGACATCCGCTTCTCGCCCGATGGCAAGACCGGCTATATCACCGACAGCGGCACCCGCGGCGCGATCATCGTCGTCGATCTCGACAGCGGCAAGAGCTTCCGCGCGCTCGATGGCCACCCGTCCACCCAGGTCGACAAGACGGTGACGGTGACGCTCGACGGCAAGCCGCTGGTCCGCCCCGATGGCCGACAGCCGGCGTTCGCCGCCGATGGCATCGCGATCGCCAACGACGGGAAGACGCTCTTTTACCAGGCGTTGACCGGCAAGACGCTCTACGCAATCGACACCGCCAAGCTGCGTCCCGAGGTGAGCGAGGCCGATCGTGCCGCGGCGGTGACGATCGTGGCGCAGACCCATGTCGCGGATGGCCTGTGGATGAGCCGGGCGGGGACGCTTTATCTCACCTCGCCGTCGGATTACGCGATCAAGCGGCTGAACGGGGCCACCGTCGAGACGGTGCTCACCGATCGTCGCCTGCGCTGGCCGGATACCTTCTCGGAAGGCAGTGACGGGACGATCTACGTCACCGCCAGCCACATCCAGGACACCAACTGGTTCACCCCCGGGGCGCCTGCGTCGATCCGCACCCAGTTGTTCTCGTTCACGCCGCCGCGGTGATCGGTCACGGCCGCTTCGGGTAGGTCGCCAGCCTGACCCGGAGCAGCTGCGGCGCGGCGGAGAAGTTCAGCCCCCAATCCGCCTGATCGCCATTCCAGACGCGGTCGAACTGCCAGGCGCCGGCAGCATCGACATGGCCTTCCTCGACCCGATCGAGGATCAGATTGGCTGCGTCCGGTGCCGCCAGCGCGAAATCGACCCGGGCATGGTAGCCGGTGACGAGATAGTCGTTCGGTGCCAGCTCGGCGATGGCAACGCCGCCCGATGGCGGCGTGTTGCCCGTGGCCGGCGCGGTGCCGAAGTCGCCGCGACCGAAGCTGACGCTCGCGATGTAGCGGCCGAGCCGTAACGTCGCCTGATGATGGGCCGCAGGATCATTGGGCTCGGCGCAGCCCCAGGTCTTGCCGGCGAAGGCGAGCTTCGCCCACAGCCGCTCGATGCCGCGGAACAGCGCGAAGTTGGCGGCGAACGGCGCGATCGCGTCGGCATCGATGGTCGGCGCGACGGGCAGGCTCTGGCGATAGCGCGACTGATCGAAGCCGAACGGCGCCCAGCCGATCGCGCCGCGCCCCACTGCCTCGAAGAAGTAGCGGGCATAGCCCGGCGCATGACCGGTCTCGACGATCAGCAGCGGGTTATCGGCGCGCTGATAGGCGTCGAGAAAGCCGCGGTAAGCGGCGTGATCGGGGTTGTAGATGTCCGGCGCGAGCGCATCGAGGTGCGGCGCGGCGGCCTTCCACACGTCGATCACGGTCTGCGCCGGGCCACCGCTCGCGTAGGTGTCGGGCGCCTGATAGGTGATCGGATCGCCCGTCAGCGCGGCGTTGGCGTACATCGGCAGCGGCATCACCGCCTTGCCCGCCGCGGCGACGGCATTGATGTAGCGCGCGACATGCCAGGCCTGGAAATAAAGCTCGGCGTCACGCCCGTACACCGCCGACCATGATCCCGGGCGCTTGTGCGTCTGCCGGAGCAGCGCCGGCGGCACCGGCCCGGCGAACAGCCTGTCGGCCTCGGGAGAGTGGTCGCGCGCCAGGCCGTAGGATCCGGCCTCATTTTCCACCTGCATCATCAGCACGGTGTGATCGGTGTCGACCTGCTTCAGATGCTGCATCAGCGCGACAAAGGCGCGGCTGTCGGCGGCAAGCGTGGCGCGGCCGAGCGGCGACAGCGCATAGTGCAACGTGCCGTCGGGCTTGATCATGCGCGGGAAGCGCTTGTTGTCGAGCTTCACCCAGGCTGGGGCATATTGCGGGTTGGTGTTCTTCCAGGTCGCGAACCACAACAACACGAGGTGGACGCGATGCTCGCGGGCCTGGGCGAGCAGCAGATCGAGATAGCTGAAGTCGAACTGTCCCTCGCGCGGCTCGATCTGTTCCCAGGCGATCGGTGCTTCGAGCGTGTTGACGTGGAGCGCGTCCATTGTCGGCCACACCTTGGCCATCGCCGCCGGCCACGCGCTCGAATTGTTCATCTGAGCGCCGAGCATGAGATAGGGTTCGCCGTCGACGATCAGCGCGTGGCGTCCGTCCCGCGTCTCGATGCGCGGCAGCGGGTGCGGCTGGACCACGGCGGGCGACGCGCTACCGAGCGTGAGCGCGGCAATAGTCACGCCGATCCGCCTCGCGCTGGCGAGCGAGATCCTCAGCGTGCTCACTGCGGCGTCACGGTGAGCGGCTGGCCACGGTAGGTGACCTGCTGGTCGTAGCCATTGTCGTCGGTCACCGGCTTGCCGGGTGACACCCATTTCACCCGGATCGTCCGGGTTTTCGGCATTGCCTGCCAGCCATCGCCTTCGCACGCGCCGATCGTCACCGCGCCGCTCGCATCGTCATAGTTGAAGGGAATCCGCGAGAAGGCGCCGGTCTTATATTGTTCGGATCGGCCGTCGTCCTCGTAGAGCGAGAAATGACCATCCGCACCGCGGTAGACGGCGATCGTGAGCGGGGCGCCGACATCCGAGTCGACATGCTGGGTAACCGGCCCCATCGGCACGATCGCGCCGGCGCGCACGAACAGCGGCATCCGCTCCAGCGGCGCGGCGATCTCTGCCGCGGTCCCGCCCCGGTAGGTACGGGCGCTCGCGAAATCGTACCAGATGCCGGTGCCGGGGAAATAGACGGTGCGGGCACGCGCTTTATAGTCGGTGACCGGCGCGGCGAGGAAGGCATCGCCGAACAGATATTGGTCGTTGATCCGCCGGGCCTTGAGGTCATCGGGGAAGTCCATCGCCAGCCCGCGCATGATGCTGGCGTCCTTCATGTAGACGTCCGCGCCGAGCGTGTAGATGTAGGGCATCAGCCTGTAGCGGAGCTGATCGTACCAGACCATCGCGGCGCGCATCGGCGAGCCCGCCGGCGAGATCTCGTAGATCTCGCGATAGGGATATTCGCCGTGGCTGCGGAACAGCGGGCTGAACGCGCCGAACTGGAACCAGCGCAGGTTGAGCTCGCGCCATTCATCGAGATCGGCGGCACTGGGGTTCTTCGCCGAATAGCGATCCTCGAGCGCGAAGCCGCCGATGTCGTGGGTCCAGTTGGCGAGGCCCGAGGCGGAGGCGTTGACGCCGGCGGAGATCTGCGCCCGCAGGTCATACCAGCGGCTGGCGACGTCGCCCGACCAGATCGCCGCGCCATAGCGCTGCAGTCCGCCGAAGCCCGAGCGGGTGAGCAGGAAGGGGCGGACATCGGGTTTGAACGCGGTCCAGCCATCGTAGAAGGACCGCGCGTTCATCAGCGGGTAGCTGTTGAAGAATTGCGCGGCCGGGCCCATCGCGGTCGGGCCCATCTGCTCGATGCGCAAGGGAATCGAGATGTTGGAGTGCATGTCGGGCTCGCTGGCGTCTGCCCACCAGGCGTCGATGCCGAGCTTGGCGAGCCGGTCCTCGATCTGCCGCCAGAAGATGCGCCGGCCTTCGGGGGCGTAAGGATCATAGTCGGTGCTGGCATAGCCCGGCCCCACCCAGTCCTTGTTGCCCATCTTGAGGTTGCCCTGATACACCAGCCCCTTGGCGGCGAGCTCCTTATAGGTGTCGGTCGTCGGGTAGAACTTTGGCCAGACCGAGATCATCAGATTGGCGTCGAGGCCATGGACCTTGTCGATCATCGCCTTGGGGTCGGGGAAGCGGCTCGGATCGAACCGGTGGCTGCCCCAGCTGTCGTCCTTCCAGTAGCGCCAGTCGAGCACGATATTGTCGAGCGGGATGGCAAGCTTGCGATATTGCTCGACGACGCCGGTCAGCTCGGCGGCGGTGTCGTAGCGCTGGCGCGACTGCCAGAAGCCATAGGCCCATTTGGGCATCATGCCGGATTTGCCGGTCAGCGTGCGATAGCCCGCGACGACACCGTCCATGCTGGTGGCCGGCACGAACCAATAATCCTTTGCCTGGGCGACGTCGCTGGTGAACCACACCGAATGGCGGTCCGCATCGGGCAGCGGATCGTTGTGGAATAGCGCGATATAGCCTGCATTCGGCTGCCATTCGACGCGCAGCGCGACCTTGTGGCCCTTACGCATGGGCAGCGCAAAATTTGCATACCAGGGATTCCAGTTCTGCCGCCAGCGATCGAGCACCAGTTTGCCGTCGGCAAACACCTTGTAATAGCTCGACCCATAGAGTTCGAATTTGTGGACGCCGTCCAGCGTCGGCTCGACATCGCCGGTCCACACCACCGTCTGCTGCTGGGTGGCGTTGCCCGCCGTATTCTGCCCGCCGCTCGCGGCCACGGTGCGCGCCTTGGCTGCCTCGGGCCATTTCGCCTGATCGGCGATGAACTGGTAATCGATCGTCGCCTCCTGGCGGGTGACCACCGGCTTGCCGTCGAGCGAATAGGTCGCCGTCCATCCGGGCTTGCCGTTGCTCGACACCTTCAGGCCCTCGCCGACCAGATCATAGGGACGGGGATTGCCGAACCGGGTGATGCCGTTGTTGTCCCACAGCAGCCCGTAACGGCGCGTGGAAACGAGGAACGGCACGGCGATGTCCATGTTGTGCTGGGCGAGTTCGACGTCCTCGCCGTTGTAATCCATCTGCGCATTCTGGTGCTGGCCGAGGCCATAGAGCGCTTCGTCGGTGCCGCGATTGAACTGCTGCGACACCGACACATAGGGGCGGCCGTCGACCTGGCGGGGCGCGAAGGTCGGGACCCCGGATTCCGCCAGCACCAGCGTGCCCGCGGCGTCGAAGAAGCGCACCGCGCCGGTCGCGAGATCGACGTCGGCACTCGCGGCTGCCGCTTTGACCCGGACATGACCGGGCTCCTGTGCGATCGTGAAGCTGCCGGGAGCGGGCGGGGCGGGCGCCATCAGGCTCGGGGTGCGCGCCTGCGCCGGGGCGCCGCGCGGGGTCGCGACGACATGGATAATGCCATCGGCGTGGACGCTGAGATCGACCTCGCCCGTCGGACCGCCGGTGGGGATCACGGCGATACCAGTCGGCGTTTGCCGCACGCCCTGCGGCACTTGCGCCAAGGCCGCCCCCGGCAGGGTGGTGCTGGCCAGCAGCAGATAGGTCGTCGCCCGCTTCATCATCATTCTCCCGGATGTTCTTGTTCTGGTAAGAGGCCACCGCTCAGCGGCCAGGGCGTGGATCGCCATAGAGGATGCCGCGGCCGTCGGTGCCGATATAGACCCGGCCGAACCGGCGCGGGTCGCCGGAGATCACGCGGAAGCGCAGGCCCCATTGGTGCCCGTCGTCGTTGATCCTTTGCCAGTTCGCGCCTCCGTCGAGCGAGCGCCACACCGCCTGCAGTCCCTGTCGCTTGCCGATCGCGAACACCGCCGGCCACGCGCTGCCCGGCGCGGCCTTGCCGAGCCCGTAATAAGCGATCTCGAGCGGCGCCGGCGTCGCGCTCCACCGCGCACCGAAATCGGCCGAGCGGTACAGGCGACCGCCGACGTTGAGCCACAACAGCCCGGCGTGGCCAGGCGTCGCCATCAGCGGGTTCTGCGCCTCGCGCCAGACGACCCGCGCACGCGCGAGGTCGGCCGGCAGGCCGGCGGTGGCGACGGGATGGAAGTGCAGCCCGCCGTCGTCGCTGCGGACGAGGCGATTGGCGGCAAAATCGAGCGCGTAGAAGCGGCGCGGATCGACCTTGTCGGCGGCCACCCTAGTGCGCGACGGCAGGCCCGTCACCGCGCGCCAATGCGCACCGCGATCGCGGGTCAGCGCCGGCGCGTCGAATTCGGCAAGAAAGGTGTTGCCGTCGGCGGCGACGGTGATCGCGGCGTCGCCGGTTTGCTCGGGCAGCGGCGAACCGTCGGCGTGCGGCGCGGCCGGCGGCGCGGCGAGCGGCGTCCAGCTCTCGCCGCCGTCGCGCGACCAGGCGAGCGACGGGCCCGGGACGATCCGAGTGTGGGTGCTGCCGCTGCGCACCATGATCGCTGGCGCGGCGCCGGCATAATCGAGCGTGTTGGTGTTGGTGAGGTACGGCTTGAGGTGGACGTGCGCGGGCGAGACTGCGAGATCGTCGTGGCGAAAGCCGCCGATGTCGCCAAAGCCTGACACCAACGGTGCGCCGCCTGTCGGGCTGGTGAGGGTGATGATCGCGGTCTGCTCGATGCCGTGCGTCCAAGGAGTCCAGCGCATCGTGCCGGGGGCGGCGAAGCCCTGGGTGTCATACATGGTTGCCCCGGTGACATAGGCGGCGTGGCCTGGGTCGAACGGATCGATCGCGAGCCCGGCGATCCAGTGGCCGAAGTTCGCCTTGCCGTCGAGATCGAGGAACGGCGTTGCCGAGACGTCGCGGATGCTGCGGCGCTGCAGTTCGTCCCAATGGCGGCCGCCGTCGGCGGAACGCCAGACGGTATCGATCGGCTTGTAGCGGTTGACCGTGCTGACCGCGATCACCTGCGGATCCTGCCGCGACACGGCAACGCCGAAGAAGCCGCCTGGCACCTCGCCCGGGCTGCGCGGCGGCGTCACGTCGGTGGCGTGGCGGGTGGCGGGATCGTAGCGCCATACCGCGCCGTCGGTGACGCCATTGGGGCCGATCGCGTCGGCAAAGCTGACCGTGACGAAGCCGTCGCTGCCGATCGCCGCCTTGGTCGGCAGCAGGCTCGCCGGTGCCGCGTCGATCGCGGTCCAGCTCGCGCCGCCGTCGTCGGAGCGGAACAGGTGACGGGGCCCCGGATCGGCGCTGCCGACGTACATCCGGCCGCGTTGCTGCGGATCGAACAGCACGAACGACAGGCCGCCGTGGGTGGTACGACGCGCGCGCGGCAGGCCGAGGCCGGTCAGGGGGAAGCCCGCCACCTTGGCCCAGCGCCGGCCGGCATCGTCGCTGCGCCACAGCCCGTCGTGGCGCGAGCCGAAGAACAGGGTCGAAGGGCGATGCGGATCGATCGCGAGCCGCTCGCCCATGCCGCGGCCGTCTTCGTTGCCGCCCATCGCGAACGGCACCGGATGGATCGCCCAATGCGCGCCGCGATCCGCCGAGCGGAAGATCGCGGCCGGGGCGGCGGCGCCCATGCCGGCGGCGAGATAGACGATGTCGGCGTCGACCGGATCGGGAGCGATGCTCTCGATGCCCATATAGCTGCCGACCGCCACGCCATCGAGCAGCTGGCGCCATTGCCGGTCCCGCGCGTCCCAGCGATACGCCCCTCCCATGTCGGTGCGCAGATACGCCAGGCCGGGCTCGACCGGGCTGAACACGATCCCCGGGGCAAAGCCGCCGCCGCCGACCGCGACGTTCTGCCAGCCATAAGCGACGCTCGCCGGGGTGGAGGCCGAGGCGGAAACGCCGAGCGGCACCAGCAGCGACATGGTGGCAGCAGCTGCCCAGCGCTTGATCATTCCAGGCCTCTCCGCCTTTGCCCGGGCGTTCGTCGCCGGGCGTTCGATGCGGCTGGGGTATCGCTAACAGCGGCGCCTTTGCAAGCCGACAGTTGCGTCTCGGCCGACGCATGCTGGTTAGCATCGCCAGCAGGTTGCCGATCGCCACCGATCTGCCTATCCTTTCCCGGATAGCGCTAACAAAACCGGCAGGACAAGACGGGGAGGCGCGGGAGAGGACGGCTGATGATGACCCTGGCTTCGAGGATGATGGCGCGGCTTGCGCTCGGCTGCATGGCGCTGTCGCCGAGCCTTGCCGCGGCCGCCGCACGCACCCAGGCGATCACGATCGACGTGCATGCGCCAACCACGCCGCGCAGCGCGACGGCGATGATGTCGATCGGCTCCGACTTCCCGGGGACGCTGATCCGCGACGACAGCCTCGCTCAATTGCGCACCGTGCAGCAGGAGCTGGGCTTCCGCTACATCCGCTTCCACAACATCTTCGCCGACCAGCTCGGCACCTATCGCGAGGTCGGCGGCAAGCCGGTCTACGACTGGCGCAAGGTCGATTACCTCTACGACCAGTTGCTGCGCATGAAGATCAAGCCGTTCGTCGAACTCGGCTTCACCCCCGATGCGATGAAGACCTCCGACCAGACCATCTTCTACTGGAAGGGCAACACCTCGCACCCCCAGCCGCAAAAATGGACGGCGCTGGTGGATGCCTTCGTGCGCCATCTCGTCGCGCGTTATGGTGCGGCGGAGGTGCGCAGCTGGTATTTCGAGGTGTGGAACGAGCCCAATCTCGCCGGCTTCTGGGAAGGCGGCGACCAGCAGGCCTATTTCGATCTTTATGGCCGCAGCGCCCTGGCGATCAAGGCGATCGACCCAGCGTTGCGGGTCGGCGGTCCCTCCACCGCGGGCGCGGCCTGGGTGCCCGAGCTGCTCGCCTATGCGACCGCGCACAAGGTGCCGGTCGATTTCATCACCACCCACACCTATGGCGTCGAGGGCGGCTTTCTCGACGAGAAGGGCGAGGGCGACAACAAGCTGTCGCGCAACCCCGATGCGGTGATCCAGGACGTGCGCAAGGTGCGCGCGCAGATCGATGCCTCGGGCCGGCGCGGGCTGCCGCTGTTCTTCACCGAATGGAGCACGAGCTACAATCCGCGCGATCCGATCCACGACGATTATCTCAGCGCGGCCTACATCCTCGCCAAGCTCAAGGGCACCGAGAGCCTTGCGCAGGGCATGAGCTATTGGACGTTCAGCGACCTGTTCGAGGAGCCGGGGCCGCAGGCCCGGCCGTTCGAGGGCGGCTTCGGGCTGATGACGCCGCAGGGCATCCGCAAGCCCGCATGGTTCGCCTATAAATATCTCCATGACCTCGGCGACCGCGAACTGCCGACCGGTGACGCGCAGAGCATCGCCACGATCAAGGGCGGCGCCGTGCAACTGCTCGCCTGGCGCGATGCGCTGCCCGAGCAACCAGTGAGCAACCGTCCGTTTTTCACCAAGGTGCGTGCGCCCGGCGATGCCGCGCCGCTGGACCTCATCGTGAAAGGCATGAAGCCCGGCCGCTACCAGGCCCGCATCCGTCGCACCGGCTTCCGGCACAATGATGCGTATACGGCCTATCTCGAGATGGGGCGGCCGGCGGCGTTGACGCCGGCGCAGGTGCAGCAACTGACAGCGTTGACGACGGATGCGCCGGAGGTACGCCCGGTCAGCGTCGGCGCCGATGGCAGGCTCAGCCTCTTGCTGCCGATGCACGAACAGGATGTGGTGATGATCGATCTCGCACCACGCTGATCGCAGCGGCGCCTGCAACGCGCGAACGGCGGTTGATCAGACCAGGAAACCGGTGTCATCATCGCTCTCGCAAGCCGTGGAGGAGCAGGGATGACCGAGGTGAACAGGCGCGATGCGGTCGGGCTGGCGCTGGCAGGGGGCGCCGGACTGCTGGGATCGCCGGCAGTGGCACGGCCAGACGCGGCCACGCCTTGCGCCGCGCCGTTCGACGATCAATGGCGGCGCGGCTTCGATGGCCAGCGCGTCGCCGATCTCGGCGACGGCCGCTTCCTCAACCCGCTGATCGGCGGCGATCGGCCCGATCCTGCCATCCTCAAGGACGGCGCCGACTATTACATGACCTTCTCGAGCTTCGACAGCTATCCCGGGCTGACGATCTGGCACAGCCGCGATCTGGTCAACTGGCGGCCGCGCTCGGCCGCGCTCACCCGCAACATCGGCTCGGTTTGGGCGGTGAGCCTCGCCAAGCATGCAAACCGCTACTTCCTCTATATCCCGGTCAAGGCCGAGCCCAACGACATCTACGTCATCACCGCCGCTCACATCGACGGCCCCTGGTCCGATCCCGTCTCGCTCGGGCTGCACGACCACATCGATCCCTGCCACGCGGTGGGCGAGGACGGCTCGCGCTGGCTGTTCCTGTCCGGCGGCGATCGCATCCGCCTCGCCGACGACGGGCTGTCGACGGTGGGCGCGGTCGAGCATGTCTATGATCCGTGGCGCTATCCTGACGAATGGGACGTCGAGGGGTTCAGCCCGGAGGGCCCCAAGATCCAGCGCCACGGCGACTGGTTCTACATGATCACCGCCGTCGGCGGCACGGCGGGGCCGCCGACCGGGCATATGGTGATCGTCGCCCGGTCGCGATCGATCCACGGTCCCTGGGTCAACGATCCGGCCAACCCGCTGGTGCGCACCGTCTCGAATGACGAGAAATGGTGGTCGCGCGGCCATGCCAGCCTGGTCGAGGCGCCGGACGGCAGCTGGTGGTCGGTGTATCATGGTTTCGAACACGGCTATTGGACCTTGGGAAGGCAGGTGTTGCTCGATCCGATCCGCTGGACCGCCGATGGCTGGTTCCGGATGACGGGCGGCGATCTGTCGCGGCCGCTATCCAAGCCCAAGGGCGGGCAGGCGGGGCCGCACGGACAGCCGCTCTCGGATGCGTTCGCCGGCCCGCTGGCGCTCGGTGCCAAATGGAACTTCTTCCGCCCCGGTGCCAACGAGCGCGCACGTGTTCGCGTCGAGCAGGATGCGCTGATCCTCAAGGCGAGCGGCACGGCGCCGAGCGATTCTTCGCCGCTGCTGCTGATCGCCGGCGACCAGGCCTATGAATTCCAGTGCGACATCGAGATCGCCCCGGGTGGCACCGCCGGGCTGGTGCTGTTCTACGACGACAAGCTCTATTGCGGTCTCGGCTTCGACGAGCACCGCTTCGTGACGCATCAATATGGCATCGAGCGGGGCCGGCCGGCGCATGACCACGGCCGGCGCATGACCGTGCGCATCGCCAACAAGCGGCACATCGTCGCCATTCATACTTCCGCCGATCATGGCGCGACATGGCAGCGTTTCGATCGCGGCATGGAGGTGTCGGGCTATCACCACAACGTCCGCGGTGGCTTCCTGATGCTGCGCCCGGGGCTCTATGCGGCAGGCGCCGGCGAGGCGCGGTTCCGGGACTTCCGGTTCAAGGCGCTGTGAGTGATGTCCCGGCGGGATCGGCGGTCAACAGCCGCCAGCCCTGCGGCAGATAGTCTGTCGACATGTAGAAGTAGAAGGCGCAGCTGCCGTCCGAGCGGTAGCTTGCGCCCTTGAGGATGCCATAAGCGGTGGTGCCGAGGAACACCGGGCTGCCGCTGTCGCCGCCCTTGCAGGTCGGCCCGGCGACGCTGGTCCAGGTCGGCAGGCAGGCGCCGCCGCACAGGTCGCCGGCGGGGGCGAAATCGGTGAGTTCCACCTCCGAACAGCTGTAGCCGGTGCGCTCGCCGCGATGGCAGACCACGTCGCCGGCACGCATCCCCGCGCGGGGACGCGCACCCGTGACGGGACGACTGACCGAGCGACGGGTGTCGGCGAAGAACACTGGTGCCAGCGGCTGGGGGCTGGCGTTGATCTGCACATCCTGGTTGCCCCAGCCCCATTGGCCAACGAAGGGTAGCGGGATGGCGACCCCGTCGGCGTCGCGGACGCTCAGCGCATCCGGGCAATGCGCTGCCGTCGCCAGCGCGGTGCGGACCTCGTCGGTGACGACGAAGCCGGCGGTGCACAGATATTGCCGCGGGTCGCCGGCGATGCTGCCGACCATGCGGGTGCCGCCCTCGACCCCCGCGGCATCGAGCGCGGGCTGGTCGACCACGCGCAGCCGCACCGGCACCTGGGTGAGCGCCTCAAGCCGATCGCGGAGCCCGTCGCTGCCCTCGCGCGCGACGTCGCGCACGGATACCACCGCGACGAGCTCGCCGGTGCGCTGATCGACGCCGAGGCCGGGGGGCGAGAGCAGGCTGGCGCGGATCTGCGCTTGATAGGCGGTGATCGCCTGGATCAGTCCGGTGTGGCTGGTGCGCGCGCCGGTGATGTAGGTCACGCTCACCGGCTCGCCCGCGAGGTCCAGCGTATCATTTGCCACCGGAGCGTCGCCGGTCAGGCGGACGACGATCGCGAACGCGGGGCTGTGCTCGATCGCGATGCCGGCCAGCCTGCTGCCGAAGCGGTCGGCGATCGCATCGGTGGCGGCGACGCTCGCCTGTTGCAGGCGCAACTGCCGGCCGGCTTCCTCCGGCGTGGTGCCGAGTCGCTCGGCGATCCCGGCGGCGTCCTGCGCGAGCGCGTCATCGGCGGATTGTAGCGCCACCGGCGGTGCGATCTGCGCCGACGCCGGCATGGTCCCCGCCAACGCCAGGGCCACACCGATCAATCCGCGCCAGAAAAGCTGCCCCACGGCTCGCAGCCCTAGGCGCGGCAAGCTGGCCGCGGGCTGAACGACGCCGATGCCGTCGGGCGCTGACCGCCGGTCAGCCGCCGCGCGCTACTTGGAAACCGGCGAACGACTGGCTGACCGGCATTAGCTCCAGCCGGTTGATGTTGAGATGCGCCGGCAGGTCGGCCACCCACAGCATGGTCGCGGCGATGTCCTCGGCGGTCATCGGATTGGCGCCCTGGTACAAGGCATCGGATGCGGCCTGGTTGCCGCCGGTACGGATCACCGTGAACTCGGTCTCGACCATGCCCGGCTCGATCGAGGTGACGCGCACGCCCTTGCCGTGCAGATCGGCACGCAGCCCGAGCGAGAATTGCTCGACGAACGCCTTGGTGCCGCCATAGACGTTGCCGCCGCTGTACGGATACGTCGCCGCGACCGACGACAGGTTGATGATCGCACCACGCCGGGCAACGAGGCCGGGTAGCAGATGATGGGTGAGCGAGACCAACGCGGTGACGTTGGTCGCGATCATCGTCTGCCAATCGGCCAGGCTGGCCTCCTGCGCCGGCTTGGTGCCGAGCGCGAGGCCGGCATTGTTGATCAGCAGGTCGATGTCGCGCCACTCGGCCGGCAATCCGGCGAGCGCGGCCTGGGCGGCGGCGTCGTCGGCGACGTCGAAGGCGAGGGTATGGACCTGGTCCGGCCCGAGCCGCTCGCGCAACGCCGCCAGCCGCGCCGCGCGCCGGCCGGTGGCGATCACCCGCCAGCCCGCTGCGACGAACGCCTCTGTCGCGGCGGCGCCGATGCCGGCGGTGGCGCCGGTGATGAATGCAGTCTTGGCCATGACGTCTCCAACGGATCGGGCGCCGCATCGTGCCTGTCGGCTGCGGCTCGAGCTTGTCTCCTGACCAAAGTGGCGGTGGCGTTCAAGCTGCGTTCGCGGTGACCGTGCCGGACGAAACAGCGTCAAGGCCGCGGTTACCCTCTTCCCGCGCATCCTCTCGGCGACGCGAACGTTTCAACATCATATCCTCGATCAAGAGGAACAGGGGAGCGTGCCATGCGCCAACGTCGCTTCGTCCCGATCTCGCTCGCGATCGCCTTGGCGGGCTGTGGCGGCTCCGATGGCGGCGACACGGTTCCGCCGGTCGCCACGCCCACGCCGACGCCGACGCCCGCACCAACGCCCACGCCGACCCCGTCACCCACGCCTACCCCGACGCCCACCGCGATGGTCAACCAGCGGGTCGTCGCCACCTTCGACAATCCCTGGGCGATGGTCTTCTTGCCCGATGGCCGCCTGCTCGTCACCGAGAAGTCGGGGCAACTGCAGCTCGTCACGCAGGCGGGTGGCAAGACGCCGGTGGCCAATGTCCCGCAGGTCACCTTCCAGGGCCAGCTCGGGCTGCAGGATGTCGCGCTCGATCCCGCCTTTGCGACCAATGCGCGGGTGTGGATCACCTATGCCGAGCCCGCCACCGGCGGTCAGCAGCTCGCCGTCGCCCGCGCGACGCTCAATCTGGATGCGGCGCCGCGGCTGAGCGACGTCACCGTGATCTGGCGGGCGACGCCGGCGACCACCGGCGGCCAGCTCGGTGGCCGCCTTGCCTTCGCGCCCGATGGCCGAACGCTGTTCGTCAGCACCGGCGAGCGCCAGCAGGGCACGCCGGCGCAGGATCTGTCCGGCACGCTGGGCAAGATCGTGCGGATCAACCTCGACGGCACCCCGGCGGCGGGTAATCCGTTCGCCGCCACCGCCGGCGCTCGCCCCGAGATCTGGACGCTGGGTCACCGCAATCCCTACGGGCTGGTGTTCGCCAGCGATGGCCGTCTGTTCGAATCCGAGATGGGGCCGATGGGTGGCGACGAGTTCAACCTGATTGATGCCGGGCGCAACTATGGCTGGCCGCGCGTGTCGGAGGGCGACAATTACGACGGTACGCCGATCCCACGCCACGCCACCAACCCTGCCTACACGCCGCCGCTGGTGAGCTGGACGCCGGTGATCGCGCCGGGCGGGATGATCCAATACCATGGCTCGGCCTTCGTGGGCTGGACCGGCGACTTCATCCTTGCCGGGCTGGTGCAGCAGGGCATCGTCCGGGTGCGGGTGACCGGCAACCAGGCCAGCGAAGTGGCGCGGATCAGCCTCGGGTCGCGTACCCGCGAGGTGGAGGAAGGGCCCACCGGCTCGCTGTGGGTGCTGCGCGATGGCGCCAACGCCGCGCTGGTGGAGCTTACGCCGCGCTGATAGGCATGGCGGCGCGCGGCATGATCCCGCGCGGTTCCACCGCCGATGCCCAAAGGATGTCCATGGCCGATCTCATCATTACCCCCAGCGGCCCTGGCGCGATGGAGGCCGGCCTGGTGCTGGACGATGACGGCGGCCGCTTCGTCGTGCTGAAATATAAGGAGCCGCAGGGCGATGCGGTGATCGTCACCTTCACCGTGCCGATCTTCCAGCATTATGTGGAGCATCTGGTGCGCACCGCCGCTGCGGCGGACGTCGATGCCAATTGGGGGATCCTGGGGTGAGCCGGCTCAGTCAGCGCGCGGGGCGGGCCAGGGGCCTGCTCGCCGCGATCGCAGCCGTCGGCATCGGCATCGCCGCACAGGCCGTGCTGGCCGCCGAGACCATCAGCGTCGAACCGGCCGACGCCGTCGGCACCAGGCCGCTGCCGGTGGCGGCGCACGGGCGTGTCGTGGCCGACGGCACGGATCTCCGCCGGCAATGGCCGGGCAGCTATTTCGATACGGCGTTCCGCGGTGCCGATGTGTTCTTCAAGCTCGGCGCGGGCGATGTCGCGCTCCGCGTGCTGGTGGATGGCCTGCCCGTGGCGACACTGACCAAGCCGCGTCCGGGCTTCTATCGGGTGCACGGGCTCGGCGCCGGACAGCACAGCCTGCGCGTCGCGGTGGCATCCGAAAGCCAGGCCGGCGCGACGGTGTTCGGCGGCTTCTTCGCTGCCCCCGGCACCGCGGCGGCGCCGCTGCCGCACCGCGGGCGCCAGATCGAGTTCATCGGCGACTCGCACACCGTCGGCTATGGCAACAGCTCGAGCAAAGGGGAATGCAGCCAGGACGAGGTGTGGGCGACCACCGACACCACCCGCGCGTTCGGCCCGATCCTCGCCACCCGCTATGGCGCCGACTTCCAGATCAACGCGATCTCCGGGCGCGGCGTCGTCCGCAACTACAATGGCTTCAAGGCGGATACGCTGATCGAGGCCTATCCGTACGCGCTGCTCGATCACCAGACGCCGGTGCAGCCGCAAGGCTGGAGCCCACAGCTTATCGTCATCGCGCTCGGCACCAACGATTTCACCACGGCGCTGCACGATGGCGAGAAATGGCCCAACCGCGACGCGCTCCACGCCGATTACGAGACGACCTACGCCCGGTTCGTGCGCTCGCTGCGCGCGCGCCATCCGCACGCCCTCATCGTGCTATGGGCTACGGACATGGCCAACGGCGAGATCGAGGTCGAGGCCGGCAAGGTCGCCGCGGCGCTTGCCGCGGCCGGAGACCGGCGCGTCGCCTTCCTGCCGGTCGATGGCCTGGGCTTCACCGGATGCCACGGCCACCCGTCGCTCGCCGACGATGCCACGATCGCGGCCAAGCTGGCGGGCGTGATCAACAGGCAGGCGGACGTCTGGCGACGGTGATGTCGCGCCGACGGACCTAGGCTATTCGGCGGCGTCGCGGCGCGCTTCGTCGGGCGCTGTGCGGTGGAGCAGGTCATGGACCTTGGCGGCGAGGTCGACCTGGCGAAACGGTTTGGTGAGCCGCGGCACGTCGGCGGCGACATCCTCGCCACGCGCGGCATAGCCGGTGATCAGCAGCGCCGGCATCGGACTGCCGACCGCGCGCATCTCGCTGATCAGCGCCGCACCGGTCATCCCGGGCATCAGATAATCGGTCACCAAAAGGTCGATGGCGCTGCTCCCCTGGAGGACGACCAGCGCCTGGCTGGCGGAGGACGCCTCCACCACCCGATAGCCGATATCGCGCAGCATGTCGGCCGTGGCGAAGCGGACGATGTCCTCGTCATCGACCAGCAGCACGGTCGCCGCGCGCTGGGCCGGGACCGGTTCGGTGCCTATGCCATCGACGACCGGCGCGCGTTCGTCGGTCGCGGGCAGCCATAGCTCCACCGCCGTGCCGGTCCCGAGCCGGCTCTCCAGCCGCAGCGTCCCGCCCGATTGCGCCGCCAGTCCGTGGATCATCGACAGGCCGAGCCCGGTGCCCTTGCCGACGCCCTTGGTGGAGAAGAACGGCTCGGTCGCGCGCGTCAGCGTCGCCTCGTCCATGCCGGTGCCGGTGTCGCGCGCCACCAGCCGGATGTAGCGCCCGGCCGCGAGTCCACGGCCGTCGTGATCGGCAACCGTCTCGGCGGCGGCGGTGAGGGTCAGCCGGCCACCCTCCGGCATCGCGTCGCGCGCGTTGATCGCGAGGTTGAGCAGCGCCAGCTCGAGCTGGTTGGGATCGACCCGGGCCGAGGGCAGCGAGCCGGGGATCTCGGGGACCACCTCGATCGTCGGCCCGAGCGTCCGCCGGACCAGTTCGACGATCCCGTCGATCAGCGCGGCGATGTCGACGGCCTGGGGCTGGAGCGCCTGGCGGCGGGCGAAGGCGAGCAGCCGCTGGGTCAGCGTCGCCGCGCGCTCGGCCGCCTGGAGCGCCCCGCTCACCATCCGCTGGGTGCGCTCGTCATCCTTGTGGCGGCGGCGCACCAGATCGAGGCTGCCGACGATCGGCGTCAGCAGGTTGTTGAAATCATGCGCGACGCCGCCGGTCAGCTGGCCAATCGCATCCATCTTCTGGGCCTGGGCGAGCTGGGCATCGGCGTCGCGGCGCGCGGTGGTGTCCGATACCACGCCGGCGAGGCGGCGCGGCGTGCCGTCGTCATCGTAGCGTGCCCGCCCCTTCACCGCGATCCAGCGCGCGCTGCCATCCGCTCCGGTGATCGGATATTCGAACTCCAGCGTGCCCGTGGCCAGGGCATCGTCGAACGCGGCGGCGATCGCCGGGCGGTCCTTGGCGTGCGCGTGGTGGAGCAGATGCGCGATCGTCCAGCGTGGCTGGGGTTGGCGATAGCCGAACAAGGCGTCATGGCTCTGCGAGCGCTGGATGTCGCCCGTTGCCAGATCCATGTCCCAGCTCGCCATCCCGCCCGCCTCGAGGGCAAACGCCAGGCTGTCGCGCGCCGCCTGCAGCTCGGCGGTGCGCTGGGCGACGGCTTGCTCAAGCGTTTCCGCCGCGGCGCGCACCTCGAACTGCCGCTGCCGGGCCTTGATCGCGGAGCGCACCGCGCCGACCATCGCCTCGGCATGGAGCGGCCGCTGAAGCAGCACGACGTTGCCGAGATCGCCGAGCCGCTCGGTCGCGGTCGACGAGCGGGGCGAGGTGCCGCCGTTGGCCAGCACCACGAACGGCAGGTCTGACCAGGTCGGCTGCGCCGCCACCCAGGCCGACAGGGCGGTGCGATCCGCCGAGGCCAGCGCCTCCTCGGTGATCATCACCGCGCCGGCACCGTCGTCGAGCGCAGTCACCATCGGCGCCAGCGCGTCATACACCACCGCCTCGATCCCATCGCGGCGCAGCAGATCGGCAGCGATGACGGCGTCGCGCCCCCGTGGCGCCAGGATCAGGACGCGGTTTTCCACCTCAGCCGCCGCCATCGGCGCTCTGGCTGGCGAGCAGGGTGCTGCTTTCGCCCACATAGGCGGGGATACCGGTCAACACGCCTTGGAACGCCCGCAGCGGCTCGCCGAGCACCAGGCCGCCGGCGGTGATCTGGAACTCGCGAATGACGCGCTCGTGCATCGCGGTGCGCGTCTTGATCACCGAGATTGCCTGGCGGACTTCGCCGAACGCCTCGAAGTAGCGCAGCTGCACCGCGGTATCGGCGAGGTAGCTGAGATCCACGTCGGCGCGGATGTCGCCCATGATCCCGTGCATGCCGAGGATCAGCATCGATACCACGCCATGCTGGCCGAGATAGGTGAGCAGCTCGTGCATCTGCAGCACCAGGAACTGCTCGTTCGGCATCGACTGCAAATACGCATTGAGGCTGTCAATCGCGACAAACCGCGCGCCGTTTTCCTCCACGGCCGTGCGCACCGCACCGGCGAATTCACCGGGTGACAGTTCGGCTGGATCGATCGCGCGCATGTGCAGCAGGCCGCTGTCGATGAACGGCTGCAGGTCCATGCCGAGCGCCGCCGAACGCTTGAGCAGCGTGGGCAGGCGCTCGTCGAACAGGAAGTAGCAGGCCTTCTCGCCGCGCCTCAGCAGGGCGACCATGCACTGAATCGTCGCGGTGGTCTTGCCGACGCCGGCGGGACCGGTCAGCAGCGTCGCGGTGCCGGGGAAGAGCCCGCCGCCGAGCAAGGCGTCGAACCCGGCCGAGCCGGTGGAGACGGGCGCGTCGGCATAGCTTCGACCATGTTCCGCGGCGACCAGGCGCGGGTAGATCTTGAGGCCGCCGCGCTCGATCTCGAAATCGTGATAGCCGCCGCGGTAGCGCACGCCGCGCAGCTTCACCACGTGCATCCGCCGCCGCTGCGCGCCGAACCCCGAGAGGATCTGTTCCAGCGCGATCACGCCGTGGGCGATGCTGTGCAGCTGGAGGTCGCTGCCGGCGGCGCTCTTGTCGTCGAGCACCAGCACGGTGCAGGAGCGGGTTGAGAAGAAATGCTTGAGCGCGAGGATCTGCCGCCGGTAGCGGATCGCGCTTTGCGCGAGCAGGCGCAATTCGGAGAGGCTGTCGATCACCACCCGCGCCGGTCGACACTCGTCCACCTTGGCCATGATTGCACGAATCGTCTCGCCAAGCTCCACCTCGCTGGGGTGCAGCAACGTCTGCTCCTGATCGTCGCTCAGCCCATCGGCCGGCACCATCTCGAACACGGTGATCGGGTCGAGCGACCAGCCGTGCGTCTTGCCGACCGCGCGCAGCTCGTTCTCCGTTTCGGCAAGCGTGATGTACAGGCCGCTTTCGCCGACCTTGGCCCCGGTCAGCAGGAACCCGAGGCCAAGCGTGGTCTTGCCGGTGCCCGGCGTGCCCTCCACCAAATACAGTCGTTCCGGCGTCAGCCCGCCGCTGAGGATATCATCTAGGCCGGCAATACCCGTCGAGGCGGTGGTGGGCTGTGACGCGGCATCAGGCTGCATGGATGGACCTTGATTGGATGCGGACCGCGGCGGATCGGGCAGGATGGACGATGACGCTGCTTAGGCGACTGAAACGGGTAGTAACAGAGGTGTGAGCAATCGCGCGCGATCCCACGTGCTGTATCTGCCGGATGTGTCGTTGATGGAAACTGAACGGCGGCGTCGCGGGAATCCTAGCAGCTGCCAGAGATAGGCTGTTCCCTAACGCGCAATACCGGCATTTGAGCCGGTGCCAGGTCGCACGCTGCCGGAACCGGATCGCCGCGGTCGCGCTCGACGGCGCCTGGTCGTGTTGCAGAGTCGGTGCCGCGCTGTTCGACCGCTCGGTGCAACGAGCGGTCGAACGGGGCAGGCGGCGCTCAGCGCCGCTCGCTGCGCACCTCCGGCAGGAACAGATAGCCCTGGCCGCGGACGGTGCGCACCAGTTCCTCGTTATTGGGTCCGGCCAACTTGCGCCGGAGTCGGCTGACGCTGACGTCGATCGTCCGGTCATTGGCATCCGGTTTGGGCTTGCCGGCCAGCGATGCCAACTGCTCGCGGGTGTGGACCGTCTGCGGGTCGGTGACGAAGGTCATCAACAGGTTGAACTCGCCATCGGTGATCAGCACCGCACTGCCGTCCGGCGCCGTCAGCGTCCGCATCCGGCAGTCGAGCAGCCACCCGGCGAAGCTGTAGCGGTTGTTGAACGGGAGCACGTCCGCCTCTTCTTCGGTGCTTTCGTCGGTGCCGGCGCCCTGCAGGGCGCGGCGACGCAGCACCGAGCGAATCCGCGCCAGGATCTCGCGCGGGCTAGCCGGCTTGATCACATAATCGTCCGCGCCCATCTCGAGCGCGACGATTCGGTCGACTTCGCTGGCCACCGCCGAGAGCATGATGATGCCCGGCCGATCCTCGGTCTGCATCAGCGAGCGGAGCACGGACAGGCCGTCCTCGCCGGGCATCATCAGATCGAGGATGATCAGATCGCAGCCGCGCTGGCGCAGCCGGTCACGCAGCGCCGCACCGCTCGCGACGGCCTCGGCGCCGAGGCCGTTGTCGACCAGAAATTCGGTGAGCAGTTCGCGGATGCCCGGATCGTCGTCGACGATCACGATCCTGGACGCCTCCTCAATGGCGGCGAGGCCCGCCGGGGCGCCTGACGGACGGATGTCGGCGCCGACTGGGGGGTAGCTGATCATAAGCGAGGTCCTTTGATGTCACGCAACTGAAGGCATCACGCGGGCGATGTCGCGGCCCCCTTGCACCCGATTCTTTTCCGTGATGTGTCCGTGCGTTGGAGGAGCGCTGCAGTTCGTCGCGCATCGTCGTTGTCGGCAACACGCACGGGGGCTGGTGAGCCCTGGGCCACGGCAGGAAGTGGCCCAGGCCCTTTACCGGTCACCAACCGTCGCGACTCTGCCACCTTGCGGCTAGAGGGTAGCCATGAACCTAGACGATCAAATCCGCCGCTACTTCGGAACCGACGATATCTCGGCAATTGCCCTTGGGGCGATGACCGCCGGCCTCGATCACATGCGAGTCGATCTCGCCCTTGAAACCGACCGGTCGCGGCGATTCGCACTGTGGGCGCTGATGTACATGCTTGGCGCCGGGCCGGATATTGAGACGGTCTTCAAGGATGCTGCCGATCGCGAGGCGGCGCGCGATTTCATGGATCTGTCCGACCGGCCGGCATGATCTAGCTCGGTTGAACGCACCGTCGCCACGGGCAGCCGGATGCTGCGCGGCTGCCCGCCAGACGCTAATCTAGGTCATTGTCCGCGTGTAGCGCCGTTGGCAGCGTAAACATCGGACTTAATGTCGATTCGGTTGGGAGCGCGGGTATGAACAGTCCGAACAACGCCGAGTTCTACGAGCATCGGGCGCGAATGGAGCGGGCGCTGGCAGCGACCGCCGTCATGCCCGAGATCAGGGCGATCCACCTCGATATGGCCGACAACTATGCCCTTGTCGCGCGCGATGCTCGGGCCGTGGCGAAGATGGCACCGGCGCGCTAGTCTTCGCCGTCCTCGCCGAAGATTTGCGCTGCATCGGCCTATTGGATGTGCTTGGCGCCCAATGGAATGACACTGTAGCCAAGGGCGGGTGAGTAGAGGAGGTCGTTCTCGGCGGCGATCTGCATCGTCAGACGCTCCACCATGAGCGTGGCTTCGCCGCCGAATGCCAGCCAATGGTCGGTCACCGCCCGCGTGGTCCATTTGCCCACGAACACCGCCCAATCACTTCTCAATCGCTCAAGGCTCGCTCGCATCGCACCGGCCTCGATCCGCGATCGTCCGGCAGCGAGCGCCGCTTCGGTCAGGTCGACCACCTCATCCTCAACGCCGAGATGATCGGCAAGCAGCACGGCCAGTTCGAGCAGCAGCGCCGAGGCCGCAGGACCATTTGCGTTCGGCTGGGTCGCCAACGCAGCAAGCCGTGCGCAGCGATCCGCGATCAGATCGTGATCCGTCACCAACCGCGACCAGGTGGCCGCGTCCTGGATCGGCCATGAGACGTCGAAACGGTCGTTCATGACGGCATCCTAGCGCATTGAGCAGAAAGGCCAACCTGTGATCGAGGCGGTCCGGCGATGCTGGCCATTGACGACGCCGGAGCGCGTGGCAATCACGCCCGCCTGCGCGGGGAGGGCGGCACGGTCGGGGTAACGCGACGCGATTGCCGACAGCCTCGCGCGCAGCATTGAGTGAGAGGATGTGACGGCGTGGCGGACGATCGGGGTTGGGGAAGATCGAGTGGCGCGCCGCGTGCCAGCGGCTGGGGCACCACCGCCGGGACAGGCGACCGCGACACGATCAGGGCGGAGCAGCGCGAACGCCGGGTGGCCGAGCGCGTGCAGGCCGCCGAGCAGCGGGCCGGCGAGCGCGAGGCCGCGCGCGACAGCCTGGCGCAGGAGCGGGAACGCGCGCGCGAGGAGCGGCGGCTCGAAGACGTCGAGCGCCGGCGCGCCCGCGACGCGGCGGGCGAAACCGCCGCCGTCGCTCGCCGGCGCGGGCCCGGCGCCGCACGTACCGGCGGAGACGAGCAGGGCAAGGTGCAACGGCCGCGCGACACGCGCAGTTATCGCACCGTCGTCGATGCGGACCGAATCCGCGAACTGGCCCGGCGCGGTGCGTCGCTGGCCGGGCTCGCCGGCGCGTTCGGGGTCAGCGTGGAAGAGGTGCAGGCGGTGCTCGACGCCGATCAGGCCGGCTGAGCGACTCCCCTCTCTCGTGGCGAGAGAGGGGAGCGCATCGTCAGGCGCCGAAGGTTCGCTGCCACCAGCCGCGGCGCGGCGTATCACCCGATTGGTCGTCGCCACCGGCAGCGTCGTTGGCCGGCGCGGCGCCGACGGCAGGGGCCGCGTCCGCCTCGGCTTCCTCGACCACCGCGGCGTCGGCGACCGGCGCCGCGTCTGCAGCGGGCTTGCGGGTGCGGCGGCGCGGCTTGGCGGCCGGCTCGGCGGCGGTCTCGGGCGCCACCTCGACCGGCGCAGCGTCAGCGGCAGGCGCCTTCTTGCGGGTGCGCTTCGGCTTGGCCGGGGCAGGCTCGGCTTCGGCCTCTACCGGTACCTCGGCCACCACGGGGGCCGCCGGTGCCTCGGGCTCGACCGCTGCAGGCGCGTCAGCGGTCGCCGGCGCGGCGCTGCGCGCCTTGGGCCGGCGGCGGGTGCGCGGCGCCGGCTCGGCGACCGGCGCGACGGCTTCCTGGATCGGAAGCTCGAGCCCGGTGGTGACCGGACCGGTATCGCCGGCTTCGCCATCCGGCTCGGCCTCGACCGCCTCGGCGACTGCGAGCGGCTCCTCGCCACCGTCGGCGCGCGGCTCGGCGTGATCGACCGCGCTGCCCTCGGTGTTGCGACGACCGCCGCGACGACCGCGACGCCCACGGCGACGGCGACCGTCGCCGTGCGGCTGCTCGCCGGCGTCGTGACCGTGGTCGGCGTCCGCCTCGCCGTCGCTGGCGGTCTCCGCCTCGGCGCCCGCCTCGGGTTCACCCTCGGCCATGTCGGCCTGCTCGCTGCCCTCGGGCTGATCGTCGCGGTTGCGGCCGCGGCGACCGCGACGGCGACGGCGCTTGCCGCGGCCTTCGCCCTTGGCCTCGTCGCCCTCGTCGCGCTGACGCTCGCGCCGCGGCTCCTCGACGGTCTCGGCCTCTTCCTCGATCTCCTCGTCGATCTCGTCCTCGACGTCGTCGACCAGATCGTCGTCCTCGATCTCGACCAGCGCCTCGATCTTGGGGGCATAGGCCGGCGGCGGGCCCGACGCCTCGACCGACATGCGCGCGCCCTCTTCCTCGCGATCGGGGACGATCTCGACGATCACGCCGTAGCGATCCTCGATCTCGGCGATGTCCGCGCGCTTCTTGTTGAGCACATAGATGGTCGCTTCATGGCTGGCACGCAGGGTCAGCACCGAGCCGCGGCCGCGGGCGGCCTCGTCCTCGATCAGGCGCAGCGCCGACAGGCCGGCCGACGAGGCGGTGCGGACCAGGCCGGTGCCCTCGCAATGCGGGCAGCCGCGGGTGGAGGCTTCGAGCACGCCGGTGCGCAGCCGCTGGCGGCTCATCTCCATCAGCCCGAACGACGAGATGCGGCCGACCTGGATGCGCGCGCGATCGTCCTTGAGCGCTTCCTTCATCGCCTTCTCGACCTTGCGGACGTTGGAGCCGTTGTCCATGTCGATGAAGTCGATCACGACCAGCCCCGCCATGTCGCGCAGGCGGAGCTGGCGGGCGATTTCCTTGGCAGCCTCGAGGTTGGTCGCGGTCGCGGTCTGCTCGATATTGTGCTCGCGGGTCGAGCGGCCGGAGTTGATGTCGATCGAGACCAGCGCCTCGGTCGGGTTGATCACCAGATAGCCGCCGGACTTCAGCTGCACCACCGGATGGTACATGGCGGCGAGCTGGTCCTCCACCCCGGCGCGCTGGTAGAGCGGCACCGCATCGGCATATTGCTTCACGCGGCGCGCATGGCTCGGCATCAGGAGCTTCATGAAGTCCTTGGCCTGGAGGAAGCCCTCCTCGCCTTCGACGATCACCTCGTCGATCTCGCGATTGTAGATGTCGCGGATCGCGCGCTTGATCAGGTCGCTGTCGCCATAGATCAGCGCCGGCGCCGACGAGCCAAGCGTGTTCTCGCGGATCCCGTCCCACAGCCGGGCGAGATAATCGAAGTCGCGCTTGATCTCGGTCTTGGTGCGCTGCAGCCCCGCGGTGCGGACGATGCAGCCCATCGACGGCGGCAGCTTCATGTCCGCCATGATCGACTTCAGCCGCTTGCGGTCGCCCGCATTGCTGATCTTGCGGCTGATCCCGCCACCATGCGAGGTGTTAGGCATCAGCACGCAGTAACGGCCGGCGAGGCTGAGATAGGTGGTCAGCGCCGCACCCTTGTTGCCGCGCTCTTCCTTGACGACCTGGACCAGCAGCACCTGGCGGCGGTGGATCACGTCCTGGATCTTGTAGCGGCGACGCAGGTTCATCCGCCGCTGGCGCAGCGCTTCCACCTGATCGTCGTTGCCACGCGGCTTCTTGGACGTGCCGCTCGCGGCCTCGCCATCGCCCTCGTCGTCGCTGCCGTGATCGTCATGATCGCCGGCGTCATGCGCATCGTCGTCGGCGTCGTCGAAATCCTCGGCGTCGTCGTCATCGTCCTGCTCGGCGCGCAATGCGGCCTCTTCGGCGGCATGCTCGGCCTCTTCGCGCAGCAGCGCGTCACGATCTTCCTTGGGAATCTGGTAGTAGTCGGGATGGATTTCCGAGAAAGCGAGGAAGCCATGGCGATTGCCGCCGTAATCGATGAACGCCGCCTGCAGCGACGGCTCGACCCGTGTGACCTTGGCTAGATAGATGTTGCCCTTGAGCTGCTTGCGCTCGGCGGATTCGAAATCGAACTCTTCAATCCGGTTACCCTTGACGACGGCGACCCGGGTCTCCTCCCGGTGGCGTGCGTCGATCAGCATACGCGTGGTCATGTAATAGTCTCCACGCGCGCCGGCAGGAGGCTGGCTTGGCAGCCTCGGCAGGCGCGCGACGATGAGCAGCGCCGGAACTCGGCCGGGCGCGCTGGGGTGGCAAAGATGCGTCTGCTCGCCATGCACGTCGGGGGGCATCGCCCTCCCGCACGCCCGCGCACCCGCCGGCAAGGGCCGGGCGGAGCTGGACGTTGGACAAGTGCATCATGCGAGCTTCAACCTGGTTAAAACCAGCGCCGACAAGGCGCTGAGACCGATGCGTCGCAACATTGTTACGCGTGCGATACACGGGTGCGATTGAACAGGTAGCATTGCCCGCACCATACCGCAACTGGCAGGCTTTTGCCGGTCGCGGCGGCAAAAACGTGCCGAACGGGGCGTTAACCGTGCCGGGCAACCCGCTGTTGGGGCGGGAAGGCTTACCTGTCTGCACGACCTCGACGGTCGCGCAAAGGGAATGGCATGGGTTTTCACTGGACCGGCGGCAGCGTTGCGCGGCAAGGACGCGGGGTGTTTGCGCTCCTTGTTCTTGTGGCCGGCTGGCTGACGGGATCGCCCGCCTGGGCGGCGACGGTGATCAAGAGCATCGCCATGACCGGCGATACGGTGGTGATCCGCTTCGACGGCCGCGTCGGCGACGCGCAAGGGACGGTGCTCGGCGCCACCCGGCAGATCGTGCTCGACGTGGTGGACGCCGAGCCCGGCGCGCGCGCCCGTATCGACGGCATGGTCAGCGCGATCCATCAGGTCCGGCAGCCGACGGGGACGCGGGTGGTGTTCGATCTCGCGCAGCCGGCGGTGATCGGCGATGGCGCCTTTGATCCCGATGGGCGCGAGTTCACGCTGTCGCTCAAGCCGGCGACCGCCGCAGGCGTCGCGGCGGCGACCGCGGCCGGGCCGTTGAGCTTCTTCCCGTTCAATCTCGGCGCCTGGGCGGCCAAGCCCCGCTACAAGGTGTCGGTCCCGGTGCCGCCGCCGGCGCGGGGCATGCGCCTGCCCAAGGTGGCGGGGGAGGACGGCCGGCCGCTGGTGGTGATCGACGCCGGCCATGGCGGGATGGATCCCGGCGCGATCAACCCGGTAACCGGGCTGCGCGAAAAGGATGTCACGCTTAAGATCGCCAAGGCGATCCGCGACGATCTGCTCGCCAGCGGGCGGGTTCGCGTCGCGCTGACTCGCAGCGACGATCGCTTTCTGGTGTTGCGCGAACGCTTCGGCATCGCCCGGCGGCTTCACGCAAGCCTGTTCATCTCGGTCCATTGCGACAGCGTCGGCTCGGCCGACGCGAGCGGCGCGTCGGTGTACACGCTGTCCGAAGTAGCCTCGGACAAGGAAGCGGCGCGGCTCGCGACCCGCGAGAACAAGGCGGACATTATCGCCGGGGTCAATCTCGGCGATGCAGGCGCCGACGTGTCGTCGATCCTGATCGATCTCGCCCAGCGCGAGACGATGAACGCCTCGGCCAGTTTCGCCCGGCTGCTCGGGCGCGAGGCCAAGCCGTTGATTCCGACCAAGCCCAACTTCCACCGCATGGCTTCGCTGATGGTGCTGAAGGCGCCGGACATGCCCTCGATCCTGTTCGAGACCGGCTATATTTCCAACCCGATCGATTCCGCCTTCCTTGACAGCGACGAGGGGCGCCAGCGCATCGCGGACAGCGTCACCAAGGCGGTCGAGGTGCACTTCGCACGGCAGATGGCGAGCCGATAAGGACTGGTCCACCAGCGTCCTCCCGCCGCAGGCGTCATCCCAGCGAATGCTGGGATCTCTGGCGATGGCGGGGCAGGAGTCACGAGAGATCCCGGCTGTCGCTGGGATGGCGGCTCGAACAACGTCCCCATTGGCCGCGACGACCATCCCGTCTGCCGCGTGCGCGGGGTGGCAAGCCAGTGCGAACCTGCTACACGCCGCCCCTGATTTATGGCGTCCGATCCTCCCCGCACCACCCGCTTCAGGCTGACCCGCGACCCCGATGGCACGCCGGGCCTGGCCAGCCGTGCCTGGGGGCGCTGGTGGGTCAAGGCGCTGGCCGCGCTCGCGGTGCTGGCGCTGGTTGCTTATGCGATCCTGTGGCTGACGGTGCTGCGCGCGCTGCCATCGGTGGACCAGTTGCGCAATTACGAGCCGCCGCTGCCAACCAACGTGCGCGGCATCGATGGCGTGCCGATCCAATCCTATGCCCGCGAGCGCCGGGTCGAACTGTCCTACGCCGAATATCCGCCACTGCTGGTCCGCGCCTTCCTCGCCGCGGAAGACAAGACCTTCTTCGAGCATCATGGTGTCGACTATCCGGGCCTCGCCGGCGCGGTGATCGATTATGCGGCGAAGTTCGGCACCGGCCGGCGCGCCAAGGGCGGCTCGACCATTACCCAGCAGGTCGCCAAGAATCTGTTGATCGGCAACGCCTATTCGCCGAGCCGCAAGCTCAAGGAAGCGATCCTCGCGTGGAAGATCGAGGATACGCTGACCAAGCAGCAGATCTTGGAATTGTACCTCAACCAGATCGCGCTGGGCCGCAACGCGTTCGGCGTTGAGGCAGCGGGCCATGCCTATTTCGACAAGGAACTGGACGAGCTCGATCTCGCCCAGCTCGCCTATCTGGCGATCCTGCCCAAGGGGCCGAGCAACTACGATCCGTTCCGCCACACCGAGCGCGCGCTGCAACGACGCAACTATGTGCTCGGCGAGATGCTGCGCAACGGCTTCATCAACCAGGCCCAGCATGACGGCGCGGTCGCCGAGCCGCTCGGCGCGGTGCTGCGGCGCACGCCGAAGTTCGAGCGCGTCGGCGGCTATTTCGTCGAGGAGGTACGCCGGCAGCTGGTCGACAAGTTCGGCGAGACCGACCGCGACGGGCCGTACAGCGTCTATGCCGGCGGGCTGTGGGTGCGCACCTCGCTCGACACCCGGTTGCAGGATCTCGCCGCCGAGGCGCTGCGCGACGGGCTGATCCGCTTCGACAGCGGTCGCGGCTGGAACGGGCCGATCCGCCATGTCGAGATCGACGGCGACAATTGGCAGCAGGCGCTGCTCAACACCAACGTCGGTCTCGATTACAAGGACTGGCGCGCGGCGATCGTCACCGCGCGCTCGTCGGCATCGATCGACCTCGGCTTTGCCGACGGCAAGACCGGCAGCCTGCCGCGCTCGGGCGCGCAGATGCCGGTGCGCGGCAAGGGCGGCAACGCATTCGGCGCGATCCAGGTCGGCGACATCATCGCGGTGGCCCCCGACGGCAGCGACTTTGCCTTGCGGGCGATCCCCAAGATCTCGGGCGGCTTCGTGGTCGAGGAGCCGGGCACCGGTCGGGTGCTGGCGATGCAGGGCGGGTTCGACAGCCGCATCCAGTCGTTCAACCGCGCCACCCAGGCGCTTCGCCAGCCGGGCTCGACGATCAAGCCGATCGTCTATTCGGCGGCGCTCGAGAATGGCATGACCCCGGCGACGATCATCCAGGACGCGCCGTTCTGCGTCTACCAGGGCGCGCATCTGGGGCAGAAATGCTTCGTCAACTTCGGCAATGAGGGCGGCTCGGGCGCGCACACGATGCGCTGGGGCATCGAGCAATCGCGTAACCTGATGACGGTGCGCGCGGCGTCCACCGTCGGCATGCCCAAGGTGGTGGACGTGATCAAGCGGATGGGGGTGGGCAACTACCCGCCCTATCTGTCGTTCGCGCTCGGCGCCGGCGAAACCACCGTGAGCCGGATGGTCAACGCCTATTCGATCCTCGAAAACCAGGGGCGCGGCAATGCGCCGACGCTGATCGACTTCGTCCAGGATCGTCACGGCAAGGTGATCTGGCCGGAAAATTGGCGCGCCTGTGATGGTTGCAATGCCGCCGACTGGAACGGCAAGGCGATGCCGCGGCCGGGATCGCGGATGCGTCAGGTGATCAACCCGCTGACCGCCTATCAGATGGTCCACATCACCGAGGGCGTGATCCAGCGCGGCACCGCAGTGGTGCTGCGTGATCTCGACCGGCCGATGATGGGCAAGACCGGCACCACCAACGGCCCCACCGACGTGTGGTTCGTCGGCGGCACGCCGCAGTTCATCGGCGGGCTGTACCTCGGCTATGACACGCCCTCCAATCTCGGCGGCTACGCCCAGGGTGGGCGGATCTCGGCGCCGATCTTCAAGGAGTTCGCGGCCAAGGCCTATGACGGCTTGGAGAAGCTGCCGTTCCGCGCGCCGGCGGGGATCCGCATGGTGCGGATCGATCGCGCGTCGGGCCGACCGGTGTACGGCACATTCCCCACCGACAGCGATCCCAAGGCGGCGGTGATCTGGGAAGCGTTCAAGCCGGAAAGCGAACCGCGCCGCGCCGCGCGCCATGCCGGTCCCGCGCCGACGGTGACCGCCGCGCCGGTGCGCAAGGCACCGGAGCCGCGCGACAGCGAATTCTTGCAAAAGGAAGGCGGAATCTACTAGCCGCATTCCCATATACGTCAGCCGGCCTGTGCCGGGCCTGCCGCCAGTCGTTGCTGGCCTGACGACCCTGATTGGAGAGTTTCGATGCGCGCCGAAGCGCAAGCCCATGTCGACAAGATCAACGATGCACTGGCGCTGCTGCGCCGGTTCCTCGATTGGGATCGCGCGCTCCGCCGGCTCGACGAGCTCAACGCCCGGGTCGAGGACCAGGCGTTGTGGAACGATCCCAAGGCCGCGCAAGAGGTGATGCGCGAGCGCCGCCGGCTCGACGAGGCGATCACCGCCACCAGGGCGATCCAGAGCGAGCTCGACGACACCGTCGAGCTGATCGAGATGGCCGAGGCCGAGGGCGATACCGCGATGGAGGCGGACGGGGTGGAGAGCCTCGCCGCGCTCGCCCGCCGCGCCGAGCATGACAAGGTCCAGGCGCTGCTCGCCGGCGAGGCCGACGCCAACGACACCTATGTCGAGGTCAATGCCGGCGCCGGCGGCACCGAGAGCCAGGATTGGGCGGGCATGCTCCAGCGCATGTACACCCGCTGGGCCGAGCGTCGCGGCATGAAGGTCGAACTGATCGATCAGCATTCGGGCGAACAGGCCGGGATCAAGTCGGCGACGCTGCTGCTGAAGGGCGAGAACGCCTATGGCTTCGCCAAGACCGAGAGCGGGGTGCATCGGCTGGTGCGGATCAGCCCGTATGACAGCGCGGCCCGGCGGCATACCAGCTTCGCCAGCGTCTGGGTCTATCCGGTGGTCGATGACAATATCGACGTCAACTACAATGAGAGCGACCTCAGGATCGACACCTATCGCGCCTCGGGTGCGGGCGGGCAGCACATCAACACCACCGATTCGGCGGTGCGCATCACCCACATTCCCACGGGGATCGTGGTGCAGTGCCAGAACCAGCGCTCGCAGCACAAGAACAAGGCGGAAGCCTATAACCAGCTGCGCGCCCGGCTATACGAGCGCGAGCTGCAGATCCGCGAGGAAGCGGCCAATGCCGAAAACGCCAGCAAGACCGATATCGGCTGGGGTCATCAGATCCGCAGCTATGTGTTGCAACCCTATCAGATGGTGAAGGACCTCCGCACCGGCGTCACCTCCTCAAGCCCCTCCGACGTCCTCGATGGCGAACTCGATCCGTTCATGGCGGCGGCGCTGTCGCAGCGGGTGACCGGCGAGGCGGTTGAGGTGGAGGACGTTGACTAAGTGACGCCGAGTCCCTCCTTGCGTGTCGGGCAGATCGCCCTCGGAACGCTGTTGCTGCTCGCCGCGTGCGACGGTTCCAAGCCGCTGATCAAGCATGAGGCCGACAAGCCGGGACCGTTTCCCGCCGCGGACCGGCCGGTGGCGTCGATCGTGTCGTCGCGCTGGTCCAACGAGGAAGCGCGCGATCGCCTCAACGAAGCCGGCGAGGTGATGGGCAAGGCAGGCATCGCCAAGGGCATGACCGTCGCCGATATCGGTGCGGGCGAGGGCTATTACACCATCCGCCTGGCGCAGCGGGTGGGCAAGGACGGCCGGGTGCTCGCCGAGGACATCGTGGCGCAGGTCCGCGACGCGCTGGCCGAGCGGGTGGCGCGCGAGAGCCTGGACAATGTCAGCGTCCGGCTCGGCGCACCGGCCGATCCACGGCTGCCGGCGGCGAGCTTCGACCGGGTGCTGATGGTGCACATGTACCATGAGATCGCCCAGCCTTATGAGTTCCTGTGGCGGATGCGCCCGTCGCTGAAGCCCGACGGGCTGGTGGTGGTGGTGGATGCCAACCGCCTGCCGCAATATCACGGCACCCCGCCGGCGCTGCTCACCTGCGAATTCGCCGCAGTGGGATATCGGCAGGAGTCGGTGTCGGAAATGCCATCGGCCGGTGGCTATATGGCGACCTTCCGCGCGGTCGGCCCGCGGCCGGACCCGGCGGCGATCAAGGCCTGCCGGCTGCGCTAGAGCAGGCCGCGGTCGCGCAGGCTGGTGATCGCGGACGGAGTGACGATCAGGTGATCCACCAGCGCGATCTCTAGCGGCGCGAGGACCCTGGCGAGCGTGCGGGTGAAAGCGAGATCCGCGGGGCTGGGCTCGGCATTACCGCTCGGATGGTTATGCGCGAGGATCAGCTTGGCCGCATCGAGTTGGAGCGCCTGACGGACCAGATCGCGGATCGACGGCATCACCGCGTCATCGCCGCCAAGCGTGTCGTGGCGGCCGAGCAACCTCCATTGCGGATCAAGAAACGCCGCCGCGGCGCGCTCGACGCGGCTGTCGGCCAGTGGCGCGAACAGCAGGCGCGCGGCGGCGACCGTATCGAGGCGAGCAAGGCCATCCACGCATCGCCTTGCCCGCTTGGCGCCAGCAGCACGATCGCAGACGCATCCAATTCTGCGGCTTGATCGCAGGCCGTCGGCCGCGGTACGCCCCCGCCATGCGCCAGTATCTCGACCTCATGGACCGTATCCTGACCAGCGGCTCCAGGCAGATGGACCGCACGGGGACGGGAACCCTCTCGGTTTTCGGGGCGCAGATGCGCTTCGATCTCGCCCAGGGTTTTCCGGTGCTGACCACCAAGAAGCTGCACCTGCGCTCGATCATCGTCGAGCTGCTCTGGTTCCTGCGCGGCGACACCAACGTGCGCTGGCTGCAGGAGCGCAGCGTCAAGATCTGGGACGAATGGGCCGACGAGGCGGGCGATCTCGGCCCGGTTTATGGCAAGCAGTGGCGCGACTGGGTCGCCGCCGACGGCCGCCACATCGACCAGATCGCCGAGCTGATCGAGCAGATCAAGACCAACCCGGCTTCGCGCCGCCAGATCGTCTCCGCCTGGAACCCGGGGGACCTCCACGCCATGGCGCTGGCGCCATGCCATTGCCTGTTCCAGACGCATGTCGCCGACGGCAAGTTATCGCTCCAGCTCTACCAGCGCTCGGCCGACATCTTTCTCGGCGTGCCGTTCAACATCGCGAGCTATGCCTTGCTCACCCACATGCTCGCGCAGCAATGCGGGCTCGAGGCCGGCGAGTTCATCTGGACGGGGGGCGACTGCCACCTCTACCTCAACCACCTCGAGCAGGCGCGCACCCAGCTGACCCGCACCCCGGGGCCGCTGCCGCGGCTCGAGATCCTGCGCACGCCACCGGCCATCGACAGCTATGAGCAGGAGGATTTCGTGCTCCACGGCTATGAGGCCCAGGCGCATATCAAGGCCGCCGTCGCCGTCTGAGTGAGAGCCATCCGCAATAGGAACCGTGCCGCACCGGCCGTGGTTGATCGTCCACTATCTTGCCCGAGGGACGATCATGGACATCACGCAGCTCATTCTCGACGAACACGCCCAGCAGCGCGCGCTGTTCGCGCAGATCGACAGCATCGACGCGCATGACACCGAGGCGCTGTCAGCCTTGTGGACGCGGCTCAAGAATCTGCTCGATGCGCATGCCGAAGCGGAGGAGCGCTTCTTCTACCCGCGGCTGATGCAGATCGGTACCGGCGGCAACGATGCCGACTCGGCGGCGGAGGAGACCGAGGACGCGATCGAGGATCACAACGAGATCCGCGACACCGGCGAGGCGGTCGACCAGCATCCGGTCGGCTCGGACGCCTGGTTCGAGGCGGTCGGCGCGTGCAACAAGGCCAATAGCGATCACCTCGCCGAGGAGGAGCGCCAGGGCCTGACCGATTTCCGCAAGCATGCGAGCCTCGAGGAGCGCCACGAGCTCGGCGTGCGTTTTGCCGCCTATGAGGCGAGCCACCTCAACGGCATCGCGGTGGTCGACAAGGATCCTAAGCAGTGGGTGAAGGACCACGCCCCGGCGTGATCCCTCGCGCGGCCGGTGGTTCCGCGGCATAGGACGGGGATGATCACCTTCATCCTCGCCCGCGCCGACAATGGCGTGATCGGCCGTGACGGCCAGCTGCCATGGCGACTGCCCGCCGACCTCAAGCGGTTCAGGGCGCTGACCATGGAGCGGCCGATGGTAATGGGGCGCAAAACCTTCGAGAGCTTTCCGGCGCCGCTTCCCGGGCGGCGGCACATCGTGCTGACGCGAGACCCGCGTTGGTCGGCGGCCGGTGCCGAGGTCGCGACCTCGCCCGACGCGGCGCTGGCGCTGGCAGGTCCGGACGCGGCGGTGATCGGAGGGGCCGAGATCTACGCGCTGCTGCTCGATCGGGCGGAGCGGATCGACCTCACCGAGGTGCATGCGTCGCCCGACGGCGATGCGGTGGTGCCGGCGTTCACCGGCTGGCGCGAGGTGGCGCGGGAAGATCATGCCGCAGCGGAGGGCCGGCCGGCATATAGTTTCGTGACGCTGGCGCGGTAGCGGCCCGGCCGGGGCGGTGGTTCCGGGCCTGGGCTGGATCACCAGCTATATCCCCGTCACGCCAGCGGAAGCTGGTGTCTTAATCGTCGTCTGCGTGCCGTTGCCGTGCAAGATCCCAGCCTTCGCCGGGATGACGACGCTATCGGCTGCCCAGCGCCGCCCGCACCATCTCGCGTTTGCCACGCCGTCCGCCTATAGCGCCGCCGATGGAGCGGCTTGACGGCGGCTCGACAATTCCGCCGCATCTTGCCGGCGGGATCGTCGCGCTGGGAAACTTCGATGGCTTTCACCTCGGTCACCAGGCGGTGGTCGGCGAGGCGGTGGCGCGCGCGCGTGCCGAGGGCCGGCCGGCACTGGTGGGGACGTTCGATCCGCACCCGGTGCGCCATTTCCGCCCCGCAACGCCGCCGTTCCGGCTGACCACGCTCGACCAGCGCGAGGCGCTGTTCGCGGCGGCCGGGGTGGATGCGATGGTGGTGTTCCACTTCGACGGCGCGCTCGCCGCGCTGACCGCCGAGGCGTTCGTCGAGGAGCGGCTGGTGAGCGGGCTGCAGGTGGGCGGCGTGGTGACCGGCGCGGACTTTACCTTCGGCCATCGCAAGAGCGGCAGCGTGGCGACGCTTGCCGCGCTTGGCGCGGCGCATGGGTTTGCCGCGGACGCGGTAGGGCCGGTGACGCTCAACGGCGAGACGGTGTCGTCGACGCTGATCCGCGATGCCTTGCGCGTCGGCGACCCGCGGACGGCGGCGCGGCTGCTGACCCGCCCGTTCGCGATCCGCGGCACCGTGCAGCATGGCGACAAGCTCGGGCGGACGATCGGCTATCCGACCGCGAACCTCGACATGGGCAATTACCTGCGGCCGGCCTATGGCATCTACGCCGTCACCGGGCGGCTCGCCGACGGGCGGCTGCTGAAAGGCGCGGCCAACCTCGGTATCCGGCCGAGCTTCGACCCGCCCAAGGAACTGCTCGAGCCCTTTTTCTTCGACTTCGCCGAGGATCTGTACGGGCAGGCCATCGAGGTGGCGCTGATCGACTATCTGCGCCCCGAGGCCAAGTTCGACAGCCTCGAGGCGTTGACGGCGCAAATGGACGCGGACTGCGCGCGGGCGCGGGTGGTGCTGGGCTAGGGGCGTCGTCGAGGGAAGAACGACGCTATGGCAACGTGTTTCCCTCTCGGCTAAGGCGCGCGGACCCATGAGCGACGATACCCCAACCGCCCGCGACTATCGCGATACCGTCTTCCTGCCGAAGACCGACTTTCCGATGAAGGCGGGCCTTGCCGCCAAGGAACCCGCGATCCTGGAGCGGTGGGCGACGATCGGCCTCTACCAGCGGCTGCGCGAGCAGCGCGCCGGGCGCGAGCGCTTCATCCTCCACGACGGCCCGCCCTACGCCAATGGCGACATCCACATGGGCCATGCGATGAACAAGGTCCTCAAGGACATCATCGTCCGCTCGCAATCGCTGTTGGGCAAGGACGCGCCCTACGTGCCGGGCTGGGACTGCCACGGCCTGCCGATCGAATGGAAGGTCGAGGAAGCGTATCGCGCCAAGAAGCTCGACAAGGACCAGGTGCCGGTCGCGCAGTTCCGCGCCGAATGCCGCGCCTATGCCGCCAAATGGGTCGACGTTCAGCGCGAGGAATTCAAGCGGCTCGGCGTGATGGGCGATTGGGACGACCCCTATCTGACCATGAAATATGAGGCCGAGGCGGCGATCGTCGGCGAATTGCTCAAGTTCGCCGAGAGCGGCCAGCTCTATCGCGGCGCCAAGCCGGTGATGTGGTCACCGGTGGAGAAGACCGCGCTCGCCGAGGCCGAAGTGGAATATGAGGACGTCGTCTCCACCCAGATCGACGTCGGCTTCGAGATCGCCACCGCACCCGAGGCTGAGATCGCGATCGGCGCGCAGGCGGTGATCTGGACGACGACGCCGTGGACGATCCCGGTCAACCAGGCGCTCGCCTATGGCCCGGCGTTCGATTACCTGCTGTTCGCCAGCGGCGGCGCCCGCTACCTCGTCGCTGAGGCGCTGCTGCCCGCGTTCACCAAGCGCACCGGGATCGCGATGGAGGAGTTCATCGCGCTGGTAAAGGGCAGTGCGCTGGAAGGCGCGACCGCGCTTCATCCGATGCACGCGCTCGGCGGTTTTTTCGCCAAGCCGCGGCCGTTGCTGGCGGGCGATTTCGTCACCACCGAGGCGGGCACCGGCCTCGTCCACATGTCGCCCGATCACGGCGAGGACGATTTCCTGCTGTGCAAGGCGAACGGCATCGATCCGGTGTTCGCGGTCGACGGCGCCGGCTTCTACCGCGCCGACTGGGGTTGGCTCGGCGGCCAGGGCAGCGTCATCAACAAGAAGTTCGTCGCCTCGGACGGGCCGATCTGCGCGGACCTCAGCGCGGTCGGCGCGCTGCTCGGCGCGTCGGACGATTTCGCCCACAGCTACCCGCATTCGTGGCGGTCCAAGGCCAAGGTGATCTTCCGCGCCACGCCGCAGTGGTTCATCCCGATGGACCGGGCGATCGCCGCCGATGCAGACGGCGCCGCGAGCAACGGCGCGACGCTGCGCGAGACCGCGCTCGACGCGATCGAGCATACCCGCTGGGTGCCGGCGCGCTCGCAGAACCGGATCCGCTCGATGGTGGAGGGGCGCCCGGACTGGGTGATCAGCCGGCAGCGTGCCTGGGGCGTGCCGATCGCGCTCTACGTCAACCGCGGCACCGGCGACTATCTCAATGATCCTGCGGTCAACGCGCGGATCATCGCGGCCTTCGGCGAGGGCGGCGCGGATGCCTGGTTTACCGCGGATCACCAGACGCTGCTCGGGCCCGATCATGCGCTGGCCGATTATGAGCCGCAGAACGACATTCTCGACGTCTGGTTCGACAGCGGCTCGACCCATGTGTTCACCGTCGAGGCGCGCTACGGCGAGGGCGTGCGCGCCAATCTGTACCTCGAGGGGTCTGACCAGCATCGCGGCTGGTTCCAGTCGTCGCTGCTCGAGAGCTGCGGCACGCGGGGGCGCGCGCCTTATGAGGCGGTGCTGACCCATGGCTTCGCGCTCGACGGTCAGGGGCGCAAGATGTCCAAAAGCCTCGGCAATGTCGTCGATCCCTTGAAGGTGATCGGCGAGAGCGGCGCCGACATCCTGCGGATGTGGGTCGCGTCGACCGACTATTTCGACGACGTGCGGATCGGCAAGGAAGTGCTCGGCACGGCATCCGACGGCTATCGCAAGCTCAGGAACACCTTCCGCTACCTGCTCGGCGCGCTCGACGGATTCAGCGATGCCGAGAAGCTGGCGGTCGACGAGATGCCGGAGCTGGAGCGTTACGTGCTGACGCTGCTCGGCGCGCTCGATGTCGAGCTGCGCGAGGCGGCCGAGGCGTTCGAGCTCAACCGCTACCTGCGGCGTCTGACCGATTTCGCCAACGAGGATTTGTCGGCGTTCTTCTTCGATATCCGCAAGGACAGCCTCTATTGCGATGCGCCCGATGACGTGAAGCGGCGGGCGTATCGCACCGTGCTCGACCTGCTGTTCCATGCGCTAGTGCGCTACGCCGCGCCGGTGCTCTGCTTCACCGCCGAGGAAGTGTGGCAGGCGCGCTTCCCGAGCGAGGACGGCTCAGTGCATTATCTCGAATGGCCGGAACTGCCGGCGCTTGCCGGTGACACGCCGCTCGGCAGCGAATGGGCGGAGGTGCGCCGGCTGCGCGCGACGGTGACCGAGGCCATCGAGCCGCTGCGGCGCGCCAAGACGGTGCGGTCGAGCCTCGAGGCGGTCGTGACCGTGCCCGACCTGCCGCTCGATGCGGCGGCACTGGCCGAGACGTTCATCGTCGCGCGGGTGGATGCGGGAGACGCGGTGGAGGTCAGCCGGACCGATTACCTCAAGTGCGGCCGCTGCTGGCGGCACCTGCCCGAGGTGACCGAGGACGGCACGCTGTGCGATCGCTGCACCGCGGTGGTCGGCGAGGATGCTCCCCATGCGTAAGCCACCCCTGATCGGCGTGATCAGCGCCGCGCTGTTGTTCCTCGCGGACCAGGCGAGCAAGGTTGCGATTACCGATGTCCTCCAGCTCAACGAGCTGACCGCCGAGCGCGTGATCACCGGCTTCTTCAACCTGCGCTTTGTCGCCAACCACGGCGTGTCGCTGGGCCTGCTTCACGCCGATACCAATGCGATGCGCTGGGCGCTGGTGGCGATGACCGGCGCGATCGCGTTGGGGGTGGCGGTGTGGATGACCCGCGAAACCCACCGCGCCGACCAGGTCGCGCTCGGCGCGATCCTCGGCGGCGCGCTCGGCAATATCGTCGACCGCGTCCGGCTCGGCTACGTGGTCGATTTCGCCGACCTCCACTTCGGCGATTGGCGGCCGTTTCTGGTGTTCAACATCGCCGATGCGGCGATTACCCTTGGCGTGCTCGTGCTGCTTGTCCGCGCGCTCCTGATGCGCGACAAGCGCGACGATGTTTCGGAGATTCCCCATGCGTAAGATTGTGCCCGTCGCCGTTGGTCTTGCCTGCGTTGCCCTGCTCTCCGGCTGCGGCAAGCGCGGCTATGATCGCGCCCGTCCTGACGAGTTCGCGGTCGCACGCCAGGCACCGCTGGTGATCCCGCCGGATTATGCGCTGGTTCCGCCGCAGCCGGGCGCCGCCCGCCCGCAGGACAGCGCCACCAACGCACAGACGCTGCAGGCGCTGTTCGGCGGCAATGCCGCGCGCAGCACGTCGGAAAATGCGGTGATCGACCAGGCCGGCGGCGATACCGCCGATGCCGGCATCCGCTCGTCGGCGGGCGATCCGGGCACCAATGTGGTCGACAAGGGCGCCACCACCCGCGACATCGTCGCCGCGCCTCAAGGCGATGGGCAGGATGCGCGCGCGCAGGCGCAGTAAGCCGGGGAGAAACCGGGTTCCTGCACCAGCGGGAACCCGGGGTGACGCAGCAGCGCCGTGTAGCCCCGGCTCCCGCTGGTGCAGGAGCGCGGGTTTAGGTGATCAGAAGCTGGTGCCGATATAGGCGAGCACCGTCGAACCGCGGCCGAGCTGGCGGTCGAAATCGAAGCGGTGGCTGATGTCGGTGTCGACATAGCTCACGCCGACCTTGAACGGGCCGCCGACCGCCTCTGCCGTCACCGACCAGTCGAAATAGCTGTTGTCGTTGCTGTCGGGGATGTTGAGCGAGCCCAGCGATCCCTTGGAATAGCCGAGATGGCCCTTGAGCGTCACCGGCGTGGTCGGGATCGCCGCCGAGGCTTCGCCATAGACGTAGATGTTGTCATCGTTGCCGCCATGGACGTCGAAGCCCGACAGGCCCTTCTGGCCGCCCCAGGCATAAGCGGCGCCGAGCTTGGTGCCGACCGGACCGATCGTGTAGCTGATCGAGGCATAGGGCTCGAAGAAATCGGTGTTCTGCCCGTCGCGGCCGCCGGGGTAGTAATAATAGAGCAGCCCGACATCGGTGCCGATGCCGTTGGACAGCGTCTTGGTGAAGCCGCCGTAGAGATCGACCTCGGCGTCGCCATAGCCGGTGAGCGCGGGCGTCTTGCCCGAACCGTCGATGGTCGAGATGAAGGTGCCGACGTAGAAGCCCGGCCTGGTGTTGAGGTTGAGCGTGGTCTGCAGCGCCGCATCGCCGTTGGTCTGGGTGACGCCGCGGAAGCGATAGTCGCTGATCAGGGTGGTGCTGCCGGTGAGCTTGAGCATCGGCGTCGGCGCCGTCTCTGCCGCGGCGACGCCGTTCGGATCCGGCGCGGACGCGGGATCGCCCTTGGCGGGAGCAGTGTCTTCCTGCGCGAGGGCAGGGGTGGCGGCGATCAGTGCCAGGGCGCTGATCAGTATAGGGGTGAAGCGCATCGCATCCCTTTCGGATTCGAGAGGTCGATGTCCCCGCCTGCATGGCCCCGGGTGGCGCATCTCTCCGCGGCATGCGGAGGCGCGGTCTTGCCGGTGCGCCATTGGGATGACAGCCGTTGCCGCGACGCACAAGACTTTGTGAATACAACGCGGCTGAATTGTATGGTTATGTTGCTCGCGGGACGCAGGTCGCGCCAGCCCGTCATCCCGGCGCAAGCTGGGATCGCCACACAGCTCTTATCCCGCCATCGCCGAACACCCCAGCTTGCGCTGGGGTGACGGTCAGGCCTCTGCCGTCTTGAAGGCTGTCAGCCCTCGTTCGAGATCGGCGATCAGATCGTCGGGATCCTCGAGCCCGATCTGCAGGCGGACGATCATCCCTGGATAGTCGCGGCGCGAGACGGTGCGGATCCGCGCGGGATCGACCGGGGTGGCGAGACTCTCGAACCCGCCCCAGCTGTAGCCGATCCCGAACAGGTCGAGCGTATCGATCAGCGCTGCACGCGAAGCCTCGCTGCCCCCGTCGAGCACGAAGGCGAACAGGCCCGACGAGCCCTTGAAGTCGCGCACGAACAGTTCGTGGCCGGGGCAGGAGGGCAGCGCAGGATGCAGCACCTGCGCAACCTCCGGGCGATCCGCCAGCCAGCGGGCGATCTTGAGCGCGCTCGTTTGATGGTGGGCGAGGCGGACCGCCATGGTGCGCAACCCGCGGCTACCCAGCCACGCGTCGTCGGGGCTGGTGACCTGGCCGAGCTGGAAGCTGACCTCGCGCAGCGCATCGAAGCGACCCGGCGCGGCAGTGACGGCGCCGAGCATCACGTCCGAATGGCCGACGATATATTTGGTCGCGGCGAGGATGGTGAGATCGATGCCGCGCTCGATCGCGGGGAAAAAGAGCGGCGTTGCCCAGGTGTTGTCGAGCAGGGTGACGAGGCTGTGCTGCTTGGCCACCGCGACGATCGCCGGAATGTCCTGAATCTCGAAGGTGAGGCTGCCGGGGCTTTCCATGAAGATCGCCTTGGTGTCCGGCCCGATCAACTCGGCGATTCCGGCACCGATCAGCGGATCATAGAAGCGTGTCTTGATCCCGAAGCGCTGGAGCAGGGTCACCGCCATGTTCCGCGTCGGATCATAGGCGCTGTCGACCAGCAACAGCTCGTCGCCCGGCGACAGCACCGAGAGCAGCGCCGCGGCGATCGCGGCGACTCCCGAGGGGTAGAGGAAGGTCGCCTCGGCGCCCGGCTCGAGGCTGGTCAGCGCGTCGGCGAGGCTCCACTGCGTCGGCGTGCCGCGGCGGCCGTAGAACAGCTTGTGATGGGTATCGCGCCCGGCATTGGCGCGCAGATCCGCAATCGAATCGTACAGGATGGTGGAGGCGCGCCAGACCGGAGGGTTGACGATCCCGCCGGTCCATTCCTTGCGCCGGCCCGCGAGGACGACGCGGGTGGCGTCGCCCTGAGGGCGGCTGTTATCAAACTTGCTCAACGGTTTTCACAGCTCCGGTTGCTTTGGGGGTGGTGCGGTCGGCACCCCATTCGGACCAGCTGCCGTCGTAGATCGCGGCGCCCGATCCGAGCAGGTGCAGCCCGAAGGCGAGGACGGCGGCGGTGATGCCCGAGCCGCAGGTGGCGACCACCGCGCGGGCGGGGTCGATGCCGGCATCACGGAAAGCCGCCGCGAGGGCGTCTCCGCGCTTCCACCGGCCATCGGCCTCGAACAGCTTGCTGTAGGGCAGGCTGCGCGAGCCGGGTATATGGCCGGCGTCGGTGGCCGGGCGCGGATCGGGCTCCTCGCCGGTGAAGCGTGCGGCCGAGCGCGCATCGACCACCTGCTCGGCCTCGCTGGCGAGATTGGCGCGCATCTGATCGAGCGTGCGCACCGCACCCGCATCGGCCACCGCGGTGAACTGGTGATCATCGACCAGCGCGGGGCCGCTCGCCATGTCGCGTCCCTCGGCCTGCCAATGGGCAAGGCCGCCATCCAAGATCGCGACATCATGGGCGCCGAAGGTGCGCAGCATCCACCACGCGCGCGCGGCGGTGTGCCAGGGCGAGTTGTCGTAGAGGATGATGCGGCTGCCGTCGCCCAGCCCCAGGCCTTGCATGCGGCTGGCGAACGTCTCCGCCGACGGCATCATGTTGGGAAGGTCGGTTGCGGTATCGCGGAGCTCGGCGAGGTTCATGAACACCGCGCCGGGAATATGCGCCGCCTCGAACTCCGCCGCGGGATTGCGGCCGAGCGCGGCGTCCACATAGGTGGCGTCGACGATCCTCAGGTCGTTCGCGCCCAACTCCCCAGCCAGCCATTCGGTGGTCACCAACGCGTCCATGTGCGTCTCCATGCTGTGCATTGCCGGTGGGGCGGGGTGCCTCGGGGAGGGCTCGCGCCGGGTTGATAGCGCAGCGGGACGTTCGGCGTCGAGAGGCGGTGCCGAATGGTAAGCCACCTTGTCCGATCTTGTGCGTTGAACGCGCCGACAGACAGGAGCTGGTGCATGAAGGCGATGACGGTGAGAGCCCCGGGCGGGCTGGATCAACTGCGGGTGGAGGACCGCGCCGATCCGGGCGCGCCCGGCCGCGGCGAAATCAGGGTGGCGCTGCATGGTAGCTCGCTAAATTTCCACGATCTCGGCATTGTGACCGGGCGCATGCCGAGTGCTGACGGACGGGTGCCGCTCGCCGATGGCGCCGGGCTGGTCGAGGCGGTGGGCGAGGGCGTTGACGAGTTCGCGGTCGGCGATCTCGTCGTCTCCTGCTTCTTTCCCGATTGGCAGGACGGCGGCGCCACCGTCGGTGATTTCGCGCGGACGCCTGGCGACGGCATCGACGGCTTCGCGCAGGAATATGTCGTGCTGCCGGCAAGTGCGTTCACGCATGCGCCGCGCGGCTATGACGCGGTGGAAGCCGCGACGATCACCACCGCGGGACTGACCGCCTGGCGCGCGCTGGTCGCCGACGACCGGCTCAAGGCCGGCGACACGGTGCTGCTCCTCGGCACCGGCGGCGTCTCGATCTGGGCGCTGCAGATCGCGCGCGCGATGGGCGCGCGGGTGGCGATCACCTCGTCCTCCGACGACAAGCTGGCGCGGGCGCGGGCGATGGGCGCGGAGTTCACCGTCAACTACAAGACGACGGCGGAGTGGGGCGCTGCCGTGCGCGACTGGACCGGCGGCCGCGGCGTCGACCATGTCGTCGAGGTCGGTGGGCCGGGGACGCTGGCGCAATCGATCGAGGCGGTGCGGGTCGGCGGGCATATCTCGCTGATCGGGGTGCTGACCGGCGTCGGCGGCGAGGTGCCGACCGCGGCATTGATGGCCAAGCAAGCGCGACTGCAGGGCCTGATCGTCGGCAACCGGCGGCAGCAGCAGGATTTCGTCCGCGCGCTCGAGACGAGCGGGATCAAGCCGGTGGTCGATCGCCGGTTTGCGCTGGAGGATCTCGCCGCGGCGTTCCAGCATGAGATGGACGGCGGCCATTTCGGCAAGATCGGCGTGGAATGGTAGCGACGTAAGCCCGTGCGCCTGCGCGGACAGGCGCACGGGCGGCGGCCGGGTGCCTGGTTTTCATCGCCGCCTGCAACCCCTACATGGCGGCCATGACCCCTATGCATCTCGGCCAGGCCAGCGCGCTTCCCGCTTCACCGGAAGAAGCGGTGCTCGATTATGTCCCCAACCCGCGGCTCGGCAGCCTGTATCTGGTGCGCTTCGCGGCGCCGGAATTTACCTCACTGTGCCCGGTGACCGGCCAGCCCGATTTTGCCCATCTGGTGATCGACTATGCGCCGGGCGAGACCATCGTCGAATCCAAGTCGCTCAAGCTGTTTCTCGGCTCGTTCCGCAACCATGCCGGCTTCCACGAGGATTGCACGGTGGGGATCGGCGAGCGCTTGTTCGCCGAGATGAAACCACGTTGGTTACGGATCGGCGGCTATTGGTATCCGCGTGGCGGCATCCCGATCGATGTGTTCTGGCAGTCCGGCGCCACGCCCGAGGGCCTGTGGGTGCCTGACCAAGGCGTGGCGCCCTATCGCGGGCGCGGCTGAGCGCGGCAGGCTGGGCGCATCCGCTGCGCTGCAACATCAATCCACCCGGCGTGCAACCTAATCGCTTGAAGCGTGTTCATCCTCTGGCAAGGATGTGGTGCGACCGCATTATTGCATCAGCGAGGGTGAGAGTATGGCGAAGTCGGCGGGTGTTGGATCCATCAAGCATCTGGCGATGATCGGCAACTTCCTGCCACGCCAATGCGGCCTCGCTACCTTCACCACGGATGTCTACCAGGCGATGCGCGATCGCTTCCCCGACGTGACGGTCGACGTCTACGCGATGGACGATCACCCGGGGCGCTATGATTATCCGGCCGCCGTCGTCGCCGCGATCCCCGAGCAGGAGCTTGCGGCCTATATCGCCACGGCGCGCGCGATCGAGACCAGCGGCGCCCAGGCGATCTGGGTGCAGCATGAATATGGCATCTATGGCGGCCCGGCCGGCGAGCATCTGCTGGCGCTGCTGGATCGCACCACGCTGCCGGTGATCGTCACCCTCCATACCGTGCTCGAGAAGCCGAGCGTCGACGAGCGCCGCGTACTCGAGCGGCTGCTGCGCCGCGCCGCGCGCGTGGTGGTGATGGCCGAGCGTGGCCGCGAGATCCTGCGCCGCGTGTACGCCGCCAACCCGCGCCAGATCGTGATGATCCCGCATGGCGTGCCGGATCGTGCGTTCATCGAGCCCGACTCGCTCAAGCCGCGGTTCGGCTGGGAAGGTCGCGAGGTCGTGCTCACCTTCGGGCTGCTCGCACCCAACAAGGGTATCGAGACGATCATCGAGGCGCTGCCCCAGGTCGCCGAGCGTCATCCCAATCTGCTGTACGTGGTGCTCGGCGCCACCCACCCGAACCTGGTGGCGCATGAGGGCGAGGCTTATCGCGATCGGCTGAAGGCGCTCGCCGAGGAGCGCGGCGTCGGCGACAATGTCGCGTTCGTCGATGCCTTCGTCGAGCATGACGAGTTGATCGATTATCTGCAGGCGGCGGACATCTATGCGACGCCGTACCTCAACCCGGCGCAGATCACGAGCGGGACGCTGTCCTATGCGGTCGGGGTCGGCAAGGCGGTGGTATCCACGCCCTATGTCCATGCCACCGAGATCCTCGCCGATGGCCATGGCGTGCTCGTCGACTTCCGCGATGTCAGCGCTTTTGCGCGCGAGATCGATCGGCTGCTGTCGAGCGAGCGCGATCGCGGCCGGCTGGCGCAGCGTGCCTATGATCGTGGCCGGACGATGATCTGGCCGCGGCTCGCCGAGGCGACGCTGGCCGAGACGGAGGCCGTGGTCGCCGCGCACCCTACCCGGCTCGCCCAGACTAGGCCTTCGGTTCGAGCGCTCAAGCCCAACTTCGCCGCGGTCGAGCGGATGAGCGACCTTACCGGCATGCTCCAGCATTCGATCTATTCGGTGCCCGATCGCCGCCACGGCTATTGTATCGACGACAATGCCCGGGCGCTGATGCTGGTGAGCGCGATGGAGGATCTCGATCCCGTCCAGCGCGACAAGTGGATGACGGTGTTTGCCTCGTTCGTCCAATATGCCTGGAACGCGGACGAGCAGCGCTTCCGCAACTTCATGAACTTCGACCGGACCTGGTGCGAGGACGTCGGCTCGGAGGATTCGAACGGCCGCGCGTTGTGGGCGCTCGGCGTCACCGCGCGCGATGCGCAGGATCCCAAGCATCGCGACTGGGCGGCGAACATGTACGATGCCACCGCCAGCCTCGCCTTCGGGCTCGGCTCGCTGCGCGCGCAATCGTTCGCGATGCTCGGTGCGGCGGCGATGCTCGAGGCGCGGCCGGGGCATGGCCTGTCGCTCGACATCCTCAACCGCTTCCCCGACGACCAGCTCGCGCTGCTCGCCCAAGCACGGCGCCCCGAGTGGCAGTGGTTCGAGATCGTGCTCGCCTATGACAACGCCCGCCTGCCGCAGGCGCTGATCCGCGCCGGCCAGGCGCTCGACCGGCCCGAGCTGGTGCAGTGCGGGCTGGAGACGCTGGACTGGATCGTCGGCAAGCAGACCTCGCCCGAGGGCCGTTTCCGAGCCGTCGGCACCGAGAGCTTCCATCGGCCTTATGCCGAGCCGCTGCAGTTCGACCAGCAGCCGCTCGAGGCGCAGGCGACGGTGGATGCCTGTGCCACCGCGTTCGACGCGACCGGTGACATGCGCTGGGTGGAAGAGGCCGAGAAGGCTTATGGCTGGTATCTGGGCCTCAACGACCTCGATCTGCCGCTCGCCAGCCCGGCCGATGGCGGCTGTTTCGACGGCCTGATGCCGACCGGATTGAACCGTAATCAGGGCGCTGAATCGATTTTGGCCCTGCAACTCGCCAGTTGTGCGATTTCGGGGCTTTCAAAGGCGGCCCAAGCCGTGGCAGGGGCGTCGCGCGTCGTAGCCTGATCGGCTGCGACGGCGTCACCCTTGATCAAGTTCGGCGAGGCTTTTCCAGCGATGGACCTGTTTACCCACCGCCTGCGGCTTCATGCCGATCCTTCACGTGTCGTCGTCCGGCCGTTCCACATCGCCTGGGGCGGCAAGGGCGGGGCGCCTGGCCGCACCGAGCGGCTGGTCGGCGAAGTGCTGGCGATGACCCCCGAGGAAGCCCGCGAGCAGCTCGAGGTCGTGCTCAAGGACTTCGAGGCACGCCACTGGCAGACGCGCCGCGTGTTCATGACGCGCTATGACGAGATCGAGGATCTGCTCGAGCTGAACGGCGCCGAGATCGGCGACGAGAAGCGCCAGCTGATCGGCGCCTATTTCTGCCACGAATATAGCTATGCCGCCGCCGCGCTGATGAACCCCAGCGCGGTGCCGCATTTCGACCAGTCCGGCATGCCGGAGGGATCGATGCGAATCCTGATGTCGCTGCGCGCGGTGGGCGAGGGGCACATCTCGTCCGTCGCCTTCCGCGAGGGCATCATCACCGACCAGAACCAGCTGCGCCTCGCCACCGAGCCGCCCTTCGCGACTGCGACCGACGTGGTCAGCGGGGGCGAGGAGGAGATGCCGGTCGGCCCGGTGACGGTGTACCGCCATCGCGATTCGACGCTGTCGGGCACGGTGATCTTCCCGATCACCCAGGCGCAGTCCAAGGGGCTGGAGGATCTGCGGATCGTCCACTTCCAGCATGAGGACGGCAGCTACGAATGGATCGGCACCTATACGGCCTATAACGGCTCGGTGATCCAGTCAGAGCTGATGCGCACCCGCGACTTCCGCGCGTTCGACCTAGTGCCGATGAGCGGCCCGGCCGCGCGAAACAAGGGCATGGCGCTGTTCCCGCGCAAGGTGGCGGGCCAGTATATGATGATCGGGCGTCAGGACGGCGAGAACCTGTTCCTGCTCAAGTCCGACACGCTCGAGCATTGGGACGAGGGCGAGAAGATCCTCGCGCCGCATTATCCGTGGGAGCTGGTCCAGATCGGCAATTGCGGGCCGCCGATCGAGCTCGACGAAGGCTGGCTGCTGCTGACCCATGGCGTCGGCGCGATGCGCAAATATTCGATCGGTGCGGCGCTGCTCGACAAGGACGACCCGTCCAAGGTGCTCGGCCGTACCGAGCTGCCGATCCTCGCCGCCAAGGACCAGGACCGCGAGGGCTATGTGCCCAACGTCGTCTATTCGTGCGGCGCCATCAAGCATGGCGACAAGCTGTTCCTGCCGTACGGCATTGCCGACAGCTCGGTGGGCTTCGCGTTCGTGCCGATCAAGGACATGCTCGCCGCGATGGTGTGAAGCGACGCGCGCTCTGCTCCGCATGGCGGTCCAGCGCGGCCGCCGCGCAGCGCCTGCCTGAGTACCCGGCTTTGCCGGCTGTCGGGGTGCCGCGTAAGCCGGCACAAGCGCCACCAGGGCAGCGTTAAACCAAAAGGGGCCTTGGCTCGCGCCAAGGCCCCCACAGCTCGATGTCAGCCCTGCCGATCGTCGGCAGGGCCGGATCTATCAGCAACCGCGGCGGGCGCGGGTGCGGTTCTTGTCGATATGACGGCCGAGCAGGCCGCCGCCGACGCCACCGGCGATCGTGCCGACCGTACCGCCGCCGAGCACGTTGCCGAGCACCGCACCGCCAACGCCACCAGCGATCGTGCCGGTCGCGCCATTGCCGCCACCGCAACGAGCGCGGCCGCGGTTGTCGTGATAGACGCGGTGATGCTTGCGGGCCTGGGCGACATCCGGGGCCACCATCGAGGTGCTGACCAGGGCGGCCAGGGCAGCAATCGCTAACTTGTTACGCATTCGTATCTCCTTTGACGAATGGCGCAACGCAGAGCGAGGCCAACGGTTGCCTCGCACCCGTCATGCAATCGCGATCCGCCGCGTATAGCGGTAAAGCCCGACGAGCAGCGCCAGGAAGGCAATCGTGCCGCCGATCAGCGCCGGGGTGGCAAAGCCGTCGCCGACCAGCGCCAGCGGCGCATCCGAATTGGTGAGATAGACGATCACCGCGAAGGCGACGCCCCACAAGCTCTCGCCGACGATCATGCCGGTGGCGGTGAGCACGCCCATCCGCTTGGCGGCCTCGGGATCGCCGGTGCGCTCGGCCCAACGATCGTAGAAGGCGCCGATCACCGCGCCGATCACCACCGGCAGCGTCACCGCCATCGGCAGATAGACGCCGAGGCCGACGCCGAGTGGGGGCAGGCGAAACTTGCCGAGCTTGCCCAGGATCTCGTCGGCGATGATGATCGCGGCGCCAACCAGCGCGCCGACGCCGATCATCGCCCAATTGAGATCGCCGCCGAGCACGCCCTTGGCCAAGGCCGAGATCAGCGCCGCCTGGGGCGCGGCAAGCGCATTGGGGCCGGCGCCCGGTGCGCCCTGGAAGCCGAGCGTGGTCGCGAGCAGCTCGAGCACCGGCGGCACCACCAGGCTGCCGAAGATCACGCCGATCACGAGCGCCACCTGCTGCTTCCACGGCGTCGCGCCGACCAGCTGGCCGGTCTTGAGATCCTGGAGGTTGTCGTTGGAGATGGTCGCAACGCCGAACACGATGCCGGTGACGATCAGCGCATAGGCGATCAGCGCCTGGCTGGTTTCGGGCGGGGTGCCGCGGCCGAACAGCCCGACCAGCATCAGCGAGGCGGCAAGCACCGAGAGGATGCCGATGCCCGAGACAGGGCTGTTGGAGGCGCCGATCAGCCCGGCCATGTAGCCGCACACCGCGGCAATGACGAGGCCGAGGACGAGGATGAAGAGCAACGCGCCGGCGATCAGGACAAAGGCCGAGCCCTGGAGCGGCCCCCCGGCGATCACCGACCAGAGCAGCCCGGCGATCGGCACCAGCATGGCGAGGCTGACGGTGACGACGACGCCGATCGACAGATCGCGCTCGCCGAGTTCCAGCACCGCACCGCTGCGCTTGGCGCGGCTCGCGGCGATCGAGGACTGGATGCCCGAGATCACCGGGCCGATAATCTTGACCAGCGTCCAGATCGCCGCGACGCCGATCACGCCGGCGCCGAGGAAGCGCACGTCGGTGCGGAACACCGCACCGGCCCAGGCCTCGGCGCTGGTGCCCGCCACCGCGGGAGCGAGCGCGGTGAGGATCGGCAGCGCCACCCACCAGCCGATCACCAGCCCGGCGAAGATGGCGATGCCCGCCGACAGGCCGATCAGATGCCCGGCACCGACCAGCGCGAACGACAGGCCGCTCGAGATGCCGGTCGCGCCGGCGCCGGCGCGGAAGTAATAAGCGGCTTCGGCGACGGCGATCTTGGTCTGGGTGAGGATCGCGAAGCCGGCCGAGACCAGGGCGTTGACGACGATCAGCTTGAGTCCGCGGCCGCTCTCGGCCTCGCCGGCGCGGCTGCCGGCGCCGACCAGCAGCACCTCGGCGGCGGCGCGGCCCTCGGGGAAGGGCAGATCGGTGTCTACCACCAACGCGCGGCGCAGCGGCACGGAGAACATCACCCCGAGGATGCCGCCGGTGGCGGTAATGCCGGCGGTGAGCAGATAGGGGAAGCCCGTCCACCAGCCGATCATCACCAGCCCCGGCAGCACGAAGATGATCGCCGCCAAGGTGCCGGCCGCCGAGGCGACGGTCTGGACGATGTTGTTCTCGAGCACGGTAGCGCCCGGTACGTAGCGCAGCACCGCCATCGAGATCACCGCGGCGGGGATCGACGTGGCGAAGGTCAGCCCGACCTTGAGGCCGAGATAGACGTTGGCCGCGGTGAACAGCAGCGTGATCAATCCGCCCAGCAGAATGCCGCGGAGGGTCAGTTCGGCGACCGGCCGGGCAGGAGGGGCGGAGGGTATTGTGGCCATTGATGATCTCGCCGCGTGGGAAAGGGACATGAAAGGCAGCGTTGTGGCACGGCTTGCCGGCGGGGGACAGGGGTGTCAAAGGCGGCAGCGTCAGCCCGTCCGCTTGCTCGCGACCAATGATCGGATTCGTTCCGCGTCGGCGGGCGTGACCGGGTTGTAGACCAGCATCGCCAGATCCGGCCGGCCATCGACCGCGAAGGCGGAATATTCCATCGGCAGGTCGCCGAGCACCGGATGGCGCAGGCGCTTCAATCCCTCACCGAACCCGCGGACGTCGTGATCGCGCCACATCGCCGCAAAATCGGGACTGGCTTGGGAGAGTTCATCGACCAGCGGCTGCACCGTGGCGGCGCCGGCGCGGGCGGCATCGGCCCTGAACACCGCGACGACGAAGCGGGCGACGCTCTCCCAATCGGCCTGGGCGGCGCGCGTATGCGGATTGAGGAAGATCAGCCGCAGGACATTGCGCTCGCGGGGCCGCAGCGCGCCATAGTCGGTGAGCACCGCGGCCGCTGCGGCGTTCCAGGCGATCACGTCCCAGGTCAAGGTTCGCACCATCGCAGGGCTCGCATCCATCGCATCCAGCACGCGCTGCAGCCGTGGGGTGACGCCTTCGCTGGCCTGATAGCGGATGTCGGGCGACCGACCGAGCCCCAGCAGGAAAATGTGCTCGCGCTCCACCTCGGTGAGCATCAGCGCATGGGCAATGCGATCGAGCACGTCCGCCGAAGGCGCCCCGCCGCGTCCCTGCTCCAGCCAGGTATACCAGGTGGCGCTGATGTTAGCGCGCTGCGCGACCTCCTCGCGGCGCAGCCCTGGCGTGCGCCGCCGGGTCGCGGCAAAGCCCAGGGCGGCGGGATCGAGTCGGCCGCGGCGATCCTTGAGATAGGCGGCGAGTGATGTGGCGCTCGGCACGATAAGCCTGTTAAACCCTATACCCGGATAAGCTCACTACTTTAACAGCATGGGATGCGCGGCGATAGAGGTGGCTCGTTGAAGAGGATCATCGTCCATGCATGTATTCGTAACTGGCGCGACCGGGTGGGTTGGATCGGCGGTAACAGAGGAACTGATCGCGGCGGGGCATCGGGTGACGGGCCTGTCGCGGACCGAGGCCAAGGCCGGGCCGCTGGCCGACGCCGGCGCGAGCGTGCTGCTCGGTACGCTGGATGACCATGCGCTGTTGCGCGAGGCGGCGGCGAGCGCCGATGCGGTGATCCACACCGCGTTCAATCACGATTTCTCCAATTTCGCCGAGAATGCGGCGCAAGACCAGCGCGCGATCGAGGTGCTGGGCGAGGCACTCGCCGGATCGGAGCGATCGCTGATCGTGACCTCTGGCGTGGCGCTGCTGGCGCCGGGGCGGGTTGCCACCGAGGCAGACCGGCTGCCTGATGATCATCCGTTTCCCCGGCGATCTGAGATTGCCGCGCGGGCGCTGGCGGCGCAGGGCGGGCGCACGACCACGGTGCGGCTGGCGCCATCCACCCACGGTCACGGCGATCACGGCTTTGTGCCGATTCTGATCGATATCGCGCGGCAGACCGGTGTCTCGGCCTATGTCGGCGACGGCGTCAACCGCTGGCCGGCGGTGCACCGGCTGGATGCGGCGCGGCTGTATCGGCTGGTGCTGGAGCATGGCGCGAGCGAGCCTGCCTATCATGCCACCGCCGAGGAAGGGATCGCCTTCAGGGACATCGCCGAGGTGATCGGTCGCCGGCTCGGGGTGCCGGTGGAGTCGCGCGACCAGGCGCATTTCGGCTGGTTCGGCAGTTTCGCCGCGCTGGACATGCCGGCATCGTCCGAGCGCACGCGGGCGCTGCTCGGCTGGGCGCCGACCGGGCCTGGATTGCTGCAGGATCTGGATGATCCGGCGTATTTCGGCGGCTGAACGGCGATCTGCCGCGTAAGCCGCGCCCGGTGGCCAGGTCTGGCTGCGCTGGCGTGCCTCGACATTCGCGGCCTGGCTCCGCTAGGCAGGTGGGATGAACACTATCTCTCCGCTACGCATCGCATTGGCAGGTCTTGGCACGGTGGGCGGCGGCGTGATCCGGTTGCTCGATGCCAATCGCGAGCTGATCACGCGGCGCGCGGGGCGGCCGATCGAGGTGGTCGCCGTCTCCGCGCGCGATCGCACCAAGGACCGCGGCGTCGACCTCAGCCGCTTCGCCTGGGTGGACGACACCCGCGAGCTGGCGACGCATGACGGCGCCGACGTGGTGGTCGAGCTGATCGGCGGCTCGGACGGGCCGGCGCTGACGCTGGCGCGCGCGACGCTGGGGGCAGGCAAGGGCTTCGTCACCGCCAACAAGGCGATGCTGGCCCATCACGGCCTCGAGCTGGCCGAACTTGCCGAGCAGGCCGGCGTGCCGCTCAAGTTCGAAGCGGCGGTGGCGGGCGGCATCCCGGTGATCAAGGGCATCCGCGAGGGCGCGGCCGCCAATGCGATTACCCAGGTCTATGGCATCCTCAACGGCACCTGCAATTTCATCCTCTCCAAGATGGAGGCGCCACGAGAGCAGGGTGGGGGCCGAGATTTCGCCGAGGTGCTGGCCGAGGCGCAGGCGCTGGGCTTTGCCGAAGCGGATCCGAGCTTCGACATCGACGGGGTCGATGCGGCGCACAAGCTGTCGATCCTCGCCAGCCTGGCATTTGGCACCCGGCCGGCCTTCGCCGATGTCGAAACGCAGGGCATCCGCCACGTCATCGCCGCCGATATCGCTGAGGCGGCGGCGCTCGGTTATCGGGTGCGGCTGGTCGGCGTCGCCGAGGCAGGGGCGCACGGGCTGTTCCAGCGGGTGCATCCGCATCTGGTGCCGATCGACCATCCGTTGGCGCACGTCACCGGATCGCTCAACGCGGTGGTCGCCGAGGGCAATTTCGTCGGCCGGCTGTTCTTCCAGGGACGCGGTGCCGGCGACGGACCGACTGCGAGCGCGGTGGTCGCCGACCTCATCGACATCGCCCGCGGCGAATATGGCGCAGCTTATGCGATGCCGGCGGCGTCGCTGGTCGACGAGCCCAAGGCGGACAGCGGCGAGCGGCGCGGGCGCGCCTACCTGCGCTTCACCGTGCAGGACAAGGTCGGCGTGCTCGCCGAGATCGCCGCCGCGATGCGCGATGCAGGCGTGTCGATCGAGAGCCTGATCCAGCGCGGTGCGATGGCTGACGGCGGCGTACTCGTCGCGATCGTCACGCACGAGGGGCCGGAACGCGCGGTGGCGCAGGCGCTGGAGCGATTGCGCGGATCGGCGAGCCTCGCCGGGGCGCCGTTGTGGATGCATATTCTCGGGTGACCGCCGGTCCAGTCGTCACCCCAGCGCACGCTGATGTCTGTTGCGGCTCCGGCTCTGCATCTGCCTCATGGATCCCAGCTTGCGCTGGGATGACGGGCTGGGGTGAGCGATAGGCTGCGTCAGGGATCTAGCGGGATCGCGACGCGGCCGCGCTTGTCGGGCTTCTTGGCGAAGGCGCCCTTGATCGCGCCGACGGCCCCCTTGAGGATCGGCGCCAACGGCGGCCCGAAGCCGACCTGGCACCCGCCCTGGACGGTGGCGCAGGGCGTGTCCGCGGCGGCGAGCGCGCCGATGCCGGTCAGCTCGGGGTTGCTGGGGACGGCGTGATCGGGCGGGCCACGATCATCGGGCAGCGGCAGGCGATCGTTGCCGGGCGCGCCGGCGCAGACGACGATATCGCCATGGTCGTTGCGCTCGGTGCATTGCGGGGTGAGGATCGAGAAGCGCGCGGGCGGCGCGGCGCTGGCGCTGGTCGCAGGGGCCGCCGCGGGGATCGCTGCCTGGAGCAGCAGGACAGCGAGGATCATGGCGCGATGGGCCGATCCCGGATGCCGTCGACGCCGCCGCTGGTGCTGGCGGTGACCCCGGCCATGCCGCCGCCGACCAGGAAGGGGCTGAGGTCCTCGACCGGGTTGGTGCGGTGGAGCAGCCGCTCGCGCTCGGCGCCGACGCTCTCGTGGCGCGGGTCCCCGGCGTCATGGACGATGAACGGCACGCGGAAGCGATCGGCGTCGCGGCGACCGCAGACGGTGATATCGGTTGATTCGCGGTTGATCACGCAGGGCCGCTCGGCGGCGGTGAGCGTGCTGGCGCGTGCCAGTAGCTTGGTGTCGGCGGGGACGGCTTGGAGCATCAGCAGCAGCGCGATCATCGGGCGTTACTCCGGCGGGGAGGTCGACGGAACGATCACCGACAATTGTGACCCGATCAAGTCGCGATCGGGGCAACGCCCAGGCGCGGGATGTCGATCGCCGGGCATCGGTCCATGACCACCTGCAGCCCGGCGGCCTCGGCGCGCGCGGCGGCGTCATGATTGATTACGCCCAATTGCATCCACACCGCCTTGGCGCCAATCGCGATCGCCTCGTCCACCGCCTCGCCGGCCGCTTCAGGGCGGCGGAAGATGTCGACGATGTCGATCGGATCGCCCAGTTGGTGGAGGTCGCGGAACACGAACTCGCCATGGACATGCTCGCCGGTGATCTGCGGGTTGACCGGGATCACGCGATAGCCGTGGCGCTGGAGCATCGCCATCACTCCATAGGAGGGGCGGTTCGGCCGATCGGAGGCGCCGACCAGCGCGATGGTGCGCGCGTTCTCGAGCAGTGCCTTGATGTCGGCGTCGGCAGTCAGCGGCATCGCGGCTCCTTCTCGATCAATGTGTCTCGAGCCAGTCGGCGACGCGGCCCGCTATAAGGTGGAACGCCGCGCCGTCGGCGCCGTTCCCGGCGGCCGGCGGCTCGCCCGCGTCGGATGCGGTGCGGACGCCGATCGCGAGCGGGATGCGGCCGAGGAAGGGCAGGCCGAGCCGGGTGGCGGTAGCCTCGGCGCCGCCGTTGCCGAATGGATCGGAGACCTCGCCGCAATGCGGGCAGGCATAGCCCGCCATGTTCTCGACCAGGCCGATGATCGGCACGCCGGCCTTGTCGAACAGGTCGATTGCGCGGGTGGCGTCGATCAGCGACAGATCCTGCGGCGTCGAGACGATCACCGCGCCCGCCGGCTTGTGCTTCTGCACCATCGTCAGCTGGACGTCGCCGGTGCCGGGCGGCAGATCGACCACCAGCGTGTCGGTCGCGCCCCAATCGGCGTCGACCAATTGGGTCAGCGCGCCGGCGATCATCGGCCCGCGCCAGGCGATCGCCTTGCCGGGCTCGATCAGCTGGCCCATCGACAGCAAGGGCACGCCGTAGCGGGTGGGAACGGGATCGAGCACCTTGTCCTTGGCGGTCGGCCGCGTCCCCTCGGCCTGCATCAGCCGCGGCTGCGAGGGACCGTAGATGTCGGCATCGACCAGCCCGACGCGGCGGCCGCGCCCGTGGAGCGCGATCGCGAGATTGGCGGCGACGGTGGACTTGCCGACCCCGCCCTTGCCGCTGGCGACCGCGATCAGCCGGCGGTTGACGCGCTCGGCGGTGAGCACGACGCGGACCTCGCCGACCTCCGGTACGGCGGCAGCGGCGGCGCGGACGTCGCGTTCGAGCGCGGCGCGGTCCGCCTCGGCAAGGCCGGTCGCGTCGACGACGATGCCGACGCGGGCGCCGTCCATCCGCACCGTCGCCCGGTTGCCCGCTACTGCGCGGACGGCTGCTGCCACTGTGTCCTGGATCATGCGCAGCCAGATAGGAGGCCTGCGCAGGCTTGGCACTGTTTTTTAGCTGCCGCCCTCTTATAAAGGTGGGATGACAATCCTGCCGGGCCGGTCCACGCGCCCTACCATTCTCGCCGTCGAACCACCCAAGGGCCCGTGGGGCCAGGGCGACGATGCCGGCGGCGCCGGGGGCCCCCGCAACCCCTGGGCGACCCCGCCCGGCGGCCGCAAGCCCGGCGGCAAGCCGAGTGCGCTCGATGAATTTCTCAAAAAGGCTCGCGGCGGCAATGGCGGCGGCGGCGGTGGCGGCTTCAACGGCTTGCCGACCGCGCCCAATCCGCGGGCGCTGTGGCTGATCGGCGCGGGGATCATCCTGCTGGTGTGGGTGCTCTACACCTCGATCCACCCGATCGCGCCGCAGGAACGCGGCGTCGTGACCTATTTCGGCCGCTACTCCAGCACGCTCGATCCCGGCATCGCAGTGACGCTGCCGGCGCCGATCGCGCGGGTGGTGAAGGTGGACGTGCAGAACATCCGCACCGAGGATTTCCCGGAAACGGGTGCCGAGAATCTGATGCTGACGGCCGACCGCAACATCATCGATCTTGCCTATTCGGTGCGCTGGACGATCTCGAGCCCCGAGGATTACGTCTTCCAGATCGACAAGCCGCGCGAGACGGTGCGCGCCACCGCGGAAAGCGCGATGCGCGAGGTGGTGGCGAACGTCAGCCTCAACCAGGCGCTCGGGCCGGGCCGTACGCTGATCGAGAACCAGGTGCAGGAGCGGATGCAGCGGGTGCTCACCGAGTATAAGTCCGGGATCCGCATCCAGGGCGTCGCGATCAAGCAGGCTGATCCGCCCAGCCAGGTCAACGACGCGTTCAAGGACGTCACTGCCGCGCAGCAGGACGCGCAGGCGGCGCGCAACAAGGCGCAGTCCTATGCCCAGCAGATCGTTGCGCTGGCGCAGGGCGAGGCTGCGCAGTTCGACAAGGTGTATGAACAGTATCGGCTCGCTCCCGAGGTGACCCGCCGCCGGATGTATTACGAGACCATGGAGCAGGTGCTAGCCAAGTCCGACAAGACCATCGTCGAGACCGGCGGGGTAGTGCCCTATCTGCCGCTCGATCGCGTCAAGCGACTGCCGGACGTGCCGGCCGCGGCGCAGCCCCAGGCGACGCAGGGAGGCGGCCAGTGAACCCCGCGCTCCTCCGCAACCCCGTGACCATCGGCCTCGCCCTGCTCGCGCTGGTGATCCTGCTCGCGGCGACGATCACCATCGTTCCCGAGACCCAGCAGGTGGTGGTGCTCCGCTTCGAGCAGCCGGTGCGCACGGTGAACGCCTATCGCAAGAACGAGGTGTTCGGCCACACCGGCGCCGGGCTGATCGCGCGTATCCCGTTCGTCGACCGCCTGGTGTGGATCAACAAGCGCGTGCTCGACGTCGAATATGAGAACCAGCAGGTGCTCTCCTCCGATCAGCTGCGGCTCGAGGTGGACGCCTATGCGCGCTACCGCATCGTCAATCCGCTGAAGGCGGTGAATGCCACCGGCAGCACCGGTTCGACCGAGAGCCGGATCACCGATGCGCTGGCGCCGCTGCTCGGCACCTCGATCCGCAACGAGCTCGGCAACCAGCCGTTCGCGACGTTGCTCAGCCCCGAGCGCGACCGGGTGATGGACAATATCCAGGCCCGGCTGCAGCGGCTCGCGTCGCAATATGGCGTCGAGATCGTCGACGTTCGGATCAAGCATGCCGACCTGCCGGACGGCAGCCCGCTGGAGAGTGCGCTCAACTCGATGCGGACCGCGCGGCAGCAGCAGGCGACCACGATCCGCGCGCAGGGCCAGAAGGATGCGCAGATCATCCGCGCCGGGGCCGATGCCCAAGCCGCACAGATCTATGCGCAGAGCTTCACCAAGGATGCCGACTTCTACGACTTCTACCGGGCGATGCAGTCGTACCGGGTGACGTTCGGCACCAATGGCGGCGAGGCACCCAAGGGCTCGACCTCGATCATCCTGTCGCCCAACAACAGCTATCTTCGCGAGTTCGAGGGTCGCGGGCGTTGATTGCGGGCACGATCGCTACCAGCTTGCGGGTACGTGAATATTCAAGCGGCGTTCAGCCGGTTGGGGCCATTGCGGCTCCGATTATCGGTCTGACCCCCTATGAGAGGACTTTCCACTAGTGCGTTACGCCTACGCCATCACCGGTGCGCTGCTCCTCGGCGGTGCCACCGCCACCCTCGCCCTCCAGCCGAGCGTCGCGCAGGTCGCGCAGAACGAGCCGGGCGCGATCCAGGCAGCCGCGCCCAAAGGCGGCGCGCCGATGAGCTTCGCCGACATGGTCGCGCGGCTGCAGCCCGCCGTGGTCAACATCTCGACCAAGCAGACCATCGTCCAGAAGCAGCCGGCCAATCCCTTTTCGGGGACGCCCTTTGGTGAACTGTTCGGCGGCATGGGCGGCCAGGGTGGCGCGCCGGTTAAGCGCGAGGGCCAGTCCCTGGGCTCGGGCTTCCTGATCTCGCCGGACGGCTACGTCGTCACCAACAATCATGTGATCTCGCCGGGCGCGCAGGGCGCGACGGTGAATTCGATCACCGTGACCTTGTCCGATCACAAGGAATATGTCGCCAAGGTGATCGGCAAGGACACCGATTCCGATCTGGCGCTGCTCAAGATCGATGCAACCAACCTGCCGTTCGTCAAGTTCGGCGATTCGTCGCGCGCCCGCGTCGGCGACTGGGTGGTCGCGATCGGCGAGCCGTTCGGCCTCGGCGGCACCGTCACCGCCGGCATCATCTCGGCGATCAACCGCGTCACCGGCCAGGGCGGCGCCTATGACCGGTTCATCCAGACCGACGCCTCGATCAACCAGGGCAATTCCGGCGGCCCGATGTTTGATCTCAACGGCAATGTGATCGGCATCAACAGCCAGATCTTCTCGCAGTCGGGCGGCAACATCGGCATCGGCTTCGCCATTCCCGCGGAAGAAGCCAAGCCGATCATCGAGACCTTCCGCACCGGCGGCAAGATCCAGCGCGGCTACCTCGGCGTGACGCTGGGCGGCGCGATTGACGATGACGCCGCGGCGGCGCTCGGCATCCCCAAGAACCAGGGCGAGCTTATCTCCGGCGTCGAGCCGACCGGCCCGGCAGGCAAGGCCGGTCTCAAGGTGGGCGACGTCGTCGTCCGCGTGAACGGCGAGGAAGTCACCCCCGATCAGTCGCTGTCGCGGCTGGTGTCCAACGTGAAGCCGGGCGGCACCGCGCGGCTCGACGTGCTGCGCAACAACCGTCCCACGACGGTCAACGTCACCGTGGCGGCGCGGCCGTCGACCGAGCAGCTCCAGGCGCTGGTCAGCGGCGGCGATGACGGCGGCTTCGGCTCCGACGACGGCGACGATGATGGCAGCGCGGTGGCACCCGCCAACGGCGGTGCGCTGGGCCTCACCGTCCAGCCGCTGACCGCGGGGATTGCGCGTGCGATCGGTGTCGATCCGACGATCCAGGGCGTCGTCATTGCGGCGGTCGACCAGTCGAGCGATGCGGCACAGAAGCTCAAGCGCGGCGACGTGGTGCTCGCGGTCAACAGCACCCCGGTGACCACCGCTGCCGCGCTCAGCGCCGCGGTCAACCAGGCCAAGGCGGCGGGCCGCCCGCAGGTGCTGCTGCTGGTGCAGCGTGGCCGTGGCGCCAAGGCCTTCATCCCGGTCAAGATCAAGGGGTAAGCCCCGGCGCGTCCGCGCAGGCGGGAGCATCGATCTGAACAACGGGCCGTCGCTTGTGGAAGCGACGGCCCTTTTCTTTTGCGTCGCGCGCGGGCTAGACTCATCGTCCGGGAAGATCAGGAGTTTGGATGAGCGACGGAATCTTCATCGGCGCCAGTGTCGGGGCAGGGGGCGTCGGCAGCCGTCAGATGCTCGATCTCAAGCGCGCCAACCGCCACGGGCTGATCGCGGGCGCCACCGGCACCGGCAAGACGGTGACGCTGCAGGGCATCATCGAGGGCTTCTCCAAGGCGGGCGTGCCGAGCTTCGTCGCCGACGTGAAGGGCGATCTCGCCGGGCTCGCGATGGCCGGATCGCCTCAGGGCAAGAACCACGCGACCTTCGCCGCGCGCGCCGCCGAGATCGGCGACACCGCTTGGGCCTATGCCGATAATCCCGTGCAAATCTGGGACCTGTACGGCGAGCAGGGGCACCCGATCCGCACCACCGTCAGCGAGATGGGCCCATTGCTGCTCGCACGGCTGATGGACCTCAACGAGGTGCAGGAAGGCGTGCTGACCATCGCCTTCCACGTCGCCGATCAGGAGGGGCTGCTGCTGATCGACCTTGACGACCTGCAGGCGATGCTCGCGCATTGCGGGACCCGCGCGGCCGAGCTGACGACGCAATATGGCAATGTCTCCAAACAGTCGATCGGCGCCATCCAGCGCTCGCTGTTGCAGCTGCGCAGCCAGGGCGCCGAGCATTTCTTCGGCGAGCCCGCGCTCGACATGGACGACTTCCTGGTCACCGATGACAAGGGCCGGGGGATCGTCAACATCCTCGCCGCCGACAAGCTCATGGCCGCGCCCAAGCTCTATTCAACCTTCCTGCTGTGGCTGATGAGCGAGCTGTTCGAGCATCTTCCCGAGGTCGGCGATCCTGACAAACCCAAGCTCGTCTTTTTCTTCGACGAGGCGCATCTGCTGTTCGACGAGGCGCCCAAGGCGCTGCTCGACAAGATCGAGCAGGTGGTGCGGCTGATCCGCTCCAAGGGCGTCGGCATTTACTTCATCACGCAAAATCCGATCGATATTCCCGATACGGTAGCAGGGCAGCTCGGCAACCGCGTGCAGCACGCGCTGCGCGCCTTCACTCCACGCGATCAGGCCGCGGTCAAGGCCGCGGCGACCACCTTTCGCGCCAACCCCGGGGTGGACGTCGCTACCGCGATCACCGAGCTCAAGGTCGGCGAGGCGCTGGTATCGCTGCTGCTGCCCGACGGATCGCCGGCGCCGGTCGAGCGGACGCTGATCAAGCCGCCGGCATCGCGGGTCGGCCCGGTGACGCCCGACGAGCGCAAGGTGCTGATCGACACCGACCCGGTCGGCGCCAAGTACGACACGGTGGTCGATCGCGAATCCGCCGAGGAGCTGCTCGCCGCCAAGACCCAGGAGGCCGCGGCAGCCGTGGCGGCGAGCCAGGCCAAGGACGCGGCCGACAAGGCCGCCGCGGTCGAGGCCAAGCAGGGCGCGCAGGCCGCCAAGGAGGCCGAGCGCGCGCGGATCGCGGCGCAGCGCGATGCCGATCGCGACGCCAAGGTGGCGGCGCAGGCGCAGGCCGCGGCGGAACGCGAGGCGGCGAACTCGCCCTGGAGCAAGGCATTAACCTCGGCGACGCGGGCGGCGAGTTCGTCGATCGGCCGCCAGGTGGCGAACGAGATCGGCAAGCAGGTGTTCGGCGGCGGCACGCGACGTTCGTCGGCCTCGAGTGGCGGGCTGGTCGGTACGGTGATGCGCAGCGTGCTCGGCAATCTGTTGCGCGGTAGATAGGAAATGGATGCGATGAGCCTGGATGACGACGGCGCCGGCGCGTGGAGCGCGGTGGGCGAGGCGGGGCTCGATGAGGTGATCGAGCTGCGTCGCGCGATCCATGCCGATCCCGAGATCGGGCTGCACTGCCCGCGCACTGCGGACAAGATCAAGGCGGCGCTTGCCGGGCTGCCGCTCGAGATCCACGACAGCCGCTCGACCACCGGCTTTGTTGCGATCCTGCGCGGTGGCGGCAGCGCGGGGCAGGGGAACGGCCGCACCGTGCTGTTGCGCGGCGATCACGACGCGCTGCCGATGCACGAGGAGACCGGGCTGCCGTTCGCCTCGCTGATCAATGGCGCAATGCACGCCTGCGGGCATGATTCGCACACCGCGATGCTGGTCGGCGCGGCCAAGGCGCTCTCGGCGCGGCGTGACCAGCTGGCCGGCACGGTGGTGTTCATGTTCCAGCCCGGCGAGGAGGGCTATCACGGCGCCCGCTACATGATCGACGACGGGCTGCTCGACATCGCCGCGCCCGAGGCGGCGTTCGCGCTGCACATCCTGCCCAACGCGCCCGCCAACGTGCTGGTGACCCGGCCGGGGCCGCTGATGGCGTCTGCCGACACGCTCCACGCGGTGATCCGCGGCGCCGGCGGCCATGCGGCGATGCCGCACGATTGTCTCGATCCGATCCCCGTCGCCTGCGAGATCGTCTCCGCGCTGCAGACCTTCGTCGCGCGGCGGGTTCCGGTGACGGACCCTGCGGTGCTGTCGATCACCAAGATCGACGCCGGTTCCGCGCACAATATCGTGCCGGGCGAGGTGAGGATGCTCGGTACCTTGCGGACGCTGTCGGAAGCGACCCGGCAGCTGATGCGCGCGGCGTTCGCGCGGATCGTCGAGGGCATCGCGGCGGCGCATGGCCTCACCGGCGAGGCGTGGATCGAGGACGGCTATCCGGTGACGGTCAACGATCCGCGCGCGGTAGCGCTGATGCAGGCGTGCGCGGAGGATCTCGGCGGCGCCGACGGCTTCCAGCTGATGCCCGCGCCGATGATGGGCGCGGAGGATTTCTCCTATGTGCTGCGCACGATGCCGGGCGCGATGGCGTTCCTTGGCGCCGCGCCCGCGGGCAGCAACCCGGCGACCAACCCGCCGCTGCACAACACGCGCATGACGATCGAGGAATCGATCATGGCACGCGGCATCGCGCTGCACTGCGCGGTGGCGACGCGGTTCCTGGAGCAGGGGCTGGGGTAAACTAACCCCCTTCGCCTAGGCGAAGGGGGTAGGCAGGGCCGCCGTCACTTCTTGATCAGGCCGATCTCCACCAGCCGCTGGTGGAGATAGTCGTGCGCGGTGATCGGCTCCGGGTAGCGGTTCGGGTTGGCCGCAGTGATGGTCTGCGGCAGCGTCTCGATCAGGAAATCGGGCGCGGGATGGAGGAAGAAGGGCATCGAGTAGCGCGAATGGCCGCGGCGCTCGGGCGCGGGGTTGACGACGCGATGCGTGGTCGAGGGCAGCAGGTGATTGGTGAGGCGCTGGAGCATGTCGCCGACGTTGACAACCATCGCGCCTTCCGGCGGCTTGATCGCCAGCCACGTGCCGCTGTCGCGATCGAGCAGTTCGAGCCCGGCTTCTTCGGCGCCGAGCAGCAGGGTGATGAGGTTGATGTCCTCGTGCGCGCCGGCGCGCACGCCCTCCGCGTCGATCGGGATCGGCGGATAGTGGAGCAGGCGGAGGATCGAATTGCCGTCCTTTACCGCGAGATCGAACCAGTGCGGGTCGAGCCCGAGATGGCGCGCGATCGCCGAGAGCAGCTTGTCGCCGGCGCGGTCGAAGGCGGCGAACAGCTCGACGAACGTGTCCTTGAAGCCCTCGGGCCGGGTGGGCCAGACGTTCGGCGCCATGTCCTTGGCGAAACGATGCCCCGCCGGCAGCTCGCGGCCGACATGCCAGAATTCCTTGAGGTCGACGTGCTTGGCGTCCTTGGCGATTTCGGTCTTGAACGGCGTGTAGCCGCGCGCACCGCCCGCGCCCTCGATGAAATAGCCGCGCTTCTCGGCATCGGGCAGCGCAAACAACGCCTCGGTCTCGGCCCAGGCGCGCGCGATCAGTTCCTGCGGCACCCCGTGATCGGCGATCACCGCAAAGCCGAATCGCTCGAACGATCCGCCGAAGGCGGCGGCGAAGCCGGCGGGGTCGGTATCGGCTTGGGCGAGGCTGAGGGTGGGGACCTGGGCGGCGGGGGTGTCGAGCATGATCTGTGTCCGTCTGTGAAGCCACAGCTATAGGCCGCGCGGTGTGGCGCGTCATGCGCAACTTGCCGCGACCAAGGCGCCCAATCGCCGCCGTGGCCCGCTCGGTTCAACGGCTTGGCGCGGCCCAATGGCGGTTTGCCGCGAGTCGGCGGCGGCGCCCTTGTCGCGGGCGATGAGATAAGGGCACACCCTTACTCACTGGGGCGCGGAGGGGCTGCGTATCAGGGAAGAGCACGATGCCGGCTTCGTCGAAGGACGAGGGCGGCGAATCATCTGGGGTCCGATGAACAAGCTTGCCCGTACTGCTGCAGACCTTGCACTCGCCGCGTTTATGGTTGTGATGCTCCCCGCGACGGGCGCGATGGCCGCTCCGGGGGCCGAAGGCGCACCGGCCAGCACCGCCGCCGCCGTCGGCGGGCCGATGATCCCGACCGGCAGTGTCGAGGCAACCTCCGACCTCAAGGCCGACGCCCAGTTCCGCACCCTGTTCCAGAGCTGGAAGAAGCTCGACACCCACAGCGGTGGCGGCATCGCCATCCCGTCGGTGCAGCCGGTGCAGAAGCTGAACTTCACCAGCAACTTCGGCATCCGCTCCGATCCGTTCCGCGGTACCGCGGCGATGCACGCCGGCGTCGACATTCCCGGCCCGGTCGGGACTCCGGTCTATGCGACCGCCGACGGCATCATCGATCACGCCTCGCGGCTCGGCGGCTATGGCAACATGGTCGAGATCAACCATGGGAAGGGCATCGCCACCCGCTACGGCCACCTCTCCAAGATCCTGGTCGCCGATGGCGCCAAGGTGACCCGCGGCCAGCTGATCGCGCTGATGGGCTCCACCGGCCGCTCGACCGGCCCACACCTCCATTACGAGGTCCGCATCGACGGCCATGCGGTCAACCCGATCCCGTTCCTGACCACCGCCGACTATCTGCTCGCCGCGCAGGACCGGTCGGTGCATGCGATCCCGGTGTCGACCGACGGGCCCGCCGCGCAGGATTGATTGCGGCAGCGCGGTTCTTGATCCGTCACCGCGGCATCAGCAACCACCGCATCTTTCAGCCGTCTTCTCTCGCCACCAATCGTCACCCCGGCGAAAGCTGGGGTCTCGTTGTTGCCGGGCGGTACATGCCTCATGAAGATCCCAGCCCGCGCTGGATGACGGACTAAGGGCGCCGCGCCTTGGCGCCCGATACCGGCTTCCGGTTGCCGCCACCCCGCCGAGCGCCTATCTGCGTCGCATGGCGACCCTAGCTCAAGACATTGCCCTCACTCCCTCCGCCGCCGCGCGCGTCGCGGCGATCGCGGCCAAGCAGAACAAGCCGGCGATCCTGCGCTTGTCGGTGGATGGCGGTGGCTGTTCGGGGTTCCAGTACAAGTTCGGCATGGCCGACGCACCGGAAGGCGATGACACGATCGCCGAGACCGATGGGGTGCGGCTGGTGGTCGACAGCGTCAGCCTCGATCTCGTTCGCGGCTGCCAGGTGGATTACGTCGAGTCGCTGGGTGGCGCGGCGTTCCGCGTCGAGAACCCCAATGCGGCGAGCGGGTGCGGCTGCGGTTCCAGCTTTGCGATCTGACGCTTGAAGATCGTCACCTACAATGTGAACGGCATCAAGGCGCGGCTGCCGCGGCTCCTTGAGTATCTCGCCGAGCAGCAGCCCGACGTGGTGTGCCTGCAGGAGCTGAAGTCCAGCGACGAGACGTTCCCGACCGCCGATATCGAGGCAGCGGGCTATGGCGCGGTGTGGCACGGGCAGAAGGGCTTCAACGGCGTCGCCGTGCTCGCCAAGGGGCAGACCCCGGTCGAGCGCCAGCGCGGGCTTGCGGGCGAGATCGAGGACGAGCACAGCCGCTATCTCGAATGCGAGGTCGACGGGCTGGTGGTCGCGTCAATCTATCTGCCCAACGGCAATCCCCAGCCTGGCCCCAAGTTCGACTATAAATTGCGTTGGATGGAGCGGCTGGCGGAGCGCGCGCGCGCGTTGCTCGAGGCCGAGGTGCCGGCGGTGCTGTGCGGCGACTACAATGTCATCGCCAACGACGACGACACCTTCTCGGTGCCCGCGATGCAGGACGATGCGTTGATGCAGCCGGAAAGCCGCGAAGCCTATCGCCGGCTGCTGGCGCAGGGCTGGACCGATGCGCTGCGCACGCGCCACCCCACCGGCGGCGTGTGGACCTTCTGGGACTATCAGGCAGGCAGCTGGCAGCGCGACGCGGGCTTCCGGATCGATCACCTGCTGCTCAGCCCTGCCGTGGCAGACCGATTGCAGGAGGCCGGTGTGGACAAGGAATATCGTGGCCGCGAAAAGGCGAGCGACCATGCGCCGACCTGGGTGCGGCTGCGATGAAATGGCCGATCGCCGCCGCGGCGCTGGTCGTCGCCACGCCCGCTGCGTCGCAGGATCTGCGCGACTATTGCCCGGACCGTCCCGGGCTCGGCACCCCAGCCTGCACGATCGACAAGGGCCATGTCTCGGTCGAGACCTCGGTGGCCGACTGGACGCTCGATAAGCAGGCGGACAGCCGCACCGATACGTTGCTGATCGGCGACACGACCGTGCGCGTCGGCGTCGCCGACAATGTCGAGCTGAGGGTCGGCTGGACGCCGTTCGGCCATGAGCGCACCCGCGACTTTGCCACCGGGGCGATCGACAGCCGCGACCGGGTCGGCGACGTCAGCCTCGGCGCCAAGATCAACCTGCTCAACCCCGATGGCGACAAATTGTCGATCGCGGTGCTGCCCTATGCGACGCTGCCGGTGGGGCGAAGCCCGATCGCCGCGGGCGACTGGGGCGCGGGTCTGGTGCTGCCGGTCACCTACGAGCTGACGGACGCGCTGTCGCTCGAGGCGGTGCCCGAGGTCGACGCCGCGGTGGACGAAGACGGCGATGGCCGGCACCTGCAATATTCCGCGGTCGGCGGGGTCTCGTACAAGCTCAGCAAGGCGGTGACGCTGACCGGCGAAGGACAGGTGATCCGCGACAATGATCCCGAGGACCACGCCACCCAGGCGCTCGCGGCGTTATCGGTGGCCTGGCAGGCGAAGGACGATCTCCAGTTCGACGTCCAGGGCAATGCCGGGCTCAACCATGCAGCGCCCGATGTCGAGCTGGTCGCTGGAATCGCCAAGCGGTTCTGAGCTTTCCGCTCGGGCGAAACGCCCAGGCTGTCTGGCACGTCGGACCCGAGGTCTTTAGCGGCTCTTGTCCTGCGCCACCGCCCGAGATCCCGGCTTCCGCCGGGATGACGGCTGCAAAGCGTGGAATGAAGCCGTAGCGTGCAGCCGCCCGGCCCCTTTACACTGCCGTTCCCCACCCCGTAACCGTGGGGCAAAGGGGAGCCCGATCGATGAGTTTGTTTCGCCGCAAGACGATCACCGCGCAGCCGCCCGGGCAGCAGCTCGCGCGGACGCTGTCGTGGCCGCATCTCGTCGCGCTCGGCGTCGGCGCGATCGTCGGCACCGGGATCCTGACGTTGATCGGGGTCGGCGCCGATCGCGCCGGCCCGGCGGTGATCCTCTCCTTCGTCATCGCCGGTGCGATCTGCGCCTGCGCTGCACTCTGCTATGCCGAGATGGCGACGATGATCCCCGCCTCCGGGTCTGCCTATACCTATAGCTATGCGGTGCTCGGCGAGGTGTTCGCCTGGGTGGTGGGCTGGAGCCTGATCCTCGAATATTCGCTGGTGGTGGCGACGGTGGCGGTCGGCTGGTCGGGCTATGCGGTCGGCTTCCTCAAGGGGTTGCGGATCGTCGTGCCGCCGGCGCTCGCCAACGGCCCCGCGCTCGGCGGCGTGATCAACCTCCCGGCGGTGCTGATCATCGCGGTGGTGGCGGGGCTGCTGATGCTCGGCACGCGCGAGAGCGCGCGGATCAACACGGCGTTGGTGGTGCTCAAGATCGTCACGCTGGCGCTGTTCGTCGCAGTCGCGCTGCCGCACTTCGACGCGGCCAATCTCCACCCGTTCGCGCCTTATGGCTATGGCAGCGACGAGCATGCCGGCGGGATCAAATATGGCGTGATGGGCGCCGCAGCGATCATCTTCTTCGCCTTCTACGGGTTTGACGCCATCTCCACCGCGGCGGAGGAGGCCAAGAACCCCGACCGTGACCTGGCGATCGGTATCGTCGGCTCGATGGTGGCGTGCACCGCCATCTACATGATCGTTGCCGCAACCGCGGTCGGCGCGATCGGCTTCACCCGCTTTTCCGACAGTCCCGAGCCGCTGGCACTGATCCTGCGCGAGATCGGGCAGGGGCGGATCGCGACGATCGTCGCCGCCGCCGCGGCGATCGCGCTGCCGACCGTGCTGCTCGCCTTCCTCTACGGGCAGAGCCGGATCTTCCTCGTCATGGCGCGCGACGGCTTCTTGCCGAAGAGTCTCGCCAAGGTGTCGCGGCGCGGCACGCCGGCGCGGATCACCGCGGTGACGGCGGTGCTGGTCGCGGTGATCGCCGGTCTCGCCCCGCTCGATGTGATCGCCAGCCTCGCCAATGCCGGCACCTTATGCGCATTCGTCGCGGTGGCGGCGTGCGTGCTGGTGATGCGCCGACGCGATCCGGCGGCGCGGCGGCCGTTTCGCACCCCGCTCGCCTGGATCGTCGCGCCGCTCGGCATCATCGGCTGCTGCTATCTGTTCACCAGCCTGCAGGTGGTGACGCAGGTCGCCTTCTTCGGCTGGAACGCGCTCGGCCTGATCATCTACTTCCTGTTTGCGCGTGGCATGGCTGATCGGCGGATCTGGGAAAACCGCGCGTGAGCGGATGGCACCTCGGCATCATTGGCGGCTCGGGCCTGTACGATGTCGCCGGGATAGAAGATGGCGAGTGGGTGGAGGTGGCGAGCCCCTGGGGCACGCCGTCCGACGCGATCTTCACCGGCAGGGTCGGAGCCGCCCGCGTGTCGTTCCTGCCGCGCCACGGCCGCGGCCACCGCATCGCGCCGGGCGAGCTCAACGCGCGCGCCAACATCGATGCGCTGAAGCGCCTTGGCGTTACCGATCTGCTCGCGATCTCGTCGGTCGGCTCGCTGGTCGAGGAGCGGCCGCCGGGCAGCTTCACGATCGTCGACCAGTTCATCGACCGCACGAAGGGACGGCCTGCCAGCTTCTTCGGCACCGGCCTCGTCGCCCATGTGTCGATGGCCGATCCGGTGTGCCCGCGGTTGTCCACGCTCGCGGCCGCGGCGGGCGAGGCGGCGGGGGCGGCGATCACCCGCGGCGGCACCTATCTCGCGATGGAGGGGCCGCAATTCTCCACCCGCGCGGAAAGCCTGCTCTACCGGCAATGGGGCTGCGCGGTGATCGGGATGACCGCGATGCCCGAGGCCAAGCTCGCCCGCGAGGCGGAGCTGCCCTATGCGCTGGTCGGCATGGTCACCGACTATGATTGCTGGCGCGAGGGCGAAGAGGCGGTCGATGTCGCGCAGGTGATCGGGCAGCTTGCCGCCAACGCAGCGCATGCCCGCGCGCTGGTGATGCAGCTGCTCGCCGCGCTACCGGCCGTGCGGACCGCGTCGCCGATCGACCGCTGCCTCGACAGCGCGATCATCACCGCGCCCGGCGCGCGCGATCCCGCGCTGGTCGCGCGGCTGGATGCCGTTGCCGGGCGGGCGCTCAGAACCAGGCCATGACGCCGAGCGGGAAGGGCGTCCACCAACCTACCCGAACCCCGGCGTGGCGGAGTGCGTCGCCGGTCCAGGCGTTGCAGGTGCGCAACGCGTCATAATGGCCGCGTGCCTGGTAGAAGGCGTCGTTCCTGTCATAGCCCCGGTAGCGGGCGCCGCCGGGCGCAAAGCGTGCCTGCACATAAGCGGCGAGTCGGCGGTATTCCGCGGGGCGCAGGACGATAGCGCGGACCTCGCCGCCAGCCTCCGGCACGGGGACATGCTCGAGGTGGATCAGCGTCCGGTCGCTGCCGGTCGCGGCGGCGATGATCGTGCCAGGCCGCACGTCGGACCAGTGCGGGGTGCCGAGAAAGAAGCCCTGTTCGCCCCAGCCGATCGCAAGATGATCGTAGCCGGCATAACGCGGATCGGCGAGGTCGCGCGCGGGTGCCCAGCCACGCCAGTCCACCCCGGCGGCCATTTTGGGCACGACCAACCCGACATGGATGCCGTTGGATTCGACGAAGATGCGGATGCCTTTCGAGGGCGGCGTCCAGCGCCGGTTGGCGGGGATCGCCCCGCCGGCCAGCCCGAGCAGCGCATAGCCGCAGGCCAGCACGACCAGCGCGAGTGCGGTGCGGCGCAGGGCAGTGCGCAGGATTGTGGCGTATCGTGTCATAGCCGCGTCATGCTAGACGGCAGACATGGTTGAGGAAACGCACGTGCACGAATCGCCTCCCGAAGGCGCCGGCGCTGACTGGACGGTGGCGCAGGATTGGCAGCATTACACCGCCGAGGAACATGCCACCTGGGACACGCTGTTCGCGCGGCAATCGGCGCTGCTGCCGGGCCGCGCCTCCCATGCCTATCTGCGTGGGCTCGACGTGCTCAAGCTCTCCAAGCCTGGCATCCCGGATTTCGCCGAGCTGTCCGAGCGGCTGATGAAGCTCACCGGCTGGCAGGTGGTGGCGGTGCCCGGGCTGGTGCCCGACGACGTGTTCTTCGACCACATGGCCAATCGCCGCTTCGTCGCGGGCAATTTCATCCGCCGGCCCGATCAGCTCGATTATCTCCAGGAGCCGGACGTGTTCCACGACGTGTTCGGCCACGTGCCGATGCTCGCCGACCCGGTGTTCGCCGATTATCTCGAGGCTTATGGCCGCGGCGGCCAGCGCGCGCTCGGCATGGACGCGCTGAAGTATCTCGGCCGGCTCTACTGGTACACGGTCGAGTTCGGGCTGATCGCCGAGCCCGAGGGCATGCGCATCTATGGCTCCGGGATCGTCTCCAGCTTCGCCGAGACCCGCTTCGCGCTCGACGATCCCAGCCCCAACCGGATCGGCTTCGACATCGCCCGCGTGATGCGCACCGAGTATCGGATCGACGATTTCCAGCAGAACTACTTCGTCATCCCGAGCTTCGACGAGCTGCTGCGGATCACGGTCGAAACCGATTTCGCGCCGCTCTATACCGAGCTCAAGGCACGGCCCGACATCCCCGTGGCGCAGATCGTGCCGGGTGACGAGATCATCACCGAAGGCACGCAGGCCTATGCGCGGGGCAAGGCGAGCGCCTAATCTGGCACGGTGGAGGCCGGATTTACCTCCGGCGCAACCGAGGCTCCTGACGGTGCAGGAGCCCGCACCCGTTACAGCGTGATCGCCGCCTTCAGCCCGAGCACGCCGACGTCGTTCGCCGATTTGACGCCACCGGGATGGTGGATGAACTGGACGTTCGGGCGCAGCTCCAGCCAGTCGGCCGGATGGATGCTGTAATAGATTTCCGAGGCATATTCGGCGTCGCGCACCGGCGTGCCCGGGACCAGCCGGTCGGCCTCGGCGGCGCGCCCGTTGACGTTGGTGCGGGCGACCGCGAAGCCGAGCACGTCGCCGGGCACCGCGGGCACCAGCCCCTTGTAAAAGAGGCCGATCGATACCTGATTGTCGGTGACCGAGGTCTTGCGATCGGCCTGCGTGATGTTGGCAAACATGCCGAGCCCGGTCACCGATTTGCCGTCCTTAGAGGTACCGGTGAGCTGCTGCTGGACGGCGAGGTAGACGCCGTAAGCGCTGGTGCGCTGGAGCGGATCGAGCCCCGTGATCACGATCGGCTGGTGGTTGACGTCGAGCAGCACGTCGGCACGGTCGGCGGTCGAGACCCAGCCGCCCACCTTGTACGAGCCGACATGACCATCGTCGCCGCCGCGCGAATAGCCGGCCTCGATCGGCACCAGCGCGCCGGTGGCGCCGTGAAAATGGGCGACGAAGAAATGGTCGTCCAAGTTGCGCGGGTTGATCTCGTAGGCCGCGGTCTGGACGTAGAGATGGTCATTGAGGTCGACCCGGATCCGCCCGCCCCATTGCCCCACCGGCCAGTTCTGCCAGTAATCGCCGACCAGATTGCCCGGCTGGGCGCCGCAGAAGCTCAAGTTCATGAAGTGACAGGAGAAGACCGCGAAATCTTCGCCGGGGTTGGTGCGGCCGACCTTGATCTCGACCTTGTCGCCGATCCGCTGCTCGTACCAAAGCTGGGTGACGCGTGCCGTCTGGCCGCGGCCGTAGACTTCCTGCACCTGCTGGAGCGTGCCGAGCCCGGCCGCGTCCGACAGGTTGAGACCCCGTCGCCAGGTGAGCGTCGCCTGGAAGGCGCCGCCCTTCAGCCCTACGAGCTTGTCAAGGTCGAGCAGCGCGCCGACGTCGAACTGGCCGGTTTCACGGAACAGCTTGCGCTCACCGCCGGCGAAATTGTAGCCGCTCTCCGAGGCATAACGTGCGGTGAGACCGATGCCGCGCTCGCCGAGTCGGGTGCGGATCTTCTGCCAGTCGCCGAACAGGCCGGGCGGTGGCGAACTCTGGGTGTCGCCGATCAGCGCGGAGGGCGAGGTGTCGCGTGCGCTGCGGATCGGCGTGCGCGGGCGGTGCTGGGTATCGCCCTGGCTGGTGTCCGGCGTCTGTTCCGCGGCGGCGTCGGGCGCAGGGGCCGGTGCGCCGAGGTCGACCGCTTGCGCATGCGCGGCGGTTGGCATTGCCGCGCACGCCAGCAGCGCGGACAAGGTACAGCTACGCAAAACAGACATGGTCTATGGCCCCCATCACTCTATGGCGTCGACACGGCGCCGACCGGCCATTGCCGGAAAACGTCGTCGACCGTAACGATTATTTTGCAGGTGCGAACGGTTCGGCGTGGGGGCCCTTCAGAGATCCAGCGCCCAACCGTCGCGGCCCTTGGGATCGACCGGCGCGCTCGGCACGTGACGGGTAGGGCCTGCGGCCAGCCGCAGCACCGTCCAGTCGCCGCGCCGATCGGTCGCGACCAGCGAACAGCCGCAGGCGGCATAGGCATCGACCACCATCTGCCGCTGGGTGTCGAGCAGCCCGGCGAGCACGATCGTCGCCCCCGGGGCCGCGATCGCCGCCACCTCTGGCGCCATCGACACCAGCGGCCCGGCAAGGATGTTGGCGATGATCAGGTCATAAGGCGCGCGCGCGATGATCGCATCCGACAATGCGCCGTCGGCGACGACCAGATCGACCGCCTCGACCTGGTTGATCGCGGCATTGTCGCGGGTGACGTCGATCGCGACCGGATCGATGTCGGTCGCCATCACCTGCGCAGTCGGCCACAGATGGCGCGCCGCGAAGGCAAGCAGGCCGGTGCCGGTTCCGAGATCTATCGCGTTGGCGATCGGCCGGTCGGCAAGCCCGTCGAGCATCGCCAGGCAACCGGCGGTGGTGCCATGATGGCCGGTGCCGAACGCCTGGCCCGCATCGATCAGAAAGGCGCGACCGCCTGTCGGCGCCTCGCGCTGGTGCGTGGCGGTATGGACGACAAAGCGGCCTTCCTGGATCGGCTCGAGTCCCGCCTGGCTCATCGCCACCCAATCCGCGGCGGCGAGATGCTCGACGGCCGGCTCGTGACCCGAGGCGCTCGGCACCAGCGCATGAATCAAGGCGATGGTCAGCGCATCGGGTTCGGTCTCCAGATAGGCGTCGAGCCGCCAGTGCTCGACGTCATCCTCCACCTCCTCGGTGGTCATCAGCACCGCGTCGATCGCGAGATCGTCCGCCGCATCGATCGCCTCGGCCTCGGCGCGGGTGCAGGGCAGGGTGACCTTCCACGAATCAGCGGACATAGCTTGCTCCGTTCACGTCGAGCACCGCCCCGGTCATCGACGGCGGTGCGTCGAGCGCGAGGAAGCGGGCGACATCGGCGATCTCCTCCGGCGCGGCAACCCGGCCGAGCGGAATGTCGGCCAGCAATTGCTCGCCGCCACGGCTCGAGAGGTAATCCTCGGCCATGCCGGTCATGGTGAAGCCCGGGCAGATCGCGAAGGCCAGGATGTTGTCGCGGGCATAGCCGCGAGCAATGGTCTTGGTCATTGCCACCATGCCGGCCTTGGCGGCGGCATAATGCCAGTGCGCCGGGCTGTCGCCGCGATAGGCGGCGCGACTGGCGACGTTGACGATGCGCCCCCCCGAGCCACGCTGCTGCCAGTGGCGCACGGCGAGGCGGCAGAGTTCGGCGGCGGCGGTGAGGTTGATCCGCTGGGTACGCTCCCAATCCGCCACCCAGTTGCCGTGCGGCTGGTCGAGCGGGCTCGCCTCGAACACGCCGGCGTTGTTGATCAGCACGTCGATCGCGCCGTTCGCCTGCGCCAGCGCCGCCTCCCAGAGAGCGGCAGGGGCGGCGGGATCGGCAAAATCGGCGGCGATGCCGGTGCGGGTGCCATGGCCGATCACGGCGGCGCCGGTCGCCGTCAATGTCTGGTGGATGGCAGCGCCAATGCCACGGCTCGATCCGGTGAGGAGAATGGTCATGACCCTCGCCTTAGAACAGGAAGGCGGGTGACCGAAAGGCCACGTCGTCCGCCCTGATCATAGCGGGGACTGGATGCTGGGCGCCTAGCCGACGCTGGCGGAGAAGCTCTCGGCCGATTGGCGCAGCTGGCCGAGACGGTCGCCGACCTCGTCGAAGCCCGCGCCGAGCGCGTCGATCTCCTTGGCGACCGCATCGGTATCGGTGCGGATCGTCTCGATCGTCGACGACATGGAATCGGCGGCAAGCGCGGTCTCGTCGACCGCGGCGGTGATCGAGGTGACGGTCTGCGCCTGCGCCTCCATCGCCAGCCTGATGCGATCGGCCGAATCCTGCACCTCGGCGACGGTGGCGCGGATCGAGGCGTTGGTGGAGACGGTGCTGTGCGTCGCCTGCTGGATCGCGGCGATCTTGGCGGCGATGTCGTCGGTAGCCCGCGCGGTCTGGCTGGCGAGGCTCTTCACCTCCTGCGCGACCACGGCGAAGCCGCGGCCGGCATCGCCCGCGCGCGCCGCCTCGATGGTGGCATTGAGCGCGAGCAGATTGGTCTGGCCGGCAATGTCGCGGATCAGGCCGAGGATCGATTCGATCGACTTGGCGTGTCCGCTCAGCGTCTCGCTGACCTGCACGGCGTCGCTCGCCTGGTCGCTGGCCCGATGGGCGATGGCGGCGGCGGCGTCCACTTCCATGCGGGTCTCGTCGATCGCGCGGATCAGCCCGGCGGCGGTCTGCGCCGCCTCGCGCATCGCGAAGGCGGATTGTTCGGCGGCGGCGGCCATCTGGCTGGCCTTGCCGAGCACGTCGCGCGTCGAGGCGGACGCGCCGCTGGCCTGTACCTGGATCCGCGCGCCGAGCGTCGCGGCGCCCTCGATCGAACCGGCGATGCTGTCGCGAAAGGCGGTGGAGCGCTGCTGGCGTTCGACGCTGGTGGCGGCCGCCTGGCGTGCGGCGAGGTGGCCGGTCATCAGATCGGATTCGACCAGCGAGATTCGCTGCACCGTATCCACCAGGCGCAGCATCCGCACGGTATCGCCGGCGACATGGCCCGCGATCATCGCCAGCGTGATGCTGTGCGAATAAGCGAGCGCGGCCTGCAGCGTCGGCAGCGGGATGTTGGAGGCCCGCGCCTGCTCGGCATGGCGGGTGGCGATCTTCACCCAGCGATCGCCGAATGGTTCGCTGTACTTGAGCTGCGCATAGTCGGCGCTTTCGCGCAGGCGCCGTTCGAGCCGCTCGCCGTGGAAGAAGTGGCGGATCGGCTGGGTCGCCGGCAAGGCCAGGTAATGCTGCCAGAAATGCTCGGAGATCCGGCGGAAGTCGGCGGCCGAAAACAGCGCGCAGATATCCGCGCACGCGTCCGCGATCGTATGATCCCAGTCGTAGTCGCCCAGATGCTCGACGATCCCGCGTCGCGCATGCATGCCGTCGCCTAAAGCGGCCACCTTACCCACACGGTCATCCTCTGCTGCCTTATGCAGCGACCTTGGCGATGAAGTCGCCGGCGCTGTTCTTGAGATTGCTCAACCGGCCGTCGAGCAGGTCGAAGCCGCGGCCGACCCCATCGATCTCGGCCGCCACGGTTTCGGTGTCCTCGCGGATCGCGGCAATGGTCGACGACATCGAATCGGCGGCAAGCGCGGTCTCGTCGACCGCCGCGGTGATCGCGGTGACGGTCTGCGCCTGCGCTTCCATCGCAAAGCGGATGCGCTCGGCGGATTCCTGCACTTCGGTGACGGTAGTCTTGATGCTGGCGTTGGTCTCCACCGTCGATCGCGTCGCCGACTGGATCGAGGCGATCTTGGCGGCAATGTCGTCGGTGGCGCGCGCGGTCTGGTTGGCGAGGCTCTTCACCTCCTGGGCGACCACCGCAAAGCCGCGGCCGGCATCGCCGGCACGGGCGGCCTCGATCGTCGCGTTGAGCGCGAGCAGATTGGTCTGGCCGGCAATGTCGCGGATCAGCCCGAGGATCGATTCGATCGACTTGGCGTGATCGGACAGCGCTTCGGACATGCCCACCGCGTTGCTCGCCTGGACGCTGGCGCGCTGCGCGATCTCGGCAGCGGCCTCCACCTCGGTGCGGGCGTCCTCGATCGCGCGGATCAGCCCGGCGGCGGTCTGCGCCGCCTCGCGCATCGCGACGGCGGACTGTTCGGCGGCGGCGGCGACTTCGCTCGCCTTGCCGAGCATGCCGCGGGCAGAACCCGAGCTGCGCGCCGCCTGGCCGCGGAGCACCTGGCCCTCGTCGGTCGCGGTCTCGACCGCGGTGGCGATGCCCTCGCGGAACTCCTCGGCGAGCTGGTCGCGCTGGAACTTGTCGTTGTGGCGCTGATAGGCCGAATAGAGCGTGCAATAGATGTCGCATTCCAGCGAGCGCAATCGCAGCAGCAGGTCGGTCAGCTGGACATAGCGTTCGTCGGTGGCGTCGAGCCGGCGGCGCAGGATGTCGAAGGTGCGGCGCGCGCCGGCATCGGTCATCGCCAGGATCGGGGTGAGCCCGACATCGAGCGAATAGGCGCTGGCGACCGTTCGCTCTGCCGACTCGACCCAGGAGATTCCGGCGAGGTTGGTGAAGCGGTTGCGCAGGTAATTGACGCCGAGGTCGATCATCCGGTCCGCCTCGTGCGGCGCCCAATTGCCGCCGTCGCCGTACAGCCGCTGGCGCTGCTTCCAATGCGCCTCGGATACCGAGCGGGCATCGTCCTCGATTGCCGTCCACAGCTCGCGCGCCAGCTCGACATCGGCGGGCGACAGATCGAACAAGCGCAGCCGTTCTGCGAGGTTGATCGTCTTGCTTACGCTCTCCGGCGGCGGCAACTGCTTCTGCGGCACGGTAAACCCTTCTCTAGTCACCGGCTCCCGGACCGGTTGTCATCACGATCTAACCAGCATTGGTTAACAGGGTGTTGGTCGAGGCGATGGGTGAGATCACGGGGGCGGGGGCGGGCAATCGCTTGCATCCAAGGCCCGTCAGCCTAATAGGCAGAGCAATTCAAAGCTCCCCGAGGACCATTCATGGCATCCCGCAATCCGGCGCGCCCGCGCAGCCCGCATCTTTTCGCCGGCCCACTCAAGCTTCACTACAGCTGGGGCCCGCACATGCTGGTCTCGATCCTGCATCGCGCCACCGGCAGCGGCATGGCGACGGTGGGAACGATCCTGCTCGTCTGGTGGCTCGCCGCGCTCGCCGCCGGCGCCCAGGCCTATGCGACCTTCGTCGACGTGTTCACCACCGATGCCGGCCATCTCAACATCCTGGGCTGGATCGTCGCGGTCGGGCTGACGCTGTCGTTCTTCGTCCACGCGCTCAACGGCATCCGCCATCTGGTGATGGACGCCGGCGCGGCGTTCGAGCTCAAGCGCAACAAGATGTTCGCGCTCGGCGTGATGATCGGCGCGGTGGTGCTCACCGCGCTATTCTGGGTCTTCGTCATGGGGGTGAAGTGATGGGTTCGGGCACCAGCATCGGCCGCGTCCGCGGTCTCGGCAGCGCCAAGGAAGGCGCGCATCACTGGTGGCGCCAGCGCGTCACCGCAGGCTCCAACCTGTTCCTGATGCTGTGGTTCGTGATCTCGATCGCGCGCCGGCCGGGCTATGATTATGCCAACACCCATGCCTGGATGCAGTCGGCCTGGGTCGCGATCCCGATGATCCTGCTGATCGCCTCGGTGTTCTGGCATTTCCGTCTCGGCCTCCAGGTGGTGATCGAGGATTACGAGCATGAGCAGCGCCGCGTCGCCGCGATCCTGCTGCTCAACTTCTTCACGGTCGGCACCGCCGGCATCGCCATCTTCTCCATTCTCAAGATCGCCTTCGGAGCCGCCGCATAATGCCCGCCTCTTCTGCTGACGCCGCGTATAAGATCATTGATCACACCTATGACGCCGTGGTCGTCGGCGCGGGTGGCTCGGGCCTGCGCGCCGTCATGGAATGCGCGCAGAACGGGCTCAAGACCGCCTGCATCACCAAGGTGTTCCCCACCCGCAGCCACACCGTGGCGGCGCAGGGCGGCATCGCCGCCAGCCTCGGCAACATGGGCCCGGACCATTGGACCTGGCACATGTTCGATACCGTCAAGGGATCCGACTGGCTCGGCGACCAGGACGCGATCGAGTACATGGTCCGCGAGGCACCCGCCGCGGTTTACGAGCTCGAGCACGCCGGCATGCCGTTCAGCCGTACCGACGAAGGCCGGATCTACCAGCGCCCGTTCGGCGGCATGATGCAGAACATGGGCGAGGGCCCGCCCGCGCAGCGCACCTGCGCCGCGGCGGATCGCACCGGCCATGCCATGCTGCACACGCTGTACCAGCAGTCGCTGCGCTACGATGCCGACTTCTACGTCGAATATTTCGCGCTCGACCTGATCATGGAAAATGGCGAGTGCCGCGGCGTGATCGCCTTGTGCATGGAAGACGGCTCGATCCACCGCTTCCGCGCGCACAACACCGTGCTTGCGACCGGCGGCTACGGCCGCTGCTATTTCTCGGCGACCTCGGCGCACACTTGCACCGGTGACGGCGGCGGCATGGTGCTGCGCGCCGGCCTGCCGCTGCAGGACATGGAGTTCGTCCAGTTCCACCCGACCGGCATCTACGGCGCCGGCGTGCTGATCACCGAGGGCGCGCGCGGCGAGGGCGGCTACCTCACCAATTCCGAGGGCGAGCGCTTCATGGAGCGTTACGCGCCGAGCGCGAAGGACCTCGCCTCGCGCGACGTCGTGTCGCGGTCGATGGCGATGGAGATGCGTGAGGGCCGCGGTGTCGGCAAGAACGGCGACCACATCTTCCTGCACCTCGATCACATCGATCCCAAGGTGCTCCACGAGCGCCTGCCGGGGATCACCGAGACCGGCAAGATCTTCGCCGGCGTCGATCTCACCCGCCAGCCGCTGCCGGTGACGCCGACGGTGCATTACAACATGGGCGGCATCCCGACCAACTTCCACGGCGAGGTCGTCCATCTCAAGGACGGCAACCCGGACACGGTGGTGCCCGGCCTGTTCGCGGTCGGCGAGGCGGCCTGCGTCTCGGTCCACGGCGCCAACCGCCTCGGCTCGAACAGCCTGATCGATCTGGTCGTGTTCGGCCGCGCCACCGGCAAGCGCATCGCCGACATCACCAAGCCCAACACCACGCACAACCCGCTGCCCAAGGGCTCGGAAGAGCTGGCGCTGGGCCGGCTCGACAAGGTCCGCCATTCGAGCGGCAGCGCCACCACTGCGGAGGTGCGCCTCGAGATGCAGCGCACGATGCAGAAGCATTGCGCGGTGTTCCGCGACAATGCGCTGCTCACCGAGGGCCAGTCGCTGATCAAGGCGACCTACGGCAAGATGGCCGAGATCGGCATCAACGATCGCTCGATGATCTGGAACACCGATCTCGTCGAGACGCTCGAGCTCGACAACCTCATCGCCCAGGCGGTGGTGACGGTCGACTCGGCGGCCAACCGCAAGGAATCGCGCGGCGCCCACGTCAACGAGGATTATCCCGATCGCGACGACGGCGAGTGGATGAAGCACACCATCACCACCTTCACCGGCTGGGGTGGCGTCGGTGGCGCGACCGCGATCGATTACCGGCCGGTGCACGATTATACGCTCACCGACGACGTCGAGTACATCAAGCCCAAGAAGCGGGTCTATTGAGCCGAAGGGGCGGGCGGTCGCTCGCCCCCGTGCCGCCCCCGTGCCGCCGCTGTGCCGGGCGTGCCGGAACAGCGGCCCGGTTACGCCGGCAGCAGCGCCGCTAGCTGCCGGATCGCTTGACCGCTGAACGCCGCGGTCGATTCTCCATCCACCGTCACCGCATGCTCGGGCGTCAGCACCGCCGCGTTCTGCAGTTCATTGTCGAGCGTGGTCCACGCGCGCACCGCTGCGGCGAGGTTGGTGACCTCGGGTAGTTCGTTGCCGCCGCGGCTGACGTTCTCGAGCGCCGCGCTCATCTTCCAGTCGATGTCTGCCATGGGATCTCCGAAGGCGAGGGGAGAGGGGGGCGTCACCATTACGACTGCCGACGGCTCTTCATCAGCAGCAGCGCGATCGCGCTCGCAGTGAGGCCGGTGCTGATCGCGGCAACCGTCTTGGGGTGCTTGGACGCGGCGGTGTAGAGGCTCGATTGGCGCGCGGGGATCTCGCCCGACCGCTCCTGCCCGGTGCGGATGCCGCCCTCGAACAGGTTGCTCGGCTTGGGCTGGCGCTTGGTCGGATCGGTGAAGGCCGCCGCGGCCTTGGGCGCAAGCCGCTCGAGCAACGCGGGGAAATGGGTCGCGAACAGCACCTGGGCGCGGCCGGCGCCGCCGACGGTGATGTCGCGCTTGGGGTGCTCGGCGCAGAACAGGATGGCGTCGGCGACGAGCTTGGGATCATAGGGCGGCGGCGGGATCTGGCCCTCGCCGCGGACGTGGTTAGTGGCATGCTGGCCGATCGGGGTGTCGATCCCGGACGGCTTCACCAGCGTCACCGAGATCGGCACGCCATCGTCGTGCAACTCCATGCGCAGCGACTGCATATAGGCCTTCACCGCATGCTTGGCCGCGGCATAGGCGCCCATCTGCGGGCTCGGCATGTCCGAGACGATTGAGGCGACGGTGATCAGCGCGCCGCCGCCCTTGAGGTGGGGCACCGCCGCCAATGCGCCGTTGACCGCGCCGAAATAGTCGGTGCGAAACAGCCGCTCATGCTCGTCGTTGGGCGTATCCATCAGCTTGGCGTAGATCGTCACCCCGGCGTTGTTCACCCAGGTGTCGATCCGGCCGAACCGCTCCACGGCGTGCGCGGCGGCGGCCTTCACCGCCTCGGCATCGCCGACATCGGCGGCAAACGAATCCGCCACGCCGCCGGCGGCGGTGATCTCGGCCACCAGGGTGCGCAATTGGTCATCGCTGCGCGACACCAGCACCACCTTGGCACCCTTGGCGGCGGCGGCGCGGGCGGTGACGAGGCCAATGCCGGAACTGGCGCCGGTGATGACGATCACTTGTTCATTCAATGGCTTCAGGGTCATTTTCATCGGGGCAGCTTTCTCGCGAGTCGGTGGCCAAGCGCGCGGATGGCCGCGCTTGTTCCGGGGTGCTCGCGCGCGGCGGGGGCGCGCAGCAGCTACTTTTATTTGCGCCGCCGGGAACGGGTCGGCGGCCGCGCGGTTGGCGGCGTCATGACTGCAGACACCATCGCCCAGCGCGCCGGCGCCGCCAGCTATCCCCTGCTGGCCCATCCCCACATCCAGCTCCACGGCACGGTGGACGAGGCGATGTACACCAACTTCAAGGGCCAGTTGATCAATGCGCCGCAGGATGGCCCGTTGGTGGTGTCGATCACCACGCTCGGCGGCGACCCCGAGATGGCGCGGGCGATGGCGGACGATATCCGGCTCCTGCGTGAATATACCGGGCGCGAGACGCTGTTCCTCGGCAAGGTCGCGGTCTATTCGGCCGGCGCCACCTTCATGGCCGGCTTCCCTGCCGAGAAGCGGTTCCTGACGCGGGAGTCGCGGATCATGATCCACGAGCGGCTGATGAACAGCACCATCCACCTCAACGGGCCGCTGATCACGCTCGGCTATACGCTCAAGGCCAAGCTCCACGAGATCGAGGATTCGATCCGCATCCAGGACGAGGGCTTCCGCGATCTCGTCGCCGGCACCCAGGTGTCGCTGGACGAGCTCAAGCAGAAGGCGCCGTCCAATTGGTACATCGAGGCCGAGGAAGCCAAGCGGCTCGGGCTGGTGCTGGACGTGATCTGATCGCTGCAGGGGTTGCGCAGGGGCGGCGAAAGGCATAGCCGCACACGCAGCATATCACGAGGAGCGAAGCGGCAATGGCCGAGTTCAGCCTGCCCAAGAACAGCAAGATCAAGAGCAAGGGCAAGGTCCACCAGGCGACGAGCACGCCCGAGGGCGGGCCCAAGCGGATCAAGAAGTTCCAGGTCTACCGCTACGATCCCGACAGCGGCGAGAACCCACGCTACGACACGTTCGAGATCAACCTCGACGATTGCGGCCCGATGGTGCTCGATGCGCTGATCAAGATGAAGGGCGAGCAAGACAGCTCGCTGACCTTCCGCCGGTCGTGCCGCGAGGGCATTTGCGGGTCGTGTTCGATGAACATCGACGGCCGCAACGGCCTCGCCTGCACCACCGCCATCGAAGACGTGAAGGGCGACGTGAAGATCACGCCGCTGCCGTCGATGGACGTGATCAAGGATCTCGTCCCCGATTTCACCCATTTCTATGCGCAGTACAGCTCGATCAAGCCGTGGATGCAGACGGTGTCGCCGCCGCCCTCGGGCAAGGAGCGGCTGCAGTCGCCGGAAGATCGCGCCAAGCTGGATGGTCTCTACGAGTGCATCCTGTGCGCCTGCTGCTCGACGTCCTGCCCGAGCTATTGGTGGAACGCCGACAAGTTCCTGGGCCCCGCCATCCTGCTCCAGGCCTATCGCTGGCTGGCGGACAGCCGCGACGAGATGACCGGCGAGCGGCTCGACGAGCTCGAGGATCCGTTCCGCCTGTATCGCTGCCACACGATCATGAACTGCGCGAACACCTGCCCCAAGGGTCTCAACCCGGCCAAGGCAATCGCCGAGATCAAGAAGATGGAAGTCGAGCGGGTCCTCTGATCCACTCGACGACGCCGCACCGTTGAACGAGCCTTCCGCCGACCCGTTCGCGTCTTATGACGACGATCCCGCGGCGCCGGGCTGGAAGGTCTGGCGCCAGGCCGGGCGAGCGCGGTTCAACGCCTTCCTCGAGCCCTATCATGTGAAGCTCGAGGACGGCATCGCCCGGGTGCGGATCATGCCGCGGCCCGAGCATGCCAATACCCATGATGCGATCCACGGCGGCGCGCTGCTCGGCTTCATGGATGTCGCGCTGTTTGCCGCGGCGCGGGGCTTCGGCGTGCTGGGGGCGGGCGGGGGCGTGACGCTGGACCTGTCGGCGCAGTTCATCGGCGCGGGCGATCTGGCGTTGCCGCTCGAAGCGCGGGTCGAGCTGCTGCGCGAGACCGGCCGGATGCTGTTCATGCGCGGGCTGATCGTCCAGGAGGGCGCGCCGACCGTCGCCAGCTTCACCGGCACGCTGCGCAAGGCTACGCCGCGCCCGGCTTGATATCTTCCGGTGCGGCGGCGATGGGCGCAGCACCGGGTCACGCAGTGCATCGCCCTGGCCTTGGGCTCCTGCCTGCTCAGGAGCATCATCAATGACCAAGGTTCTGACTGCTTATGAAGCGCTGGTAGCGGCCGGCGAGCTTCGCCCGGACCCGGAACAGCGCGCCGCGGCCGAGCAGCTCGATCGGCTGGCCAGCGTGCTCGACCAGCCGGCGAAGACCGGCTTGTTCGCGCGGCTGACCGGCGGCAAGCGGGCGGCGCCGCACGGCATCTATCTGTGGGGCGACGTCGGCCGCGGCAAGTCGATGCTGATGGACCTGTTCTACGCCCATGTCGCGGCCAGCCCCAAGCGGCGGGTCCACTTTTCGGAGTTCATGCTCGAAGTGCATGGCCGCATCGCCATCGAGCGGCGCAAGGAGGCCGGCGATCCGATCGCGCCGGTCGCCGCCGCAATCGCGGCGGAAGCGCGGCTGCTCGCATTCGACGAGATGATGGTCACCAACAGCCCGGATGCGATGATCCTGTCGCGCCTGTTCACCGCGCTGATCGAGGCCGGGGTGACGATGGTCACCACCTCGAATCGCGCGCCGGCGGATCTCTACAAGAACGGGCTCAACCGCGAACATTTCCTGCCGTTCATTGCGCTGATCGAGCGCCGTCTCGACGTGCTCGCGCTCAATGGCCCGGTGGATTACCGTCGCGACCGGCTCGGCAGTCAGGATACTTGGCTGGTCCCCAACGGCCCGGAGGCGACCGCGCAGCTCTCCGCCGCTTTCTTCCGCCTGACGGACTATCCGGTCGAGGACCGCGCGCACGTACCGTCGGAAGAGCTGACGGTGCAGGGGCGCACGCTGCATGTGCCCAAGAGCCTGAAGGGCGTCGCGGTCTTCTCGTTCAAGCGACTGTGCGGCGAAGCACGCGGGGTGGCCGACTATCTGGCGATCGCCCGGCGCTTCCACACCGTGATCCTGGTCGGCATTCCCAAGCTCGGCCCGGAGAACCGCAACGAGGCGGCACGCTTCGTCGCGCTGATCGACGCCTTGTACGAGCATAAGGTCAAGCTGCTCGCCGCCGCCGATGCCCAGCCGGACCATCTGTATGAAACCGGCGATGGTCGTTTCGAGTTTGAACGCACGGTCAGCAGGCTGGAAGAAATGCGCTCGGAGGACTATCTGTCAGCTGGTCACGGGGCTTAATGCACCTGCGAACCATTATCAGTTAAAGTCTTAACTCTCGTGGATTAGCGGTTGCCGGGCGCCGGCAAAGGGCGTAGTCGGCGTGGCCAATCACGCACCCGTACGGAGATGGATTGGAATGGCTCGCAAGAAGATCGCGCTGATCGGCGCCGGCAATATCGGCGGCACGCTCGCGCACCTCGCGGCACTCAAGGGCTTGGGTGACATCGTCCTGTTCGACGTCGTCGAGGGTGTGCCTCAGGGCAAGGCGCTCGATCTGTCGCAGTGCGCACCGGTAGAGGGCTTCGATGCCAAGATCGTCGGCTCCAACGACTATGCCGATATCGCCGGCGCCGACGTGATCATCGTCACCGCCGGTGTCGCGCGCAAGCCCGGCATGAGCCGCGACGATCTGCTCGGCATCAATCTCAAGGTCATGAAGGCGGTCGGCGAGGGCATCAAGAACAACGCCCCCGACGCGTTCGTGATCTGCATCACCAACCCGCTCGACGCGATGGTCTGGGCGCTGCGCGAATTCTCGGGCCTGCCCCATCACAAGGTGGTCGGCATGGCCGGCGTGCTCGATTCGGCGCGCTTCAGCCACTTCCTTGCCGACGAGTTCGACGTCTCGGTGAAGGACGTCACCTCCTTCGTGCTCGGCGGCCATGGCGATACCATGGTGCCGGTGATCAGCTATTCCACCGTGTCCGGCATTCCGGTGCCCGATCTGATCGAGATGGGCTTCTCCACGCAGGAGAAGATCGACGCGATCGTCAAGCGCACCCGCGGCGGCGGCGGCGAGATCGTCGCGCTGCTCAAGACCGGCTCGGCTTATTATGCGCCGGCGACCAGCGGCATCGCGATGGCCGAAGCCTATCTCTACGACCAAAAGCGCGTGCTGCCGGCGGCGGCCTATGTCTCGGGCGAGTACGGCCTCAACGATCTCTACGTCGGCGTGCCGGTGGTGATCGGCGCCGGCGGCGTCGAGAAGATCGTCGAGATCAAGCTCGACGACGAGGCCAAGGCCAATCTCCAGGTCTCGGTCGATGCGGTCAAGGAGCTGCTGGAAGCCTGCAAGGGCATCGACGAGAGCCTCGCCTGATCCATCTGTCCCGCGCGTGGGCTGAGGCCCGCGCGCTGTCTTTCCACCCCGCCATGCGGGGTAATCCACTCGGGAGCCCCCATGAGCATCCTCGTCGACAAGAACACCAAGGTCATCACCCAGGGGATGACCGGCAAGACCGGCACCTTCCACACCCGCGCGGCGCTCGATTACGGCACCCAGATGGTCGGCGGCGTCACCCCGGGCAAGGGCGGCACCACGCACGAGGAGCTGGGCCTGCCCAACTTCGACACCGTTGCCGAAGCGGTCAGCAAGACCGGCGCCAATGCCTCGGTGATCTACGTGCCGCCCCCCTTCGCGGCCGATTCGATCCTCGAGGCGATCGACGCCGAGATCCCGCTGATCGTCGCGATCACCGAGGGCATTCCGGTGCTCGACATGGTCAAGGTCAAGCGCGCGCTGTCGGGCTCCAAGAGCCGCCTGATCGGCCCGAACTGCCCGGGCGTGCTGACCCCGGGCGAGTGCAAGATCGGCATCATGCCCGGCTCGATCTTCAAGAAGGGCTCGGTCGGCGTCGTCTCGCGCTCCGGCACGCTGACCTATGAGGCGGTGTTCCAGACCTCCAACGCGGGCCTCGGCCAGACCACCGCGGTCGGCATCGGCGGCGACCCGGTCAACGGCACCAACTTCATCGACGTGCTCGAGCTGTTCCTCGCCGACGATGCCACCGAGAGCATCATCATGATCGGCGAGATCGGTGGCTCGGCCGAAGAGGAAGCCGCCCAGTTCCTCCGCGACGAGGCCAAGCGCGGCCGCAGCAAGCCGATGGCGGGCTTCATCGCCGGCCGCACCGCGCCTCCGGGGCGCCGCATGGGCCATGCCGGGGCGATCGTGTCGGGCGGCCAGGGCGGCGCCGAGGACAAGATCGCGGCGATGGAAGCCGCCGGGATCAAGGTCGCGGCAAGCCCGAGCGAGCTCGGCTCGACGCTGCTGGACGTGCTGAAGGGCTGATGAGCGGCCGCAAGGCCGCGCGCAAGGGTGAGGGCAAGGGACGCTGTGTCCTCACCCGCCCGCCGCTCTTGGCGCGGTGGGCCCTCCCTTCCCGCTGGGCGAGGGGTTTAGAGGAAGAAGATGATGGGCTACGAAGGTCAGGATTTCAGCGACATCGCGTCGGGCGTCAGCCCGGCGTTCATTGAAGCACTCTACGCCAAGTACCAGGCGGATCAGTCGTCGGTTGATCTCGGCTGGCGTGGGTTCTTCGAGGGGCTGGAAGCCGGCACGGGTGGCCCGAGCTGGACCAACAAGCGCTGGCCGCTGACCAGCACCGACGATCTCACCGCGGCGCTCGACCCCACCCAGATGGAGCCGGCACCCAAGCCCGCCAAGGGCGGCGGCAAGCCCGCCGCCGCGGCCGCCGTTGCGCCGTCGAAGGACGACATCATCAAGGCCGCCGGCGACGCGATCCGCGCCCAGCTGCTGATCCGCACCTATCGCGTCCGCGGCCACCTGGCCGCCAACCTCGATCCGCTCGGCCTGTCGCGGCGCGAGATGCCCGACGACCTGCGCACCGAATATTACGGCTTCACCGACGCCGATCTCGATCGCCCGATCTATCTCGCCGGGACGATGGGCTTTGAATGGGCGAGCGTGCGCGAGCTCGTCGACACGCTGCGCCGCAACTATTGCGGCAACGTCGGCCTCGAATACATGCACATCGTCGATGTCGAGGAGCGCCGCTTCCTCCAGGAGCGCATGGAGGGCAAGGACAAGGCGATCGAGTTCAGCGTCGACGGCAAGAAGGCGATCCTCACCAAGGTCATCGAGGCCGAGCAGTGGGAGAAGTTCCTCGGCAAGAAATATGTCGGGACCAAGCGCTTCGGCCTCGACGGCGGCGAATCGATGATCCCGGCGCTCGAGAGCGTGATCAAATACGGCGGCCAGGACGGCGTGCGCGAGATCGTCTACGGCATGGCCCATCGCGGCCGGCTCAACGTGCTCGCCAACGTCATGAACAAGCCGCTGCGCGTAATCTTCCACGAATTCGCCGGCGGCTCGGCCAATCCCGACGACATCGGCGGCTCGGGCGACGTCAAATATCATCTCGGCACCTCGACCGACCGCGAGTTCGACGGTCACAAGGTCCACATGTCGCTCGTCGCCAACCCGTCGCACCTCGAGGCAGCGGACCCGGTGGTGCTCGGCAAGACCCGCGCGATCCAGACCATCGCTAACGATCTCACCGAGCACACCGGCTCGCTGCCGGTGCTGATCCACGGCGACGCGGCGTTCGCGGGGCAGGGGATCGTCTGGGAGTGCCTCGGCTTCTCGGGCATCCGCGGCTACAACACCGGCGGCTGCGTCCACTTCATCATCAACAACCAGGTCGGCTTCACCACCAGCCCGCAGTTCGCGCGCTCGTCGCCCTATCCGTCGGATGTGGCCAAGGGCGTCCAGGCACCGGTGTTCCACGTCAACGGCGACGATCCCGAGGCGGTGACCTTCGCCACCAAGATGGCGATCGAGTTCCGCCAGAAGTTCCATCGCGACATCGTGATCGACATGTGGTGCTATCGCCGCTTCGGCCACAATGAGGGCGACGAGCCCGGCTTCACCCAGCCGCTGATGTACAACAAGATCCGCTCGCACCCTGGTGTCGCCGAGATCTACAGCAAGCGGCTGATCACCGAAGGCGTGATCGATCAGGCGTGGCTGGACGACAAGATCCACCAATTCAACACGCTGCTCGAAGGCGAGTTCGAGGCTGGCGCGAGCTACAAGCCCAACAAGGCGGACTGGTTCGCCGGTCGCTGGTCGGGCCTGTCGGCGCCGACCGATGGCGGCACCGAGCGCCGCAACGTCGAGACCGGCATCGAGCTCAAGCTGTTCGACGCGCTCGGCCGCACGCTGACCACCGTTCCCGACAGCATCCAGATCCACAAGACGCTCAACCGGGTGATCGATGCCAAGCGGCAGATGTTCAAGACCGGCGAGAACTTCGACTGGGCGACCGGCGAGGCGCTGGCGTTCGGCTCGTTGCTCTCCGAAGGCTATGGCGTCCGCCTGTCGGGCCAGGACTCGGGTCGCGGCACCTTCTCGCAGCGTCACGCGGTGTGGGTCGACCAGACCGACGAGCACAAGTACGTGCCGCTGACCACGGTGGAGCATGGCCGCTTCGAGGTGCTCGACAGCCCGCTGTCCGAATATGGCGTGCTCGGTTTCGAATATGGCTATGCGCTGGCGGATCCCAAGACGCTGGTGATGTGGGAGGCGCAGTTCGGCGACTTCGTCAACGGCGCGCAGATCATGATCGATCAGTTCATCACCTCGGGCGAGTCCAAGTGGCTGCGCGCCAACGGTCTGGTGATGCTGCTGCCGCACGGCTACGAAGGTCAGGGCCCCGAGCATAGCTCGGCCCGACCCGAGCGCTTCCTCCAGTCGTGCGCGCAAGACAATATTCAGGTCGCCAACTGCACCACCCCGGCGAACTACTTCCACCTGCTGCGCCGGCAGATGCACCGCAACTTCCGTAAACCCCTGATCGTGATGACGCCCAAGTCGCTTCTCCGCCACAAGCTGGCGGTGTCGACGGCGGCGGAGTTCCAGGGCGACAGCCACTTCAAGCGCCTGCTCTCCGACACCAACGGGGCGGCGGACGCGGACACGAAGCGGCTGGTGCTGTGCACCGGCAAGGTTGCCTATGACCTGATCGAGGCGCGCAACGCGGCGGGCGATACCGGTACGCAGATCGTGCGCGTCGAGCAGCTTTATCCCTTCCCCGGCGACGCGCTCGCGCGCCGGATCGCGCGGATGCCAAATCTCGAGGACGTGGTCTGGGCGCAGGAAGAGCCGAAGAACAACGGCTATTGGTTCTTCGTCGAGCCGCTGATCGAGGAGTCGCTCGGCGCGGCCAACTGCGCCGTCAAGCGCGCGCGCTACGCCGGTCGCTCGGCCGCGGCATCGCCCGCGACCGGGCTGATGAAGCGTCACACCGCCGAGCAAGGGGCGCTCGTCGCCGATGCGCTCGGCCACAACGTCCGCGAAGAGATCCGCCGCACCCGCAGCGAAGGCTCGACCACCACGGCTCGACCCGTCCAAGGGCCGAGCAGCTAACACACCTACCCGACTGAACCCCTGGTAATCGGGGTAGAAGGATTGAGAGATGGCAACCGAAGTCACCGTCCCCGTTCTGGGCGAATCGATCACCGAAGCCACCGTCGGCGAGTGGCTGAAGCAGCCCGGCGACCCGGTGAAGGTCGATGAGCCGATCGCCAGCCTCGAGACCGACAAGGTCTCGGTCGAGGTGCCCTCGCCGGTCGCGGGCGTGATGGGCCAACATGCCGTCCAGGTCGGCGACACCGTCCAGGTCGGCGCGCTGCTGGTGACGATCGATGCCGGCGGCGGCGCGGCAGCCGCTCCCGCTGCTGCTGCGGCGCCCGCTGCTGCACCCGCCCCGGCGGCGGCGCCTGCCGCGCCTGCGCCCGTCGCGGCACCCGCCGCTGCGCCGGCACCTGCCGCGCCGGCCGAGGCGAGCGACTCGCCCGCGGCGCTGTCGCCGTCGGTGCGCCGCGCGGTGCTCGAATATGGCCTTGATCCTGCCTCGATCACCGGCACCGGCAAGGATGGCCGGATCACCCGGGAAGACGTGACCGCCGCGGCCGCCGCCAAGCCCGCCGCTGCGCCACAGACGCCGGCCGTTGCCGCGCCTGCCGCCGCGCCGACGGGTGGCCGCAAGGAAGAGCGCGTCAAGATGACGCGCCTGCGCCAGACCATCGCCAAGCGCCTCAAGGAGGCGCAGAATACCGCCGCGATGCTGACGACGTTCAACGACGTCGACATGACCGCGGTGATCGAGGCACGCGCCAAGTACAAGGATCTGTTCGAGAAGAAGCACGGCGTTCGCCTCGGCTTCATGGGCTTCTTCGTGAAGGCCGCGACCATGGCGCTGAAGGACATCCCGTCGGTTAACGCCTCGATCGAGGGCGACGAGATCGTCTACCACGATTACGCCGACATTTCGGTGGCGGTGTCGTCGCCGGGCGGCCTGGTCGTGCCGGTGATCCGCGATGCGCAGGACCTGACGGTCGCCGGCATCGAGAAGACGATCGGCGACTTCGGCAAGCGCGCCAAGGACGGCACGCTCAAGATGGACGAGATGCGCGGTGGTACTTTCACCATCTCGAACGGCGGCGTGTTCGGTTCGCTGATGTCCACCCCGATCATCAACCCGCCGCAGTCGGCGGTGCTCGGCCTCCATCGCATCGAGGAGCGTCCGGTGGTGGTGGGCGGCCAGATCGTGATCCGGCCGATGATGTATCTGGCGCTGTCCTACGATCACCGCCTGATCGACGGCCGCGAGGCGGTGACCTTCCTCGTCGCGCTCAAGAATGCGATCGAGGATCCGACCCGCGTCCTGATCGACCTGTAATAACGACGTGAAATCCCTACATCCGTTCGGACTGAGCTTGTCGAAACCTGCTCTTCTTCCGAACGGGTGAGGACCAGTACAGCCCTTCGACAAGCTCAGGGCGAACGGAGTGTGGAATGGCTGATTTTGATTTCGACGTCCTGGTGATCGGTGCCGGCCCCGGTGGTTATGTCGCGGCGATCCGCGCGGCGCAGCTCGGCCTCAAGGTGGCGTGCGCGGAAAGCCGCGAAACGCTTGGCGGCACCTGCCTTAACGTCGGCTGCATTCCCTCCAAGGCGATGCTCCACGCGTCCGAATATTATGATGCCGCCGCCAACGGCGCGATGGCGAAGCTCGGCGTCAAGACCACGGTCGAGCTCGATCTCGATACCATGCACGGCCAGCGCAAGGATGCGGTCAAGCAGCTAACCGGCGGCATCGAATATCTGTTCAAGAAGAACAAGGTCGAGTGGCTGAAGGGCCGCGCCACCTTCACCGGCAAGGACACCGTCGATGTCGCGGGCCGCAGCGTGCGCGCCAAGAACATCGTCATCGCCACCGGCTCGTCGGTCACCCCGCTGCCGGGCGTGACGGTCGACCAGAAGGTGGTGGTCGATTCGACCGGCGCGCTCGAGCTGCCCAAGGTTCCCGAGCATCTGGTGGTGATCGGCGGCGGCGTGATCGGGCTTGAGCTCGGCTCGGTGTGGCGGCGTCTCGGTGCCAAGGTCACGGTGGTCGAGTATCTCGACCAGATCCTGCCGGGCTTCGATGGCGAGGTCCGCAAGGAATCGAACAAGATCTTCAAGAAGCAGGGTCTTGAGTTCAAGCTGTCGACCAAGGTCACCGGCGTCACCGTCGCCGGCGACAAGGCGACGCTGACCGTCGAGCCCGCCGCCGGTGGCGACGCGGCGACGATCGAGGCGGATGCGGTGCTGGTCGCGATCGGGCGCAGGCCCAACACCGATGGGCTGAACCTCGAGGCTGCCGGCCTCGCGGTCAATCAGCGCGGCCAGATCGACATCGATCATGACTTCGCGACCTCGGTGCCCGGCATCTGGGCAATCGGCGACGTCGCGCCCGGCCTGATGCTCGCGCACAAGGCTGAGGATGAGGGCATCGCCGTCGCCGAGAACATCGCCGGCCTCACTGGGATCGTGAACCACGACATCATCCCGAGCGTGGTCTACACCGTGCCCGAGATCGCCGGCGTCGGCCTGTCGGAAGAGGCCGCCAAGGCGCGGGCCGAGAAGAATGGCGGCGCGATCAAGGTCGGCAAGTTCCCGATGCTCGCCAACAGCCGCGCCAAGACCAATCACGAGCCCGACGGCTTCGTGAAGATCATCACTGACGCCAAGACCGATCGTGTCGTCGGCGTATGGGCAATCGCCACCGTCGCGGGGACGATGATCGCGCAGGCGGCACAGGCCATGGAATTCGGCGCAACCAGCGAGGATATCGCCTACACCTGCCACGCTCACCCGACCCATTCCGAGGCGATCAAGGAAGCGGCGATGGCGGTGCTCGGCAAGCCGATCCACATCTGATGACGGCCGGCGCGGGTCCCGACGGGAACCGCGCCGCGCTGGAGCGCGCGTGGCTGGAGCTGACGGGCGTGACCCTGCCCGCCTTGGCAGCCGCGCGGGATTGGCCGGTCAGTGCCGATCACTGCTTCCAGCGCGTCCTGCTCGACGCGGCGGTCGGCGGGGTGTGGTACACCGCTGTCGCCCGTCGGCCCGCCTACCGGCACATCGATATCGCGCTGCTTGGTGAGGCCGTTCGACTGGGGCAGGCAGCAGCCGCGGGCTCCGCGGACCTTGCCATGCTCAACCGTCAGTCACTGGCATGGCGGCGCTCGGCACGCCGGGTCGACGCGCGCTGACGCCTCCCTTCCCCGGACTGTCATCCTGAACTCGTTGCAGGATCCATCATCTGCCGGCAGCCCCAAGCACGAAGGGCCGTCATCACTGCCGAAGCGTATCATCGCGCTCTTTTCTCGATCGCCGGGGACCTACTCCCGATGCCGTACGTTCCCCAGCCGACGCCCTTCGATCGCAACAGCGGCGCCGGCGCTCAGGGGGATCATGACGCTGTTACTGCCTATCACCGCCCGATGCTGAACCCGCGCCGCGTCGCCGCCCTGTTGGCCGTCGGTAGCCTTGGTGGCTGTGCGCCCGCGCTGCTCGATCCTGCCGGCCCGGTTGCGGCGGGCGAGAAGACGCTGCTGATCAATTCGGTGGCGATCATGCTGTGCATCGTCGTGCCGGTGATCGTCCTTACCCTGGTGTTCGCCTGGTGGTTCCGCGCCGGCAATCCGCGCGCCAAGCATCTGCCGCAATGGTCCTATTCGGGGCGGCTCGAGCTGCTCGTCTGGTCGGTGCCGCTGCTTGTCATCATCTTCCTCGGCGGCATGGGCTGGATCGCGAGCCATGAGCTGGATCCGCCGCGCCCGCTCGCCTCCAAGCAGCGCCCGATCACCGTCGAAGTGATCGCGCTCGATTGGAAATGGCTGTTCATTTACCCCGAACAGGGCATCGCCAGCGTCAATCACCTGGTGATTCCGGCGGGCACCCCCGTGAGCTTCCGCATCACCTCGGCCACAGTAATGAACAGCTTCTTCGTGCCTCGCCTCGGCAGCCAGATCTATGCGATGGCGGGGATGCAGTCGAAGCTCAACCTGATGGCGGATCGCCCCGGCCGCTTCAACGGCCTGTCCGCCCATTACAGCGGCGAAGGTTTTGCCGACATGAATTTCGCGGTCGATGCCGTGCCGGCGCAGCGCTTCGTTGCCTGGGCGGCGGCCACCCGCGGCCACGGGCCCGCGCTGGACGGGCGCGGCTACCTCGCGCTGGCCAAGCAGAAGGGCAATGTCGCGCCCATCACCTATGGCAGCGTACCGGCGGGGTTTTTCGCCGCCGCGGTCAAGCAGGCCGGTGCACCGGTGCACGAGACCGATAACGGCGGGCGGGAGAAGTGAGCGTGTTCGGCAAGCTCAACTGGCATTCGGTCCCGTGGGACCAGCCGATCCCGCTAGTCGCCGCGGCGCTGGTCGGTCTTGTCGGCCTCGGCGTGGTCGGCTGGCTGTGGAAGGCGGGGCATCTGCCGTATCTGTGGCGCGAGTGGATCACCTCGGTTGATCACAAGCGTATTGGCATCATGTACTGTCTGTTCGCGCTGGTGATGCTGGTACGCGGGTTCGTCGATGCCGCGATGATGCGCTCGCAGCAGGCGATCGCCTATCGCAACCCGGGCTATCTGCCGCCCGATCACTATGACCAGATCTTCTCCGCGCACGGCACGATCATGATCTTTTTCGTCGCGATGCCGTTCATGATCGGCCTGATGAACTTCGCTTTGCCGCTGCAGCTAGGCGTGCGCGACGTCGCCTTCCCCACACTAAACAACGTCTCCTTCTGGCTGACCGCATCGGGTGCGCTGCTGATCAACATGAGCCTGGTGATCGGCGAATTCGCCAAGACCGGCTGGCTTGCCTATCCGCCGCTCAGCGAACTGCGCTTCTCGCCCGGGGTCGGCGTAGACTATTATCTCTGGGCGCTGCAGATATCGGGGGTAGGGACGCTGCTATCGGGGGTCAACCTCGTCACCACCATCCTCAAAATGCGTGCGCCGGGCATGGGCTACACCCGCATGCCGATGTTCTGCTGGACGAGCCTCGCCTCCAACCTGCTGATCGTCGCGGCTTTCCCGATCCTCACCGCGACCCTCGCGATGCTGCTGCTCGACCGCTACCTCGGCTTCCACTTCTTTACCAACGATGCCGGCGGCAATCAGATGATGTTCGTCAACCTCATCTGGGCCTGGGGCCATCCCGAGGTGTACATCCTGATCTTGCCCGCGTTCGGGATCTTCTCCGAGGTGGTCTCCACCTTCTCGGGTAAGCCGCTGTTCGGCTATCGCTCGATGGTGATCGCGACCATGGCGATCTGCATCCTCTCGTTCATGGTCTGGCTGCACCATTTTTTCACCATGGGGGCAGGCGCCGACGTCAACGGCTTCTTCGGCGTGACGACGATGATCATCGCGGTGCCGACGGGCGTGAAGGTGTTTAACTGGCTGTTCACGATGTACGGCGGGAAAATACGCTTCGAGGTGCCCATGATGTGGGCAATCGCCTTCATGATCACCTTCGTGATCGGCGGGATGACCGGGGTGCTGCTCGCGGTGCCGCCGGCCGACTTCGTGCTCCACAACTCGCTGTTCCTGGTCGCGCACTTCCACAATGTGATTATCGGTGGCGTGCTGTTCGGCGCCTTTGCCGGCTATAACTACTGGTTCCCCAAGGCGTTCGGCTTCCGGCTCCACGACGGCTGGGGCAAGGCGGCATTCTGGCTGTGGGTGATCGGCTTCTACGTCGCCTTCATGCCGCTCTACATGCTCGGGCTGATGGGCATGACGCGACGTATGCAGCATTATGACGTGCCCGAATGGCAGCCATGGCTGATCGCCGCGGCGTTCGGCGCGCTGATGATCGCGGGCGGCATGTTCTGCCAGGCGATGCAGCTCTACATTTCGATCCGGCAGCGCAAGGCGCTGGCCGATACCACCGGTGACCCGTGGGACGGGCGCAGCCTGGAGTGGATCACCACCTCGCCGCCGCCGCCCTTCAACTTCGCCGTACTGCCCAACGTCGAGGGCGAAGAAGCTTATTGGGGCGTCAAATCTCAGGCACGCGACAAGCAGGAACTCTCCGAACGGCCCGAGTACCAGAGCTTCGAGATGCCGCGCAATTCACCCACTGGCTTCGTCACCGCCTTCTTTACCACGGCGATGGGCTTCGCGCTGGTCTGGCACATCTGGTGGCTGGTAATTCTCGGCTTCTTCGGTGCCTGGGCGACTTTCGTTGTGTTCGCCTGGCGCGACGAGAACGAGATCGAGATCAGTGCCGACGAGGCAAGGCGGCTCGACGACGAGCGACGGCAGGGCAAGGCGCAGATGCTGGGCCTGACCGAGGGGCAGGTGGCATGACCGACGCTGCCATCTCCTCCCAGCAAAGCGATCCACACCGGCTTGGTCGCAGCGACACGCCGCCGAGCGAGCGCGGGCCCGCGCCGAAGCGGATCGTGGTCGCTTATGGCTTCTGGATCTTCCTGCTGACCGACTTCATCCTCTTCGCCGGGTTCTTCGCCAGCTATGCGGTGCTCGCCAAGGAAACCGCCGGCGGTCCCGGCGGGCGCGAGATATTCGAGCTGCCGCTAGTCGGCTGGGAGACCGCGCTGTTGCTCGCCTCGTCCTTCGCCTGCGGCATGGCGGGGATCGCCACCGCGGCGAAGAACATGCTCTGGTTCCAGCTGTCGATGGCGGTAACGGCGGTGCTCGGCACCTGCTTCATCGGGCTCGAATTGTACGAGTTCACCCATCTGATCGGCGAGGGCAACGGGCCGGGCCGCAGCGCCTTCCTGTCGTCCTTCTTCGCGCTGGTCGGCTGCCATGGCGTCCATGTGACGCTTGGACTGATCTGGCTGACGACGATGATGGCGCAGGTCTGGGCCAAGGGGTTCCGCGACGAGATCGTCCGCCGCATCGCCTGCTTCAGCCTGTTCTGGCACGCGCTCGACATCATCTGGGTCGCCGTCTTCACCGTCGTCTACCTGCTGGGGAAGGCCGCATGAGCAGCAACAAGCAAGACAGCCGCGATCAGGGTGGCAGCGAGCTAGATGACGACCGCGCACCGGGTGAGCATGACGGCGCCGGGCAGTCGCTGACCGCGCAGGTACGCGGCTATGCGATCGGCTTCCTGCTCGCGGCCTTGCTGACCGCAGCGTCCTTCTATGTGGTCGGCAGCAAGCTGGTCTGGACCCCGGCGATCCCCGTCGCGCTGATCGCGCTGGCGATCGCGCAGATGGGCGTGCACCTGGTCTTCTTCCTCCACGTCACCAGCGGGCCGGACAATACCAACAACGTGTTGGCGCTGGCCTTCGGCGTGCTGATCGTCGGGCTGGTGCTGATCGGCTCGATCTGGATCATGGCGCATCTGGACCATAATCTGATGCCCGACATGGCGATGCAGCGTTAGCGGCCCGCCATCAGCGCACGGGTGACGCCATTGGTCCAGCCGAAGCCGTCCTGATTGGGATATTCGCCGCCTCCGCCCGGCTTGCGTTCGACGACGTTGTACTTCTCCAGCAGCTTGCCGCTTGCCGCATATTCGCGCGAGACGCTGCCGAGCCAGCCATTGGCGATGCGATCGGCGATGGCATTGGCGCCGTAGCGCCGCAGGCCATGGATCGCGATCCATTGCAGCGGTGCCCAACCATTGGGCGAATCCCATTGCTGGCCGGTGTCGACGAGCGTGGTGCGCAGGCCGCCCTCGCCGGTGAGCGCACCGAGTGCCCTGGCCGTGCCCGCGGCCTGGTCCACCGAAGCGATCCCGGTGAACAGCGGAAACGCCATGGCCGCGGTGCGCACCGGCGAGACGCGTCGGTGATCGAGATCATAGTCGGCAAAAAAGCCGTCGGCGTTCCACAGATAGCGGCGGATGGCAGCGGCGCGAGTGGCAGCCAGCTGTTCGAATCGCGTGGCGCAGGGGCGATCACCCAACGTCGCACAATTGGCGGCGATGGCCTGTTCCATGCCGACCATCAGGCTGTTGAGATCGACCGGCACCAGCCGCGTGGTGCGGATCGTCGCCAGGGTTCTGCCGTCACCGAACCAGCGCGAGGAGAAATCCCAGCCGCTTTCGGCACCCGCGCGCAGCTCGCGGTATAGCTGTGCACGATCGCGTCCGGGCGTCGCGTCGGCGAGCTCGACATCCTCGCGATAGCTCTCGTCGCGCGGCGCGGCGCGATCATCCCAATAGCGGTTGAGCAGCGTGCCGTCGGCGAAACGGACGACGCGGGCGTGTTCGCCGCCGGGCTTCAGCGTCGCGGCCCCGGTCATCCAGAAGTCATGCTCGGCGCGCATCCAGCGGGTGCGTTGCGCGAGCGTGGCGCGGTTCTGCGACATGCCGGCGATCAGATAGAAGAACGGCGGTTGCGAGCGACTGAGATAGTAGCTGCGGGTGCCGTTGGGGATGTGGCCGTAGCGATCGATCAGGCTGCCGAAATCAGCGATCATGTCATCGACGAGATCCTGGCGGCCCGACGCCTGCAGCCCGAGCATGGTGAACCAGCTGTCCCAATAATACATCTCGCGGAAGCGGCCGCCGGGAACGACGAAGCGGCGCGGCAACGGCAGTGCGGTTGATCCGGCGGGGACGGTGGGCAAGGTGCGGGTGAGTTGCGGCCACAGCGCGTCGATATGCGCGGCGAGGCCGAGCTTGCGCGCGGGTGGCGGCGCTGCGGGCACAACCGGCAGGGTGAAGTTGGCGAGAACGAACGCCTTCAGCGTTGCATCGTCGCCGCAACGGCACCGCGCATAAGCGGCATTGATCGCGGCGTCAGGGCGCCGCGGCTCGGCATCGGCAAACGTCTTGCCGTCCGGGAACAGCCGGCGCATCTGCACCTCGTGGAACAGCTCGCCGAAGCGCTGGGAGGGCGCGAGCGGCGAGGCCGCGACCAGCAGCGAGGCAAGGGCTAGCATCAGCGGGCGGATCATCGGCGACTCTCCAGCAGGCGGGCCTTGGCGAGGGTGACGCGGCGGTGGCCACGATCGACCCGGATCACGGCCATATCGTCATCGGACGGCAGGCGGAATTCGAAACCGCTGGCGCCATGCCAGTCGTCGCTGGTCATTGGCTCGTCGTCGAGCCGACGCCAATCGGCTGCGGCGAGGAAGCTGGTCGCGTCGAGGCGCGCAGCGTGGCGCAGATCGGCAAGCTGCGCCACGAACGCTTCCAGCGCCCGGTCCCGGTTCTCCCAGTCCACCCAGCTGATCGGATTGTCCTGCGCATAGGCGTTGTTGTTGCCGCGCTGGGTGCGGCCGAACTCGTCGCCAGCGGCCAGCATGATTGTGCCGCGCGAGGCGAACAGGGTGGCGAGCAGCGCACGGACGTCGGCATCGCGGCGGGCGAGCACCGCCGGATCGTTGCTCGGCCCTTCGCTGCCGCCGTTCCAGCTGTGGTTGTCGCCATGGCCGTCGCGATTGTCTTCGCCATTGGCGTGGTTGTGGCGGTGCTCGTAGCTCACCGTGTCGGCGAGGGTGAAGCCATCATGCGCGGCGATGAAGTTGACGCTGCGGCTATGGTCGCCGGCGAACAAGTCGGACGAGCCGGTCATCCGCCGCGCGAGCGCGCCCGCCTCGCCATCGCCGCGCCAGAAGCGGCGGACGTCGTCGCGGTAGCGGTCGTTCCACTCGAGCCAGTCGCCAGGGAAGTGGCCGAGCTGATAGCCACCGGGGCCGGTGTCCCATGGCTCGGCGATCATCACGCGGCTGGCGAGCAGCGGGTCCGCGGCGATCTCGGCGAAGATCGGTGCCGCGGGATTGAAGCCGGGGCCGCGGGCGAGCACGGTGGCGAGATCGAAGCGAAAGCCATCGACGCCGGCGCGGGCGAAGTGGCGCAGGCCATCGAGGATCAGCGCGCGCACCTCGGGACGGGCGCAATCCAGCGTGTTGCCGGTGCCGGTGTCGTTGATCAGCGTGCCGTCGGGCGCATGGGCATAATAGAGGCGCTCATCGAGCCCGCGCATCGACAGCGTCGGCCCGTGCACGTCGCTCTCGCCGCTGTGGTTGAATACCAGATCGAGGATCACGCCGATGCCCGCCGCGCGCAGCGCCGCGACGGTTGCGCGGAGCTCGTCGATACCGCCGGGCGCGAGCCGCGGGTCGAGCGCCATCGGCACCACCGGGTTGTAGCCCCAGGCGTTGGTGAGACCGAGCGGGGGCAGGTGGCGCTCGTCGATCCAGGCGACGATCGGCATCAGCTCGATGGCGGCGACGCGGAGCTGCTGGAGGTGGGCGATGACGGCGGGATGGGCGAGCGCGGCGAGCGTTCCGCGCTGGGGCTCGGGCACGTCGGGGTGCAGCATGGTAAAGCCGCGGACGTTGAGCTCGTAGATCAGCCCGCCGGGGGTGAAGAGCGGCGGCGGCAGGTCGGCCGGCGCGGACGACGAGGCCGCAGGGACGATGGCGCGGGGGACGAGGTGGCCGGTTTCGGCGCCGAGCTCAGCCAGCGCAGGGTCGTAGCGGAACGGCCGGTCTAGCTCGACGGCATAGGGGTCGACGAGGAGCTTGGCAGGGTCGGCGGCGGTGCGATAGCCGTAGCGCTGACCGGCACCGACGCGGGGCACGTCGGCGACCCAAAGTTCGCTAACTTCGCGCATAGGCACCTGCCGCTCGGTCGCTCCGTCAAACAGGCACAAGGTGACCGCCGCGGCCGAGCGGACGGCAAATAACGTATATTTATCAAATACCTGTGCGCCCAGCGCCCCCGTGGGGGCGCCGGTCACGTGATGACGTCCGGCTCGGTGCGGCCGGTGTGGCGGGTGATGCCGGCGATCTCGTCGGCCGCGGCGACGATATCGGCGAGCATGTCGCCGGTGTCGCGGTCGAGATCGGCCTGCTCGTAGCGCTCGAGATAGACGCGCAGGGTGGCGCCGGAGGTGCCGGTGCCGGACAGGCGGAACACCACGCGGCTGCCGCCGACGAACAGGATGCGCACGCCCTGGTTGCGGCTTACCGAGCCATCGGTGGGATCGGTATAGGCGAAGTCGTCCGCCGTCTCGATGGTGAGGCCGGCGACCGTCTCGCCGGGCAGCGCGGCAAGCTTGCCGCGGAGCTCGGCCATCAGCGCATCGGCGCGTTCGCTCTCGACCGCCTCATAATCGTGGCGGGCGTAATAGTTGCGGCCATAGGTCGCCCAATGCTCGCGCGCGATGGCGTCGACCGACTGGCCGCGCACCGCGAGGATGTTGAGCCACAGCAGCACCGCCCACAGGCCATCCTTCTCGCGGACGTGGTCGGAGCCGGTGCCGGCGCTTTCCTCGCCGCAGATCGTCGCCATGCCGGCGTCGAGCAGATTGCCGAAGAACTTCCACCCCGTGGGGGTCTCGAACACCGGCACGCCAAGCTTGGCGGCGACACGGTCGGCGGCGGCGCTGGTCGGCATCGAGCGGGCGATGCCCTTGAGCCCGCCCTGGTAGCCGGGGGCGAGATGCGCGTTGGCGGCAAGCATCGCCAGGCTGTCCGACGGGGTGATGAACCGGCCACGGCCGATGATCAGATTGCGATCGCCATCGCCATCGGAGGCCGCGCCGAAATCGGGCGCGTCGGCCGCCATCATCGTCTCGTACAGTTCATGCGCATGGACGAGGTTGGGATCGGGATGGTGGCCGCCGAAATCCTCGAGCGGCGTGCCGTTCCTGACCGTGCCGGGGGCGAAGCCGAGCCGGCGCTCGAGAATCTCGGTGGCATAGGGGCCGGTAACCGCGCTCATCGCGTCGAACGCCATCGTCAGCCCGGCGGCGCGGATCGCCGGGAAGTCGAACAGCGTTTCCATCAGCGCGGCGTAATCGGTGACGGGATCGACGATCTCGACGGTCATGCCGCCGACGTCGACCGTGCCGTCGCTGTCGAGATCGACATCGGCGGCCTCAACCGTGAGCCAGCGATCGATCACTTTGGTGCGCTGGTAGATCGCCTCGGTGACGCCTTCGGGGGCCGGGCCGCCGTTGGCGATATTGTACTTGATGCCGAAATCCTCGTCGGGGCCGCCGGGGTTGTGGCTTGCCGACAGCACCAGCCCGCCCAACGCCTTGCGGATGCGGATCATGTTGCTGGCAGCCGGCGTCGAGAGGATGCCGCCGCGGCCGACCACCACCTTGGCGAAGCCATTGGCGGCGGCGATGCGGATCGCCTTCTGGATCACCTCGCGGTTGAGGAAGCGGCCGTCGCCGCCGATCACCAGCGTCGCGCCATCCTTGCCGTCGATCGCGTCGAACACCGACTGAATGAAGTTCTCGGCATAATTGGGCTGCTGGAAGACCTTGACCTTCTTGCGCAGCCCCGAGGTGCCGGGCTTCTGGTCCAGATAGGCTATGCTGGCGATGGTCTGGGTCATGCTTGTCCTATGAGGGTCTTGTAGAGATCAGCATAGCGGCGGCCGCTCTCGTTCCACGAAAAATCGGCGCGCATGCCGTTGCGCTGGATGGTGCACCACAGATCGGGCCGGGCATAGGCTGCGACCGCGCGGCGGATGGCATGGGCGAGCGTGTGGTAGCTGGTGTCACCATGCTGGAAACCGGTAGCGACGCCGGCGGCGAGTGCGGCTTCGTTGGCATCGATCACCGTATCGGCGAGCCCGCCGGTGCGCGCGACCACGGGCACGCAGCCGTAGGCGAGGCCGTAAAGCTGGGTAAGCCCGCACGGCTCGAACCGCGACGGGATCAGGATCGCGTCGGCGCCACCCTGGAGCAGGTGCGACATCGGCTCGTCATAGCCGATCTTGACCGCGATCCGGCCGGGGTGGCGCGCGGCGGCGGCGAGGAAGGCCGATTCAAGCGGCGCATCGCCCGAGCCGAGCAGCGCCAGCCGGCCCCCGAGCGCGACGAGTTCGTCGAGGCATTCGGCGAGCACGTCCATGCCCTTCTGCCAGGTTAGGCGACTGATCACGGTGAACAGCGGCCCGTCGCCCGGCTCCAGCCCGAACAGCTTTTCGATCGCGCGCTTGTTGGCGCGGCGGCGGCCAAGCCCGCGCACCGTGTAGCGCTGGGGAAGCGCGGTATCCGTTTCGGGGCTCCACACCGCGGGGTCGATGCCGTTGACGATGCCGCTCACCCGATGGCGGCGCGCCGAGATCAACCCTTCGAGCCCCATGCCGAAGCGGTTCTCGCGGATCTCGGCGGCATAGGTCGGGCTGACGGTGGTGATCGCATCGGCGGCCTCGAGCCCGGCCTTGAGGAAGCCGACGCCGCCATAATATTCGACGCCGCCAAGCGAGAAGGCGCCGTCCGGCAACCCCAGCGTGGGGAATATGTCGGCACCAAACTGGCCCTGGAACGCGATGTTGTGGACGGTGATCACGGTTGGCGGCTTCACCCCGCCGTCGGGCATGTAGCGGACATAGGCGGGCGCCATCGCCGCCTGCCAGTCATGGGCGTGGAGTATGTCGAAGCGCAGCCGCGGCACGGCGCCGGTGGCGAGATCGGCGGCCGCGCGCGACAGCGCGGCAAAGCGACGCCAGTCGTCGGCATGGCCGTAGAGCCCCGCGCTGCGCGCGAACAAGGCCGGCGCGTCGAGCACCAGCAGCGGATGATCGCCGATCCTGCCCGAGAGCAGTCGCGCCTCGGCGTCCATCAGCTTGGGCCAGCGATGCACCACCTTGGCGCCCTTGATCGCCTTGCCGACCGCCGGATAGCCGGGGATCAGCGTGGTGGTGGCCACGCCGTGCGGCGCCAGCGCGGCTGGCAGCGCGCCGACGACGTCGGCGAGCCCGCCGGTCTTGATCAGCGGAAACGCCTCGGAGGCGACCGACAGCGCTTCGATCATCGGGCGTCGCCGCCGCAAGGCAGATAGGAACACATGGTTCTCACGCGGTCAGGCGATCGATCATCGGCTGGGTGATCAGGCACACGCCCTTGTCGGTCCGGCGGAAGCGCTGGCCGTCGAACACCGGATCCTCGCCGACGATCAGCCCGTCCGGGATGATCACGCCGCGATCGACCACCACCTTCCGCAGCCGCGCGCCGCGGCCGATATGGCATTGCGGCAGCACCACCGCTTCCTCGAGCGACGAGAAGCTGTGCGCGCGCACGCCGGTGGACAGCAGGCTGCGGTGGATCGTCGAGCCCGAAACGATGCAGTCGCCCGACACCAGGCTTGATACGGCGGAGCCGCGGCGGCCATCCTCGTCATGGACGAACTTGGCGGGCGGGGTGATCTCCGAATAGGTCCACAGGGGCCATTCGTGCTCGTAGAGGTCGAGCTGGGGAATGACATCGGTGAGATCGACATTGGCTTCCCAATAGGCATCGATGGTGCCGACATCGCGCCAATAGGCGGCGGGCTCGCCGCTGGAGCGGACGCAGCTTGCCGAGAAGCGGTGTGCCTGCGCCTTGCCGTGCTTGACGAGGTAGGGGATGATGTCCTTGCCAAAATCGCGGCTCGAGCCTTCGGTGGCGGCGTCGCGGCGCAGTTCCTCGAACAGGAACTTGGTGGAGAACACATAGATGCCGAGGCTGGCGAGCGCGATGTCCGGGCTGCCGGGGATCGACGGCGGATCGGCCGGTTTTTCGACGAAATCGATGATCAGGTCGGTCTCGTCGACGTGCATCACGCCGAACGCCACCGCCTCCATCCGCGGCACCTCCATGCACGCCACGGTCACGTCCGCACCGCTGTCGCAGTGCTGCTGGAGCATGATCTCATAATCCATCTTGTAGATGTGATCGCCGGCGAGGATGACCATGAACTCGGGGCCATAGCTCTCGATGATGTCGATGTTCTGGTACACCGCATCGGCGGTGCCTTCATACCATTGCGTCTCCGACACGCGCTGCGAGGCGGGCAGGATGTCGAAGCTCTCGTTGCGCTCGGGGCGCAGGAAGTTCCAGCCGCGCTGGAGGTGGCGGATCAGGCTGTGCGCCTTGTATTGCGTCGCCACGCCGATGCGGCGGATGCCCGAGTTGATCGCGTTGGACAGCGCAAAATCGATGATCCGGCTCTTGCCGCCGAAATAGACCGCGGGCTTGGCGCGGTTATCGGTCAGTTCCATTAAACGGCTGCCGCGGCCGCCCGCCAGCACATAGGCCATCGCGTCGCGCGATAGTGGCTGCCGGTGTCTGTCGATCATTGTCCCGCTCCTGTGTTCTTGTTGTTATCTGGTCGTTGCCGGGCCGCGCGCATGCTCATCCCTCGAATTCCAGCATGATGGTGGCGAGCGGCGGCAGGGTGACCCAGGCGCCGCCCTGCTCGGCGTCGACGCCGCCGAGATTGCCGAGGCCCGAGCCCCAATAGCCTTGCGCGTCGGAATTGAAGATCTCGCGCCAGCGGCCGGCGTGCGGCAGCGGCACCCGGTAGGGCGCACGCGCGACGGGCGTGAGATTGGCGATCACCGCAACCGGCTTGGCGCCCGGCGCCTTGCGCAGCCAGGCGAACACCGAGTTGGTCGAATCGTCGCCGATCAGCCACTCGAAGCCCTCGCCCTCGCAATCGCGCGCGTGGAGCGCGGGATGCTCGCGGTAGAGGCGGTTGAGGTCGCGCACGAGGTTGCGCACACCTTCGTGCGCATGGCTGGTGCGCAGATCCCAGTCGAGCGCGCGATTCTCGCTCCATTCGCGGCGCTGGGCGAATTCCTGGCCCATGAACAGCAGCTTCTTGCCGGGATAGCCCCACATGAAGCCGTAATAGCTGCGCAAATTGGCGAATTGCTGCCAGTCGTCACCGGCCATCTTGGCGAGCAGCGATCCCTTGCCGTGGACCACTTCGTCATGGCTGAGCGGCAGCACGAAATTCTCGTCAAAGGCATAGACCAGGCCGAAGGTGATCTCGGCATGGTGATGGCGGCGGTGGACCGGCTCGCGGGCGAAATATTGGAGCGTGTCGTGCATCCAGCCCATGTTCCACTTGAAGCCGAAACCGAGGCCGCCCTCGTGCGCGGGCAGCGACACGCCGGGCCAGCTGGTCGATTCCTCGGCGACGGTGAAGGTGCCGGGATGCTGGGCATAGACCTGGCGGTTGGCGGTGCGCAGGAACTCCACCGCTTCCCAATTTTCGCGGCCGCCCTCCTTGTTGGGGATCCACTCGCCGCTCTTGCGCGAATAATCTCGGTACAGCATCGAGGCGACCGCATCGACGCGCAGGCCATCGACATGGTAGCGTTCGGGCCAGAACAGCGCGTTGTTGACCAGGAACGCCTTCACCTCGCGCCGGCCGAAATTGTAGATCGCGGTGTTCCAATCGGGGTGGTAGCCGAGCCGCGGGTCTTCGTGCTCGTAGAGCGCGGTGCCGTCGAACCGCGCGAGGCCGAACGCGTCCGTGGGGAAATGCGCGGGTACCCAGTCGAGCAGCACGCCGATGCCGGCGCGATGGGCACCGTCGACGAAGCGGGCGAAGCCCTCGTGATCGCCGAACCGGGCCGAGGGCGCATAGAGCCCGGTTGTCTGGTAGCCCCAGCTCGGATCGTAGGGATGCTCGCTGATCGGCATGAATTCGATGTGGGTGAAGCCGAGATCGACCACGTAGGGGATCAGCCGGTCGGCAAGCGCGTCCCAGGTGAGAAACCAGCCATGCTCGTCGCGGTCCCACGAACCGGCATGGACCTCGTAGATGCTCATCGGCACCCGGCGCGGATCGGTCGCGGCCCAGCTCGCGCGATGATCCTCGTCGCCCCAGACGTGGGTGGCGGGGGCGGTGGTGATCGAGGCAGTGGCGGGGCGCAGTTCGGCAGCGAAGGCGTAAGGATCCGCTTTGAGCGGCTGGAGCGTGCCGTCCGGGCCGACGATCTCGAACTTGTAGCTGCGGCCGGCGCCGACGTCGGGGACGAAGATCTCCCACACGCCGACATCGACGCGGTGGCGCATCGCGTGGCGGGTGCCGTTCCAGTCGTTGAAGTCGCCGACCACAGAGACGCGGCGGGCGTTGGGCGCCCAGACCGCGAAGTGGATGCCCGATGCGCCCTGATGCTCGATCAGATGCGCGCCGAGCTTGTCGTAGAGGCGGAAGTGGGTGCCTTCGGCCATCAGGAAATCGTCGGTCGGGCCGAGCACCGGGCCGAAGCTGTAGGCGTCGGTCACCCACCATTCGGCGCCCTTGGCGCCGGCGCGGTAGCGGAGCGGCTGGGGCGCGCCCTCGATGATCCCCTCGAAGAGGCCGCGGCCGTCGACCTGCTCAAGTGCGCCGAGATCGTCGCCGGCGAGGCTGAACGCCTGAGCAACTTCCGAGCCCGGCAGCCACACCCGCGCGAACGTGCCCTCCGGCCCGGCGAAGGCGCCGAGCAACGAAAAGGGATCGTCGTGGCGCCCTTCCAGGAGAGCGGAGATGGCGCCACTCGGCGGTGTCACATCACGTTCCAGATATCGCGCGCATATTCGCCGATCGTCCGGTCCGACGAGAACCAGCCGACGTTGGCGACGTTGAGGATCGCCGAGCGGCCCCAGGCGGCGGGGTCGTTCCAGCGGGCATCGACGTCGCGCTGGGCGGCGGCATAGGCGCCGAAATCGGCGGCGAGCATGAACCAGTCGCTGCCGTAGAGACCGTCCATCAGCCCCTTGTAGCGGTCGGGATCGTCGGGCGAGAACACGCCCGATGCTATTGCCGAGATCGCCTGGGCGAGCTCGGGTGAGCCCTCGATCAGCGCGCGGGGATTGTAGCCGTGGCTGCGCTGCTCGGCGACCTCGTCGGCGGTGAGGCCGAAGATGAAGATATTGTCGTCGCCGACGTGATCCTTGATCTCGATGTTGGCGCCGTCGAGCGTGCCGATCGTGAGCGCGCCGTTAAGCGCGAATTTCATGTTGCCGGTGCCCGAGGCTTCCATCCCCGCGGTGGAGATCTGCTCGCTGAGGTCGGCGGCGGGGATGATCTTCTCGGCGAGGCTGACATTGTAATTGGGCAGGAAGGCAACCTTGAGCAGGTCGCCGACGCTGGGATCGGCGTTGACCCGCTTGGCGACGTCATTGGCGAGTTTGATGATCAGCTTGGCGTTGTGATAGCTCGACGCGGCCTTGCCGGCGAACAGCTTGACCCGCGGCGTCCAGCGCCGCTCGGGGTGGCTGCGGATCTGATCATAGAGCACCACCGTCTCGATGATGTTGAGCAGCTGGCGCTTATATTCGTGGATGCGCTTGATCTGGACATCGAAGATCGCGTCCGGATCGAGCGTCAGCCCCATGCTTTCCCTGATATGGCTCGACAGCGTCACTTTGTTCGAACGCTTAACGGCGGCGAAACGCTCCCGGAACGCGGCGTCGTCGGCGAAAGGAACCAGCGCGGTCAACTTCTGCGCGTCGTCGCGGAAATCCTCGCCAATCGCGCTCGCGATCAAGGTCGTCAGCCCCGGGTTGCACTGCTGCAGCCAGCGCCGCGGGGTGATGCCGTTGGTCTTGTTGTTGATCCGGTCGGGATAGAGCCCGTGGAGGTCGGCGAACACCGTGCGCTTCATCAGCTCGGTGTGGAGCGCGGCGACGCCGTTGACGCTGTGGCTGCCGGCAAAGGCGAGGTTGGCCATGCGCACCCGGCGCTCGCCGCCCTCGTCGATCAGGCTGATCGCGGCGATCGCGCGGCCGTCGATCCCGGGGCGGCCCGCCGCCTCGCGCAGCAGCTTGGCGTTGATCGCATAGACGATCTGCATGTGGCGCGGCAGCAGCCGCTCGAACAAGGGCAACGGCCAGCTTTCCAGCGCCTCGGGGAGCAGCGTGTGGTTGGTATAGCCGAAGGTGGCGCGGGTGATATCCCAGGCGTCGTCGAAACCGAGCTCGTGGAAGTCGGTGAGCAACCGCATCAGCTCCGCGACCGAGACCGCGGGATGGGTGTCGTTGAGCTGGATCGCCGCCTTGTCGGGCAGGGTGCGGATGTCGCCGAAATACTGGACGTGACGGCGGACGATGTCCTGGATCGAGGCGGAGGAGAAGAAATACTCCTGGCGCAGCCGCAGCTCCTGGCCGGCCGGCGTCGAATCGTTCGGGTAGAGCACGCGGGTGAGCGTCTCGGCGCGCAGTTGCCCGGCGAGCGCGCCCTGGAAGTCGCCGGCGTTGAAGCGGTCGAGCTTGATCGGATCGAACGCGCGGGCGTTCCACAGCCGCAGCGTGTTGACGCGCTTGCCGCGCCAGCCGACCATCGGCGTGTCGAACGCGACCGCCTCCACCGCCTCGGCCGGTGCCCAGTGCGGCAGATTGTTGGCACCGGCGACCACCTCGCCGCCGAAGCCGACGAAATAGGCGCTCTCGCGCCGCTCGAACTCCCAGGGATTGCCGTGCGCGAGCCAGTTCTCGGGCAGTTCGGTCTGCCAGCCGTCGTTGATCCGCTGGCGGAACATGCCGTTCACATAGCGGATGCCATAGCCGTAGGCGGGCAGGTCGAGGCTCGCGAGGCTCTCCATGAAGCAGGCGGCGAGGCGACCGAGGCCGCCGTTGCCGAGCGCGGCGTCGGGCTCGATCTCCTCGAGATCGGCGAGATCGACCCCGAGCGTCTTGAGCGCCTCGGCGACTTCGTCGTTATGGCGCAGGTTCGACAGCGCATCGCGCAACAGCCGACCGATCAGGAATTCGAGGCTGAGATAATAGACCCGCTTGGCGCCGGCGGCATGCGCCTGCTTGGTCGATTCCATCCACCGCTCGATGATCTCGTTGCGCAGGGTGAGGATCGTCGCCGCCAGCCAGTCGTGCGGGCGCGCGGCCTGGGCGTCTTTGCCGATGCGGTGGACCAAGGTGTCGGTGATGGTCTCGGCGAGCGCGTTCGGCGTCGCAGCAACTAGGGTGTCGGTCACAAGCGGTCCGTGATGATGAACGGGCCCGCAATAAACGCCGCGCCGCGGCAAAAGTCACCGCCAATGTTGGCTTGCCTCGGCGCTCAGATCATGCCCCACAGCAGGGTGAGATTGAGTGCGATGATCACCGCGGCGATTCCCCAGGCGAGCACCCGCAGCCACAGCGGGCTGACGAGCCGGCCCATGATGACGCGATTGCCGGTGAAGCTCACCAGCGGCACCACCGCGAACGGCAGCTGGAGGCTGAGCACCACCTGGCTCAATACCAGCAACCGGGTGGCGCCGCCGTCGCCCGCGCTGCCGACCACCAGCACCGCGGGAACGATCGCGAGCAGCCGCGTCACCATCCGCCGTGCCCACACCGGCAGGCGCAGGTTGAGGAAGCCTTCCATCACGATCTGCCCCGCCAGCGTGCCGGTGACGGTTGAGTTCTGACCGGAGGCGAGCAGCGCGACGCCGAAGATCACGCTCGCCGCGCCGACGCCCATCATCGGCGCGAGCAGGCGATAGGCTTCGTCGATCTCGGCGACCTCGGTACGCCCGGCGGTGTGGAACACCGCGGCGGCGACGATCAGGATCGCGGCGTTGATGAAGAAGGCGAGGCCGAGCGCGATGGTGCTGTCCCACGTCGCGAGCTTGACCGCCTCCGCCTTGCCGGCCTCGCTATGGTCGAACGCGCGGGTCTGGACGATCGAGGAATGGAGATAGAGGTTGTGCGGCATCACCGTCGCGCCGAGGATGCCGATCGCGAGATAGAGCTTGGCAGGGTCGGTGAGGATGCCGGGCGAGGGGATCAGCCCCGCCATCACCGCGCCGACATCGGGCTTGGCGGCGATCAGCTCGAAGCAGAAGCAGCCGGCGATGATCAGCAGCAGCGCGACGATGAACGCCTCGATCTTGCGGAAGCCGAAGCGTTGCAGCGCGAGGATCAGGAACACGTCGAGCGCGGTGATGATCACGCCCCAGACCAACGGCAGGCCGAACAACAGCTGGAGCGCGATCGCGGTGCCGAGCACCTCGGCAAGGTCGCAGGCGATGATCGCGGTTTCGGCGAGCAGCCACAGCAGCAGCGCCACCGGGCGACGGTAATGCGCGCGGCAGGCCTGGGCGAGATCGAGCCCCGCGGCGACGCCGAGCCGCACCGACAATGCCTGGAGCACGATCGCCATCAGGTTGGAGAGCAGGATGACCGAGAGCAGGGTGTAGCCGAACGCCGAGCCACCGGCGATGTCGGTCGCCCAATTGCCGGGGTCCATATAGCCGACCGCGACCAGGAAGCCCGGGCCCATGAACGCCGCCAGCCGTTGCCAGCCGGCGCCGCCCTGCGGCAGCGCGACGCTGCGATGGCTGCCGACCAGCGATGGGGCGGCGACCGGGGTGGGGGGGGTGAGGGCTGAGGAGGCGGGGGGCGTCATTGCGGAAAGCTGTGGCCGAAGCGGACCCGCGGGGCAACGGCCAGCGTGACCGCGACGATGCCGGTGGCGCTACAGCGGTGCCGCCTCGGCTGGCTTGTCGCTGCCATAATGATGCCAGGTGAACACCGCGAGTGCGCCGCGGTGCGGGCGCCAGGCTGCCGACAGGTCGCGGACCAGCCGCTCCGGCGGGCGCGTATCGTGGCCGAGCAGGCGGCCGATCTCGATCTGCACCGCGAGATCGCCCGCCGGCCAGATGTCGGGACGGCCTTCCGCGAACAGCAGGTAGATTTCCGCCGACCAGCGGCCGATGCCCTTGACGCGGATCAGCTGCGCGGCCGCTTCTTCGTCGTCCGCCGGCAGACGATCGAGATCGAGCCGGCCGCTGGTCACCTCCTCGGCAAGGCTGCGGGCATAGCCTGCCTTCTGGTGCGACAGGCCGGCGGCACGCAGCGTCTCGTCGCTGGCGGCGGTGATGGCATGGGGGTCGCTGGCGTCGCCGACCAGCGTCTCGAGCTTGTGCCACACCGCGTTAGCGGAAGCGACGCTGACCTGCTGGCCCATGATGGTGCGCAGCAGCGTCGGATAGCCGCGCGCGCTTATACGAGGTTCGGGATAGCCGACTCGCGCCAGGCCTGCGGCGAAGCCGGGTTCGATCGCGGCCAGTGCATCGAGCGAGCTGCGCAGCTGCTCGGCGGTCAGCCCCACCGTGCTTGATCCCGTAGCGGGCACGCGGCAAGGCATGCGGCCAATCGAGTGGAGACCATCATGCCCAAGCTTATCGTCGTGACCCGCGAGGGGGAAGAGCGCGAGATCATTGGCGAGACCGGGCTTTCGGTGATGGAGGTGATCCGCGAGGGCGGGGTGGACGAGTTGCTGGCGCTGTGTGGCGGCGGTTGCAGTTGCGGCACCTGCCATGTCCATGTCGACCCGGAATTTGCTGCCAAACTGCCGCCGATCGACGAGGATGAGGACGATTTGCTCGACGGGGTCGATGGGCGGGATGCGACCTCGCGGCTGTCGTGCCAGCTGCCGTTCGGGCCCGCGCTCGATGGACTGAGGGTCAGGATCGGCGAGGAGTTCTGATCTCGCCGCCGGGCGCCATGGCAGCGCGTATAACCGATGGAAGGACGCCCTCGTTCGCCCTGGCCTGTCGAAGGGCCTGAGTCTCAGGTGCTTCGACAGGCTCAGCACGAACGGAGGAGTGGGGGGGGGCGTGTTGGCGTGGTGCGAACGGCCCTCCTGCTCAGCGTTCCGCTGGGCCCTTGGGCAGCGGGGTATATCCCGTCTAATCGATGCAGGGACGCCCCTCCGTTTGCCCTGAGCGTGTCGAAGGGCTTGAGTCTCGGGTGCTTCGACAGGCTCGGCACGAACGGAGGAGTGGGGGGGGCGTGTCGGCGTGGTGCGAACGGCGCGCCCGCTCAGCGCGCCGCGACCGCGTAGAGCGCGATGGCGGCGGCGTTGGAGACGTTGAGGCTTTCGATCTTGCCCGAGATCGGCAGCTTGGCGAGCTCGTCGCAATGCGCCTCGGTATTCTGGCGCATGCCTTCGCCCTCGGCGCCGAGGACGATGCAGATGCGCTGGCTGCCCATCGCCTCGGCGAGGGTCTGCGTGGCATGGCCGGTGAGGCCGATCCGCCAGAAGCCGGCCTCGGCGATCTCCTCGAGCGCGCGGGCGAGGTTGACCACCCGGATCCACGGCACCGTCTCCAGTGCGCCCGATGCGGCGCGCGCAACCGTGCCCGATTCGGGCGGCGAGTGGCGATCCTGGGTGACGATGCCGAGCGCGTTGAACGCCGCTGCGGAGCGCAGGATGGCGCCGACATTGTGCGGATCGGTGACCTGATCGAGCACCACCAGCGGACGCTGGTCGTCGGGATCCTCGCGGCCCGCCATCAGCAGGTCGGCAAGCCACATGTCGTCGAGCGGGTCGACCTCGGCCACCAGACCCTGGTGCGGCGCATCCGCGGGCACCATGCGGCCAAGATCGGGTGCCTCGGCGAAGGTCACCTGCAGGTCTGCGGGCAGATCGAGCGCCGCCAGCGCCTCGCGCGTGCCCCACAATTTGCGCACGACGCGATTGGGGTTGGCAAGCGCCGCCATGATCGGGTGGCGTCCCCACATGCGGGGCCGGCCGGCGGTGCCGGTGCTGGGGCGGTGTCCACGTTTGGCCATCAGTCGTCGTCGTCCGAATAAGCGAAGGGGTCGGTCACCGCCGGCTTGGTGGGCAACGGCGGGCGTGGCAGCGCCTTGTCCGCATTTGCCGCGCTGAGCAACACCGATGCAAGAATGATCGAGCCCTGGCGCATGTCCGCGGCTTTCAGATGATCATAGGTGTCGATCGCGCTGTGGTGGACGCGGCTGTCGTAATCGAGCGGGTCCTGGATGAACTGGAAACCCGGCACGCCGACCTGCTGCAGGAACACGTGATCGGTGCCGCCGGTGGGGCGGACGACCACGGTGTTGGCGCCCATCGACGCAAACGGGCTCAGCCAGTCGCGGAAGGTGGCGACCACCGCCGGGTTGCTCTCGGCATAAAGGCCGCGCAGCTTGCCCGAGCCATTGTCGATGTTGAAATAGGCGGCAAGGTCGCCGTAGCCGGGCAGCGGCGTGATCGGCCAGCGATTGGCGAAGCCGTAATAGGCCTTCATCCCGGCCTGCGGCGGATCGTTCGGCGAGCCGCGGTGGGCGAGATGCTGCTCGACATAGGCCATCGAGCCGAGGATGCCCTGTTCCTCGCCGGCCCACAGCGCAAAGCGGATGGTGCGTTTCGGCCGCACGCCGCTCGCGGCGAGGATGCGCGCGGCCTCCATGATCTCGGCGCTGCCGGCGCCATTGTCGGCGGCGCCGTCGCCCGCCACCCACGAATCGAGATGGGCGCCGGCCATCACGTATCCGGCCCTGGGATCGGTGCCGGGGATCTCGGCGATGATGTTGTAGGCGTTGGCGTCGCTGTCGTCGAAGCGGACGTCGCTGTCGATCTCGAGCGTCGGCGCGGGGCCGGCCTTGGCGAGGCGGGCGAGGCGCAGGTAATCCTCCTGCGCGATCTGCACCGCCGGGATCACGGGCGTCTCACCGGTGCCGAACTGATAGCCTTCGCCGCTCACCAGCTTGCCGTCGCGATAGGCCATGGTCGCCATCGCCACCGCGCCCTCGCTTTGGAGAAAGGCATCGAGCTTCTTGGCAAAATCGAGCCGCTTGAGGCGGCGGTCGGCGGCGGCGGGATCGTAGCTCGGCTGCTGGAACTGATCAAGCTTGGCAAGATCGTCGCTGCCGAGCCGCTTGAACGCCGGATCGGTGGGATCCTTTGCGGCCTCGGGGAAGCTGGTCATGACGATCTTGCCGCGGAGCTGGCCGCGATATTTGTCGAAATCGCGTTCGCGCCTGATCGGCGCGACGATCACCGGCGCGGTGAGCGCGCCACGGGTCGCGGGCGTCCAGGCGACGGGAATAGCGGTGAGCTGGATCGCGCGCGGCGTGACCATGCGCACGCTCGAGCGCTCGATCCACCAGCCGCGGCCGAAGGCGAAGCCTTCCTTGTGGACGTTGCGCAGCCCCCATTCGCTGAACTTCGCCTGGGTCCACGCCTCTGCCTTGCGCATCGCCGGCGAGTTGGTCATCCGCGGGCCGATCACGTCGGCGAGGTATTCGGCGGTGACCATCACCTCGCTGTGGTTGGTGCCCTGATCGATGATCGTGTTGACGCTGGTGCGGTCGGGCGCGCGGTTGACCGGCGGCGTCGGCTTGGCCTCGCGCGCGGTGGCGGGCGAGAGCGCGACGAGCGCGGTGGCGGCGAACAGCAGATGACGCATGGTTTTCCCCCCGATGACGATGCGACGGTGCTATGCGCGGGTAAGGCACGGCGCAAGACGGATTGCTCCGGCAGGCGGCGCTTTGGTGGCCCGGAGGCACTTTGCTGCGTTGACAGGCCGGTTCCGCTTCGCCATGGAGCCGCCTCGCTTCTAAAGCGGCCCATCTGGACAGGTGGCCGAGTGGTTAAAGGCAGCAGACTGTAAATCTGCCCGTGCAAGCGTACGCTGGTTCGAATCCAGCCCTGTCCACCATCCTTTCAGACCGATGCCAGTGATGCCGTTCCCTTCGGGGACGCCGATCCCGGCTGCGTGGCCCGGCCCATCAGCCGCGGCCGGTGCGGCGGGGCGCGGACCAGGCGGCGAGCGGCTGGGCGCCGGTGGGCGGCGGCGTGTGCGGGAAGCGGGCGATCAGCTGGTTGAGCACGCCGGTGGCGATCGGGGAAATGAACTTGAGGCCCACCGCGGTGCTGGTGCTCCAGATCACGCGGCCGGAGGTCAACACCTTGTCCGGCAGGTTGACGAGCAGCATATCGCCCTCGGCAAAGCGGCAGAACAGCTCGGCGCGGCAGCCCAGGCGTGAAATATCGGTGACGGTGGCGTGCAGATGGCCGACGGCCGAGCTGACGATCTCGGCCGGCGCGTTAACCAAGCGGCGGGGTGCGAGACGCAGGGATTCAGGCGCGCGGGGATCGATATAAGCGCCGTTGCTGGGCTTCATCGGGACAACCTCTGTGGGATGGCTGGAGTCGCACCCAGTATAAACACGGTAGTGCAGGCGAGCTGCATGAATACGCCAGTCCGGGTCTAAGTTGCGTCGGAATTGATCTAATTGCCGGTAGTGACAATTACCGCGACATCGCTTCACGAAAATGAACCAAAGCGGGACTTGGTTAACGAGGATCGGCACACCCACGTTGCTTGGCGGGCGTTATGAGCACGGCAGGAGCTGTGACGATGACCTTGATAAATGGCGTGCCCGTGTATCTGATGCTGACGCTGGCCTTCACGGCAGCCGCCGGGCTGGCAATGCTGCGGCGCGACGGGCCATCGGTGCTGGCGATGGCAGTCGCGGCGCTCGGCGCCGGGCATCTCGCCGGCGTGCCGCAGCTGATCCTCGCCTGGGGGCTGATCGTCACTGGCGTGGCGATGGCGGCGGCGGTGATCGCGGTGGTGCTCCACGCGCTGGCCGGCGCTCGCTCCACCTTTGCGCTGGGGCTTGCCGGCACGCTTTCTGCCTGCTCCGCGCTGATCCTATCCGATGCGCATCCCTCGTGGGCAATGATCGACCACCCGCCGCGGGTCGGCGTCGCGATCAGCCGCGAGGTAAACATGCTGGTGGCGGCGTCGGGCAGCCGGGCGCCGGCGGTGCCGCGCGCGGCGCTTCAGTCGATGCTGGCGCGGGTCCATGTTGGCTGATGGCGCCGCGGCCGGTCCTGCCTTAATTGCTGCCCGCGCGTGAAAGGCGGGGTCGGCATGGTGAAGCGACTGAATGAGCTGGGAAGCCGGATCGCCGGCCGCACCGCGGATTTCGCCGGCGCGCCGCTTGCCATTCTGCTGGTGGCGATGTTCTGCGCGGGCTGGTTCATCAAGGCCGGCGCGGCCGGCGAGAATATGCTGACGCTGATCCTGTCGGTGGCGTCGATCACGCTGACGCAGATGGTGCTCAACGGCCAGCGGCGCAGCGAGCAAGCGCTCCACCTCAAGATGGACGAGCTGGTCTATGCGGTGCAGGGCGCGCGCAACGAGGTCGCGGGGATCGAGGCGCAATTCACGGAGGAGTTCGAGGCGCTGCGCCGCACTGGGGATGCTGCCGAGGAGGTGCTGCAGGACCGCGGGACGGGGTCTTGAGGGCAATTGGTCGGCTCTCCTAGGCACTGCGTCATCCTGAACTGGTTCAGGATCCATGGGCTGCATTGCCCGCAGGCTTGCGGCTGGCGACGGGCCATGGATGCTGAAACAAGTTCAGCATGACCAAGGGTGCAATAGACGCCGTACTCCTTTGAGCGGTTATTCGCCGCCTTGGACGGAGAGATCCTCGGCGAGCACCTCGTCCGTTTCGTCGTCGTCGCCATCGGCGAGCGGCGGGGTGGCGGTGGTGCGATCGTCTCCCGTGTTCATCTCGGGCTCGACGATCGGCACGCCGGTGGTCGCGGCGCCGTCGTCGGGCGCCATCGCCTGCGCCTGGGGACCGTCGGTGATCGCGGCGGTGATTTCCTGATGCTCGGGCGTGTCGGCCATGATCTTGCCTTTCCAATGGGGTGAGACGTGAACGCGTGAGCCCGCGGATCGAGCCGCCGGCCGTGCCGTGAAGACGCTATTATGGTCGGGGCCGTAACGACGGGAACGGCCGCGATTCTGGTCGGTTGAGGCGGTCTTCCCAAGGGAGATTCCAATGACTGCCGAACGCGATGACACCCGCGACGACGCGCCGCTGAGCACCTCCAAGCGCAGCGGGGCGACCGATGAGGCGATTGCCGGGCTGAGCGAGGGCCAGGGCTCCTCGATCGTCGGCCGCGCCGTGACAATCAACCGCCCCGCCGCCGAGCTGTTCAGCTATTTCCGCGACTTCGCCAATCTTCCGAGCTTCATGGAAAATGTGGTGCGGATCGACGTGCTGGACGGCACCCGCTCGCACTGGGTGGTGAAGGCGCCCGCCGACCGCACGGTGGAATGGGACGCGCGCGTCACCGCCGAGGAGGAGGGCCGGTTCATCGAATGGACCTCCGAGCCGGGCGCCGACGTGGCGAACAGCGGCCGGATCGAGTTCAAGGACGTCGGCGCGCGCGGCACGGTGGTGACGGCGACGATCGCTTATGATCCGCCGGGCGGCGCGGTCGGCAAGCTTATCGCCAAGATGTTCCAGCGCGAGCCCGCGATCCAGGCGCGCCGAGACCTGCGTCGCTTCAAGCAGCTGATGGAAACCGGCGAGATCGCCACGCCCGCGATGAACCCCAAGCAGTTCGAGGAGATGGGCCTGTGAAAGCACTGGCATGGCACGGCAAGCATGACGTCCGCATCGACACGGTGGACGACCCCGAGATCGTCAACGACCGCGACTGCATCATCAAGGTGACGTCGACCGCGATCTGCGGCTCGGACCTCCACCTCTACGACGGCTATATCCCGACCATGCAGGCCGGCGACATCCTCGGCCATGAGTTCATGGGCGAGGTGGTCGAGGTCGGCGCCAAATCGACGCTGAAGAAGGGCCAGCGCGTGGTGGTGCCGTTCACCATCGCCTGCGGCAGCTGCTTTCACTGCAGCAAGCACCAATATTCGGCCTGCCCCAACGGCCTGCCGGCGGACAACCAGGACATCGCGCAGGAGCTGTACGGCCACGAGATGAGCGGCCTGTTCGGCTACAGCCACATGACCGGCGGTTATGCCGGCGGCCAGGCGGAATATGTCCGCGTGCCGTTCAGCGACGTCGGCCCGATCGTGATCCCGGACGGCGTATCCGACGACAAGGTGCTGTTCCTGTCCGACATCCTGCCGACCGGCTGGCAGGCGGCGGAATATGCCCAGATCGAACCCGGCGATACCGTCGCGGTGTGGGGTTGCGGCCCGGTCGGGCTGTTCGCGGTGCAGTCGGCGTTCCTGATGGGCGCCGAGCGGGTGATTGCGATCGATCATTTCCCGCACCGGCTGGAACTCGCCAAGCGGTTCGGCGCCGAGACGATCAACTTCGAGGAATCGGCGACCTATGAGGCGCTGATGGAGATGACCGGCGGGATCGGCCCGGATGCGGTGATCGACGCGGTGGGCCTTGAGGCGCACGGCATGTTCGCCGATAATATCATCGACCAGATCAAGGCCTCGACCTTCCTCGGCACCGATCGCCCGCACTCGATCCGCCAGGCGATCATCGCCTGCCGCAAGGGCGGCCGCGTCTCGATGCCGGCGGTGTACGGCGGCTTCGTCGACAAATTCCCGCTCGGTGCGTTCATGGAAAAGGGGCTGACGCTCAAGACCGGCCAGACCCACGTCCAGCACTACATGCCGGCGCTTCTCAACGCGATCATGGAAGACAAGATCGACACCGAGTTCCTGATCTCCCACCGCATGCCGCTGACCGACGCGCCCAAGGGCTACGACCTGTTCAAGAACCACCAGAATGAGACGACCAAGATCGTGCTGAAACCCGGCATGACCACGGCCGCCTGAGGAGAGAGACACCATGGCCAATAAATTCGCGATCATCACCGGCGCCTCGACCGGCATCGGCTTCGAACTCGCCACGCTGGCGGCCAAGGACGGCTATGACATCCTCGTCGTCGCCGACGAGCCGCTGATCGATGCCGCCGCCGCCGACTTCAAGCAGTTCGGCACCGAGGTGCAATCGGTGCAGGCGGACCTGTCAACGATCGACGGGGTCGATACCCTGCTCGCCGCGGCCGGTGGGCGGCAGATCGACCTGCTGTGCGCCAATGCCGGGCGCGGGCTGGGTCATGGCTTCCTCGAGCAGGACGTCAGCGACTGGCGCCGGGTGGTCGACACCAATATCACCGGGACGCTCTACCTGCTGCAGAAGGTGCTGAAGCCGATGGTCGCGCGCAACGCCGGCAAGGTGCTGGTGACGGGCTCGATCGCGGGCTATATCCCAGGCTCGTTCCAGGCGGTGTACAACGGCACCAAGTCGTTCATCGACTTCTTCACCGATGCGCTGCGCAACGAGATCAAGGACGCCGACGGCGTCACCATCACGACGCTCAAGCCCGGCCCGGTCGAGACCGAGTTCTTCGACCGCGCCGAGATGATGGATACCTCGGTCGGTCAGTCGGAGAGCAAGAGCGATCCGGTTGACGTCGCCAAGGACGGCTGGGACGCGCTGATGAGCGGCCAGGCGAGCATCGTCTCGGGCTGGAAGAACAAGATCCAGGTGGCGGTGGCCAATGTGACGCCGGCGGCGGTGCTCGCCGAGCAGCATCGCAAGATGGCCGAACCGGGGACGGGCAAGGACTGACGGCGGTAGGGGGCGTCGGCTGGGGTGGGTGCTCCGGCCGGCGGCCTTATGCGGACGGGCCCGTCCTGTACGGCGCGGGCGGGCCATGGATGCTGAAACGAGTTCAGCATGACGCATTAGTAGGCGCTGGCCCTGGCTAGCGCGCCGAACTGCCTTTGGGCTGTGCGCTCCTGGCCTGCGCGGCTTCCCACGCGCGTTGTTCCTCGAGCCGGCGGCGCTGGCGTTCGGCGCGGCGGGTGCGGCGTTCATGCTGGCGGCGATAGGCGATCCCTGCCGCCGCAATGGCGATGGCGAGCACCGCAAGGCCCAACCACATCAGATTCATCGGCACCGATCCTTTCAACAACGACCGCGTCTCGCCGGAGGGCGACAGGGGCCGGGCTATCCGGATTGTGGCATGACCTTAGCATGACGGGGGCGTGAACCACATCCGATTCGGACATGTTCGCCACCGCTGCGGTGGAGCGGGTGAAGGGAATCGAACCCTCGTCGTAAGCTTGGAAGGCTTCTGCTCTACCATTGAGCTACACCCGCATCGCCGCCGCGGGCGTGCTGCGGCTGGACTAGCGGCGCGGGCCCGCGGGTGCAAGCGTGGATGGTTCACGGCTTGCTTACCAATCGCGGTATAGGCAGGCGCGATGTCGCCCGAAGCCCTTCCTGTCGCCATGCCATGCGCCGCCGCGCCCGCCCTTGCCGATCCGCGCCCGCGCTCGGCGGTGAGCACCGGCGTCGGCCTGGCTGGGCTGGCAGGGCTGGTCGCCTGGGTTGCGGTTGCGCGCCATTGGGGTATGGACGGACCCTATGCGGCGCTGGTCGCGCTGGTCTGCTGCGGAGTGCCGATGATCGGCTGGTCGCTGCTGGTGGACAAGGTCCACCGCCACGCCAGCACCGGGATCGACTGGAGCCGCGCGCAGCCGTGGCGCGAGACGCTCGACGTCAGCATCACCAAGCTTGCCGGCCTGTGGGTGACCTGGGCGGGAATCGCGCTGATCTACGGCGTCGAGCGCTTCTACTGGCAGGGCAATTTCGCCTTTGCGATGTGGTGCTTCGGCTGGGCGGCGCCGGTGCTGTTCGTCGCCTCCATTCCCTATGTGCTGTGGCTCGACCGCTATCTGGTGGCGCCGCACGACGGCAGCTGGCACCTCGGCGCCTGGCTGACCGGGCAGGCGGGGGTGGATCACCAGGCGATCTACGGCCATCTGCGCAGCTGGGCGGTCAAGGCGTTCTTCCTCGCGTTCATGCTGGCGGGGACGCCAGGCAATTTCGGCGAGTTCATCCGCTGGGACTGGCGGAGCATCACCGATCCGGCGGGCGTCGCCAACTGGCTGATCACCTTCATGTTCCTGATCGACATGGGGATGGCGACGGTGGGCTATATCCTCACCTTCCGCCCGCTCGACGCGCATATCCGCAGCGCTAACCCGTTCGCGGCCGCCTGGGTGGCGGCGCTGATCTGCTACCCGCCAAGCATCCTGATGGATAACAACGGCCCGCTCGATTATCATGTCGGCACACAGAGCTGGTTCGTGTGGTTCGCCGGCCAGCCGCTGCTGCTCGGCGCCTGGGGAGCGATGCTGGTGGTGCTGACCGGCCTTTACGCCTGGGCGACGGTGGCGTTCGGGCCGCGCTTCTCCAATCTCACCAACCGCGGCATCCTTACCCATGGGCCCTATGCCTGGTCGCGGCATCCCGCCTATCTCGCCAAGAACCTGTTCTGGTGGCTGTCGACGATCCCGGTGCTGACGCTGGGCAGCCTCAGCGATGCGGTGCGGGCGACGCTGCTGCTCGCGGTGGTGAGCGGCGTCTATTACTGGCGCGCGCGCACCGAGGAGCGCCACCTGCTGCTCGACCCGGATTACCAGCTCTATAGCGCGTGGATGAGCCGGCACGGAGCGGTGCCGCGGCTGTTCCGCTGGCTGGGCGGGCGCACCGCCTGAGTCGTGAGGCGGCGCATCAGCGATGACGTATTTGTCACGCCATCGCCCGCCAATTGCCGATAGCATCATCCGCACGATCAACCGGTGTGAGGCGGCGACATGATGATCACGACGGGGGCAGGATGGCGGGCGGATCAGGCTGTGGTGGGCAACGCTGGTGAACCCCGATCGCACTGCGGCCGGCACGATGACGACCGAGGTGCTGACGCCGCCGCAGCATGGCGACGCGATGCTCTCCGACGATCCCTTCTACCCCAACTTCCTCCAGCCCGATCCGCGCGCGGCGTGCGACGCGCGCAAGGTGCCGGGCAAGCAATTGTTCTACACCGCCGCCGCGGGCTTCCACGGGCATGACAAGATGGTGTTCCGCAACGCCACCTCGGAGGGCCGGATCAGGCGCGTGATCGTCGACATCGACGTGCGCTGACCTGTCACCCTGGCGCGCCCGCTCGGCAGGCGCCTCGCGGCCGGTGGTACCTGGCGGGGCACTTGCGCCCGGCCGCGCGATCGCGGACCCTCGGCCGAACCCTCTCACGGAGCTTGCCAATGCCGAAGCTGGTGATCGACGCCTTTCCCGCCACCAATGCCACCGGTTATCCACCGGCCTATGCGGCGGCGGTGGAGGGGCGCTGGTATCGCCGGCTCGGACCGGGCAGCGGCCTGTCGCAGTTCGGCGTCAGCCACGTCACGCTGGCGCCGGGCGCCTGGTCGTCGCAGCGGCATTGGCACGAGGGCGAGGACGAGTTCGTCGTGATCCTCGACGGCCAGGCCTATCTGGTCGACGACGATGGCGAGCATGTGATGAACCCGGGCGACTGCGCCTCGTTTCCGGCGGGCGAGGCCAACGGCCATGTGCTCCAGAACCGCAGCGACGTGGATTGCCTGTTCATTGCCGTCGGCCGGCCGAGCGAGACGGACTGCCATTACCCTGACATCGACCTGCACCTGGCGGCGGGGCATGGCTTCCGTCGGAAGGACGGCTCTGCCTTCTAGGCCAGCTTGGCGGGCAAAGCCTAGAAGCTGGCCTCGGCGTAGACGCGGCTGAGATCACCGCCCCAGATGCCGTGGTAGCGCTCGAGCAGCACCTCGGCGGGGACCTTGCCGGTGCGGACGATTTCGCGGAGCGGATCGAGGAAGCCGGTCTCATTGTCGCCGATGCCGTTGCAGCGCGCGCGATCGGCGAGGCCGGCGTGCGCGATGTCGAGCACCTGCCCGGCGATGTCGCGGAGCTTGCCGCCGCCGGGCAGCGGTGCATCGAGCGCGAGGCGGGGCACCGCGTCGCGCAGCGCCTGGCGGTCTTCGAGCGACCAGTCCTTGACGAGGTCCCAGGCGGCATCGAGCGAGCCCTGGCTGTAGAGCAGGCCGACCCAGAAGGCGGGCAGCGCACAGATCTTGTTCCACGGGCCGCCGTCGGCGCCGCGCATCTCGAGGAAGGTCTTGAGCCGCACCTCAGGGAAGGCGGTGGAGAGATGGTCGGTCCAGTCGTCGAGCGTCGGCAGCTCGCCAGGGAGAACGCTGAGCTTGCCTTTAAGGAAATCGCGGAAGCTGAGGCCCGCGGCATCGATGTAGCGGCCGTCGCGGTAGACGAAGTACATCGGCACATCGAGCATATAGTCGGCGTAGCGCTCGTAACCGAAGCCGTCCTCGAACACGAACGGCAGCATGCCGGTGCGCGCCGGATCGGTGTCGGACCAGATGTGGCTGCGGTAGGAGAGCATGCCGTTGGGCTTGCCTTCCGTGAACGGCGAGTTGGCGAACAGCGCGGTGGCGAGCGGCTGCAGCGCCAGGCCGACGCGGAACTTCTGCGCCATATCGGCTTCCGACGCGTAATCGAGGTTCACCTGGATCGTGCAGGTGCGCAGCATCATGTCGAGCCCCATGGTGCCGACCCGCGGCATGTGGCGGAGCATGATCGCATAGCGACCCTTGGGCATGATCGGCAGCTCGGCGCGGGTCTTGTCGGGCCACATGCCGAGCCCGAGGAAGCCGATGCCGAGCTTCTCGCCGGCGGCCTTGACCTGCTCGAGGTGGCGGCCGGTCTCGGCGCAGGTCTGGTGGAGATTGTCGAGCGGCGCGCCCGACAGCTCGAACTGGCCGGCAGGCTCGAGGCTGATGCTGCCGTCGGCGCCGGCCATGGCGATCACGTTAGCGCCGTCAGGGCCCTTCTCCTCGACCGGCTGCCAGCCGTACTGCTCGAGTTCGCCGAGCAGCGCGCGGATGCCGCCGGCCTCGTCATAGGAGGGAGCGTGATGATCCTTGGTGGAAAAGACGAATTTCTCATGCTCGGTACCGATCCGCCAGCGTTCCGCCGGCTTCTCGCCGCGGGCGAAGCTGGCGATCAGCTGGTCACGCGATTCTATGCGCGGCGAAGCCTTGGGCTCGTTCGTCTTGGTAGTCATGGCGGCGCCTTACGCGGGGTTGAACAGCGGCGCTAGCCTGACTGATCACCAGTCGCCGGCCGCCGCCATCCAGAGCGAGACGGCGGCGGCGGCGGCGGTGTCGGCGCGCAGGATGCGGGGGCCAAGCGTGATGCCGACCGCCTGTGGCAACGCCTTGATCGCGGCGCGTTCCTCGTCGGTAAAGCCGCCTTCGGGGCCCACCAGGATCGCGGCCGGCCCGGCGTGGGCTCGCATCGCCTCGAGCGCGGGGGCGCCGCCGGCCTCGTCGGCGAAGAACAAGGCGCGGTCCGCCGGCCAGTCGCGCAGGCAGGCGGCGAGCTTTGCCGGCTCGGCGAGGCTCGGCAGCGCGGTGCGGGCGCATTGCTCGGCAGCCTCGATCATGTGCGCGCGCAGCCGATCGAGCTTGGGCCGATCGACCACCGTGCGCGCGGTGATCACGGGGACGAGGCGGTCGACGCCGAGCTCGCAGGCCTTCTCGGCAAGCCAGTCGACCCGGCCCTTCTTGAGCGGCGCGGCGCACAGCCACAGATCGGGGACGGGTTCGCGCGGGCGGAGCTGCTGGGTGACGTCGAGCGTGAGGTCGCGCTTGTTGATCTCGCTTGCGATCGCGAGCCACTCGCCGGTGACATCGTCGAACAGCTTGACCGGATCGCCGGGCGCGAAGCGCATCACCGCGATGAGATAATGCGCCGCCGGGCCGTCGAGCCGCAGCGCGCCGGGGACGATCGACTGGTCGACGAACAGGCGCGGGGTGGATTGCGGGGGCCAGGCGGGAGTGGCGGTCATGTGCGCGGGCTTACAGGCGGGCAGGGGCGGCTTCAACGCCGGCCGCGCTGCCGCACCCACAGCTTGCGCGCGACCACCGCGGCAAGGATCGCGGCGGCGGCGACCGCACCGACCGCGAGCGATACCACGCCGGCAGCCTGCATGATCGCCCAGAACAGGGCTTCCACGAAACGACCAACGGCGACGGACAATCCGATCATGCCGAGCGGCCTGCCCGAGATTTGCGGCGGTGGCGAGGCGGGTGGGCAAAGAATGTCGTGCGCGTCGGAGGCCTTGCCGGCGGGGGGCTTGCCGCGGGTGGCGCCGGGAGGGCAGGGAGCGGCATGGCAAGTTCACCCGAGATCGTCCCCGACAGCGAACACAAGGGTCTGGTCGGCCGGCTGCCGCCCATCTGGCGCGGGCTGGCGCTGCTGGCGCGGTTCGACCGGCCAATTGGCTGGTGGTTGCTGTTCTGGCCCGGCGCCTGGGGCGTCGCGCTCGCCGGCGGCACGGTGTCGCGCTGGGGGCTGATCGCGTGGATTCTGCTCGGGAGCATCGCAATGCGCGGCGCCGGCTGCGTCTACAACGACATTGTCGACCGTGATCTCGACGCGAAGGTGGCGCGGACGCGGGCGCGGCCGATCCCGAGCGGGCTGGTCTCGATCAAGCTCGCCTGGGGCTGGCTGTTGGTGCTGTGCGCGCTCGGTCTGGTGGTGCTGCTCCAGCTGCACGGGCTGGCGGCGATCGTGGCGGTGGCAAGCATCGCGCCGGTCGCCGCCTATCCGTTCATGAAGCGGATCACCTGGTGGCCGCAGGCGTGGCTCGGGCTGGTCTTTTCCTGGGCGGCGCTGGTCGGCTGGAGTGAGGTGGCGGAAGATCTCTCGGCACCGATGTGGCTGCTCTATGCCGGCGCGATCGCCTGGGTGATCGGCTATGACACCATTTATGCGCTGCAGGATCGCGAGGACGATGCGCTGATCGGCGTGCGCTCGTCGGCGCTGCGGATGGGCGCGCATGTGAAGGGCGGCACGGCGGCGTTCTACGCGGTCGCGGTGTTGTGCTGGGCGGGGGCGATGTGGCTGGTGCGGCCGGACCCGCTGGCGTTGGCCGCGCTGGTGCCGGTGGCCGGGCACCTTTTCTGGCAGGTGGCGACGCTGGTGCCGGACGACGGCACCAATGCGCTGCGGCGGTTCCGGAGCAATCGCTTCGCCGGGTTGCTGATGTTCCTGGCGTGCGTGGTGGTGGGGACGTCGCTGTAGGGGCGCCGTCTTGTGTAGCCGTCACCCCAGCGGAAGCTGGGGTCTCCTGCGTCGGCGCGATGTCCTCTCCCCAAGGAGATTCCAGCTTTCGCTGGGATGACGGTGTCGAGAGAACATCGGCCCTAGCATCGTCTCACGGGCATCCCTAAGTCCGGCCGATGCTTACCCCTGACCAGGCGCGCGATCGTGCGGCCGATATCGTGGCCCGTGCGGCCAAGGCTGGCGCCGATGCGGCCGATGCCGTGTTTGCCGCCGATTCCTCGCTCGAGATATCGGTGCGGCTCGGCGCGCTCGAGGATGTCGGCCGCTCCGAGAGCGAGGAACTGGGGCTGCGGGTGTTCGTCGGCCAGCGCTCGGCGAGCGTCTCGACCTCCGATCTCTCCGACGCTGCGGTGACGGCGCTCGTCGAGCGTGCGGTGGCGATGGCGCGCGAGGCGCCGGAGGATCGCTGGGCGGGGCTGGCGCCCGCCGAGCGGCTGATGCACGGCGCACCACCGATGCTCGACTTGGATGACGGCGGCGAGGTGTCGCCGGTCGAACTGCGCGCGCTGGCGCAGGAAGCGGAAGAGGCGGCGCGCGCGGTGCCCGGCGTCACCAACAGCGAAGGCGGCGGCGCGAGCGCCTCGCGTTCGGTCTGGGGCCTGGCGACCAGCCACGGCTTCGCCGGCGCCTATGCGGCGACCGGCTACAGCCTGTCGGCGAGCGTGCTCGCGGGCAGCAACGAGGGCGGCATGGAACGCGATTATGCGCATCACACCGCGCGGCGCCGCGCACATCTCGAGGCGGCCGACGCGATCGGTCGGCGCGCCGGCGAGCGCGCGGTGGCGCGGCTCAACCCCGGGCGAGTCGCCAGCGGCGCGATGCCGGTGGTGTTCGATCCGCGCGTAGGGTCGTCGTTGCTCGGCCATCTCGCCGGCGCGATCTCGGGCCAGGCGATCACCCGCAAGACCAGCTTCCTGCTCGATGCGCTCGGTACCCAGGTGTTCGCCAGCGGCGTCACCATCCGCGACGATCCGCACCGCCCCCACGGTCTACGCTCGCGGCCGTTCGACGGCGAGGGGCTGCCGGTATCGCCGGTCGCGCTGGTCGAGCAGGGCATGCTCGAGACCTGGCTGCTCGACAGCGCCGCAGCGCGCCAGCTCGGGCTGGAGCCGACCGGGCATGCCGCGCGCGGCGTCGGCGGCGCCCCGGGCGTATCGACCAGCAACCTCTACCTCGAGGCCGGCGCGGTACCGGTGGCGACGCTGATCGCCGACATCGCGCAGGGCGTCTATGTCACCGAGCTGATCGGCCAGGGCGTCAACGGCGTCACCGGCGATTACAGCCGCGGCGCGGCAGGCTTCAGGATCGAGAATGGCGTGCTGACCGAGCCGGTCGCCGAGTTCACGATCGCGGGCAATCTCAAGGAGATGTTCCTCCATCTCACCCCCGCCAATGATCTCGAGTTTCGCTATGGCATCAACGTGCCGACCTGCCGCATCGACGGGATGACCGTCGCGGGTGGCTGAACCGGGGCGCGATCTCGCCACCGCGGTTGCGGGAATCGCCGCGGAAGCGGGGCAGATGGCGCTTGCCCGCTGGCGGACCGACTTTCGCCAATGGGAAAAGGAAGCCGGCAGCCCGGTGTGCGAGGTCGACCTCGACGTCGATGCGATGCTGCGCGCGCGGCTGTCGGCACTGCTGCCGGACGCGGGTTGGCTCTCCGAGGAGCGTGCCGACGATCTCGTCCGGCTGGATCACGAGCGGATCTGGGTGGTCGATTCGATCGACGGCACCCGTGATTACATCCGCGGCCGCGAGGGTTGGGCGATCTCGGTGGCGCTGGTCGAGCGCGGCGCGGTGACGATCGGCGTGCTCGACGCCCCGGCGCGGCGCGAGCGCTGGTGTGCCGCGCTGGGCCAAGGGGCGTGGCGCAACGGGGTGCGGCTGCAGGCGGGGACGCGCGACGCGCTGCCGGGCGCACGGGTGCCGACCGATGCGCTGCCCAAGGCGGATCGCGACCTGGTCGCGGTGCACAAGCCCAACTCGATCGCGCTGCGGATCGCCATGGTCGCTGCCGACGAGGCCGATCTGGTGGCGACGCTGCGCTGGGGCAACGAATGGGACATCGCCGCCGCGGCGCTGATCGCAGCCGAGGCCGGCGCGGGGGTGAGTGACGCGGTGGGTGGCGTGCTAGGGTTCAACAAGCGCGATCCGCAGGCGTTCGGGGTGATCGTTTCGGCGCCAGGGATCCATGATGCTGCGGTGGCGCGGCTGGCGGATCGCGCCAGGGTGATCCTGGGCAGCTGACAATGCGGCGGGCGGGCGTGGCGTCGGCGGAACGATCGTCGACTCGCTTGGGTGATACACCATCGCCAATCGGCTATGTCATAGTCAACCGCGACAGCCTTTCGTTGATCAACGCAAGTTCGCGGTGGCAAAACATATAGATCAATCAATGTCATGCGACACAGGCGTAGACTTGCCTGAGTGAAGGCCGCCTGACGTTAGCCACGATGCTTGACTTGTTGGAAAATGTTGCCGAAATGTTCCTGCCATACTTTGGGGGGAGGGTGGCGTAATTTTGATGCCTTACGAGGCCCGAAAGCGACCATTCGAGATGTGGCTGCGCACGGGGATCAGGCCTGCTGCGGCCGATCCGGACAACCTCGAATGCAAGTCAAGCCCGTGGCATGACGAGCGGAACGGGCAGTTCACCTTCGTGGGGGCGGGCAGGTATGTCGGCCAGGGCGGTTCCGCGCGCGGTGCTGACGGCAGACCCAGGAGCGGCGCCCCCGGCGCCGCGGCTCCGGGCCGCGGTTCGTCGACAACAACGCCGGCGCCGGGGGCGCCACCCCGCGATCCAGCTGCGCGATCCGCGAAGCGATCACCGAGCGATGCTTTCACCGGCGGCGGTGGCGGTCGCGGTGGTGGCGCTGGGGCGACCGGAAAGGCCATCTGGCCGGACGCGCAGATGCTTCGATCGACGCCGGCTGCTTCCGCCACGCCGACGGCCAGGATTTCTCGTTCGACCACTCCGGCCACTCCGGCCACTCCGGCCACTTCGGCCACCTCGGCGACCGCGCTGGCCCGGCCGGCCACCGCTATGGTCGGCGAACGGCGGCGCGTCATCGTCGCCAACGGCTACAATTATGAACTAGAAGCCGGCGACCGGATGAGACACGTAGGGGGAGAGGTGTCGCTCACGGCCACGCCCGTGCGGTCGCGGTCACACCAGGCAGCGGCCGGCGGTGCGGATCGGCGGAAGACCGATGATGGCGGACATTATATCGCGGCGCGCTTCAACGGGCCGACGGAAGCCTTCAACCATTTCGCGCAGGACGCCAACTTCAACCGCAGTCGCTATCGGGCGTTTGAGGAGCAGTTGGCGACCGCCAAGAAACAGCACAAGAGGGTGACGATAGCGATTGTGCCGCACTATCATGGCATGTCGAAGCGTCCGTATGAGCTGGACGTTTACTTCTCCGTCGACGACCACCCAAAAAGTTGAAGTTCCCGAACGAGCCAACGGAGGTGAGCCGTGGCAAACGATGAAATTGGACCACTTCTTAACGAGATCGGTCAACTACTGGCGCGGGACACCGATTACCCGCTGGATGGAACCCTGCTGTACGCTGTGGTGGACGATAATTTCGTCGCACCCTCCATCTACAAGAACACGCCGGACCAGATCGTCTATCGGCAGCCGGATCTCCGCGATCTCGGGGACGCGCTGCTCGATCTTTGGCAGGCGCAGACCGGCAACGCGCGTTGGGAGGAAATCGAATATGTCGTCAACGACGGCAAGTTCGACGCCACCTTCACCTATCCGGAAGAGATCGACCGTGACGAGGATCAGATGGACCGGCGCGACCGGATCGTGAAGCGACACTTTGGCGACAAGCCGATCTTCTATCCTCCGTGGCCGTATGACGACGACGTGCCTCGCTACGAGCTGTAGCGTCGGCTTGCTGACGGTGCGATCCGGAGAGACCCCGTCACCGGCATTCTTCTGGTGCCGTGCGGTGTGTCCAAAGCGCTGACCTATGACTGGCCGTTGCGGAGGCGGAACGCTTTGGCGTTTACCTACGTTTGTTGCTCAACGATGGCTGCCGTGGCCGTCGCCTGCTTGGAGAGCTTATATGTTGTGGACCATCGCCGTCATTCTTCTCGTGCTCTGGCTGCTGGGCTTCTCGCTCCACATCGCGGGCGGCCTGATCCACATCCTGCTCGTCGTCGCGCTGATCGTCGGCCTGATCCAGCTGTTCAGCGGCCGCCGCGCGGTCTAGCCCTCACCCGGCGCCGCCCGCCCATAAACGTGGGACGGGCGGCGTCGGATACGCCTAGTGGACGAAGCGGGCGACGACGTCGCGGTAGCTGCGGCTTACCTTCACCGAAGCGCCCGAATTGAGCACCAGGAAGCATTCGCCGTTGGTGTGCGGCTTGACCTGCTTGACCAGATCGAGGTTGACGATCGTCGAGCGATGGACGCGCTGGAAGCGGCGCGGATCGAGGCGCTTCTCCAGATCCTTCATCGTCTCGCGCAGGATCAGCGTGTTGTCGCCGGTGTAGATGCACATGTAATCGCCGGCCGCGTCGATGCGCTCGATCGTGTCGACGTCGACCCGGAAGATCTGGCCGCGATCCTTGATGTTGATGAGCTTCTCGAAGCGGTTGGCGCTGACCCCGTCGGCGGTGCCGCCGCCGTCGGCCATGTCGGCCGCCGCCTCCGGCGCATGCTCGGCGAGCACCTCCTTGAGCTTCTCCACCTCCTCGACGCCGCGCTTCTCGCTGAGGCGCTGGCGGACGCGATCGAGCGTGTCGGCGAGGCGCGATTCCTCGACCGGCTTCATCAGATAATCCACCGCCTGCGCCTCGAAGGCACGCAACGCGTGATCCGAATAAGCGGTGACGAAGACGAACAGCGGCGGCTCGACCTCCATCAGACCCTGGACCACCGAGAAGCCGTCGAACCCGGGCATCTGGATATCGAGGAAGACAAGATCGGGCTTGTGGGTCTTGATCGCGCGGATCGCCTCGCGGCCGTTGGAGCATTTCTCGATGATCTCGACATCATCGTGCGCCTGGAGCCTGAGCTCCAATCCCTGAATCGCGAGCGGTTCGTCGTCCACCAGGATGGTTCTGATCGTCATGCGGCCTCTCTACTCACATCGTCGAGCTGGTAGGGGATGTCGATCTCTACCGAAAACCCCCCAGCCGGCGTGGTACGCGTCTCGAAGCGCTGATCGGGGCCATAAGCCTGGACCAGCCTCTCCCTTATATTGGTGAGACCCACGCCGGTTGAAAGGCTTGGCATGGCGCGGCTTTCGTTCAAGCCCGGACCGGTGTCGGATACGCCGATCTGCACGCGATCCCCGGCGAGCCGCACGCGCACGCAGATTTCGGCGCCTTCCTCCTGCGGGGTGACGGCATATTTGATGGCGTTTTCGACCAGCGGCTGGAGCAGCAGCGACGGCAGCCGCGCGCGCTCGACGCGGGGATCGATGTCAAATTCCGGGCGCAGCCGCTCTTCGAAGCGCATCTTCTCGATCTCGAGATAGAGCTTCAGCTGGTCGATCTCCTGCGCCACCGTGACGTGCGCGGTCGGCTCGTTGGCGAGCGTGTAGCGCAGGAATGACGACAGCCGGCTGAGCATCGCATTGGCGCGCTCGGTCTGCTTGAGCAGCACCAGGGTGGAGATCGAGTTGAGCGTGTTGAACAGGAAATGCGGGTTGAGCTGGTAGCGCAGCATCGCCAGTTGCGCCGAACTCGCCTGATTGGTGAGATGCTCCATCTGGTCGATCTGCTGCTCGACGATCAGATAGAAGTTGATCCCGAAATAGAGCGCCGACCAGCCCGCGAGCACGGTGAAGCTGACGTAGATGCTGCCGATCAGCAGGGTGAGCGAGATCCCCGGCTGCATGCGGATGAACGAGAAGGTGAAGGCGTCGAGAAAGGCGTAGATCGCGGTGGCGGCGAGCAGCGTCGCGACGGTGAGCAGGATGCCGGCGACGCGGGGCAGACGGCGATAGGTGCCGTACAGCGTCGAGAGCAGCATGGTGATGCAATAGCCGAGGATCGATTCGACGATCACCGGAATGATCCCATCGAGCGAGAAACCGTTGGCGATCGCGCCGACGCCGCGCAGCGTGAGATATCCGCTCCAGCCGACCGCCTGCAGCGTCCAGAAGGCGCGGCTCTTATTTTCGAAGAACGGCCGCACGTTGAGCGCGGTGCTTTGCCCGGGCGAGAGCGCGGGGCGCGGGGCGGGGGGAGGCGTCGCCATGATCATGCGGGCTCTACACGGGTGGTGGGAAGAGGCCAACGATCGGTTTACGCGCGCTAGCCCTCAACGACGAAGGGCCGCCGCTCCCGAGAGAGCGACGGCCCGACGTTCATCCTAAATGGTAGCCGCGGCTTAGAAGCCGAACACCAGCGTCCCCGACACGGCGCGCGGTGCGCCGACATAGGCGGTGCGCACGCTGTTGGTGAGCAGCGTACCGCTGAGGCCGCCGACATAGAGCTTGTCGAACAGGTTGGTGACGTTGAGCTGCAGATAGGTCGTGTCATTGAGGCCCAGTGCCTTCAGCGGCACCCGAACGTCCAGGTCGACCAGCGTGTAGGCCGGCGCCTTGGCGCCATACACCTGGTAAACACCCGAATTGGCCGCCGTGACGGTCCCGGTGGTGGGGCTGAACGTCTGGATCACGGCCTGGTTCATGTCATTCAGGTAGCGCGGGCCGGTGCGCTTCGCCTGGATGCCGATCTGGAAGTAATCCAGATCCACCTGGGCGCGGCCACCAACGGTGTAGGTCGGCGCACCAGATTCGCGCTTGCCGTCCGTATTGGCGAAGAAGTCTGCGCCGGCGGTGGTGCAGCCATATAGCCCCTGGACAACATACAGCGCCGAGCAGCTACCCGCCGCCACGTTGTCGCGGATCTTCGACTTCAGATACGATCCGAAGGCGTAGAGCGTGAGCTGACGGAACGGCTGGTAGGAGACATCGGCGTCGAAGCCATACTTATCCACTGTGCCGAGGTTGCGGTAGATCGTCACGTCCAGCTCGGGATCATAGGCCGAGGCAAGGCGGTTCTTGTACAGCGTGTACCAGCCCGCGAGCATCACCTGAACCTTGCCGGTGGTGTAGCGGAAGCTCGCGTCGTAATTGTAGCTCTTCTCCGGATCCGGCTTCGCGCGGTCATCGGTGTTCGCATAATAGAAGGAGCTGTACAGGTTGTCGGTCCCGGGGACCTGCAGGCCTTCGGAGAAGTTGGCGTTGAACGTCAGCTTCGGGGCGATTTCGAACACGAAGCCAGCACTCGGCAAGACCGCATTGTAGCTGAAATCACGCTCCTGCGGCGCCGAGAAGGTCGGGTTGGCCGCCAGGTAAGCCGTCTGCGAGGCCGCATCGGGGAAGCACGACACGCCGCCGCTCGCCGAGGTGGTGACGCAGGCGTTGTTGAGTTCACGCTTGAAGAATGGCGCGCGGATGCCGGCGTTGACGGTCAAGCGCTGGTCGAAGAACTTGCCACGATACTCGCCCGACACCTGGTCCAGAATGGCGCGTGACTGGCGATTGCGCTTCTCGAGCACGGCGCCCGTGGCGCTCGTGATCGGATTGTCGATCGGGAAGAACGACTGTGCGTAGCCGTTCGCCTTGAGATAGCCGACCTCACCCGTCTGACGGTGGACGCCGTAATCGTGGGTGTAGGCGATGCGGACCGTGTTGTCCTGGTTCAGGTCGTAGCGCAGCGACGAGATCAGGATGTAGCGGTTGGTTTCGGTATGGCTCGGCGCATACAGCTTTACCTGATCGAGCAGATCGCCGTCACCGTTGAGGTCGACCCCGCCGAAGTAAGGACCACCGACATAGCCGGTCAAGCCGCGCGGGAGCGTGGCGGAGCCGGCGGGCGTGGCATATTCATAGCCCGTTACCGAGCTCGAGCCGCCATTGGCCTTTGTGTAGGTATAGCTCGGGTCCACCGTCAGCACGAGGCCGTCGGCCAGCGTGAACTTCGATGCGGCGCGAACATTGGCCGTGTTCGAAGGATTGTAGCTGTAATCATAGGCGGTGCCACAGGTGTTGGGCACGTCGGCAACGCCAGCCTGTGGAGTGTCGGTGCGGCAGCCACCCTGATTATAGTCGCGCTCACCGCGGAACAGCGGGAAGCGGTCGGTTGCCGCTGTACCAACGACCCGCGGGCCGGTCACCGCGCCGGTCGTAGCACTGCGCTGCGTGGTGTCGTAGCGCAGATACTCGGACGACAGGTTGTTGTTGCGGTTGCCGTTATAGTGGCCCGCGAGCGACACGAAGTCGCCGTTGCTGCCGATCGGCTGGTAGAGCTTGGCGTTATACTGCTGCTTGTTGACGCGCGCAGCATGGTTGAACGGATTGCGGTAATCCTGCTTGCTCGCCGCAAACCAGGCGCGCGTGCCGAACGGGGTGAACGTGCCGGTGTCGATCATGCCGAAGATGCGGAACATGTCGTAGCTGCCAACGGAGCCCTGCATGCGGACGTGGAAGTCCTCGGTCGGGGTGCGGCTGAGGTAGTTCACGGTCGAGCCGGTCGCTGCGGCGGTGGGGCTGTCGACGTCGGTGGTGCCGAGGTTGACCGACACGCGGTCGATCAGCTCGGGGTCGAGCTGCTGGTTCGAATAGATGGCGTAATTGCCGGTGTCGTTCAGCGGAATGCCGTCGAACGTCTGGCTGATGCGGCTCGAATCGAAGCCGCGGATCGTGAGCGTACCGCCCGACGAGCCGTACGGATCGTTGTTCTGGAAGCTGACACCCGGCACCAGATTGATGATGTCGTTGACCGACTGGCCCGGCGTGCTGCGCTGGATGAGTTCCTGCGTGATCACGACGCGCGTCTTCGGCGTGTCGGGATTCTGGATCCCGCCAACGCTGCCATCACCGTTGGTGCCGGTGACGACGATATCCTTGGCCTCGGCGTCGACCGTACCGGTCGACTGCGCGAAGGCCGCGCCTGGGATCATAAGCGCGGCAAAGGCCACGCCACAGGCAAGCTTCATACGCATGTAGTTCAGTCCCCTTTGAGCATTGTGCTCTGGAATCTCGATCGGCTGCGCGCCGTCTCCGAGCCCATGTGCGCCCAATATTGCGGGTCCGTGACAGTGGCGAGGCCATGCGTAATGATTGGAAACGTTAGTTCACAAGCGTTGTAAAATCGCAACGGTTGTCAAAGGCACCCTGCACATACCAGCGAATGGGTGAGATCAGCTACAGGCGGCAACAATCCCCGCCCAATCGACCTCGCTGATCACCCGCACGCCGAGATCGGCCGCCTTTTTCAGCTTCGAGCCAGCGTTGGCGCCAGCGATGACCAGGTCGGTCTTGGCCGATACCGAGCCAGAGACGCGGGCACCCAGGGCCTCGGCCTGCGCCTTGGCCTCGTCGCGGCTAAGGGTCTCGAGCGTGCCGGTGAACACCAGCGTCTTGCCGCTGACTTCGGATGCGCGGGTCTCGAACAACAGGTCGGACGGGGTCACCTGGCTGAGCAGGTCCGCGACAGCTTCCTGGTTGTGCGGCTCGGCGAAGAAATCGACCAGGGCGAGCGCGACCTCGGGGCCGACCTGCTTGGTGTCGACCACCGCGGCGAGCAGCTTGGCCATGCGGGCGAGATGCTTGTCCTCCGTCTCGCCGAGCGCGGGCGGGGTGGCGTCGCGGACCTCGATCGCGCGGCTGACCATCTCGGTGAGCGCGGTCCAAGTCGTCCAGCGGCGGGCCAGGTCGCGCGCGGTGATCTCGCCGATGTGGCGGATACCGAGCGCGAACAGGAAGCGGTCGAGCGATGGTGCGCGCTTGGCGTCGATCGCCGCGACCAGGTTGCGCGCGGACACCGCGGCCCAGCGTTCGCGGGCGAGCAGCGCGGCTTCGGTGACGCGGAAAATGTCGGCCGGTGTTGCGATCAGGCCGTCGCGGAAGAAGCTCTCGATGTTGGTAATGCCGAGCCCTTCGATGTCGAGTGCGTGGCGCGACGCGAAGTGGCGGAGGCGCTCGACGCGCTGCGCCGGGCAGATCAGCCCGCCCGAGCAGCGCCAGTCGACCTCGCCGGGCTCGCGCTCGGCGGCCGAGTTGCATTCGGGGCAATGAATGGGGAAGGGCCAGGGCTCGCGCGCATCGTCGCGGCTGAGATTCTCGGCGATCTGCGGGATGACGTCGCCGGCGCGCTGGATGACGACGCGGTCGCCGGGGTGGACGCCGAGACGGACGATCTCGTCGGCATTGTGGAGGGTGGCGTTGGTGACGACGACCCCGCCGACGGTGACCGGCTCGAGCCGCGCGACCGGCGTCAGCTTGCCGGTGCGACCGACTTGAATGTCGATCGCGCGCAAGGTGGTCTGCGCCTGCTCGGCGGGGAATTTGTGCGCGATCGCCCAGCGCGGTGCCTTGGCGACCTGGCCGAGCCGGGCCTGCCAGTCGAGCCGATCGACCTTGTAGACGACGCCGTCGATGTCGAAGGGCAGATCGGCGCGGCGAGCTTCGATGGCGCGATAGGCGGCGAGCGCATCGGCGGCGGTTGCGGCACGCGCGAAGCCTTCGGCGATCGGCAGGCCCCAGGCCTGGATCTGGGCGACGACGCCGGCCTGGGTGTCGGCAGGCATCGCCGAGGTCTCGCCCCAGCCGTGGGCGAAGAAACGCAACGGGCGGCTGGCGGTGACGCGCGCATCCTTCTGGCGCAGCGAGCCGGCGGCGGCGTTGCGCGGGTTGGCGAACTGGCGGGCCTTGGCGGGATCGGCGGCTTCGGCGAGCAGGCGCGCGTTGAGCGCGGCGAAATCGGCCTTGGCCATGTAGACCTCGCCGCGGATCTCGAACACGGCGGGGGCGTCGCCGGCGAGGCGGCCCGGGATGTCGGCGATGGTGCGGACATTCTCGGTGACATCCTCGCCGACTTGGCCGTCGCCGCGGGTGAGCGCCTGGACTAGCACGCCGGCCTCGTAGCGCAGCGAGCAGGACAAGCCGTCGATCTTGGTTTCGGCGGTGAGCGCGACCGGCTCGTCATCAGCGAGGCGCAGGAAGCGACGGACGCGGGCGACGAATTCCTCCACCTCCTCGTCGGAGAAGGCGTTATCGAGGCTCATCATCGCGCGGGCATGGGCGACCTTGGCGAGGTGGCCGGCCGGCGCGGCGCCAACTTGGCGGCTCGGCGAATCGGCGCGGACCAGATCGGGGTAGGCCGCCTCCAGCGCGGCGTTGCGGCGGACGAGGGCGTCATAGTCGGCGTCGCTGATCTCGGGGGCGTCGTCCTGATGGTAGCGGCGGTTGTGGTGCGCGATCTCGGCGGCAAGCGCTTCAAGTTCAGCGGCGGCCTGATCGGCGGGAGGGAGCGCGGCGGTCATCGTTCAGCGGGGTAGGGTAGGCATGGCAGGGTCGGCAAGGGGCGCGTTAGCGGTGCAGCCACCAGCCCGGGTAAGCGGCGACAATTACCGCGGAGAGGATCATCACCTCCATCATCGGTCGGCACGCGAAGGTGGTCATCGCCTCGATCGACTTCAGGGTGTTGCGCCCGGCGGCGACCAGAGCGGCAAGGCACCAGGCGAGCAACAGCCCGGCGGCGCTCGCATGGCGCAGCAGCGTATCGACCGCGAGCAGCGTGATCAGGACAAAGGCGCCGGCAGAAACCAGCATCATCGCGCCGCCCAGCGGCCGCATCGCTCGCGCCGTGCGCGAGTGGTGGCCCTGACGTAGCATCGGGGGCGGGCTCGTCGTGCTGATCATGCGTATCTCCTCAACGGACCTCGTTGACCTGGATCAATGAGTAATACGCGCCAGCGGGGATATTTGGCCCGTCTCATCGCTTTTCCCTGCAAACAGATGGAGAATGCGCATGACCGATGGAGCCAGCCGCCGCGACGTGATGAAGGTTGCCGCCGTGACCGGGATGGCCGCCGCCGCGGCACCCGCATTTGCCCAGACCGCCCAGCCACTCGCCGATCCGACAACCAAATATCCCTCGCAGCCGTTCGCCGAGCAGCGCCAGAAATGGCCCGCCTTGCAGCGCGACATGAACCCGGTGCCGGATAGCGGTGAGCGCAGCTACAAGGGATCGGGTCGGCTGACCGGGCGCAAGGCGCTCGTCACCGGCGGTGATTCGGGCATTGGTCGCGCCGCGGTGATCGCGTTCGCGCGCGAGGGCGCCGACGTCGCGATCAACTATTATCCGACCGAGGAGCCGGACGCGCAGGACGTCGCCAAGCTGCTGCGCGCCGAGGGGCGGAAGGTGGTGCTGATCCCGGGCGATCTCACCGACGAGAAGTTCTGCCGCGACCTGGTGGCGCGCGCCAACCGCGAGCTCGGCGGGCTCGACATCCTCGTCAACAACGCCGCCTATCAGCAGTCCAAGGCGTCGATCTTCGAGATCAGCTTCGAGCAGTTCGACCGGACGATGAAGACCAATCTCTATGCTATGTTCCACCTGTGCAAGGCGGCGATCCCGCTGATGAAGCCGGGCGCGTCGATCATCAACACCGCCTCGGTCAATTCGGTGAGCCCGGAAAAGGAGCTGCTGGATTATGCCACCACCAAGGGCGGCATCCTGATCTTCACCAAGGCGCTCGCCAAGCAGCTCGCCGAGAAGGGTATTCGCGTCAACGCGGTGGCGCCGGGGCCGATCTGGACGCCATTGCAGGTCGCCGGGGGCCAGCTGCCGGGCGAGATGGGCAAGTTCGGCCAGGACACGCCGCTCGGCCGCGCCGGGCAGCCGGCGGAGCTCGCCGGGCTGTATGTGACACTGGCGGATCCGGCGATGAGCTTCACTAGCGGCAGCCTGTTCGGCGCGACCGGCGGAACTGGGGTGGCATAGGCCTGTACCCTCGATCTATTCACCGTCATCCCAGCGAAGGCTGGGGTGACGGATCGTGACTGCGCGTCAGGCCGTCTCCAGCAGCCGATCCGCTTGGGCCCGGGCCTCGTCCGTCACCGTCGCACCGGACAGCATCCGCGCGATCTCCTCGCGACGTTCGGCCTCGGCGAGGACGCGGACGCCGGTGCGGGTAACGGTGCCGTCGTGGCTCTTGGCGATGAGCAAATGCTCGGCGCCGCGGGCGGCGACCTGGGGCGAGTGGGTGACGACGAGCAGCTGGGTGCGCTCGGCCAGTCGCGCGAGGCGCTCGCCAATGGCGCTCGCGACCGCGCCGCCGACACCGCGGTCGATCTCGTCGAAGATCATCGTCGCCGCGCCGCCGACTTCGGCGAGCGCGACCTTGAGCGCGAGGATGAAGCGCGACAGCTCGCCGCCTGAGGCAATCTTGGCGAGCGGCGCGAATGGGGCGCCGGGGTTGGTCGCGATCTCGAACTCGACGCGGTCCTTGCCCGCGCCCGACCAGCCCTCGGTGCCAACGTCGACCACGGTGGTGCGGAAGCGCGCGGCATCGAGCTTGAGCGGCGCGAGCTCACCGGCAACCGCAACATCGAGCCGTTTGGCGGCGGCGTGGCGACGGGCGGAAAGAATCGACGCCGCGGCGTCATAGTCGGCGCGAGCGGCGGCGACCGCGGTCTCGAGCACGGCGATGCCGCCTTCGCCGGCCTCTAGGCGCTCGAGTCGCGCGGTCAGTTCCTCGGCGAGCGCTGCGAGATCGTCGGGCTGGACGCGGTGCTTGCGCGCCATCGCGCGCAGCTCAAACAGGCGTGTCTCGTCGTCCTCGAGTGCGCGGGGGTCGTAATTAAGGTCGCGGCGCGCCTCGCGCAGGCTGTCCTCGGCGGCGGTGGCCTCGATCACCGCGCGATCGACCGCGGCGAGCGCTTCGCCGAGCGCTGCATGGTCCTCGGCAATCCGCTCGAGCACCCGCGCCGCCTGCCGCAACTGGGCCAAGCCGCCGTCGGAGCCTTCGAGATAGTCGTCGATCGCCTCGAGCTCGGACGCGATCTTCTCGGCGCGTTGCATCGAGCGGCGCTTGTCGGCGAGCGCCTCCTCCTCGCCGGGCTCGGCGGCGAGCGCGGTGAGTTCGCCGACGGCGTGCTCGAGCCACTCACGGTCGCGCGCGGCGGTGTCGATGTCGGCGCGGGCGTCCGCCAGCCTGGCCTCGGCGGCGCGCAGCGTGGTCCAGGCGCGTGCGGTGTCGCCGGGATCCACCCGGCCGAAGCTGTCGAGCAGCGCGCGATGGCCGCGGGGGTTGAGCAGGCCGCGATCGTCATGCTGGCCGTGGATTTCGACCAGCATCGGCGCCATCTCGCGTAGCAGCGCGGCGCCGGCAGGCTGATTGTTGACGAAGCCGCGGCTGCCGCCGTCGGCCTTGACGATGCGGCGGATCAGCAGTGGCTCGCCGAACTCGAGCTCGATGCCATTGTCCTCGAGCAAGGCAGCGATCGGGCCGGCGGGCGGATCGAAGGTGGCGGTTACCACCGCCTGGGTGGCGCCATGGCGCACCAGTCCGGTTTCGCCGCGGCCGCCGAGCGCGAGGCCCAGCGCATCGAGCAGGATCGATTTCCCGGCGCCGGTTTCCCCGGTGAGCACGTCGAGTCCGGCCCTGAACTCAAGGTCCAACGCCTCGATCAGGACGACGTCGCGAATGGCCAGCGCGGTCAGCATCGCCGCCGATATAGCGTGCCGCGCGGCAATGTTGATCCCTAAACGTTCCGATCGTGCGGAATGATGATCGTTAAACGGTGCCGGCTTACGACGAAAGTTGTGTTTGGCCGCTCGTTCCGGGCGGATCAGGTCGTGGGCGTGCCGGCGGGCGTGATCGGCGCCGTGCTGCCGGCGCCGCCGCTGGGGCTTGCCGGAGTCGGCGCGCCGGGGGCCTCGGCCGTCGGCGTCGCGGTGCCCGACGATCCCGGCAGCGCATTGCCCTGAGTGCCGAGCGAGCCGGGCGTGCCGCGCGGGACCGCTTCCTGCCCGGGGGCAAGCGCGGCGACGGCCTTGGGCGGATGCTCCTGCATCAGCTTGTAGGCGTGGGCATACCAATCGCTGCCGGGATAATTGTGGCCGAGCACCGCGGTAGCGCGCTGAGCCTCCTGCGGCACGCCGAGCTCGAGATAGGTCTCGGTGAGGCGCATCAGCGCCTCGGGCGTGTGGGTGGTCTGCTGATACTGGTCGATCACGGTGCGGAAGCGCATCGACGCGGCGAGCCACTGACCGCGCGTCTCGTAGAAGCGCCCGATCTCCATCTCCTTGCCGGCGAGGTGATCGTTGACGAGATCGATCTTCAGCCGCGCGTCCGAGGCGTAGCGCGTGTTCGGGTAGCGGCGGGTGAGCTCGCCGAGCGCGTCGAGCGCCTGGCGGGTGATCTTCTGGTCGCGGGTGACGTCCTTGATCTGCTCGTAATAGCTCAAGGCGACCAGGTAATAGGCATAAGGCGCATCGCGATTGCCCGGGTGGACCGAGAGGAAGCGTTGCGCGGACTGGATCGACTGGGTGTAATCGTTGCCAAGATAATAGCTGAACGCGCTCATCAGCTGCGCGCGGCGGGCCCAGACCGAATAGGGATGCTGGCGCTCGACCTCGTCGAACAGGATCGCAGCCTCCTTGTAGCGGCCCTGATCCAGCCGGCGCCGCGCCGTCGAGTACAGCGTGCCGACATCGCGAGCGACATAGGGCGTGTCCCCCTTGGCACGGTTGCGGGCGCAGCCGGCGATGGGAAACGCGACGGCGGCGATCAGCGCGAGAGACAGCGCCTTGGACTGGGGGATACGCATCGGCCTTGCTCTTAGCGTAAGGGGGTGGCGGCGAACAATCCCCCGCGTTACGCGTTCGGCGTTCGCGACCCACGAAAGGATTCCCATGCCTGCCAAGCTGCTCCACACCCATCGCGTCGAAAAACCCTGGGGGCGGCATGACCTTGGCTTCGGCTTCGAGGACGCGCCCGCCGGCGGCGACCCGATCGGCGAGATCTGGTTTCAGGAGCCGGGCGACACCACGCCGGACCTGCTGATCAAATATCTGTTCACCGGCCAGAAACTGTCTGTGCAGGTGCATCCCAACGACGAAGAAGCGCACGCCCGCGGGCTGCCGCGCGGCAAGGACGAGTGCTGGACGATCCTGTCGGCCGCCGACGATTCGACGATCGCGCTGGGCCCCAAGGCACCGATCACGCAGGACAAGTTGCGCGCCGACGCGCAGGACGGCTCGATCGAGGAGGATCTCGATTGGGTGCCGGTGAAGGCCGGCGACTTCTATTACGCGCCCTCGGGGACGATTCATGCGATCGGCGGCGGACTGACGCTGATCGAGGTGCAGCAGAACTCCGAGACGACCTATCGGCTGTACGATTACGGCAGCGATCGCGAGTTGCACCTCAAGGACGGCGTCGCGGTGTCGCATCTGACGCCGTACCAGCCGATCACCTCGCCCGGCGTGGTGAGCGACGACCGTAAGATCCTGGTCGAGGGCCCTAAGTTCGTGCTCGAGCGCTGGACTGCGGGCACCCATGCGGTGACGCTGCCTGAGGGCAAGACGGCGTGGATCGTGCCGATCACCGGATCGGGCGAGGTCGGGGGCGTTGCGTTCAAGGCGGGCGAGTGCGTGACGATGACCGGCAGCGAGACGGTGACGACCAGCGCCGACGCCGATGTGCTGTTCGCCTATCCGGGCGTGACGCGGGTCTGATTCGGGCCGCCCCTGCCGGATGATGCGGCGTGCCGGGGCGGGCAGGGGCGGGCGTTAACCGGCAGGAGCTATGATGCGCGCCATGTTGCGCATCCTGACCCTGTCGACGCTGTTTCCCGACGCGACCCGACCCAATTTTGGCGTATTCGTCGAGCGCCAGACGCTCGGCTTCGCCGCGCAACCGGGCGTCGCGGTCACGGTGGTGGCGCCGATCGGCGTGCTGCCACCGCCGCTGACGCGGTTGCTGCGTCCTGCGTTCCTGGACGTGCCGGCACGCGAGCGCTGGAAAGGGCTCGACGTTCATCGGCCGCGTTTTATCGCGTTGCCGGGAACCGGCGGGCGCTGGCATGCCCGCCTGCTCGCACGCGCGCTGGTGCCGGTGCTGGATGCGATCCGCGACGACGCCGGCTTCGACGTGATCGACGCCTCCTTCTTCTTCCCCGATGGGCCCGCCGCGGTGGCGCTCGGGCGGCGCTATGGCGTGCCGGTGTCGATCAAGGCGCGCGGAGCGGATATTCATCATTGGGGGCGGGCGGCGGCGACGCGGCGTCAGGTGCTCGCGGCGGGGCAAGCCGCCGACGGGTTGCTCGCGGTGAGCGAGGCGATGCGGGCGGATATGGTCGCTCTCGGCATGCCGGGCCCTAGGATCAGGGTGCATCATACAGGGATCGACCGCGATCGCTTTTGTCCGGGGGACCGGGCGGCGCTCAAGCAGGGGCTGGGCGTTGCCGGGCCGCTGGTGCTGTCGCTCGGGGCGCTGATCCCGCGCAAAGGGCATGACGTGGTTATCGAGGCGGTGGCGAGGCTCGCGGGCGTGACGCTGATCGTGGCCGGACAGGGGCCCGAGCACGGCCGGCTGGCGTCGCTGGCAGCGCGGCTGGGTGTCGCCGATCGGGTGCGGCTGATCGGCGCGGTGCCGCATGCGGCCCTGCCTGAACTGTTGGCGGCGGCGGACGTGATGGCGTTGGCGTCGGCATCAGAAGGGCTGGCCAACGCCTGGGTGGAAGCGCTGAGCTGCGGGACGCCGATCGTGATCACCGATGCGGGGGGCGCGCGCGAGGTGGTGACGAGCGAGGCGGCCGGCCGGGTGGCCGACCGCGCGCCGATCGCCTTCGCCGGCGGCATCGCCGACTTGCTGGCCATGCCGCCGGCGCCCGATGCGGTCCGGGCGACCGTGACGGGGTTCAGCTGGGAGGCGAATGCCACGGCGCTGGCCGCGCATCTCGCCCGGCTGGTGGCGGGCGGTCAGGCGTCGAGCGGGTAGAGCGCCGCGGCAATGGGGCGGCCTTCGCTGCGCAACACGCCCCAGGCGCGGGCGGCGGCGCGGCTATCCATCGCCTCGATGCCGATGTGCCGAGCCTCCAGTGCCTTCACCAGCGCGGCCGGTGGCCGCACCAGCGTGGCGCCGGTGCCGATCAGGATAAACTCGGGCTGCATTGCGACCAGCGATTGCAGATGCTCGATCGCGAGATCGCTGAACGCGGGCGGCGTCCAGTCAGTCGCGGCCTCAACCGTCATCAGCAGTGCGCGGTGCGCGGTCTCACCGACCCGGAAGCCGGTGCCGGCGAAGGCGCGGATGATCGGGCCGCCCGAGGGAGGCGAGTCCTCACTCATCCGCACCTCAGCGGTCCCGCGGCCCGACCCGCTCGGCATTGTCGATCGACCGGTCGGCGCCCTTGGCGGGGCGCGGATCGGCACGGAGGCCGAGGGTGATCAGCAGCGACGACGACACGTAGATCGACGAATAGGTGCCGACGACGATGCCGAGGATCATCGCCGCGGTGAAGCCGCGCAGCACGTGACCTCCCAGGAACAGCATCGCCACCAGCGCGAGCAGGATTGTCACCGAGGTCATCACGGTACGCGGGAGCGTCTCGTTGACCGAGAGGTTGATGATCTCGCGCATCTCCATCTTGCGATAGCGGCGCATGTTCTCGCGGATACGGTCGTCGATTACGATCTTGTCGTTGATCGAATAGCCGATGATGGTGAGCACCGCGGCGACGATGTTGAGATCGACCTCGAACCCCGTCAGCGCGAAGAAACCGAGCGTCATCAGCAGATCGTGGACGATGGCAACGATGGTGGAGACGCCGAACTGCCATTCGAAGCGCACCACGGCGAACAGGCCAATGCCGAGGATGGCGAGGATCACCGCGAGCGCGCCATGCTCGATCAGCTCGCCCGAGACCTTGCCCGAGACGGTGGAGTAGCGCGAGAAGGTGGCGCCGGGGAACTGCTGGCCGAGCGCGGTTTCCACCTTCTTGACGACGGCGTTGGTGGCGCCCTCGTCGGCCCCCTGCTGGACGGGGAGGCGGATGGTCAGCGTCCGCGGATCGCCGAACTGCTGGAGCGAGGCTTCACCGACATTGAGGCGGTCGACGGCGCTGCGCACCGCATCCTGGCTCGGCGGGGTGGCGAACTTTTCCTCGATCATCAGGCCGCCGACGAAATCGACGCCAAAATTGAGGTGCTTCACCGCGACCAGGCCGATCGCGAGCACGCTGAGCAGCAGGGTCAGGCCGAAGGCCACCCCGCGCAAGCGGACGAAATCGATGTTGGTGTTGTCGGGGACGATCTTGAGCAGTTTCATCGGTTCACTCCGTCACCCCGGCATGCGCCGGGGTCTCGTTGTCACGGGGAGACCCCGGCGCGCGCCGGGGTGACGTATGCTGGGTAAGGGACGACGCGGGCCGGATCATATGTTGATCGTCTTCGGCTTGTTGCGGCGGATCCACAGGGCCACGAGCATGCGGGTGAAGGTGACCGCGGTGAACACCGAAGTGACGATGCCGATCAGCAGCACCACCGCAAAGCCCTTCACCGGGCCCGACCCGAGCACGAACATGATCACGCCGGAGATGCCGTGGGTCATGTTGGCCTCGAAGATCGTCCGGCTCGCTTCCTTATAGCCGAGCTCGACCGCCTGGACGACCGAGCGGCCGCGGCGGCGTTCCTCACGGATGCGCTCGTTGATCAGCACGTTGGCATCGACCGCGGTGCCGATGGTGAGCACAAAGCCGGCGATACCAGGGAGGGTGAGGGTGCCGTGGAGCACCGCGAGCACGCCGAGGATCACGAACACGTTGATGATCACGGCGAGGTTCGCATAAAGGCCGAACCGGCCGTAGGTCAGGAACATGAAGGCGACCACCAGCGCGACTGCGACCGCGCAGGCGAGGATGCCGGCGCGGATCGAGTCCTTGCCGAGATCCGGGCCGACGGTCGATTCCTCGATGACCTTGAGGCCGACCGACAGCTTGCCCGAGCGTAGCGCGATCGCGAGCTGGTTGGCGCTCTCGACCGTGAAGTTGCCCGAGATGGAGGCGGAGCCGCCAAGGATCGGCTCGTTGATATTGGGCGCCGAAATCACGCTGTTATCGATGATGATCGCGAACGGCTTGTTGACGTTCTGCTGCGTCACCCGCGCGAAGCGGTTGCCGCCATCGGCGTTGAAGTTGATGGTGATGTTGGGAAGGTTGGTCTGCGGATCGTAGGCCTGGCGCGCATCGGCGAGCTGGTCGCCCGAGATGATCACGCCGCGCTTGACCGCGATGAACGGCGGGCCGGCAGGGTTGCCCGGATAGGGCAGCACCTGGCTGCCGATCGGGGCGATGCCCTTGGCGAGATCCGCCGGGTTGGCGTTGGTATCGACCAGCTTGAACTCGAGCTTGGCGGTCTTGCCGAGCAGGTCTTTCAGCGCCTGCGGGTTCTGCAGGCCGGGGACCTGGACGACGATGCGGTTGTCGCCTTGGCCGACGACGGTCGGCTCTCGGGTGCCGAGCTCGTCGATACGGCGGCGGACGACGTCGCGCGCATCGTCCATCGCGGTCTTCACCGCCTGGGTGAGGCCTGCCTTGGTGGGGGTGACGACGAAACGGCTGGTGTCGACCACCGTGATGTCCCACTCGCGCTGACCGGTCATGCCCGCGCCACCGCCGGTGATGCCGAGCAGGCGCTCGCGCGCGGCGTCGACCTGGCTTGGGTCGCGCAGCAGGAAGGTCAGCTGGTTGTCGCGGGTGGATATGTCGCCGATCGCGATGCGCGGCGTGCCGTTGCGCATCGAGCCCTGTATCTGCTCGCGCATCGCCTCGATACGGCTGTTGGCGAGATCCTGGGTGTCCGCTTCGAGCAGCAGGTAGCTGCCGCCGGCGAGATCGAGCCCCTTGTTGATCCGCGGGTGCACCGGCCAGCTGTTGGTGATGCTTTCGGGCAGGAAGCTCGGAACCGCCAACGCGCAGAGCACCGCGAGCAGCGTCCAGATCGAGACGACCTTCCAGCGAGGAAAATCGAGCATCAGTCGTTCGCCGGCTTCGAATTGGGGCTGGTCACCTCAGTGAGGGTGGATTTGACCACGCGGACCCGGGTGTTGGGGGCGATCTCGACCTCGACGAAGCCGTCCTCGACCTTGGTGACCTTGCCGACGATGCCGCCAGCGGTGACCACGGTGTCGTTTTTCTTCACCGCCTCGACCGACTGCTGGAGCAGCTTCATGCGCCGCTGCTGCGGGCGGATCATGAGGAAGTAGAAGACGATGAAGATCAGGAACAGCGGCGCAAGGCTGATGATCGAGGCGAAACCGCTCGATTCACCGGTGGCGCCTGCGACCTGGGCATAAGCTGGGGAGATGATCATCTTGTCCGTGCATGGCTGATCGGCAGGAAAAATGTCCCCGCCCGTGAAGCGTCGCGCGCTAGCATTGGTGGGCCGCGCGCGCAATCATTCCGCCAATTGCGGGCGCTTCGCCGATCCGCGCTTGCATCGCTGCCGACACCGGCCTAGAGGCCCGCGTTCTGGATGACCGGCGAGCTGCTCGCGGGTTTCCAGCCGGTCGGGGCGTAGCGCAGCCTGGTAGCGCATCACACTGGGGGTGTGGGGGTCGCAGGTTCGAATCCTGTCGCCCCGACCAATTCATCTTCTCGGACTGACGTCCCGTTGAGCCTTTTTGCTGGCGGGGCGTAGATGTTCGGGCGACTGCTCCCAATAATCCGACGCTGCTGTCATCCTGAACTTGGTTCAGGATCCATGACCTGCACTGCCCGCGGGCTTGCGACGCGGGATGGGCGATGGATGCTGAAACGAGTTCAGCATGACGGTCGAACAGGGTGTCGCTAGCGGCGCAGTCAGCGCTGGACGACGTCGCGCTTCATCGGCGCAAGTTTCGCGAGTAGACGGTTCTGCGCGGCGAACGGCACATGCTCCTGGCGCATCGCCCATTGCAGATTTTCCACCAGCGCGCCCATGTCGGCCATCTGCAGCCCCATGTTGGTGTGCGCGTCCTTCATGGTTCGCCCCGAATACTCGCAGCCGCCATTGAGGATGTAGCAGAATTGCTCCTTCAGCGTGCGGCGCAGGCGTACCAGATCCTGGTTGCGGAAGATGTCGGCGATGCGCGGGTCGGCGACGTTGCGGGCGACGAAGCGATCGATCAGCCGGTTGACGCCGTCGCTGCCGTGAAAGGCATGCCACATGCCGTTGCCCGCGAACGGCGTGGCGCCGGCATTGGCGTTGCCATGCGCGTAGGGTGCAACCGCCTCCTCGCCGGGCGGGGTTGCCACCTGGGCGGCGAGGGCGAGGGCGAGCAGGATCGACACGAACATTCCTTCAGAAGGCGGTCTGGAGCGACAGGAACAGCCCGCGCTGATCCTTGACGGTGGCGATGTCGCCGAGATCGACATAGGCGGCGGTGAGCGACACGTGGCGCTGCACCGCCCAGGCGGCGAACAAATCGTACGCGTCATCTTCCTGCGCGAAGCCGAGCCGATCGGGCTTGGTGCGATACTCGCCGCCGACCACCAGCCGCGACGACAGCATGTAGCCCGCCGAGCCTTCAAATTGCGCGGTGCGGGCGTTGCGGCCGTCGGTGCCGAAGCCGAGCAGGCCGAACTGGTTGGCCTTGGTGAAACGGACGGTGCCGTTGAGGACGAGGCTTTGCGCGAGCAGCAGCTTGGTGGCGGCGACATACAGGTCGGTGCCCTCGCTCTCGCGGCCACCAACCGCATGGATCACCGCCGCCTTCTCGGCGATATGGTGCTGAACGCCGATGCTGATCTGCGGCAGCAGGCGGTCCTGCGCCCAGACCGCGTCGCCTGCAATCCGCAGCTTGGCGCCGACCACGTCCTGCGCGAAGGTAAAGCCGCGGCCCAGCCCGAGAGCGGCGCCGGCGGCGCGGGTGTCGAAGCTCTGGTGAGCGTATGAAACCTCCAGCCGATCGAACACGCCGACCGCGGCGCCATAGCTCTTGAGGGTGAAATCGGGCAGTGCGACGAGCGTCGCATGGGCGCTGCCGCCGATGCCGTCGCGGGTCTCGTTACCGGCGATCACCGCCCAGCTGGCCAGCCCGCCGCCGGCGGCGCCGTCTACCGTGGAGACGCCGTTGGTGAGCAGTAGCTTGCCGCCGGCGCGATGCTCCTCGGCCAGTGCCGGCGCGGCCGTCACCGCCGCCACCAGCAGCGAAATTGCCATGATTCTATCGTGGGTTAGGATCCGTATCATTGCCGACCTGATTAGCCGCGCTGTGGTTGCCAGCCGGTAAAACCCACCTTTACGAACGGTAAACGACGTTGAGCTACAGGCAGGCGATGTCGCGCTTCCTTGCCCCCTTCGTCGCCCTCCGCTGGTTCGCTGCCGGAGGGCTCCTGATGCCGGCGATCGCGGCGGCGGCGCCGGTGACGGTGATTGTCAAGGGACCGGACGGACGCCCGCTCGCCGATGCGGTGGTCTCGGTGGAGGTGCCGGGCGGAGCCGCCGCGGTGCCACGGGGTCCCTACATGGTCCAGCAGCGCGATATTGCCTTCGAGCCGCACGTGCTGGTGGTGCCGGTTGGCGCGTCGGTGGGCTTTCCCAATCGCGACAAGGTGCGCCACCACGTCTATTCCTTCTCAAAGCCGCGCAAGTTCGACCTCAAGCTCTACGGCCGCGACGACCAGCGCGCGGTGACGTTCGACAAGCCCGGGGTGGTCGCGCTCGGCTGCAACATCCACGACCAGATGAGCGGCTTCGTCTATGTCACGGCGACGCCGTTCGCGGCGGTGACCGACGCTGCCGGGCGGGTGGCGCTTACCGGGGTGCCGGCCGGTGCGGTGACCTTGCGGGTCTGGCATCCATCGATTCGCGCCGCGGGCAACACGCTCGCGCAGCCCAAGATCGTCGCCGCCGCCGGGCTGGCGACCACCGTCGCGATCCAGCGTTGACGATGCCGCCCTTCTGGTCGCGGTTGCGCTTCCGCTCGCTGCGGACGCGGCTGGCGGTGCTCTATGCCGCCTTGTTCGGGGTCGCGCTGATCGGCATTGCCGGGGTCACCCAGGTCATCGTCCAGGATGCGGCGCGAACCTCGGTGATGGCGGAACTGGCCGCGAGCGGAACGGTGTATGACCGGCTGTGGGCGTTACGCGAGCGATCGCTGGCGAGCGCGGCCGACGTGCTGGCGCATGACTTCGGCTTCCGCAGCGCGATCGCCAGCGGAGACCGATCGACCATCGACAGTGCGCTGGTCAGCCTGCGCAACCGGGCGGGCGTGCCGCTGGCGATGGTGGTGGACCAGGATGGCGCGGTGATCGGCGTCCACGGGCCGCTCGCCGCAGCCGTGGGGCAATTGCCGTTCGTCCTCGCCGACGGGCGTCGCGATGCGGTGATCACGGTCGACGGTGCGGTGTATCGGATCATCCTATCACCGATCCTAGCACCGACCGAGATCGGCTGGGTGGCCTTCGCGATCCGGCTCGACGGCGGCGAGATGCGCAGCCTCGAACGATTATCGGCGATCCCGCTCACCGCGACGATCCTGCAGCGCACGGCCGACGGCCATTGGTCGGCGGCGGACGGTTCGGTACCGGCCAATCTCCAGCTCGACCGGCTGGTTCGCGAATCGATGGGCAAGCGAACGCTGACGACGCTCGACCTGCCTGGCGGCGCCGCCTTTGCGCTGGCAAAGCCGCTTCATGGGCCGGCCGGGGACGCCTCTGCGGCGTTGCTGATCCGCTACCCGCATGGCGCCGCCCTGGCCCAATACCGCCCGCTGCAGATCGGCATCGGGCTCGCCGGGCTGATGGGGCTGATCCTGGTCCTGCTCGGCAGCGGTCGGCTCGCCAGCAGCATCGCTCGCCCGATCGCGGTGCTCGATCGGGCCGCCAAGGCGCTGGAGGCCGGCGAGCATACCGAGGTGCCGGTGGAAGGCGCGGATGAAATTGGCCGGCTGGCGGACAGCTTCAACCGGATGTCGGCGGGGATCGTCGAGCGCGAGCATCGCATCACTCACTTGGCCTTCCACGATTCGCTGACCGGGCTCCCCAACCGCGTGTCGTTCCGCCAGGCGCTGGAGCAGGCGATCGCGCGCGCGGCGCGGACCGGGGGCGAGGTGGCGGTGCTGTGCCTCGACCTCGACGGTTTCAAGGGCGTCAACGACACGCTCGGCCATCCAGTGGGCGATGCGCTGCTGCGGCAGATCGGCGCATTGCTGGTGGAGATGGTGCCGGACGGCATGGTCACGCGGCTGGGCGGCGACGAATATGCCATCGTGCTCGCCAACGGCTTCCTTGCCGATCGACCTCGTGTGCTCGCGCAGCAGATCGTCGACGCCTTGCAGGAGCCGTTGCAGGCGGCAGGCCATGTGATCGCCAGCGGCACCAGCATCGGCATCGCGATCGGTCCGGTTGATGGCGACGACGCCGACCTGCTGCTCAAGAACGCCGATCTCGCGCTGTACCGCGCCAAGCAGGACGGCCGCGGCACCTTCCGCTTCTTCGAGCCGGCGCTCGACGAGGCCGCGCGCAAGCGCCGCCAGCTCGAGCTCGACCTGCGCAAGGCGCTCAAGAACAACGAGTTCCAGCTCAACTTTCAGCCGATCGTGGCGCTGAAGGACGATGCGATCAGCGGCTTTGAGGCGCTGCTGCGGTGGAACCACCCGAGTCGCGGTCGCGTGTCTCCGACCGAGTTCATCCCGGTCGCCGAAGAGACGGGGCTGATTGTCGCGATCGGCGAGTGGGTGCTCCACCAGGCCTGCCGTGCCGCCGTCGAATGGCCCGATCACGTGCGCATCGCGGTCAACGTCTCGCCGCTGCAGTTCCGCAACACCGGCTTCCAGACCATCGTGCTTCAGGCGCTGGCGCAGAGCGGGCTGGCGCCGGGTCGGCTCGAGATCGAGATCACCGAATCGGTGTTCCTCGACGGCGAGGGGCCGGTAGTGGCGATGCTGCACCGGTTGCGCGACATGGGCGTGCGGGTGGCGCTGGACGATTTCGGCACCGGCTATTCGTCGCTGAGCTACCTGCGCAAATTTCCGTTCGACAAGATCAAGATCGATCGCTCGTTCGTCACCGCGGTGGCCTATGACGACAGCGCCGCGGCGATCGTGCGGGCGATCGTGCAGCTTGCCGAGGCGCTGCACATGGAAACCACCGCCGAGGGCGTGGAGAGCGACGACCAGCTCGCCCGGCTGCGCGGGCAGGGATGCAGCAGCATCCAGGGCTATCTGTTCAGCCGCCCGCTTGCCGAGGATCGGATCGAGGCGCTGTTCGACCGCTGCACCGAGCAGGATGCGGTGAGCCGCGCCGCCTGAGGCGACGCGAATGCGACGCCCACGGGCATTTAGTGCTGTCCTACAGCGAACCTCTATGGTTCGCTCGCCTCCTGATCTGGGAGGCTGGCATGACCATCGAGCAACTGATCGACGAGGTGATCGACCGGGAGGGCGGCTATGTCGACCATCCCGCGGACAAGGGCGGCGAGACCAATTGGGGGATCACCGTCGCGGTGGCGCGGGCACAAGGTTATGCCGGTGCGATGCGCACCTTGTCGCGCGGCGAGGCGGTGGCGATCTACCGGCGGATGTACTGGTTGCGACCGGGGTTCGACCAGGTGGCGCGGCGCTCGTTCCAGATTGCCGCCGAGCTGTTCGACACCGGCGTCAACATGGGCCCGGCGGTGGCGGCGTCCTTCCTGCAGCGCGCGCTGAACGCGCTTAACCGCGGCGCCGCGGATTATCCCGACGTGCCGCTGGACGGTGCGGTGGGCACGCGCACGCTGGCTGCTTTGGACGCGTTCATGGATCGCCGTGGAGCGGGGGCCGGCCGGGTGTTGGTCAAGGCGATGGAGGCGCTGCAGGGCGAGCGATACCTCGCGTTGGCCGAGCGGCGGCCGGCAAACGAGGCATTCCTTTATGGCTGGCTGGCCAACCGGATCGGTTAATGGGCATCGACGCGGAGGATGAGACGATGATCATCATGCCTGGGGGCACGAGGGCGGCGGCGGCGCTGATCGATCGGGTGGTGGCGGATCCGGCGGCACGTGAGGCGGCCAAGATCGAACTGCTCAAAATAGCGGCGCCGAAAGCCGATACCGATGCCTGGACGCGGCGGGCGCGGCCGGCGTTCCTTTACGTGATGTATGCATTGCTCTTGTGGTCGATCCCGATGGGGCTGATCGCCGCGGTGCGGCCGGCGGCGGCGGCGGCGATCGCGCAGGGGATGACCGCCTATCTCAACGGTATCCCCGAGCCGCTCTATGCGCTCTTCGGGACCGGCTATCTCGGCTATACGGTGGCGCGCAGCTGGGGCAAGGCGCGCGGCGTGGAGCGCTGAGCGTGCTTGCGTTGTAACGGCGAGGGGCTTTGCAACTGCGCGGGGCGCCACCCATATGCCGCGCATGCACGGAAATGATCCACACGCCATGCCCGTCTGGCATGGCACCACCATTCTTTCGGTCCGGCGCGGCGGCAAGGTCGTCATCGCCGGTGACGGCCAGGTATCGATGGGGCAGACGGTGATGAAGCCTAATGCCCGCAAGGTGCGACGGCTGGGTGACGGCTCGGTGATCGGCGGCTTCGCGGGCGCCACCGCCGATGCGTTCACCCTGTTCGAGCGGCTCGAGGCCAAGCTCGAGCGCCACCACGGCCAGCTGATGCGCGCCGCGGTGGAGCTCGCCAAAGACTGGCGCACCGACAAATACCTCCGCAACCTCGAGGCGATGATGATCGTCGCCGACAAGGAGGTGACGCTGATTCTCACCGGCAATGGCGACGTGCTCGAGCCCGAGGCGGGCATTGCCGCGATTGGATCGGGCGGCAATTACGCGCTCGCCGCAGCGCGCGCGCTGGTCGACTATGAACCAGACGCCGAGACGCTGTGCCGCAAGGCGATGGGGATCGCGGCGGAGGTGTGCGTCTACACCAACGACCGGCTGACGATCGAGACGCTGGATTCGGTGAACTGAACCGTCGCCCTAGCGAAAGCTAGGGCCTCCATGTTGTTACGGACCCCTGTGGCACGAGATCCCAGCTTTCGCTGGGATGACGAACATTGATCTCGGTGTGACCGGGATAAGAGGTAGAATGAACGAGAATTTGACTCCCAAGGCAATCGTCGCCGCGCTCGACGCGCACATCATCGGCCAGCGTGACGCCAAGCGGGCGGTGGCGGTGGCGATGCGCAACCGCTGGCGGCGGCAGCAGCTGTCCGCCGACCTGCGCGACGAGGTGACGCCCAAGAACATCCTGATGATCGGGCCCACCGGTTGCGGCAAGACCGAGATCAGCCGGCGGCTGGCGAAGCTCGCCGACGCGCCGTTCGTCAAGGTCGAGGCGACCAAGTTCACCGAGGTCGGCTATGTCGGCCGCGATGTCGAGCAGATCGCGCGCGACCTGGTCGAAGAGGCCATTCGGCTGGAGAAGGAACGCCGGCGCCTGGCGGTGAAGGACAAGGCCGAAGAGGCGGCGATGGCACGGCTGCTCGATGCGCTGGTCGGCAAGGATTCGAGCCAGGCGACCCGCGAATCGTTCAAGCAGCGGTTCCGCGACGGCCATCTCGATCAGACCGAGATCGAGATCGAGCTGGAGCAGGCGCCGCAGACGCCGTTCGAGGTGCCCGGCGGCGGCGCGCAGATGATCAACATCTCCGAGATGATGAAGTCGTTCGGCGGCGGCCAGCAGCTCAAGCGGCGCAAGGTGACGGTACGCGCGGCGTGGGACAAGCTCGTTGAGGAAGAAGCGGACAAGCGGCTCGACCAGGACGAGGTGAGCCGCACTGCGCTGGCCGATGCCGAAGCCAATGGCATCGTGTTCCTCGACGAGATCGACAAGATTGCCGTCAGCGACGTGCGCGGCGGTTCGGTGAGCCGCGAAGGCGTGCAGCGAGACCTGCTGCCGCTGATCGAGGGCACCACGGTGGCGACCAAATATGGGCCGATGAAGACCGACCATATCCTGTTCATCGCCAGCGGCGCCTTCCATGTCGCCAAGCCGTCGGACCTGCTGCCCGAGCTACAGGGGCGGCTGCCGATCCGCGTCGAGCTGAAGGGCCTCACCGAGGAGGATTTCATCGCCATCCTGTCCGATACCAAGGCGTCACTGCCGGCGCAGTATAAGGCGCTGATCGCCACCGAGGGCGTCGACATTGACTTCACCACCGATGGCATCGCCGCGATCGCGCGGATCGCCGCCGAGGTGAACGGGCAGGTCGAGAACATCGGCGCGCGGCGGCTGCAGACGGTGATGGAAAAACTGCTCGAAGAAGTGAGCTTCGATGCCGAGGACCGTACGGACCCGGTGACGGTAGATGCGGCCTATGTCGACCGGCAGCTCGCGAGCATCGCCAAGAACACCGATCTCAGCCGGTTCGTGCTGTAGGCCTGTAGCTGTCGACTGTCATCCCAGCGTCCGCCGGGATGACGGATGCGGGATACCTGCTATTTTTTGTCGTAGGGCGTGAAGCGATCGAGCCGGCAAGAGGCCGAGGGGATGCTCATCCCCGGTTCGATCGTGCGGAAGCGATCATTGTGGCACAATTGGCTGCCGTAGACATCGACGATCATGGTGGCGAGCGGGCGCAGCCCGGGACACGTGCCGACCGGGCCGGTACGCCAGATCCGCTTGCCAGACTGCCGATAAAGGATGGTGTGATCGTCGACGATCTGCGGGCCATTGGTGGCGCCGGGAGCCAGGCTGATGCATTCGACCGGCGCGCCGGAAACGCGGCCGGCGAGCGGATCCGACTTGTTGGCGGCGAGCGCCAGCGCCAGCACGGCGAGGGTCAGGCCCCGCTTGAGAAGCGGGCTCACGAGCGCGGCTTGCGATAGGGGGTGAATTCACCCAGCCCGCAGCCGCCACTCGGGATGCGCGAGGTTTGCGAGACAGTGCGTGCAATGTCGCCACTGCACAACTGGCCGGTCGGCGACACGGTGACGAGGATGTCGCCGCGCGTGACGTCCTCGCAGCCCGGCGCCTCGACGCGATATTTGAGGTTGCGACCTTCGACATAGACCAAGGTCGAGCCATAGCCTTTGAGCTGCCGCGAGCGGTAGTTGGTCAGGCACGATACCGGCTGGCCGGGCTCCAGCCCGGCGAGCTCCTTGGCCAGGCCCTGCTGGCTGGCAGCGTCCGACCGGGCGACGGCGGCCTGCTGCGCCGGCGTCAGCGTGCAAGCGCCCAACATCGCGAGCAAGGGGACAATCAGGTAGCGCATGGTCGACCTCCAGTGGCGTAACGCACGATCGCCGGTTTAGCCGCGGAAATTATCCTTGGCGCGGCGGTACTCGGCAAGTCGATCGACCGTCGTGGCGCGGAGAAACGGATTGGTGGTCCGCTCCAGCCCGATGGTGGTGGGGATCGTGGCATCACCGCGAGCACGTGCGGTGTCCACCTCCGCCATGCGATCGATGATCGCCTGGTTTTCGGGCTCCGCGACCAGGGCGTAGCGGCCGTTCGACTGGGTATATTCGTGCCCGCAATAGACACGGGTGTCATCGGGTAGCGCCGCATAGCGCTGCATGTTGGCGAACATGTCAGCCGGCGTGCCCTCGAACAAGCGGCCGCAGCCCATCGCAAACAAGGTGTCGCCGGTGAAGATCGCGCGATCATCGGCAAAGTGGAAGGCGATGTGGCCCTGGGTGTGCCCCGGCACCTGCATCACCCGTGCGACGTGATCGCCGAGCGTCACGGTATCGCCCTCGCCGACCAGCACGTCGAGGCTGGGAATTTTCCCGGCCTCGGCGGCGGGACCGGTGATCCGTGCGCCCGCCGCCTTGATCGCCTCATTGCCGCCGGTGTGATCGGGATGCCAGTGGGTGGTCCATACCCCGTCGATCGTCCAGCCCCTTGCCGATGCTGCGGCTAGCACTGGCGCCGCTTCGCCGGGATCGACCACGGCGGTCTGGCCCGAATCGGCATCGTGGAGCAGCCAGGCGTAATTGTCGCTCAGCACCGCGACGCGGACGATCTCCAGCATGTCACCACTCGCCCGTGTTGGGCATCGACGACCAGGGCTCGGCGGGTTCGAGCACGCCATCCTGGAGCAGCTCGATCGAGATGCCGTCGGGGGTGCGGACAAAGGCCATATGGCCGTCGCGCGGCGGGCGGTTGATGGTGACGCCGGCGTCCATCAGCCGCTGGCAGGTCTCGTAGATGTCGTCGACCTGATAGGCGAGATGGCCGAAGTTGCGGCCGCCGCTGTAATGCTCGGGATCCCAATTGTAGGTGAGCTCAACCTCGGAGTCGGCGCGCTCGCCGGGCTGGCGGATCGCATCGGGGGTCGCGAGGAAGATCAGCGTGAAGCGACCGCGCTCATTGTCGATACGGCGCACTTCCTTGAGGCCGAGCAGCTCGAAGAACCGGATGGTCGCGTCGGGATCGGTGACGCGGATCATGGTGTGGAGGTATTTCATGCGGCTTCCTCGGTAAGGGTTGGCCGCTACCTAGGAACTGAGCCTTGGCGGTACCAGCCAAGGCGGTGGATTTTAGCGACCTTGCGCAGGCATGTGCGCGGACGAGGGCGGCGGCGTGATCGCCGGCGCGGGACTTGCCGGAGGCGGCGTATCGAACTGCCGCAGCGCATCAACTGCGTGGCGGCCGACTTCGCCGTTGGGCGACAGCCGTGCCGCCTCGGCCCAGGCGGCGCGGGCACCGGCCTCGTCGTGCGCGGTGGCGGCGATGTTGCCCGCTTCGAGCTGGACGGAAGCATCGTCTGCGGAGCGGCGGAGCGCCTCGGCGATGTCCTTCTTGGCACGGGGCAGGTCCCCCATCCGGCGCGCGAGCGTTGCCGACAGCAGCCAGGCTAGCGGATCGGCAGTGGCGTTGGTGAGGGCGAGATCGAGATCGCGGCGGGCGGCATCGATCTCGCCGGCGACGACCAGCGCACGGGCATGGTCGAGCTGCGCCTCGCCCAGCGACAGGCCGGTCAGAGTGCCGGCGACCAGCGCGGTGTCGAGCGCGGCGCGGGCCTTGACGGGTTCGCCCGCGGCCAGCCAGGCGTTGCCCGCCTGCGCCCAGTAATTGGCGGCGCGGGCATCATGGGCAAGCTCTGCAGCGCGGGCGGCGGCCGTGAATTCGGTAGCAGCGGCGGGATATTGGCCGTCGCGGGTGTAGGCGATGCCCGCGCACTGGCGCGCGAACCAGCCGCCCCCGGTGGCGCCCCATTGTGATGCTTCGGTGCGGGCGGCGGCGGTGTCGCGGGTGGCGAGATCGACACAGCGCTCATAGCGCGCCTCGCGCGGGTCGGCCGGACGGGCGACGGGAGTCGCTTGCGTGGCGGCGGCGGCAAGCAGCAGGCTGATCATAATGCGTCAATCACATCCTCAACCGCACGGACGACGAGCGCGATATCAGGTGCGCGCGACAGGCGGTGGTCACCGTCCTTGACCAGCCAGGTCTGCACATCGGCTGAACGAATCAGCTCGGCGAGGCGGCAGGTGCGATGCCAAGGCACGTCGGGATCGGCCTGACCCTGCACCAGCCGGACCGGGCCATCGAAGGCGATCGGCCCGAACATCAGCCGGTTGGCTTCGCCCGAGGTGTAGAAGGCGCGAGTGTAGACGGTGGGAGCGGGGCCATAGCGATTGGCGCGCTCGAGCCGACCACCGGAGAGGATCGCCATCTTCTCGTCCATGCTGAACCCCCAGTCGGTGAAATCCGGCGCGGGGGCGATGCCGACGAGGCCGACGACCTGCTCGGGGCGCGCCCTGGCGGCGAGCAGCATCAGCCAGCCGCCGAGCGAGGAGCCGACGAGGATCGCTGGACCCTGCACGGCGTCGTCGAGCATCGCCAGCACATCGTCACGCCAGTCCGCAAGGCTCTGCTCCTCGAAGGCGCCTTCGCTCTGGCCGCAGCCGGCATAATCGAAGCGCAGGTAGGCGCGCCCCGCAGCCCTGGCCCAGACCTCCAGCGCTACCGCCTTGGTGCCGTTCATGTCGGAGGCGTAGCCGGGCAGGAAGACGATCGTCGGGCCGGTGCCGGCGGTGAGATGATAGGCGAGGCGGGGGCGGGAGATATTGGTCATCGGAGCTTTGTAGAGGCAAAGCAGAGGCGGGAGAACCACTCTGCCGGCGCCCCAATGCCCTTCGCGAATTGTAGCAAAAGGAGATTGGAGAGATTTCATTAACTTCGATTGTTTCGTCCATTTCGGAACTAATGCAAGTTAGCTTCGTCGAACCGGCATGTCTCTCGATGGAGGTACTATGTCGCAGTCAAGCACGCCGGCCTCGCGTGAAGCACGTGCAGCGCAGCGTTTCCCGACCCACTTCGGCGGCCAGCTGGCCGTCCAGTCCGATCTGTTTCCCGTGATCATCGCCAACATCTCGCGCGATGGCGCCAAGGTGAGGTGCATTGCCGGGTTGCGGCTGGGCATGCGGGTGACGTTGAAGGCGAATGGGCTCGACATGCCGGGCACCGTGATGTGGAAGTCGGCGAGCACCTATGGGCTGCGCTTCGCCGGCCCGGTTGACCCGCTAGAGATCGTGCGCCGAAACTATGCCGGGCTCGAGCATTTGCGCGTGTCGCGAGTCGACGACTGCGACGCCGCATTGGTCGTTCCTCAGCCGATCAGATGACGAAATCGACCGTCCGCATCTGCAGCTGATCCGCCTTCACGACGCCGCGCTTGGCGACCATCTGGCGGTGGAGTTCGGCGACCGTGCTGCTGCCGGTGGTCTTGAAGGCTGCAGGCAGGATGGCGTGGACAAGGCAGGCGCCGCCGCCAGCGACCATTGCCAGCCCAAAGCGACCGGCTGTTGCCAGATGCTCGGCATAGCTTTCGCCAACGGCCTGAGGGTGATCGAGGAACAGGCGACGCAACATGGCTGGTACTCCGTGCTTCAGCACGACCGAGCATATCAGGTCGCGGCTCCGGCGCCACCCTCGCCAAGCCGGGCGAGCATCTTGCCGGCGAGCAGGCTCAACGTATCATCACGGGCGCCCATCACGATGATCCGGTCGCCGCCACATGCTTCGGCGACCAGCAGCGCGGCGGCGGCGTCACGATCGGCGACATAGCGGGCATCGCGGCCGGCGGCCTGGAGGTCGGCAACGATATCGGCACTGGTCACATCGCGCGTGACGGTGCCACCGTAATAGACAGGGTCGGGCAGAATGAGGATGTCGTTGGCGGCCATGCGCGCCGCCAGCGCCTCGACAAGATCGTGGCGCATCACCGTGAGGGGACCGTAGCCGTGCGGCTGGAACAGCATCAGCAGCCGGCCGGGGAAGGCGTGGAGCGTATCGAGCGTGGCACCGATCTTGTCGGGGTTGTGGCCGAAATCGTCGATCACCGCGACGCCGCCGGCCTCTCCGACCAGATCGAACCGCCGGCGCAGACCGGTGAAGCCGGCGATCGCGATGGCGGCCTCCGCCAGCGGCACGCCGGCCGCTACCGACGCGGCGATTGCCGCCAAGGCATTGGCAACATTGTGTCGCCCGGGAACCTGAAGGCGGACGGGGATCGGCGGATTGCCGGCGACCGCCAGATCGAAGCCGATCGAGAACGGCGCCTCGACGAGGTTGCGCGCGGTAAAATCCGCGTCGCGGGCGATACCGACGGTGGTGATCTGGGTCGCCGGACGCTGCCGGGCGAGCAGTGCCGCCTCGTCATTGTCGATGTTGACGATCGCGGTCTCTGCCTTGGCGATAAAGCCGGCAAATAACAGGCGCAGTTCGTCGAGCCCCTTGTGATCGAGGCTGACGTTGTTGAGCACGGCAATGCGCGGGCGGTAATAAGCGATCGAGCCATCGCTTTCGTCCACTTCGCTGACAAAGGCCTCGCCGCTGCCGACCAAGGCGCTGGCGAAGGGCGCATCGGCGGTGGCGAAGTTCTTCATCACCGCGCCGTTCATCACCGTCGGGTCGCGGCCGCAGGCGTGGAGGATCCAGCCGATCATCCCGGTCACGGTGGATTTGCCGCTGGTGCCGGCGACGCCGATCGGCAGCGAGCTGTCGTTGAACAGCGCGGAGAGCAGCTCGGGGCGGGTGGCGCGCTGGCAGCCGAGCCGGGTCGCGGCGACGATATCGGCGACGCTGTCTTCCACCGCGGCCGAGGCGATGACGAGCTGGCCGGGGCTGGTGATGCCGCTGCCGTCCTGCGGGAACAGCGCGATGCCCTTGGCGGCGAGATCGTCGAACTTGGCGGGGACGCGGCCGGAATCAAGGTTGCGGTCGGAGCCCGACACCCGGGCGCCGCGGCCGGCGAGGATCATCGCGAGCGGCATCATCCCCGAGCCCCCGATGCCGACGAAGAAACAAGGACGGTTCGCGAGGTTGCCGATCTGCATGGTGCCGGGCTAGTCGAGACGGGCGGCGGCGGGCAAGGTCTGTGTGGGATTGTCGGGCCCGGTAGCCGCTGCCGACGGACGAATGTGGGGGTAATCGGAGTGAAGATCGGCATTCTCGCGCTGGCGAGCATCGGCAATCACGACGTCGTTGCCCCGATCAGCGCATTCGCGGCGTTGGCCTATCCCGAGGTCGATCTCGTCTTCCACCCGCAATGTTTCGAGGTCGACGGGCATTTCGCCGGCTCGGACGCGCGCCGCGCGGCGGCCTTTCTTGACTATGCCAACGATCCCGCGTTCGACGCGATCTGGTTCCTGCGCGGCGGCTATGGCTCCAACCGCCTCCTGTCGACGGTGATGCCGCAGCTCGGGGCGGCCGCCCGGCACAAGGCGTATCTTGGTTACTCGGATATGGGGTTCCTGCTCGGTGCCCTCTACGCACGCGGGATCGGCCGGCCGGCGCACGGGCCGATGGCGAGCGACATCCGTCGCAAGGGCGGCGACGTCACCGTCGCGCGCTCGCTCGGCTGGCTGGCGCGGGGCGACCGGCAGGGGCTGGAACCAGGGCTCGACGGGCGGCCGGCGGCGGCGTTCAACCTCTCGATCCTCGGCGCGCTGATCGGCACGCCATGGCTGCCGGATCTCACCGATCACGTGCTGCTGATCGAGGAGGTATCCGAGGCGATGTACAATATAGACCGGCTGCTGTTCCACATGGCCCATGCCACTCAGTTGAAAGGGCTGGCGGGGGTGCGGCTGGGGATCGTCAACGACATCACCCCCAACGAGCCCGAATGGGGCGAGACGCTCGAGTTCATGATGGACCGCTGGTGCCGCGACCTCGGCGTGCCCTATCTGGGGCGGGCGGAGGTCGGGCATAGTCAGGCGAACCATGTGGTGCCGTTCGGGATCGCGTGACCACATCCGCCGCGGCTGCGTAAGGCCGGGATGACGCGAGCGCGCCGCTTGCCTATATGACGGCGGCGACGGCATAAGCCGCGCCTCCTTTTACCCAATGAAGGCCTATCATGTCCGCCATGTTCCGCATCACGCTGCCCGACGGTTCCGTCCGCGAGGTAGCCCCGGGGACTACCCCGGCGGACGTGGCCGCCGCCATCGGCCCCGGCCTTGCCAAGGCGGCGATCGCCGCGCGGATCGATGGCGAGGTTCGCGATCTGTCACGGCCGTTCGAGAAGGACACGGATCTCGCGCTGATCACGATGCGCGACGAGGCCGATGCGCTCGAGCTTGCTCGTCACGATTTCGCGCATGTAATGGCCGAGGCGGTGCAGCATCTGTTCCCGGGCACGCAGATCACCTTCGGGCCGGCGACCGAGGACGGCTTCTATTACGATTTCGCGCCGCCCAAGATCGATGGCAAGGATCGCCCGTTCACCGACGAGGACCTGCCCGCGATCGAGGCCGAGATGCGCGCCATCATCGCCCGCAACGAGCCGTTCGTGCGCGAGGTGTGGACGCGGCAGGAGCTGATCGACCGCTGGACCGTGCAGGGTGAGCGCTTCAAGGCCGAATGGGCCGCCGAGCTGCCCGAAGGCGAGGAGCTGACCATCTATCGACAGGGCGAGTGGCTCGACATGTGCCGCGGGCCGCACATGCCCTCGACCGGCAAGCTCGATCCCGCCGCGTTCAAGCTCACCCGCGTGTCGGGCGCTTATTGGCGCGGCGATCAGAAAAACGCGATGCTGAGCCGCGTCTACGGCACCGGCTGGCTCACCAAGAAGCAGCTCGACCAGCACCTGTTCCGCCTGGAAGAGGCGGCCAAGCGCGATCACCGCAAGATCGGCGCGGAGATGGACTTGTTCCACCTTCAGCCCGAGGCGCAGGGCTCGGTATTTTGGCACCCCAAGGGCTTTATCCTGTGGCGGGCGATAGAAGCCTATATGCGCCGCCGGCTCGATGCCGCAGGCTATGCCGAGGTGAAGACCCCGCAGCTGATGGACGCGCGCCAGTGGGAACAGTCGGGCCATTGGGGCAAGTATCGCGAGAACATGTTCGTGGTGCCGGACGAGATCCCCGGCACCGAGGACGACGCGGCGATCTTCAGCGGCACCGCCGATCTGATGGCCTTGAAGCCGATGAACTGCCCGGCGCACGTGCTGATCTTCCGGCAGGGGATCAAGAGCTACCGCGACCTGCCGATCCGCATGGCCGAATTCGGCTGCTGCCACCGCAACGAGCCGCATGGCGCGCTGCACGGGATCATGCGGGTACGCCAGTTCACCCAGGACGATGCCCATATCTTCGTCCGCGAGGATCAGCTCGTCGCCGAGGTGCAGCAATTCTGCGAGCTGCTCGACAGTGTCTATCGTGACCTCGGCTTCGAGGATTATGCGATCAAGCTCGCGCTGCGCCCCGACAAGCGCTTCGGCGACGACGCGATGTGGGACAAGGCCGAGGACGAGCTGCGCCAGGCGGTGCTCACCTCGCAGCTGAGCGAGGGCAGCCTCGCCAAGTTCGAGGAGCTGCCGGGCGAGGGCGCCTTCTATGCGCCAAAGCTCGAATTCCATCTGACCGATGCGATCGGCCGCACCTGGCAGGTCGGCACCATCCAATCGGACCGGGTGCTGCCCGAGCGACTTGATGCGAGCTACGTCGGCGAGGATGGCAATCGCCACCGGCCGGTGATGCTCCATCGCGCCATCCTCGGCACGTTCGAGCGCTTCATCGGCATCCTCATCGAGCATCACGCCGGGCGCTTCCCGCTGTGGCTGGCGCCGGTCCAGGTGGTGGTGGCGACGATCGTCTCCGACGCGGACGATTATGCCCTCGAGGTCGCTGCCGAGCTGCGCAAGGCAGGGCTGCGAGTGGAGACCGACCTGCGCAACGAGAAGATCAACTACAAGGTGCGCGAGCACAGCATGGCCAAAGTCCCCAACCTGCTGGTGGTGGGCAAGCGCGAGGCCGAAGAGGGCACCGTCGCGGTGCGGCGACTCGGCAGCCAGGGGCAGGAGATGCTGAGCCTCGCCGCGGTGACCGAGCAGCTCCGCCAGGAGGCGCTGGCCCCCGATCTGCGCTGATCGCGACAGATCCTGCGTCATCCCAGAGTCGATACGGGATGACGCAGGCCGAGGGGCGACGGTGTGGCCACTTCAACCCAGGTTGGCGCGCACCCACCGACATCCTTTTAAAACGGCTGTCGAAACACTATATACCAGTCTGAACCACCACAGGAGCAATACCCATACGTCCTCCCATGATGCGCCGACCCAATCAGGCGCCGCCAATGAATGGTCCCCGCTTTAACGAGTGGATCGTCAGCCCCAAGGTCCGCGTGATCGACCATGAGGGTGAGAATCTTGGCGTGATGTACACGCGCGAGGCGATGGCGCAGGCGCAGGAAATTGGCTTGGATCTGGTTGAGGTGTCGCCCAACGCGGATCCGCCCGTCGCCAAGTTCCTCGACGTCGGCAAGTTCAAGTACGAGGCGCAGAAGAAGGCGAACCTCGCCCGCAAGTCGCAGAAGACGCAGGAGATCAAGGAGATCAAGATGCGTCCGAACATCGACGACCACGATTACGACACCAAGATGAAGAAGGTCGCCGAGTTCATCGAGGAGGGTGACAAGGTCAAGGTCACCATGCGTTTCCGTGGTCGCGAGCTCAGCCATGGCCAGCTTGGCATGGCGGTGCTCCAGCGCGTCGCCGAGCAGGTTACCGAGATCGCCAAGGTGGAGGCCTATCCGCGCATGGAAGGCCGCCAGATGCTGATGGTGCTCGCGCCCAAATAAGCCTGCAGCCGTCATCCGGCTTTCCAGCCGCAGCGACCACGCGATTTGAACACCGGGTCTGGCAACAGGCTCGGTGTTGCGCATGGGATACACTGTTTTGGAAAATGCGGTTACGTGGCGAAATAATTGGACGCTGATGCTGGGGCGATCCTAGCTTCCTGAAGAAACCCGAAGTTCAAAAACAGGGTTCGACCAGGGAGAGGACCATCATGCGCCTGACCGCGTATCTGCTATCCGCCGCGACCATCGCGATTGCGGCGCCTGCCCTCGCACAGCAGGCACCCTCTCAGCAGCCGACCGATGCGGCGACCACGCAGGCCGAGGCGCAGGCCAGTACGCCGGGCGCTGCCGCCAACGCCTCGGTCGATCAGGGGCAGCCCGCCGCAAGTGACCGTACCCGTTACTACAACGACGACATCATCATCACCGCGACGCGGCGCGCCGAGCGCCTGTCTAACGTGCCGATCGCGATCTCGGCGGTGAGCACCGAGGCGCTGCAGAATTCAGGCGCGACCGACATCCGCCAGATGACGCAACTCACGCCGTCGCTGCTGGTGTCGTCGACCGGCTCAGAGGCCAATGCCTCCGCCCGCATCCGCGGCATTGGTACCGTCGGCGACAATCCCGGGCTCGAGAGTTCGGTCGCGGTGTTCATCGACGGCGTCTACCGCAGCCGGACCGGCTCTGGGCTCAACGATCTCGGCGAGGTGGACCGGATCGAGGTGCTGCGCGGACCGCAGGGCACGCTGTCGGGCCGCAACGCGTCCGCTGGCACGATCAACGTCATCACCAAGCTGCCGCAATATCAATTCGGTGGCTATGCCGAGGTAAGCTATGGGAATTACAACGCGCTGCGCTCGGCGATCGGCATCACCGGGCCGATCATCAAGGACAAATTGGCGTTTAGGATAGACGGCGTCGCCAGCAAGCGCGATGGCTTCTACCGCGATGTCGTCAATGACACCGACTATAACGATCGTAACCGCTATTTCGTCCGCGGGCAGTTGCTGTTCGAGCCGACGCCGGACATCTCGCTGCGCCTGATCGGCGACTATACCCGCCGTGACGAGAAATGCTGCGGCGCGGTTTACACCGACCTACGCGAAAAGATCGACCCGACGCCGGGCGTGCCGGGCGACTTCGCCATTAATCCCGCGGGCAACCGCATCGTTCAGGTGATGCAATCGATGGGGGCAATCTTCCCCAGCGCGGGCGATCCATACAATCGCCAGATCGCCTTCACCCCGGGCCGCGACTACGCCAACGTCACCAAGGATTATGGCGGGTCGGCGCAGCTCGACTGGAACTTCGGCGCCGCCGCGCTGACCTCGATCACCGCCTATCGCGAGTACAAGTCCGGCGGCGCTTCCGACATCGATTATGGCAACCTCGATATCGGTTACCGGCCGGATGACGGCAACAGCTATCGCCAGTTCCACACCTTCAGCCAGGAGTTGCGGCTCAACGGCGAGGCGTTCGGCGGCAAGCTCGATTGGCTGATCGGCGGCTACTATTCCAAGGAAGACATCGTCGTTGCCGACAACCTCAAGTTCGGCACCCAATATGGCGCCTTCGCCGCCTGCCGGATCGTCGCCACGATCAACCCGGCGGCCGCGCTGCGCAATCCCAATGCGCCCGGCTGCCTGAGCCCGACGGGGACCGCTGTGCTGACCGGCGCGCTCGGGGCGGCAGCGCCACTGGTGATTGGCGGTGTGCGGCGGCTCTCGACGCTCAACGATCTCGGCGACACCCGTTCGACCTATTATCAGGATGGCGAAAATTACGCCTTCTTCACCCACAACATCTTCAAGATCACCGACAAGCTGAGCATTACCGGCGGCCTGCGCTACACCCATGAGCGCAAGGACTTCCACGCCGATTTCAACAACAACAACACGGTCTGCCCCGCCCAGCAGGCGGCGCTGAGCCCGTTCCTGGCCAATCCGGCATTCGCCTCGCTACAATCGCTGCTCGGCGGCATCATCACGCTTACCTGCACCGGTAATTCAACCTCGGCGCTCAACGCGCTCGATCTTCAGGACAGGATCAGCGAGGGCGAGTTCACGGGAACCGGCGTGATCTCGTACAAGCCCGTGCCCGACCTGCTGCTCTACGCCTCCTATTCGCGCGGCTATAAGGCGGGCGGGTACAATCTCGACCGCTCGGACCTGTCGGCCAATGTGTTCACGTCGCCGACCAACGCCAGCGCCAGCCGGCTGCGCTTCGATCCCGAGACGGTGAACGCCTATGAAGTGGGGCTGAAATACACCAGCCCGCAGTTCACCTTCAACGCTGCCGGCTTCCGCCAGGAGTTCAAGAACTTCCAGCTGAACACCTTTAATGGCACCAACTACATCGTCCAGAACCTCACCTCCTGTGGCGATAGCCTCAACGGCGCGGATGGAGACAATAGCTCGGCCACCGGCAGCTGCACCGGTAAGACCGGCTATGGCGTGCTGAGCCAAGGGTTCGAACTCGAGGCCGGCGTGTTCCCGGCGCGCGACATCTCGATCAGCCTCGGCTACACGCTGTCGGACACCCGCTTCCGCCACAATCTGGTGGGCAGCGAAAGCGGCGAGGCGCTCGATGCGGCGCTGTTCCTGCTCTCGGGCAGCGACTTGTCCAACGCGCCGCGCCATGTGGTGACGTCATCGGCGAGCTGGTCGCCGCCGATCGGTTCGTCGGGGCTGAGCGCCCTGTTCTACGTCGATGGCCGGTTGACCTCGGACTATAACACCGGGTCCGACAAGTTCGTCGAGAAGGAGCAGGATGGCTTCTTCCTGCTCAACGCCCGCATCGGCATCCGCGGGCCCAAGCAGGTGTGGGCGCTGGAGGTATGGGGGCAGAACCTCACCAACACCCAATATCAGCAGGTGGCGTTCAACGCGCCGTTCCAGGGCGCAGGCAGCCAGGCGCAGGTGCAGCGGTTCGGTGCCCCGAGCTTTGCGGTTGGGAACCAGATCTTTACCTCGTTCCTCGCCGAGCCGCGCACCTATGGCGTGACGCTGCGGACGCGGTTCTAGATCGCCGGGACGAGGGCGAGCAGCCCTCGTCCTCGATCATCTCAGACGGCGGCAAGCGTGGCGGCGTTGCGCGTGATCGCGGCGGCACCGGCGACAACCGCGGCATCCTCGACGAAGCCGGTCGGCGTCTGGCCGTAGCGGCCGAGCGCCGCCATGCGGGCACGCCAGCCGGGGTAGGAGGCGACCACCGCGGTAGCGCCGCCGATCGCCGCGCCAAGCCAGCGCTGCTTGTGCGAGGACAGCGCGGCGCCGGCGATCGCCGAGGTGACGAAGCGCGCCGCGAGGCCGATCGGGACGATGCGGTCGGGCGCCGTCTTCTGCTTGTCGCCGGCCATTTCGGCAACGGCGAGCGCGAGCGCGCCGGCGGCGACCACCGGATGGGCAAGGAGCTTGGGCGCGCCATTGTCGGCGGGCAGCTCGTCGCGGGCGGCGGCGATGGCGACGGTGGCGAGCGGGGTCATGGCGCGCTGACCGCCGACGAGGCCCATGAGGAAGGAAGCGAGCATGATGGTCTCCGCTGGCGTGGTTGCCGCTCAGAACGCGCCGACCGGCCATCAGGGTTCCATCGTCACGCCGCCAGATCGAGTTCCTCGCCCGCGGCGGCCGACAGCAGCCGCTTTTCCAGGGTGCGCAGCCGCGCCGTCGCGGTGATGCGGTCGCCGGTGAGATCGGTGACGTAGAAGGTGTCCACCGCGCGCTCGCCATAGGTGGCGACATGCGCCGAGTGCAGCGTCACCTTGGACTGGAACAGCGCATGGGCGAGCTGGTTGAGCAGCGCCGGGCGATCGCGAGCATTCACCTCCACCACGGTGAAGCGGTTGGAGGCGTGATTATCGATCAGCACGTTGGGGGCGATGTCGAACGCGTCGGCGCGGGTGCGCGCGGCGGGCTTGGCGACGAGGCGATCGGTGAGCTTGCCGCGGTTGGCGAGCGCGTCCTCGATCGCGGTCTTCAGCCGGGCGAGCTGGCCGAGATCGTCGAACGGGCGGCCGAACGGATCCTGGACGAGGAAATTGTCGATCGCCATGCCGTCGCGCGTGGTGTGAATGCGCGCGTCGATGATGTTGCCGCCGGCGACATGGATGGCGCCGGCGATGCGATAGAACAGGCCGGGATGATCGGCGGCGTAGATCGTCACCAGCGTCGCGCCGCGGCCGGGATAGACCTGGGCGTCGATCGCCAGGCCCGCGTCACCCGCGGCGGCGATGAAGCGCGCGTTATGAGCAAGGACGTCGTCTGGCTCGGCGATCCAATAGGCCTCGGGGAAGCGGCTGACGAATCGGTCAAAGGCGTCGTCCGGCCAGCCGAGCGAGGCGCGCAGCGTCGCCTGGCGGCTGGCGATCCGTTCCTCGCGGCCGCGCTGCTTGTGGCCGAGGCGGAGCACCTCCTCGGCCGCCTCGTAGAGATCGCCGAGCAGCTGGCGCTTCCAGCCGTTCCACACCCCGGGGCCGACCGCGCGGATATCGACGATGGTCAGCACCAGCAGCATGCGCAGCCGCTCCGGGCTCTGCACCGTCTCAGCAAAATCGAGAATGGTCTTGAAGTCAGAGAGGTCACGCTTGAAGGCGGTGGCCGACATCAGCAGGTGGTAGCGCACCAGCCAGGCGACCGTCTCAGTCTCCGCGGCGCTCAGCCCCAGCCGGGGGCAGAGCCGCTCCGCGACCTCGGCGCCGAGGATCGAATGATCGCCACCGCGGCCCTTGGCGATGTCATGAATTAGCACCGCCACATAAAGCGCGCGGCGCGAGACGACGTGCTTGATGATCGCCGAGGCGAGCGGATGATCGTCCTTGAGCTTGTCCTGATCGATCCGGGCGAGGAGGCCGATGGCGCGGATGGTGTGCTCGTCGACGGTGTAGTGATGGTACATGTCGAACTGCATCTGGCCGACGACACGGCCGAAATCGGGCACGAACCGGCCGAACACGCCGGTCTCGTTCATCCAGCGCAGCACCAGCTCAGGGTCGCGCGGGGAGGTGAGCACATCGAGGAACAAGGCATTGGCGCGCGGGTCGGCGCGATGATCGTCGATCAGCTTGGCATCACGCCCTGCGGCCCGCATCGCGAGCGGGTGGATCTCGACGCCGTGGAGATCGGCGAGCGCGAAGATCTCGATCAGCCGCACCGGATCCTCGCGGAAGAAGTCGTCGCGCGGCAGGGCGAGGCGGCCGCGATCGAGCACGAAGCCGTGAAGCTTGCCGGGGCGGCGGCGGATCGTCGGCAGGCCGAACCGGCTGCCGCGCGCCGCGAACAGCTCGTCGAGATGCGCGAGGAAGACGCCCGAGAGGTTGCCGACCGTCTTCGCCTGCAGGAAGTAATATTGCATGAAACGCTCGACCGCGGGTTTGCCCGGTCGATCCGAGAAGCGCATCCGCGTTGCGATCTCGCGCTGAACGTCGAAGGTCAGCCGATCCTCGGCGCGCTGGGTGATGCTGTGGAGGTGGCAGCGCACCGCCTGGAGAAAATTGTCGGCGCGGTGGAACAGCCGATATTCGGCCTTGGTGAGCAGGCCGACCTCGACCAGATCGGCGCCGCGCTGGACGTCGTAGATATATTTGCCGATCCAGAACAAGGCGTGAAGATCACGCAGCCCGCCCTTGCCCTCCTTGACGTTGGGCTCGACGACATAGCGGGTATCGCCCATCTTGACGTGGCGGGCGTCGCGTTCGGCCAGCTTGTCGGCGATGAACTGACGCTCGGTACCGTGCTGGACGTCCGCCTTGAAGCGCTTGGCGGCCTCGTCGTAAAGCGCGGTGTCGCCACAGACGAAGCGCGCCTCGAGCAACGCGGTGCGGATGGTGACGTCGGCCCGCGCCTGGCGGACCATCTCGTCGATCGAGCGGCTGGAATGGCCGATCTTCAAGCCGAGGTCCCACAGCGCGTAGAGCATCGATTCGATTACCTGCTCGGCCCATGGCGTCTGGCGGGCCGGCGTGAGGAAGCCGATGTCCACATCGGAATAAGGCGCCATCTCGGCGCGGCCGTAGCCGCCGACCGCGATCAGAGTGAGCCGCTCGCCGGCGGTGGGATTGGCGAGCGGGTGAAGGCGCTGGGTGGCGAAATCGAACAGGATGCGCAGCAGCGCGTCGACCAGATACGCTTGGGCGTTGGAGGCTTCAAGGCCGCGCGAGGGATGCTCGATCAGCCGCCGCTCGATCTCAACGCGACCGGCGCCGAGCGCGGTCTTGAGCAGCGCGGTGGCCTGGCTGCGCAGCTGCTGCGCGCTGCCGGTCAGCGCGGCGATCTGCTCGGCGAGCACGCGGCGATCGACGATGGCGCGGCGGTTGGGGAGGTGATCGAAGCGGCTGGGCATGGCGACCGTTGCTGATGTTGGCGTGGCAAACGCTGTAATAGGCGATGACAAGTTGAGGAAGTTGAGATCAACGGCGTTAATTGTCTGCGGCGATCGTTTCCATTTTGATGCCGATCGGGCGCGGGATGATGGCTTGCCGTGCTGCGGTATCAGGCTCGTGGTGTGTAGGACAGCCAACGTCGCGGATCGTCGTCCGCCCGCACGGCGCGATGACGGTGTGGGGCGTTATCCCTCCCGCGCCAGCGCTTTCAGCCGGTACAGCGTGTCGAGCGCCTCGCGCGGCGTCAGTGAGTCGACGTCGAGCGCTTCCACCTCCGAGCGGACCGGATCGCCTCGTTCGGCCTCAGCCTCCTGCACGGCGGCGAACAACGGCAGATCGTCGAGCCCGGCCGCCAGCCCACCGGTCTTGGCGCGGCCGGCTTCGAGCTTGGCCAACACCGATTTGGCGCGCGCGACGGTGGCGGGGGGCATGCCGGCGAGGCGGGCGACGGCGAGGCCGTAGCTGCGATCGGCGGGACCCTGGCCGAGCTCGTGGAGCAGGACCAGCTCGCCCTTCCATTCGCGGGCGCGGACGTGGTGGAGGGTGAGCGCGTCGCAGCGCTCGGCGAGGCGGGTAAGCTCGTGATAATGGGTCGCGAACAGGCAGCGACAGCGATTGTCCTCGTGGATCGCCTCCACCACCGCCCAGGCGATGGCGAGGCCGTCGTAGGTGGAGGTGCCGCGGCCGACCTCGTCGAGGATGACGAAACTGCGTGGAGTCGCCTGCGCGAGGATCGCAGCGGTCTCGACCATCTCGACCATGAAGGTGGAACGGCCGCGCGCGAGATTGTCCGATGCGCCGACGCGGCTGAACAGCCGATCGACCAGGCCGAGCGTCGCGGCGGCGGCGGGGACATAGCTGCCGCATTGCGCGAGCACGGCGATCAGCGCGTTCTGGCGCAGGAAGGTCGACTTGCCGCCCATGTTGGGGCCGGTGACCAGCCACAGCCGCGAGCTTTCGGACAAGGTGCAGTCGTTGGCGACGAATCGGTCGCCGGCGCGGGCGACCGCTGCCTCGACCACCGGATGACGACCGCCCTCGATCTGGAAACAGGCATGGTCGACGAGATGGGGCCGCGCCCAATTGCCTTCCGCCGCCCGCTCGGCGAGTGCGGCGGCGACGTCGAGCCGGGCGAGCGCATCCGCGGTGGCGGCGATCGCCTCGCGATGCGCGAGCGCGGCGGTCGTGAGCTCCTCCAAATGCGCGGCCTCGGCGGCGAGCGCATGGGCGCCGGCCTGCGACACCCTGGCGGCGACCTCGTGGAGCGCCGGGGTGTTGAAGCGGACCACGCCGGCGAGCGTCTGGCGATGGGTGAAGCCGCTGTCTGGCTTCATCAGCGGGTCGGCGGCGCGCGCGGGCACCTCGACGTGATAGCCGAGCACGTTGTTGTGGCGGATCTTGAGCGTGGCGATGCCGGTCGCGGTCTTGAACTCGGCCTCGAGCGCGGCGATCGCGCGGCGACCGCCGGCGCCGGAATCGCGCAGGTCGTCGAGCGCGAGATCGTAGCCGGCCGCGATATAGCCGCCGTCGGTTGCCTCGATCGGCGGCGAGGGAACCACCGCGCGCTTGAGCAGATCGATCAGCGCGCCATGACCGCGCAGCTTGGGGGCGATCTGGACAAGCAGCGCGAGCGTATCGCCCTGACCGAGCCGTTCGCCGAGGTGCCAGGCGCCATCGAGGCCGTCGCGCAGCTGGCCGAGATCGCGCGGGCTGCCGCGGCCGGCGGCGAGGCGGCCGAGCGCGCGGCCGATGTCGGGCAGCGCACGCAGCGCCGAGCGGAGCTGTTCGCGCTGGGCGATGTCGTCATGGAGGTGCTGGACGAGATCGAGCCGGGCGTTGATCGCGCTGGTATCCATCAACGGCGCGCCGAGATCGGCGGCGAGCAGGCGGGCGCCGGCGCCGGTGACGGTGCGGTCAATGCAGTCGAGCAGGCTCCCCTTGCGCTGGCCGCCGGTGGTGCAGGTGAGCTCGAGGCTGTCGCGGGTCGCCGCGTCGATCGCCATCGTCTCGGCGGCGCGGGTCAGCCGGGGTGGGCGCAGGAAGGGGAGCGCGCCCTTGGCGGTATGCTCGAGATAAGCGACGAGGCCGCCGGCAGCGGCGAGCCCGGCGCGGCTGAACTGGCCGAAGCCATCGAGCGTCGCGACCTCGAACAATCGCTTCAGTCGCGCCTCGCCCGCCGCGCTGTCGAAGCCGTGGCGCGGGCGCAAGCTGGTGGCGGCGTCGGCATGGTCACTGGTCTCGGCGGCGACCACCTCGGCGGCGGCGAGGCGGGCAAGCTCGGCGCCGAGCGCATCGGCCGAGCAGTCGATGATCTCGAACCGGCCGGTGGAGACGTCCGCGGCGGCGAGCGCGACGGCGCCGGCGACCTCGCCGATCGCGACGCACCAATTGTCGGTGCGGGCATCGAGCAGGGCTTCCTCGGTAAGCGTGCCGGCGGTGACGACGCGGACGATGCCGCGCGACACCAGCGTCTTGGAGCCGCCACGCGCCTTGGCGGCGGCGGGGCTCTCGGTCTGCTCGGCGATCGCGACGCGGTGGCCGGCCTTGATCAGCCGCTGGAGATAGGCGGTCGCGGCATGGACGGGGACGCCGCACATCGGGATCTTGTCGCCCAGATGCTCGCCGCGCGAGGTGAGGGCGATATCGAGCACGCCGCTGGCGATGCGGGCGTCATCGAAGAACAGCTCAAAGAAGTCGCCCATCCGGTAGAACAGCAGGCAGTCTTCGGCTTCGGCCTTGAGCGCGAGATACTGCGCCATCATCGGGGTGGGGGCTGGGGGTGCGTTGGTCGCCATGCGCGGGGGATAGAGGGTGCGCGGGACGAGTGGAAGAGTGGCGCTCACCCCTTCACCCATCCCGCGCTTCGCGTCTCGCTCTCTCGCCACGAGGCGGAGAGGGAGAGCGCCGCGTCAGTCGTTGAGCTGAGCGAAGACCTGATCGTAGTGGCCCGACCGCTCGGCGTTGCGGAGGAACTTGACCCGCTCGACCAGATTCTCGGCCGCCTCGGGCTGGGTCTCGAGCAGCGAGACCGTCTCGGCGATATAGTCGGCGAGCGGCATCGAGTGGGGGTTCTCGGCGTGGCCGGGCATCAGATCGGTGGCGACCGCGGGCGGCGCGATCTCGATAACCTGGATGCCGGTGTCCTTGAGTTGATGGCGCAAGGACTGCGACCAGCTGTGGATCGCGGCCTTGGTGGCATTGTAGGTGGGGGTGGCCGCGAGCGGCACGAAGGCGAGGCCCGACGAGACGGTGAGGATCGCCGCGCTGCCTTGCGCCTTGAAGTGCGGGAGCAGCGCCGCGACCAGCCGGATCGGCCCGAGCAGGTTGGTGGTGATCGTCGCCTCGGCGTCGGTGAGGTCATAGGGCTCGGCGAGCATGTCCTCGGCCTTCATGATCCCGGCGTTGAGGATCACCGCATCGAGCGCGGGGTGGTCGGCGACAAGCGTGGCGGCGAAGGCCTTGATCGCGGCGGGATCGGTGATGTCGAGTGTCGCAAAGGCCATGCCGGGGTTGGCCGCCGCGACCTCGCGGAGCGGCCCCTCGCGGCGGCCGGCGATGATGATCTGGTTGCCCTTCGCGTGGAGCGCCTCGGCGAGCGCGCGGCCGATGCCGGTGCCGCCGCCGGTGATAAGGATGGTGTTGCCGGTGATCTTCATGGGGATGGCTCCTAACTTGTCTAACGTCGCGCAAAGGAGATATGGCCGACACGCACGGAACGAAAGTAGGCACCCGAAAGTGCGGTACTTACCGAGTGGAGAGCATGATGGTAGATCACGATTATCCCGAGCTCGATCCGCGGGTGGAAGAACTCGTCACCGAGGTGATCGGCCGCGTCGCCGACAAATGGACGATGATCGTGCTCGAGGTGCTGACCGAGCATGGCGAGCAGCGCTTCAGCCGCATCGCCGCGCTCGCCGACGGCATCAGCCAGAAGATGCTGACCCAGACGTTGCGCCACATGGAGCGCGATGGGCTGGTGATCCGCACCGTCCACCCGGTGGTGCCGCCCCGCGTCGAATACCGGCTGACCGACCTCGGCGCGACGCTGAGCGAGGCGTTCTGCGGGGTGTGGGTGTGGGCGGCGAAGAACATCGACCGGATCGCGGCGGCGCGTGCCGATTTCGACACACGCTGAGCGGCCGGGCCGGGAAAGAGCGGCTCGCACCGCTCGCTTTTGCTGCCGTGACGGCGGTTTAGGGGGGCTTTGCCGGGTTTAATTTCGGCGCCCTTTTGCCTAAGGCAATCCCACTCCGAAAGAAGGGCGATCATGGCCGACGAACGAACCATCCAGTTTTCCGAGCGCGAGGCGCTGTTGTTCCACTCGGAAGGCCGGCCGGGCAAGATCGAGATCATCGCCTCCAAGCCGATGGCGACCCAGCGCGACCTGGCGCTGGCCTATTCGCCGGGCGTCGCCGTGCCGGTGCAGGCGATCGCCGACGATCCCGCCAAGGCCTATGACTATACCGCCAAGGGCAATCTTGTCGCGGTGATCTCCAACGGCACCGCGATCCTTGGCATGGGCAACCTCGGCGCGCTCGCCTCCAAGCCGGTGATGGAAGGCAAGGCGGTGCTGTTCAAGCGCTTCGCCGATGTCGATTCGATCGACATCGAGCTCAAGACCGAGGACGTCGAACGGTTCATCGATGCGGTCGAGCTGATGGAGCCGTCGTTCGGCGGCATCAACCTCGAGGACATCAAGGCGCCGGAATGCTTCATCATCGAGCAGACGCTGCGCGAGCGCATGAACATCCCGGTGTTCCATGACGACCAGCACGGCACCGCGATCATCGCGTCGGCGGGGCTGATCAACGCCTGCCTGCTGACCGGGCGGCGGCTGCAGGACATCAAGCTCGTCGTCAACGGCGCCGGCGCGGCGGCGATCGCCTGCACCGAGCTGATGAAGGCGATGGGCGTGCGCAACGACCATGTCATCATGTGCGACAAGGCGGGCGTGATCTACCAGGGTCGCGACGACATCAACCAGTGGCAGTCGGCGCATGCCGCGGTGACCGAGGCGCGGACGCTGAAGGAAGCGCTGGTCGGCGCCGACGTGTTCCTCGGCCTGTCGGCGGCGGGTGCGCTCAAGGCCGACATGGTGGTCGACATGGCCAATGCGCCGATCATCTTCGCAATGGCCAATCCGACGCCGGAGATCCTGCCCGAGGAGGCCAAGACCGCGCGGCCCGACGCGATCATCGCCACCGGTCGATCGGACTATCCCAACCAGATCAACAATGTGATCTGCTTCCCGTTCATCTTCCGCGGCGCGCTCGACGTGCGCGCGACCGGGATCAACGAGGAGATGAAGATCGCCGCCGCCAATGCGATCGCCGAGCTCGCGCGCGAGCGGGTGCCGGAGGAAGTGGCGACGGCCTATGGCGTCCAGCACAGCTTCGGGCCCGAATATATCATCCCGACGCCGTTCGATCCGCGGCTGATGGAGGTGGTCTCCACCGCGGTCGCGCAGGCGGCGATGGATTCGGGCGTCGCGACCAAGCCGATCGTCGACATGGGCGCCTATCGCGAGACGCTGCGGGCGCGGCTCAACCCGACCACCGCGGTGCTGAGCGCGGCCTATGAAGGCGCGCGGGCGCGGCCGAAGCGGGTGCTGTTCGCCGAGGCCGAGGAGGAAGTGGTGCTGCGCGCCGCGATCGCGTTCAAGGAAGGCGGCTATGGCACGCCGGTGCTGGTGGGGCGCGACGACGTCAACGACCGGCTGGCGGCGCTCGGCGTCAACCCCGACGAGTATGAGCTGCACAACAGCCGCCATTCGCCGCTGGTGCCGGCGATGGTCGACTTCGTCTACGAGCGGCTGCAGCGGCGCGGCTATCTGCGCCGCGACGTCGAGCGGATGATCAACCAGGATCGCAACATCTTCGGCTCGGCGATGCTCCAGCTGGGGCAGGCCGATGCGATGATCACCGGCATCACCCGCACCTGGGCGCAGACCATGCGCGAGGTGAAGCGGGTGATCGATCCCGAGGCCGGGCGCACCCCGTTCGGCATCCACGTGCTGGTGGGGCAGAGCCACACCGTGTTCATCGCCGATACGACGGTGAACGAGCGGCCGACCGGCGAGCAGCTTGCCGACTTCGCCGAGCAGACCGCGCAGGTCGCGCGGCGGATGGGGCATGAGCCGCGCGTCGCGCTGATGAGCTATTCGACCTTCGGCAACCCCAAGGGCGCCTGGGTGGACAATATCCGCGAGGCGATCACCGTGCTCGACGGGCGCAACGTCGGCTTCGAATATGAAGGTGAGATGCCGCCCGACGTCGCGCTCAACCCCAAGCAGCTCGCCAACTATCCGTTCGCGCGCCTCTCCGGGCCGGCCAACATCCTGATCATGCCGGGGCTGCAATCGGCGCACATCTCGGCGAAGCTGCTGCGCGAGCTCGGTGGCGACGATGTGATCGGGCCGATGCTGATCGGCATGGAAAAGCCGGTGCAGATCGCGCCGATGACGAGCACCGCGAGCGAGCTGGTGACGCTGGCGGTGCTGGCGGCGGGCGGGATCGCGCGCTGAGGAAAGGACTCCTGTTCCCCGGATGAAAGTGCCGGGGTTCAGAGCCGCGGGATGCTGCTCCTCGGTGCCTCCCCCATTACTGGTTGAAGAGCCGAGTAGCCGTCGACGCGACCATGACTGAGCCATTCCTGCCGTATCGCATGCTGCCAAGCCGTTGCCGAACAAGGACAGCTGCCGCTTTACTGGCTGGTCTGTCCATAGCGGAGGCTGATGAGATTGGCGGCGGCGCTACGCCCTTTATCCTCGCGAGCAACAACGAGGAGAGACGGGCATGGCGACGGTGCAGGCAGATGCGAGCATGGTTGGCGTCAACGCGACGGTGCAGATGACCATGGCGCCGACTTTTCAGGCGGTGCCGCAGGATCCGGCGTCTTTGGCAGTGCCGCTGTCGTTCCTGCGCTTCAGGGCGCCCGACCACAACGATATCGTGATCAATAATCCCGTGGATACCACTTTGTACCGGCTCGAGATGAAAGGCGCGAACATCGTGGTGGAAGAAGTGCAGATCGCGTGAGCGTGTACGGCGCCGGCGTTCATCCGCCGCGCTTGATCGTTTCCCGGGCGATGACCAGCTGCTGGATCTGGCTGGTGCCTTCGTAGATGCGGAACAGGCGGACGTCGCGGTAGAGGCGTTCGATGCCATAATCGGCGATATAGCCGGCGCCGCCGTAGATCTGCACCGCCTTGTCGGCGACGCGGCCGACCATCTCGCTGGCGAAATATTTGGCGGCGGCCGATTCGAGCACGACGTCGGCACCGTCGTCCTTGAGCGCGGCGGTCTCGAGCACCAGCGCGCGGGCGGCGAGCGCCTCGGTCTTCATGTCGGCGATCATCGCCTGGATCAGCTGGTGCTGCGCGAGCGGCACGCCGAACTGGTGGCGCTGGCTGGCGTAGGCGACGCTGTCGGCGATCAGCCGCTCGGCAACGCCGACGCACACCGCGGCGATGTGGAGGCGGCCGCGATCGAGCACGCGCATCGCGATGCGGAAGCCCTCGCCCTCGTCGCCCAAGCGGTTGGCGGCGGGGACGGGGACGTCGTCGAAATGGACGTCGGCGACCTTGGCGCCGCGCTGGCCCATCTTCTTCTCGGGTTCGCCAAGGGTGATGCCGGGAAGATCGCGCGGGACCAGAAAGGCGGAGACGCCGCGGGCACCGCGTTCGTCGCCGGTGCGTGCCATGACGGTGAAGAGCTGGGCCTTGTCGGCGTTGGTGATGTAGCGCTTGGTGCCGGTGAGGCGGTAGACATCGCCGTCGCGGATCGCGCGGGTCTTCACCGCGCCCGAGTCCGAGCCGACGTCGGGCTCGGTGAGCGCGAAGCTGGTGACGATCTCGCCGCTGGCGATGCGTGGCAGCCATGCGGCCTTCTGCTCGGGCGTGCCCGCCATCACCAGGCCCTGACTGCCGATGCCGACATTGGTGCCGAACGCCGAGCGGAACGCCGGGGTGGTGCGGCCCATCTCGATCGCGACGCGGACCTCCTCGGCCATGGTCAGCGCGAGCCCGCCATATTCCTCGGCGATCGACAGGCCGAACAAGCCCATCGCCTTCATCTCGGCGACGAGGGCATCGGGGATCGCATCGTCGGCCTCGACCTGCGCCTCGAGCGGGCGCAGGCGCTCGGCGACGAAGCGGCGGACGGTGTCGATCAGCGCGGCGAAGGTATCGGGGTCAAGCGGCATTCGGCATCCTCTTGGTCGTTGCTGGCACCGGCTGGCGGGCCGGCGACGTCGCGTCGTTGCGCGGGTGGGGCGACGATAGAGGGTTCGCGACGGGGTGGGAATCGCGAACGGGCGCCGTGATCCCGGGATCTGCCCCGCCACGAGGGGCGGTCGGCGGGCTGAGTGGCTGCCCCTGGAACAAGGCCGGCGTAGCCAGCGATGGCTTCGGAAGCGGCCCCGGTGACTCGAAAAGGGCAGCTTTCCGAACCCTTTATCAACCTGCCGGTAACGACGATCGGCTGAAATCCGTGCATTTCGTCGCACGGCGAGCCGTTCATCGGCGCGCGAACACCGTTCATCGGAAAAGGTTCCGCGGCGACTTGGTGATCCGCGACTCCTCCCGTAGCCAACAATGGACAAACGGGTTTTTGACCGGGGGGTCAGCAAATGAACTTCAAGGCGTTGGCAGCGCGTTTCGCGCTGGTGGTTTCGTGCGGCCTGATGATGGCCACCCCGGCTGCTGCCCAATTCTGGCAGTGCGCCCCTTATGCCCGCGAGATCTCGGGCATCGACATCCATGGCAATGCCAACACCTGGTGGAGCCAGGCCGCCGGTCATTATGATCGCGGTCATTCGCCCAAGGTCGGCGCGGTGCTCTCCTTCCAGTCGACCGGTCGCATGCGTGTCGGCCATGTCGCGATGGTGTCGCAGGTGGTGAGCGACCGCGAAGTGCTGCTGACCCACGCCAACTGGTCGCGCCCCGGCGCGATCGAGCGCAACGTCCGCGCGATCGACGTCTCGGCGGCGGGCGACTGGAGCCAGGTCAAGGTCTGGTATGCGCCGACCGGCGGGCTCGGCACCTCGGCCTATCCGACCAACGGCTTCATCTATTCGGGCCATGCGCCGCTGGGCGAGGCCGGTGACGATGCGGCGAGCAACGACGACGCCGATGCCGTGGCACGCGCCAACACCGCGATCATCGCGACCTCGGCGGCAGTGCCGGTGGTGCCGGTCGCGGCGCGCTGAACGGGCTGATCCCAGGTCTCACCTAGACGAGACGAACAAAAAAGGCCCCGGCGACCCGTGGCCTTTCTTGCGTTCGCGGCCGCGTCAGGCCGGTTTGAAGGTCATCGCGACGCCGTTCATGCAATAGCGCTTGCCGGTGGGCTTGGGGCCGTCGTCGAACACATGGCCGAGATGGCCGCCGCAGCGCGCGCAATGAACCTCGACGCGTTCCTCGAACATCGAGCGGTCGGTCTTGGTCTGCACCGCATTGGCGAGCGGCGCCCAGAAGCTCGGCCAGCCGGTGCCGCTCTCGAACTTGGTCTTGGACGAATAGGCCGGCTGCCCGCAGCCCTTGCAGGCGAAGATGCCGGCGCGATGCTCGTTGTTGAGCGGGCTCGAATAGGGCCGCTCGGTGCTCTCGTGGCGGAGCACGGCCCAGGCCTGGTCGCCGAGCTTCTGGCGCCAGGCGGCGTCGGTCATCTGCACCGGATAATGATCGGCCGCGGCGGCGGGGGCGCTGCGGCAGCCCCATAAGGCGGCGCCGGCGATGCCGGTGGCGGCGAGCGAGAGCAACGAGCGGCGGGTGGGGGCGTGATCCATCAGGAGAATATAGTGATGGGTTGGGCGGCGAGAAGAGCTGCCGGTGCGTCGTCCCAGCTTTCGCTGGGACGACGGTGAGGGGCGTGGTGACGACTCTCGCTCAGCCTCGGGCGCGGCGCCAGAACGGCTTGGCGCTGCCCGACTGGAGCACGCCGCGGCGGAACAGGCGGGCGCCGGTGGCGATGAAGATCGTCACCCACAATGCTTGCCAGGCGAGCGCGGCAAAGTGCGGCCACAGCTCGGGGCTGTTGGCGGCATGGCCGGCCATCGCGAACGGCGACGACAGCGGGAACACCTCGGCGAAGGTGGCAAGCGCGGTGCCGGGATGCGCGGCGGCGGCCGACGACAGCGCGAACATCGCGACCTGGATCACCGTGATCGGCAGCGACAGCATCTGGATCTCGCGCATCGTCGACGCCTGCGCGCCGACCGAGAGGAACACCGAGCCGAGCAGCAGATAGGCCATGGTGAAATAGGCCGCGAACAGGAGGGCGAAGGTGGGGGTGCCGACCGCGGGCGAGATCTCGGCAAAGGCCGAGGCGGCGGCGGGCGGCAGCACCGCGCCGATCTGGCTCACCACCGTGCCCCAGAAGCCGACGAACAGCACCGCGACGCCGAACATGCCGAGCAGCTTGCCAAGGAACACGCTTTCGAGCGGCACCGCTGCGGCGAGCACCTCGATCACCTTGTTGTTGCGCTCCTCGGCCATGGTGCCGACCACCTGGCCGGACAGGAACAGGGTGAGGAAGAAGATGCCGAACACCGCGAAGAACGCCGACTGGTGCTGGCCGCTCGCGGTTGCGCCCTGGCGGGCGATCGCGGTCTTCGTCGGCACCACCTTCGGCAGCGCGGCGCCGAGCTGCTGCGCGGCAAGCGTCTCGCCGGCGAGCAGCGCGAGATAGTCGGCGGCGCGGCTGCCGCGGGCGCCGTAGAGGATCTGCGGGCGCTCGAGCGGGCCGTAGAGCACCGCGGCGGCGTCGTAATCCTTGGCGGCGAAGGCGGTGCGCGCCTGGGCGGCCGGATCGGCGTCCGGCGCGAGCGTGGTGAGCGGCGGCGGTGCCTCGCTGTCGCGGAACGCGGCGCGCAGGCGGGTGTCGGCCTCGGCGATGGTGCGGGCATGGGCGCGCGGCAGGATGACGACAACGCGGGTCTTGTCGGCCGAGCCTTCGGAGACGCTGGCGGCGCCCATCCCGCCGATCGCGCCGAACGAGCCCATGATCACCGGCGCGAACAGGAACAGGAGGAAGATCGGCGTGAACACCGTCGCCTTGAAATCGCGGCGGGCGATGGTCAGCGTCTGGCGGATGCTGCGGCGCAGATTGGCGGTCATGCCTGGGGCTCCGGAAGGGCATCGCCGTTGCCGCCGACGATGCGGACGAAGGCGTCATGGAGGCTGGGGCGCTCGATCGACAGGCCGGCGATGCCGTCGCCGCGATCGATCAGCGTCACCAGCAGGCGCTCGATGCCCTGCGGCGGCATCGCGAACCGCCATTCGTCGCCGTCGGCCACCGCATCGGCGGGGAGCACGTCGGCGATGCCGGGGCGCGGGCTGCTCGGGCGGTAGCGGACGCGCTGCGGCAGGGTGGCGCGGGCGTCGTCCACGGTGCCCTCGAACCGGCGCTTGCCGCCGGCGATGATCGCCAGCCGGTCGCATACGCGCTCGGCATGCGCCATGATGTGGGTGGAGAAGAGCACGGTCGCGCCGCGGTCGCGCTCGGCGTTGATCAGCGCCTCGAGCCGCTCCTGGTTGACCGGATCGAGCCCGGAGAAGGGTTCGTCGAGCACCAGCAGGTCGGGGCGGTGGACGACGGCGCCAAGCAACTGGACGAGCTGCGCCATGCCCTTGGACAATTTGCGGATCTTCTCGTCGACGGCGTGGCCGAGCCCGGCGGCTTCCATCAGCTCGACGGCACGGGCGCGGCCGGTCTTCCAGTCGAGCCCGCGCAGCGCGCCCATGAAGGCGATCGCCTCGCGCGCCTTCATCGCCGGGTAGAGGCCGCGCTCTTCGGGCAGGTAGCCGACCTGGTCGCTGGCGTCGCGCGGGGCGCTGTGGCCGAGCAGCGTGCGGCTGCCGCCATCGGGTTCGATGATGCCGAGCAGCATCCGCAAGGTAGTGGTCTTGCCGGCGCCATTGGGGCCGAGCACGCCATAGATGGCGCCGCGCGGCACCGACAGATCGATCCCGTCGACGACGCGGCGCTCGCCGAACAGCTTGACCATGCCGGTGGCGCTGACCGCGACCTCCCCGTCGAACGACACCCGTCTATCCAAATGCTTGTCCCGTTCGGCCGTGGTGGGGCGTGTCGGCCGCCATGGAGATGTGGTAGCGGGGCGGCGTGGCGGAACACAAGCTGGAACAGCCCGACCTGGAACGGGCGATCAAGGCGAAGGCGGCCGAGCTGGGCTTTGCCGCCTGCGGCATCGCGCGCGCCGACGCCGCGCCGCTCACCGCCGCGCGGCTGCGCGAATGGCTCGATGAGGGCCGGCATGGCGGCATGATCTGGATGGAAGAACGCGCGCACCATCGCGGCAGCCCGGCAGGGCTGTGGCCCGCGGTGCGCAGCGTCATCGCGCTGGGCGTGAGCTATGCCCCGGCCGCGGATCCGCTGCGGCTGGCCGACGAAGGCGGGATCGGGCGGATCTCGGTCTATGCGCAGGGCGGCGACTATCACGACGTGATCAAGAAGCAGCTGAAAGCGCTGGGGCGCTGGCTGGCGCAGACCGCGGGCTGCGACCTCAAGGTGTTCGTCGATACCGCGCCGGTGATGGAAAAGCCGCTCGCCGAGGCAGCCGGACTCGGCTGGCAGGGCAAGCACACCAATCTCGTCAACCGCGATCATGGCAGCTGGCTGTTTCTCGGCGCGATCTACACGACGCTGGATCTCGCGCCGGACCGCGGCGGGCGCGACACCTGCGGATCGTGCGACGCCTGCCAGCGCGCCTGCCCGACCGATGCGTTTCCGGCGCCGTTCCAGCTCGATGCGCGTCGCTGCATCTCCTATCTGACGATCGAACATGCCGGGCCGGTGCCCGAGACACTGCGCGCCGCGATCGGCAACCGGATCTACGGCTGCGACGACTGCCTGGCGGTGTGCCCGTGGAACAAGTTCGCCGTCGCGGCGCACGCGAATCTGGCGTTCCAGCCGCGCGCGGAGCTGACCGCGCCGGCGCTGGCCGACCTGCTGGCGCTGGACGATGCGGGGTTCCGCCAGGTGTTCGCGGGCTCTCCAATCAAGCGGATCGGGCGCGACCGGATGGTGCGTAATGCGGCCTATGCGGCGGGGAACAGTGGCGATCCGGCGCTCGCCGGGGTGCTGCAGGAATTGCTCGACGATCCGTCCGAGGTGGTGCGCGATGCCGCGGGCTGGGCGCTCGGGCGGCTGCAACCCGTCCGTCATCCTGAACTTGTTTCAGGATCCACGGCCTGAACCCTCGGCGTACCCGCGGCTGGCGCTGGGCCATGGATGCTGAAACGAGTTCAGCATGACGAAGGGTGCTTAGCGCGCCACCCCGAAGCGCCACACCGTTTCCGAGCGATACGGCTTGGCCGGGGTCACCAGCGTCGAGGGGAAGGACGGCTGGTGTGGGGCGTCGGCGAAATGCTGGGTCTCGAGCGCGATGCCGTCGCGCGGGTGGATCGCGCGACCCTGCGCATCGACGTCCTTTCCGTCGATATAGTCACCGGTATAGGCCTGAACCGACGGCTCGGTGGTCTCGACCCGGAGCGTCCGGCCGGACGCGGGGTCGCGCAGCCACACCACCGGGCGGGCTGTGCGGGTGACGCCGCCGTCGAACGCCCAGCCGTGGTTGTAGCCGCCATGCGCGGCCATCATCGGTGCCTTGACGTCCCAGCGCTCGCCGATCGCATGCTCGGCGGTGAAATCGAGCGGGGTGCCGGCGACCGGCGCGAGGGCGCCGGTGGGGATGCCGACCGCGTCCGAATCGATCCAGCGGCCGGCGGCGATGCGCAGGCGCTGATCGGCCACGCTGCCGCCGCCGGCGAGGTTGAAATAGCTGTGGTTGGTGATGTTGAAAAGGGTCGGGCGGGTGGTGCGCACCGCATAGTCGATGTGGAAGCTGTCGTCGGCGAGCAGCCGATAGGTGACGGTAACCGTGAGCTTGCCGGGGAAGCCCTGCGCACCATCGGGGCTGACCAGCGTCAGCCGGGCGCCGTCTACCCCGGGGGTATGGAAGGGGGCGACCTGCCAGCGCTGGACGTCGAAACCGTTGCCGCCGCCGTGGAGCGCATTGGCGCCGTCATTGGCATTGAGGCGATACTCCTTGCCGCCCAGCGTGAAGCGCGCGCCGGCGATGCGGCCGGCGTAGCGGCCGATCAGCGCGCCAAAGCCGTTCTTGGTGATCTTGTCGCGATAATCGGCGGTCGAGCCATAGCCCAAGACGATGTTGGCGCGGTGGCCGGCGCGATCGGGTGTCTCGATCGCGGTGATGATGCCGCCGAGGTTGAGGAAGCGGACGGTGAGACCATGTGCGTTGCGCAGGGTATATTCGTGAAGCCCGGGCGCATCCTCGCGGATGTGCGCCGCTGCCGGGTGGCCTGCGAGGAGCGTGGGCGCGAGCAGCGCGGCGGCGAGGGAAAGGTGACGCATCGTGGCAGCTTAGCCGCTGGCGCGCCGGCGGCAACCGGCCGCGATTATTTGCCGCCGTCGCGGCGGATCAGCGCGGCGACGCAGCTTGCGCGGTCGATGGTGCTGCCATCCGGCTCGCGGGCGTCGAGATAGGTGACGCGCGGCTCGTCCGACCCCTTGGGGTAGAGATAGGCATCGAGCACGCAGATCGGGCCGACGAACTGGAGTTTGCGCGCCGGGCCCTCGCGCACGTCGGCATCGGGCTGGCCGAACAGCCGGGTGAGCGCGCCGGCATTCTGGCCGATGACGCGCTCGAGCCCCGCGCTGGTGTAGGGGATGGCGACCGGCGCGCGGGCGGCAGGCTGGGGGGCGGGGACCGCGCAGGCCGCCAGCGTGGAAGCAAGGGTGAGGATGGCCGCCCGATAGATGATCCGCCGTGTCACGCCTGGTCCCCATGGAATAGATGCGTCGCCATCGCCGCGCCGAGGATCGGCGCGAGGATGTTGAGCAGCGGAACCACGAACAGCCCGGTGACGGCAAGGCCCAGCAGCCAGCGGCGCCCGGCGGTGGCCTTGCGCCAGCCCCGCATCGCCGCATCGTCGAGATGGCGGCTCGCGACCATGTCGCCGAGGTCGCGCCCGAGCAGCCAGGCGTTGACCGCGAAGAAGGCGACCGCCGGGCCGACCGCGGTGAACAGCAAGGCGATGTAGACCGGCACCATCAGCAGGTTGAGCGCAATCGCGCGCGCCGCCGAGCCGAGGCCCAGGCGTGCCGCGCGCAGCATGCCGGCGGGGCGGGCGCTGGCGAGCGCGACCGGATAATGCCGCGCCTCGACGGCGTGGACGATGTCGTCGCCGAACAGGCCGAGCACCGCGATGGCGACGACCCGGAACAGCAGCCAGGCGGCGAGCACCGCGATCACCACCGTGGCGACCGCGGCGGTGACGCCGTCGTCCTGCCAGCCGGTGAGCGCGGGGATCGAGGCGGACAGCGCATAATAGAGGCCGACGCCGAGCGCGGCGAACACCGCGGCGGTGAGAAGCAGGGATTTGGCCAGCACCCGCACGATGGCCGGGTCGCCGAGCTGGCGGAGCGAGAGGAGGAGGGCGCGAAGCATGGCACCAGGGGTGGCGCGGGGCGGGGGCGGGGTCAATGACGGGGGCGCGACCGCAGGGCTCGCGTGCGCGCGTGTTCCGCGATAGGGGGCGCGGGTCCTTTGTCTTGCGGAGTTGCCCCTTGTCCCAGCCTACCTATGACGTCGTCGCCATCGGCAATGCGATCGTCGACATTCTCGCCGAGGCCGATGACGCGTTCATCGCCGAGATCGGTGTCGCCAAGGGGTCGATGCAGCTGATGTTCTCGGCGGAAGACGCCGATGCGCTCTATGCCAAGATGGGCCCGGGGCATGAGGTCTCGGGCGGATCGGCGGCGAACACCGTTGCCGGCATCGCCGCGTTGGGGGGCAAGTGCGGCTTCATCGGCCAGGTCGCCGACGACCAGCTCGGCCAGGTGTTCGGCCACGACATCCGCGCCGCGGGCGTCCATTTCGACACCGCGGTGCGCGCCGGCGATCCCACCACCGCGCGCTGCCTGATCTTCGTCACCCCCGACGGTCAGCGGACGATGAACACCTTCCTCGGCGCCTCGCAGTTCCTGCCCGAGCGTGCGCTCGACCTGTCGCTGATCGCTGATGCCGCGATCCTCTATCTCGAGGGCTATCTGTGGGATCCCGAGGAGCCGCGCGCGGCGATGCGGGCGGCGATCGAAACGGCGCGCAAGGCCGGCCGCAAGGTCGCCTTCACGCTCTCCGACGTGTTCTGCATCGGCCGCCATGGCGGCGATTTCCGCGCGTTGATCGCCGACGGGATGATCGACATCCTGTTTGCCAACGAGGGCGAGCTGGTCGCGCTCGCCGAGGTGGAGGATTTCGATGCGGCGGTGGCCAAGCTCGCCGCGCAGGTGCCGACGCTGGTCGTCACCCGCGGCGCCGAGGGCGCGATCGCGGTGCAGGCCGGGAGCCGCGCCGCAGTGCCGGCCGAGCCGATCGCGCGGGTGGTGGACACCACCGGCGCCGGCGACCTGTTCGCGGCGGGCTTCCTCCACGGCCAGGCGCAGGGCAAGGGCCTTGCCGAATCGCTCAAGCTCGGCGCGATCTGCGCGGCGGAGATCATCAGCCATGTCGGCGCGCGGCCGACGGTAGACCTCAAGGCGATGGTCGCCGCCAAGCTGGGGTAAGCGCCCGCGGCGATGCTTGTCCCGGGGTGCACCCGGGACGGCGCGATAGGAAAAGGGCCGGGGGATCGCTCCCCCGGCCCTTTTTTGCGTGTCGGTCGTGCGCCGCTCAGTGCAGCGGCTTGGCGATCTCCGGCTGCATCGCCGGATCGTCGACCACGTCGACAATACCGCGGCCGACGTGGCTGCGGCTGCGGCTGTAGGCGAAGTAGATCAGCAGGCCGACCGCACCCCAGATCGGCAGCACCAGGATCGAGGCCCAGTCCAGCGACGCATAGAGGTAGAGGCAGCCGAGCACCGACACCGGCGCGACGACCCACACCAGGGGGGTGCGGAACGGGCGCTTGCGGCTGGGATCGGTGCGACGCAGCACCAGCACCGCGATCGAGACCATCGCGAAGGCGAACAGCGTGCCCGAGTTGGAGTAATTGGCGAGCTGCCCGACCGGCGCAAAGGCGGCGGCGATCGTCACCACCACGCCGGTGACGATGGTGATAACGTGCGGGGTGTGGAACTTCGGGTGGACCGCGGCGAACCGCGCCGGCAGCAGCCCGTCACGCGCCATGGTGAAGAACACGCGGGTCTGGCCGAACATCATCATCAGCACCACCGACGGCAGCGCGATGATCGCCGCGGCGGCGAGGAAGTTGCCCGCGATCGGCCAGCCGAACACGCGCAGGATATGCGCCAGCGCCTCCTTGGAGCAGGACAGCGGCTCGAGCGCGCCGCCGGCGATGATCTGCTGGCAGCGGGCGGCGAGTTCGGGCGTGCCCGGGTCGAGCAGGCGGCCGGCGGCGTCCATCACCGGCTGGGCGCCGAGCGGCGAGCCGATCGCACCGGCGGCGACGAGCAGGTAGAAGATGGTGCAGATGCCGAGGCTGGCGATGAGGCCGATCGGCACGTTGCGCTGCGGGTTCTTGGTTTCCTCGGCGGCGGTGGAGACCGCGTCGAAGCCGACATAAGCGAAGAAGATCGATGCCGCGGCGCCGGCAACGCCCGACAGATGGGTCGGCATGAACGGCGTGAAATTGGCGCCGTTGGCCGCCGGCAGGGTGATGGCGATGAACAGGGTGAGCGCGAGGATCTTCACGCCGACCAGGATCGCGTTGACCTTGGCGCTCTCGCTGGTGCCGAGCACCAGCAGCCAGGTGACGAGCATCGACACCACCACCGCGGGCAGGTTGATCAGCCCGCCCTGGCTGGGGCCGACCGCGAGCCATTGCGGGATGGCGATATCGGGCAGGAACGGCACGAAGCTGGAGAGATGCGCGAGCAGGCCGACGAAATAGCCCGACCAGCCGACCGCGACCGCGCTCGCGCCCAGCGCATATTCAAGGATCAGCGCCCAGCCGACCATCCAGGCGAGCGGCTCGCCAATCACCGCATAGGTGTAGGTATAGGCGGAGCCGGCGACCGGCACCATCGAGGCGAGCTCGGAATAGCAGAGCGCCGCGACCGCGCAGACGAAGCCGGCAATGACGAACGAGAGCATCATCCCCGGGCCGGCTTTCTGCGCGGCTTCGGAGGTGAGCACGAAGATGCCGGTGCCGATCACGGCGCCGATCCCGAGCATGGTGAGCTGGAACGCGCCGAGCGAGCGGTGAAGCCCGCGTTTCTCGGCCGTGGCGAGGATAGCGTCGAGTGGTTTGACGCGCCCGAAAATCATCTAGTCAATTCCCCCCACTTGCGCGGCGCCTGGCTGCGCCTCCGCATGGTGAAGCGCCCGAGCCTAACTCCAAATAGGGTGGGCGCAATGCTTTTTGGTTTGACGGCCTGGGCAAACGCGCCCGGCGGAGCGGCTCAGCGCGCCAGCATCGGCCCGAGCGGCCGGCCCGCGAAGAGGTGGACGTGAAGGTGGGGCACCTCCTGGCCGGCATCGCCGCCGGTGTTGGCGAGCAGCCGGTAGCCGGGTTCGACCAGCCCGGCGGCGCGCGCCACGGTGCCGACCGCGCGGACGAAGCCGGCGATCTCGGCATCGGAGCCACGCGCGCTGAAATCGTCCCACGACACATAGGGGCCGCGCGGGATCACCAGGATGTGGGTCGGCGCCGAGGGGGCGATGTCGTGGAAGGCGACCGCATAATCGTCTTCGTAGACGCGGCGCGCGGGGATCTCGTCGCGCAGGATCTTGGCGAAGACGTTCTGGTCGTCATAGGGCTGGGTGGCGTCGATCGGCATGGCGGCCTTCCTTGTAGATCGGGGCGGAGGAGGGTTAGCGGGACGCCTTCTCGTCGTGGCCCGACACGCCCTCGCGCCGGTCCAGCTCGGCGCGGATGTCGTCGAGGCCAAGGCCGGCGTCGGCGAGCAGGACGAGCAGGTGGAAGACGAGATCGGCGGCCTCGGCGGCGAGCTTGTCGGGCGCGGCGAGTGCGGCGATCACCGTCTCGGTCGCCTCTTCGCCGATCTTCTGGGCGATCTTGGCGCGACCCTTGGCGAACAGGCTGGCGGTGTAGGAGGTGCCGGCATCGGCGCCGCGGCGGGCGCGGATCGTGGCTTCGAGGCGATCGAGCGTGTCCATCCCTGCCGCTTGGCGCGAGAGCGGCCCCAGGGTCAATCCTTGCTTGCCGCGTCGCGCTCGCGCCGGCGGGTGATGAAGCGCTTGCGCAGCGCGCGGCGGACGAAGAACACCGCGATGATCGCGACCGCGAACAGCGCGAAATCGGACAGTTCAGGCTGGTTACGCGGATGGACGGTGCCGCTGTGGCCGCCGGCGACGGAGAGGATAGGGAGCATGGCGACGGGTGTAGCGGGGGACCCGGCGGCCGTCACCCTCACCGTGCGGCGGCGCTCAATGGCTCCTGACGGGGATTCCCGCCGCGGCGAGCGCATCATGCGCGTCGGCGACGCTTGCCTCGCCGAAATGGAAGATCGAGGCCGCGAGCACCGCGCTGGCGTGACCGTCGCGGATTCCGGCGACGAGATCGTCAAGCCCGCCGACCCCGCCCGAGGCGACCACCGGCACGCTGACCCGATCGGCGATGGTGCGGATCAGTTCGAGGTCATAGCCGCTGCGGGTGCCGTCGCGGTCCATCGAGGTGACCAGCAACTCGCCGGCGCCGAGATCGGCGAGGCGCAGGGCATGCTCGACCGCGTCGATCCCGGTGGCGCGGCGGCCGCCGTGGGTGAACACCTCCCAGGCGCCGTCGATGCGGCGGGCGTCGACCGAGGCGACGCAGCATTGGCTGCCGAACCGCTCGGCGATCTCGGCAACCACCTCGGGCCGGGCGACCGCGGCGGAATTGACCGCGACCTTGTCGGCGCCGGCGAGCAGCAGGGCGCGAGCATCGTCGGCGGTGCGGACGCCGCCGCCGACGGTGAGCGGCATGAAGCACACCGCGGCGGTGCGGCGGACGACATCGAGGATGGTGCCGCGCGCCTCGTGGCTGGCGGTGATGTCGAGGAAGCAGAGCTCGTCGGCGCCGGCGCGGTCATAGGCGCGGGCCTGCTCCACCGGATCGCCGGCGTCGCGCAGTTCGACAAAATTGACGCCCTTCACCACGCGGCCGTTGGCGACATCGAGGCAGGGGATGACGCGGGCGCGGACGGTCATCGCAGCACCGCCTCGACGAGCAGCACGACCGCGGCGGCGAGCAACAGCGTCACCAGCACGATTTGGCCGACAACGGAGGCGCGGAACAGCCAGGGATGCTCGATCCTGCGCACCTTGATGGGGTTGGTGCCCGTCAACGGGATGCCGATCTCGCCGTCGCGGATCTGATCGCGCAGCAGCGGCACATAGCAGGCGGTGACGCCGCCGATCAGTGTGCCGGTAACCGCGGGCATCACGCGGCGCGCGCGATGCTGAGCGCCGCGGCCAGGTCGAGCCGGCCGTCATACAGCGCGCGACCGGTGATCACGCCCTCGACACCGTCGCGGACATGGAGGGCGAGGACGTGGATTTCGGCCAGGCCCTTGACGCCGCCGCTGGCGATCACCGGGATATCGACCGAGCGGGCGAGGTCCACCGTCGCTTCGACGTTGCAGCCCTTGAGCAGCCCGTCGCGGCCGACATCGGTGAAGAGCAGGGCAGCGACGCCGGCATCCTCGAAGCGGCGGGCGAGATCGACCACTGCCGTGGTGGAAACATCGGCCCAGCCCTTGGTCGCGACCATGCCATCGCGCGCATCGACCGCGACAACGATGCCGCCGGGGAAATCACGCGCGGCGGCGCGGACAAACTCCGGGTCGTCGAGCGCCGCGGTGCCGATCACGACGCGCGACACGCCAAGATCGAACCAGCGCTCGACGCTGGCGCGGGTGCGGATGCCGCCGCCGAGCTGGACGTGCCCGGGAAAGGCGGCGACGATCGCCTTGACCGCGTCGCCGTTGACCGATTCGCCGGCGAAGGCACCATCAAGATCGACGACATGGAGGTGCTCGGCGCCCGCCTCGGCGAACAGCAGCGCCTGGGCGGCGGGATCGTCGCCATAGACGGTGGCGCGGTTCATGTCGCCTTCCGCCAAGCGGACGACCTGGCCGGCCTTGAGGTCGATCGCCGGGAAGACGATCAGCGGCCCCGCCTCGCTCATGACGGTATCGCTCATGGCCGCCACGCGAGGAAACCGGCGAGCATAGCGAGGCCGTAGCGCTGGCTCTTCTCGGGATGGAACTGGACGCCGAGCATGTTGTCGCGCGCGATCGCGGCGGTGACCGGGCCGGCGTGATGGCTGGTGGCGATCACGTCTTCTCCTTCGAAGGCGTAGGAGTGGAGGAAATAGGCTTCGCCGGCAGGGACCAGCGGGTGGTCGCCGCGCGGCACGACGTCGTTCCAGCCCATGTGCGGGACCTTGGCTCGGGCGTCGCTGGGCTCGAGGCGGCGGACCTGGCCGTGGATCCAGCCGAGCCCGGCGTGCTCGCCCATCTCGTGGCCGGCGTCGGCCATCAATTGCATGCCGACGCAGACGCCGAGGAAGGGGATGCCGTCGCGGCGCACCCGCTGCTCCATCGCCTCGACCATGCCGGGCACGGCGCGTAGCGCGGCGGCACAGGCGCCGAACGCGCCGACCCCGGGCAGGACGATGCGATCGGCCCTGGCGACTAGGGCGGGATCCGCGGTGACGGCGATGTCGGTCGCGCCGGCTGCGCGCAGGGCGTTTTCCACCGAGTGGAGGTTGCCGGCGCCGTAATCGATGAGCGCGAGGTTAGGCATGGGCTGAGCCATCCCCCATTTTCGTCACCCCAGCGAAGACTGGGGCCTTTGCCGGCGCTTTACCCGCCATCGCCGGAGATCCCAGCTTTCGCTGGGATGACGGAAAGGGGGCAGGGGAGGCGATCACAAGATCCCCTTGGTCGAGGGGATCGCATCGGCCTTGCGCGGATCGATCTCCACCGCGATGCGCAGCGCGCGGGCAAGGCCCTTGAAGGCGCTTTCGGCGATATGGTGGTTGTTGCTACCGTGGAGCGTTTCGATGTGCAGCGTGATCCCGGCGGCCTGGGCGAAGCTGTGGAAGAAATGCTCGAACATCTCGGTGTCCATCTCGCCGAGGCGCTTCTGGCTGAATTCGGTCTTCCAGACCAGCCAGGGGCGGCCGGAGATATCGAGCGCGACTCGGGTGAGCGTCTCGTCCATCGGCGACAGCGCGTCGCCGTAGCGGCGGATACCGCGCTTGTCGGCGAGCGCCCAGGCGACCGCCTCGCCGATCGCGATGCCGGTGTCCTCCACGGTATGGTGCTGGTCGATGTGGAGATCGCCGACGGTGCGGACGTGGAGATCGATCAGCGAATGGCGCGACAGCTGCTCGAGCATGTGATCGAAGAAGCCGACTCCGGTCGACACGTCATAGAGGCCGGTGCCATCGAGATTGACAGTGACGTCGATCCTGGTCTCGGCGGTGGAGCGGTTGATCGTCGAAGTGCGCATGTCAGGCTCCATAACGGTGATCGGGCGTCATGCAATCTTGACCGGTCATCAAACCCCGCTACCCAAGGGGAATGACCGACGGCCTGCCCGATAGCCTTATTCCGTATGACGAAATCGTCCAGGAAGCCCTGCGTGCCGTGGTCGGCCGCGTGCTCGACACCGTTGCCGAGAGCGGCGGCCTGCCCGGCGAGCATCATTTCTACATCACCTTCAAGACCCAGGCGCCCGGGGTGGACATCCCCAAGCGGCTGATCGAGCGGTTTCCGGACGAGATGACGATCGTCCTGCAGAACCGCTATTGGGACCTGACGGTGGACGAGCGGAAGTTCTCGGTGGGGCTGAGCTTCAACCAGGTGCCGAGCAAGCTGGTGATCCCTTATTCGGCGATCACCGGTTTCCACGATCCCGCGGTGAACTTCGAGTTGCGCTTTCAGGCGACCGAAGGCCCCGACGACGGCCCCGAGCCGCACGACGAGGCCGAGAATGACGGCCCGACCGTGACGCCGGTGGAGGATGGCTCCAACGTCGTCAGCGTGGATTTTAAGCGGAAGAAGTGACCGGGCGGCGGGTAGCTGCCAGGCGTTGGAACTCCCATCGCCGGCGCTAGTAGTGTCTCCATGACCGACACCCGTACCGAAACCGATTCGATCGGCCCGATCGAGGTTCCCGCGCAAGCCTATTGGGGCGCGCAGACCCAGCGATCGATCGAGAATTTCCCGTTCGGCGCGCGCGAGCAGATGCCGATCGAGATCGTCCACGCGCTGGCGCTGGTGAAGCAGGCGGCGGCGCGGGTGAACCGGCGCCATGGGCTCGACGCCAACAAGGCCGCGGCGATCGAGACGGCGGCGGCGGAGGTCGCGAGCGGCGCGCTCGACGACCAGTTCCCGCTGGTGATCTGGCAGACGGGGTCGGGTACCCAATCCAACATGAACGCCAATGAGGTGATCGCCGGCCGCGCCAACGAGATGCTCGCGGGCACGCGCGGCGGCAAGGTGCCGGTCCACCCCAATGATGACGTCAACCGCAGCCAATCGTCCAACGACAGCTTCCCGACCGCGATGCACGTCGCCGCGGCGCTTGCCGCGACCCACCGGCTGGTGCCGGCGATGGAAAAGCTCGAGGCGGCGCTGCTCGCCAAGGTCGAGGCATGGGGCGACATCGTCAAGATCGGCCGCACTCATCTGCAGGATGCGACGCCGCTGACGCTCGGTCAGGAATTCTCGGGCTATTATGCGCAGGTGCGGCTGGCGCGGACGCGGCTGGTGCCGCTGATCGAGCATGGCCTGTGCAAGCTCGCGCAGGGCGGCACCGCGGTCGGCACCGGGCTTAACGCGCCGGCGGGTTTTGCCGAGGATTTCGCGACGGAGATGGCCGCGCTCACCGGCCTGCCGTTCGAGACCGCGCCCAACAAGTTCGAGGCGCTGGCAAGCCATGACACGCTGGTCGATTTCTCCGGGCGGCTCAACACGCTGGCGGTGGCGCTGACCAAGATCGCCAACGACATCCGGCTGCTCGGCTCGGGGCCGCGCTCGGGGCTCGGCGAGCTCGACCTGCCCGCCAACGAGCCCGGCAGCTCGATCATGCCCGGCAAGGTCAATCCCACCCAGGCCGAGATGCTGACGATGGTCTCGGCGCAGGTGATGGGCAATCACGTCGCGATCACGATCGGCGGGCTGCAGGGGCATATGGAGCTCAACGTGTTCAAGCCGCTGATCGGCGCCAATGTGTTGCGCTCGATCGACCTGCTTTCGATCGGCATGGAGAGCTTTGCGGACCGGATGGTCGAGGGGATGACCGCCAACCGCGAGCGGATCGCCGAGCTGGTCGATCGCTCGCTGATGCTCGTCACCGCGCTCGCGCCCGAGATCGGCTATGACAATGCCGCCAAGATCGCCAAGCACGCCCATGCGCATGGCCAGACACTGAAGGAAGCGGGGCTCGAGCTGGGTCTGGTCGACGAGGCGACGTTCGACCGCGTGGTGCGGCCGGAGACGATGATCGGCCGCTGATCGGGCCGGCCGGGGAACCCGGCGGGTCGCCAAACGCTCTTCCCCGCGAAGAGGAGATCATGACGTGAGTGCTACAACCATAGGTGCGCTGATCGGTGGCGCGGTCGATTCCCTGTCCGGCGACGACAGCGCGGCGGATGGCGCGGTGGTCGGCGCGATCACCGCCAACGTGCTCAAGGTCGTGCTGCCGCTGGCGGTGACCTATGCGGTCGGCTGGGCGGTGCTGCGCGGCGCGGGTGCGCTCAAGGATGCGGCATTCGGCGAGGCCGAGGCATGATCGGCAAGATCATCGGTGCGCTGGTCGGCCGCGAGATGGATCGCCGCGATGGCTCGGGCGGGCTCAAGGGCGCCGCGATGGGCACGATCGCCGCGGTGGCGCTGCGCCGGATGGGGCCGCTCGGGCTGCTGATCGGCGGCGGCTATGTCGCGAAGAAGGCGTATGACCGGCATCGCGAGACGCAGCGGGGCTGAGCCGAGGCTGGTCGCCAGGTAAATTCCCTCGCCGCAGCGAACGCTGGGGGCCTCGTCGTGGGCGGGCGGATCGCGCGCCTTGGGAAGATCCCGGCGTTTGCTGGAATGACGGTTGTGGGTCGGGTGCGGCGCGTGGCGGGACAGTCCGCCCCAGCGCGGGGTTGACGCCCGGGGGCCCGCCACGCCAGTAGCGCGCATGGACGCCACCGCTCACCCCGATCCCCACAGCCTCAAGCGCCGCGGCGTTCTGTTCGTGCTGTCCTCGCCGTCCGGCGCAGGCAAGTCGACCATCGCGCGCAAGCTGCTCGCCGACGAACCCGAGCTCGGCATGTCGGTGTCGGCGACGACGCGGCCGATGCGGCCCGGCGAGGTCGAGGGCAAGGACTATCACTTCGTCGATCTCGAGGAATTCCGCCGCATGGTTGCGGAGGACGAGTTCCTCGAATGGGCGCACGTGTTCAACCACCGCTACGGCACCCCGCGCGCGCAGGTCGAGGCGATGCTCGCCGCCGGCAAGGACGTGTTGTTCGACATCGACTGGCAGGGCGCGCAGCAACTGTTCCAGATCGCCGGTGGCGACGTCGTCCGCGTGTTCATCTTTCCGCCGTCGATGACCGAACTGCGCGCGCGGCTCGAGCGGCGCAACACCGACACGATGGAGGTGATCGACGCCCGCATGGCGCGCGCCGCCAACGAGGTAAGCCACTGGGACGGCTATGATTACGTGCTGGTCAACGACGATGTCGACCAGTGTATCGCCGGGGTGAAGACGATCCTTGCCGCCGAGCGGCTCAAGCGCTCGCGCCAGACCGGGCTGATCGGCTTCATCCGCCGGCTGACGCGCTGAGGGGCTGCTTCTCCCCCCGCTGGTGCTGAGCCTGTCGACGCTTGGTGAGTCTCAAGCACGGTGAGGCTCATGCCCTTCGACAAGCTCAGGGCGAGCGGTGAGGTGGGCGGCAGCTCTAGAGCGTCTCCAGGAACCTCACCGCCCCGTCAAAATCGCGCCGTCGTGCCTCGCGCGCGTCGGCGGCGAGCGGGTCGTTGCCCCAGCGTTCGGCCTGCCAGTCCTCGTCGAGATTGGCGGCGGCCCAGATGTCGGCGGGCTCCATCGCGCCGTCGACCAGCGCGAGGCCGAGGATCAGCGAGCCGCTGATCGTCACCAGCGGCGACAGGCCGGCGAGGGTGAAGGCGTCGAGCGCGGCGACCGCGTCGCCGAGCCGGCGGATCGTCGCGGCCGGCTGCGCACGGTGGATGATGCCGGTGGCGAGCTCGAGATGGACGTCGTAGCGCGCGCGCGCCCAGGCGAGCGGCGGATCCCAGGCGGCGGCCTGACGGGCGACCAGATCGTCGGGGCCATCGGCGCGGTAGCACAAGAGGTCGCTCTCGCCGTAGCGCGCGAGCCCGGCGGCGAAGCTGGCGGGATCGGGGCCGATCCGGTCGATCGCGGCATTGGCGAGGCCGGTGAGCGGCATGCGGCGCGGGTCGATTGTCTCGGGCACCGCGCGCCATTCGGCGGCGACCGCCTCGGCCAGTGCCGCGGTGGGGAGCGCGAGCGGTACGCGGCCGGGAGTGCGGACCGGGCGACCGTCGAGCGTCACCACCCGGGCCTCGTCGATTCCGACGTCTGTCCAGAAGCGCTTCATCGCTGCGGCGGCGTCCGCCAGCGGTGGGCGAGGCTGCGCGGCACGGTGGCGATCATCAGCAGCGCCGAGAGCACGATGGCGATGCCGAGGATCTTGACCGGCAGGCCATGGCTCTTGAACGCGAGGAACACGCCGAACACCGCGCCCGCGGCGCCGGCGATACGGGTGGCGGTCATCGTGAAATAGCGGCGGCGAGCGAGCCGGTCGGCCGCGGTGGCGAGGCGGGTCATGCGAGCAGGTGCCGCAGCGCCGGCACGCGATCGGCGACGACATCGGCGCCGGCCGCGGCGAGGTCACCGACGGTGTGATAGCCCCAGGCGACGCCGACCGCGCGGGCACCGGCGGCCTTGGCCATCGCCATGTCGAAGCTGGTGTCGCCGATCATCGCCGTGCCGCCGGGCGTGGCGCCGGCCTCCGCGATCGCGGCGAGCAGCATCGCCGGATCGGGCTTGGATGGATGGCGATCGGCGGTCTGCAGCGTCACGAACCGGTCGGCGAGGCCATGGTGGGCGAGGATATGGGCGAGCCCGCGATCCGACTTGCCGGTGGCGACGCCGAGCCGCCAGCCGTCGTCGACGAGCGTGGTCAGCACCTCGACGATGCCCTCGAACAACGGCTCCTCCTCCATCTCGCCGGTGGTGCGCAGGTGGAAGAAGGCGTCCTTGTAATCCTGCGCCATCCGCCGGTGCTGCGCGGTGTCGGCCTCGGGCAGCAGCACCGCGATCGCCTCGACCAGGCTGAGCCCGACGATGCGACGGATCGCCGCGCGCGGCGGCGCGACGAGACCGGCGACCGTGAAGGCCTCCTCCATCGAGCGGCAGATGTTGGCCTGGCTGTCGACCAGGGTGCCGTCGCAATCGAACACGGCGAGCCGGATCATGCCGCCGCGCTCAATCGCGGCTGCCGCGGCCGCGCCGCTCGCCCTTGCGCGCCTTGCGCACCGTCTTGGCGTGCTGCTTGGCGAACTGCTTCTTCTCGGCCTTGCTCGGCGGCGCCTTCTCGTCGAGCGGCATCATGTTGCCGAGCATCTCGTCGAAGCCCAGTTGCTTGAGGCTCTCGGCGAAATGCGTCGGCAGCTCGGCCTGGACGTCGATCTCGCCGCCATCGGGATGATCGACGCGGATGCGGCGCGCGTGGAGGTGCATCTTGCGGCTGATCCCGCCGGTGAGAAACGCCGCCGCGCCGCCATATTTGCCGTCGCCGACGATCGGATGGCCGATCGCGGCCATGTGGACGCGCAGCTGGTGGGTGCGGCCGGTGAAGGGCTGCAGCTCGACCCAGGCGGCGCGGTTGCCGGCGCGCTCGATGACGCGGTAGCGGGTGCGCGCGGCCTGGCCGTTCTCCTCGTCGATGTGCATCTTTTCGCCGCCGGTGCCCGGCTGCTTGGCGATCGGCAGCTCGACCATGCCGTCCTCGATCGAGGGTACGTCGACGATCAGCGCCCAATAGACCTTCTTGGCGGTGCGGCCGGAGAAGGTCTTGGCGAAGAACGCCGCGGCGCGGCTGGTGCGCGCGACGAGCAACGCGCCCGAGGTGTCCTTGTCGAGGCGGTGGACCAGCTTGGGGCGGCCCTCATTGTCGAACTGCAGCCCGTCGAGCAGGCCGTCGACATGCTCATGCGTCTTGGTGCCGCCCTGGGTGGCGAGGCCCGGCGGCTTGTTGAGCACGATCGCCTGGGCGTCCTGGTGGATCACCATCTCGCGGACGAACTCGGTCTGCTCGTCGGTCAGCGGCACCCGCTCGCGCTGCGGCTTCTCGCCCTCGGGGCGCGGCGCCTCGGGGGGCGGCACGCGCAGGATCTGGCCGGCCTTGATCCGGTCGCCCGGCGCAGCGCGGCTGCCGTCGACGCGGAGCTGGCCGGTGCGCGCCCATTTGGCGACGGTGGTGAAGCTGGTGTCGGGCAGGTGCCGCTTGAACCAGCGGTCCAGCCGGATGTCGTCGTCGTCGAAGCCGACGGTGAACTCGCGCACCCCGGCGCTGATCGTCGCGCCGCCGCTCATGCCGCGACGCCGATGCTGCGGGCGAGAGTGAGGCCGGCGAACAGCGCGACGATCGCGCCGATCACCGAGACGAGCGTGTAGACCAGCGCGGTGGCGAGCGCGCCGCGCTCGGCGAGGGTGACGACGTCGAGCGAGAAGGAGGAAAAGGTGGTGAAGCCGCCGAGCACGCCGACGCCGACGAACAGCCGCCACGCTTCGCCGCCACCGGCAACCCGCGCGAGCGTGCCAACGAGCACGCCCATCGCCAGGCCACCGACGAGGTTCACGGCAAGCGTGCCATAGGGAAAGGCCGGGCCGAACAGCGCAAGCGCGAGGCGGCCGGTGAGGTAACGCGCGCCGGAGCCGATGGCGCCGCCGGTCATGACGAGGAAAAGAGGCATGTCACCTCCCTAGCGCGTTTTGCCGCCCGCGCGAACCACCTGTGGTGATGGGTGTGGGACGCTGCCCGGCAAAGCTGGCCGGCAACGCTGCCCGGTCACTGCCGGATGCAGCGCGCCCGCTCAGTGCCCGGCGTTGGCGACCAGGTCGACGTCGCTGCCGCCGCCGCTGCGCGGGGTGACGTAGAGCACGTAAGCGGCGTCGCCGCGGGTGCCGCCGAGCACGTGCTGGGTGCCGTCGGCCTGGTGATCGGCCGAATAGCCCGCCCTGGTGACCTGGGTGTAATACCAGTCGAGCACGCGGCCGACCGGCGCGGCGCTGGCGAAGCTGACCACGCGCAGCCCGCAGGCCGGGCCGCCTGCGGCTTCGGCGACGCGGGCGTCGGGATAGAGCGGCACGCCCGCGGGCAGGCGGTTGGCCCAGGTCGCGGAATAGGTGAGATTGGCGGTGCAGGCGGCGCCACCGGCCTGGCGGCTGGCGAGTTCGCCGAGCGTCAGCGCGCCCTGCGCCTTGCGGCAGGCGGGGCAGTCGCCCTTGGCGGCCGGTGCCGCGCGCAGATCGGTGGTGGTGACGCCGTCGGGTCGCGCGCCGATGCCGTCGGGCGGCACCGCACCCGAAACCGGGCGGCTCGGCGGGCGGATGACATTGGTGTTGGCGGATTGGGTGAGCGCGGGATCGACCATGATCTGGTCGCGCAGCGCCGCGGTGACGGCGGGATCGGCCTGATTGGCCGGCTTGGCCGCGTCGGTCAGCTCCTGGTCGAGGCTGTCGAGATCCTGTTGCGGCGTCGGCTGCTTCGAGCAGGCGGCGAGCGACAGCCCTGCCGCCAGCGCAGCGAGCAAGACGAGCGGGGGGCGAGAGCAGTGCATCCGCGCATCATCGCAGAACAGGGTTAAGATTGTCATGCACGGGATCGACACCGCAATGCTTGCAGCCCGGCGCGGTCGGCGCCACATCTAGGCAATGTTCAACATCATCTCCATCCTGATCGGCCTGGTCACCCTGGTGCTGGGGCTGGTCGCCTTCGTGCCGCTGCTCGGCTGGATGAACTGGCTGGTGATCCCGATCGGCATTGTCGGTGCCGCGGTCGGGGCGCTGTCATCGTCCAACGGCGGGCGTAACCTCAACCTCGTGCTGATCGTGATCTTCGCGGTACGGCTGATGCTGGGTGGCGGGATCTTCTAGAACCCTGTTCCACCCTTTCCGCCGTTCGCCCTGAGCTGGCCGGAGGGCATGCGTCTCATCGTGCTTCGACAGGTTCAGCACGAACGGTGGTGAGGTGACCGAAGGTAAAGCTCGTCAACGAAAAGGCCCCAGCTTGCGCCAGGGCCTTTCCAGTCAGCTTTCAGGTCGAGCCTATCGCTCAGCGGCAGCGGACGTTGCCGCGGTCGATCGACTGGCCGAGCAGCGCGCCGCCACCGGCGCCGAGCAGCGTCGCCAGCGTCGACGAGCGGCCGTAGCTCAGCGAGTTGCCGAGCAGCCCGCCGGCGACGCCGCCGAGGATCAGCCCAGTGGTGCCATCATTGCGGCGGCAGTAATAGCGGCCGTTGGAGCCACGATAGATCCGATCGTTGCGGCCGAGACGGCGCTCCTGATAATAGCGGCCGTCGCGATAGTAATTGTCGGCAAAATAGCCGCGGCGGCCATTCTCGACGCGGTTGTAATCATAGTTGCGATACTGGCGCCAATCGCGGTTGCCACCGGCAAAACGATTGTCGTTGCGGCGGCCATCGCCCCGACGATCATCGCCGCGCCGATCACCGCGATCGTCGCCGCGGCCATCACCGCGGCTGTCGTCACGATAATCCTGGTTGGCGCGACCGCCGTTATATTGCGCCGTCACCGGCACGGTGGCGAAGACGCTGGCGGCCAAGGCCGCCGTGAGTATTGCGATCCGCATGTCACTCTCCTGTTGGGATGTGACGTGAACGGGTGGCGAGATGGCGCGGTTGCGTGAACCGAAAACAACAAGCCGTTCATCCTGGCGGGCGAGTTCGCCGACGACGGAGGGGCAGTCAATCCACCCCTCCGCCATGCCGATCAGCCGAAGGTCGTCTCCAGCGTGATCTCGGCGTTGAGCACCTTGGACACCGGGCAGCCGGCCTTGGCCTCGGCGGCGATGCGCTCGAACTCGGCCTGGTCGATGCCCTCGACATGGCCCTTGAGGGTCAGCGCCGACTTGGTGATGGTGAAGCCGTCGCCATCCTTGTCGAGCGTGACCTTGGCGCTGGTCTCGAGCGTGCCGACCGAATGGCCGGCGCCCGCGAGCGCGAAGCTCAGCGCCATGGTGAAGCAGCTCGCATGGGCAGCGGCGATCAGCTCCTCGGGGTTGGTGCCGGGTTCGTTCTCGAAGCGGGTGTTGAAGCCATAAGGGTTGTTCGAGAGCACGCCCGACTGGGTCGAGACATGACCCTTGCCGTCCTTGCCGAGGCCTTCATAGGTTGCCGAAGCGCTGCGGGTCACCATCGATCATTCTCCATCCTGGATTGAATGGAGGCGAACGCAACAAGGAGCGACGCGATCCCTCGCGACGCTCCTTGCCATGTCAATTCACGCTCAGCGGCAGCGGCGCGAGCTGCCGCCACGGTCGATCTCGCGGCCGAGCAGGCCACCGGCGACGGCGCCGCCGAGCGTGCCCACCGTGCGATCGCCGCGGGTATCGATGGTGCGGCCGAGCAGCGCGCCGGCAACACCGCCGACCAGCAGGCCGGTTGTACCGTCCGCCTTGCGGCAACGGGCACGGCCGCGATCGTCGCGCCACTCGCGATAATGGTGGTTGCGGGCGCCGGCGGCGCTGACCGGCACGATCATCGTCACCGGCAGCACCATCGCGGAACAGCCCAGGGCAAGCATCAATTTACGCATACAATCACTCCCGTTTCACGAACTCGATGTCATCAAAACGAGATGGTGATGGCAGGGGTTGCATGAACCTGAAACAACCTCGCGTTCAGGTTCCATCCGGGTGTGCGGCTGGTGGGACTATATCGGTCGGCTGGCCGCATTTTGGAATAAGGCTGGCATCGGACTCCGCGGGATGGGCTGCTGCACCGCAGGGAAACGACTCATCCACCACCGTCATCCCAGCGACGGCTGGGATCTCAGGCGTGGTGCAGGGACGGAGTCGCGCGAGCTTCCGCTGGGGCGACGGATGAGGAGAAGACAAGCCACCGTCGCAGCGTCTGCCGTTACCGCCGCGATCAGGGTGGCGCGCTGAGGCGCGGAGGACGCGGAGAGGTATCCTGCGTCGAGCTGGTCGCGGTCGGGGCAGACGGGTGAAGGCTCATATTTCTTCTCTGCGTCTTCTGCGCCTCTGCGCGAACTGCCTTCTCATCGGCTGACATCGTCGGTCCAGCGCTTGCTGGGACCTTGAGCCGTGAGGGTAGAACAGGAGCCGTAGGAGACCCCAGCCTTCGCTGAGGTGACATTGGGGAGCAGTGTGCCGTCGCAGCCGTTGCCGGGTCGGCAAGCTTAGGGTCGCGCAGAGGCGCGGAGGACGCAGAGGCGGTTTTCTGCGGGCGGCGGCTATCGGGGCAGCAAGGGATTGTCCGCTCCGCGCTTGCCCGCGAACCACTCCTTGCCTGCTAACGCCGGTGCGACCGACCAGCCCGGCGTGTCGCTCAGGCGACAGGCAGCTCGGGCGACTCAGACGGTGGCGACTCCGGCACGTCGTCGCGACCGGCCGCCGCGCGTTTGCGATAGTGGTTGGCGGCGAGCGTCGCGCCGAGGATGAAGCCCCCGGGGGCGAGCAGGATGACCGCGGCAAGACCGAGCTTGCCCCAAGGAGTGCGCATCACCGGCGCCTAACCGGCGGCAGCTGAACGCGGCATGGCTGATCGAAGATGACGCAGCAGCGGCGGCATTGGGCGCGACCTCTCAGGCCGACGCCGCGATCATGCCTGCGCGGTGCGGATCGCACCAGCTCAAACGTTGAGGCGCGCGCGCATTTCCTTGCCGGGCTTGAAATAGGGGACGCGCTTGGCGTCGACATCCACCGTCTCGCCGGTGCGCGGGTTGCGGCCGGTGCGCGCATCGCGGGCACGGGTGGAAAAGGCGCCGAAGCCACGCAGCTCGACCCGGCCATTGGCGGCGAGGCGGCGGGTGATCTCGTCGAAGAAGGCGGTGACGATCGTCTCCACTTCCTGCGCCGACAGATCGGGGTTGGTTTCGGACAGTTTCAAAATCAGTTCGGAACGGATCATCGCAAGCCCCCCGGCTTCAAGTGCAATGCCGGCTTTATAGCGACCTAACGGCGCGCCGTATAGGTCCGAATTGGCATCTACCTCCACGATGGAGGAAAATCGGGGCGCCTCTCGCGAGACGCCCCGAATAGTGCTTACTTCTTGTCGGCGTCCGAGCGGGCCTTGAGCGCCTCGCCCAGGATGTTGCCGAGGGTCGCGCCCGAGTCGGACGAACCGTACTGCGCCACGGCCTGCTTCTCTTCGGCGATCTGCATCGCCTTGACCGAGAAGGTCGGCTTCTTGGAGCGGTCGAAGCCCGTCACCATCGCGTCGAACTTTTGGCCGACCTGGAAACGCTCCGGACGCTGCTCGTCGCGATCGCGACCCAGATCCGTGCGCTTGATGAAGCCGGTCGCGCCATCGTCGCCCTGCTGAACCTCGAGGCCCGCGTCGCGGACTTCGAGCACGGTCACGGTGACGACCGCATTCTTGTTCAGCTTGTCGCCAGCTGCGGCAATGCCGCCGGCTGCCGGGCCGCCACGCTCGAGCTGCTTCATGCCGAGGCTGATGCGCTCCTTCTCGGCGTCGATGTCGAGCACGATCGCCTGGACGGTCTCGCCCTTGCGATGCAGGTTGAGGGCATCCTCACCCGACACGCCCCAAGCGATGTCGGACATGTGGACCATGCCGTCGACATCGTTGTCGAGGCCGATGAACAGGCCGAACTCGGTGGCGTTCTTGACTTCGCCCTCGACGGTCGAACCGATCGGATGCGAAGCGGCGAACGCCTCCCACGGATTGTTCTGCGCCTGCTTGAGGCCGAGGCTGATGCGACGCTTGTCCTCGTCGACCTCGAGCACCACGACGTCCACTTCCTGCGAGGTGGAGACGATCTTGCCCGGGTGGACGTTCTTCTTGGTCCAGGACATCTCGCTGACGTGAACCAGGCCTTCGATGCCTGCTTCCAGCTCGACGAACGCGCCATATTCGGTGATGTTGGTGACGCGGCCCGAAAGCTTGGCGCCGACCGGATACTTGGCGGATGCGCCATCCCACGGGTCGGACTCGAGCTGCTTCATGCCGAGGCTGATGCGCTGCGTGTCCTTGTTGATGCGGATGATCTGCACCTTCACCGTGTCGCCGATGTTGATCATCTCGGACGGGTGGTTGACGCGCTTGTAGCTCAGGTCGGTGACGTGGAGCAGGCCATCGATGCCGCCGAGGTCAACGAACGCACCGTAATCGGTGATGTTCTTGACGACGCCGTCGATGATCTGGCCCTCGGCCAGGCTCATGATCAGGCCCGAACGCTGCTCGGCGCGGGTCTCTTCGAGCACGGCGCGACGCGACACCACGATGTTGCCGCGCTTGCGGTCCATCTTGAGGATCTGGAAGGGCTGCGGGATGTCCATCAGCGGCGTGACGTCGCGGACGGGGCGGATATCGACCTGCGAGCCCGGCAGGAACGCGACGGCGCCCGACAGGTCGACGGTGAAGCCGCCCTTGACGCGGCCGAAGATAACGCCTTCGACGCGGGCCGACTTGGAGAATTCGAGCTCGAGCTTGTCCCAGGCGGCTTCGCGGCGGGCGCGGTCGCGGCTGAGCATCGCTTCGCCGTGGACGTTCTCGACGCGGTCGACATAGACCTCGACTTCGTCGCCGACCTTGAGGTCCGACTTCTGGCCGGGTGCGGCGAACTCGCGGAGCGGCACGCGGCCTTCCGACTTGAGGCCGACGTCGATGACGGCAAGGTCGTTCTCGATCGCGGTGACGGTACCATGGACGACGCGGCCTTCGAAGCTGTCGGCACCGCCGAACATGTCATCGAGCATGGCGGCGAAATCGTCGCGGGTAGGAGTGGGCTGGGTAGCCATAGGGTTAGAGTGTCCTAGTTAAAATCGTTTCCGGCCAATCGGTTGGTTCCGATGGTCTTGGCTGAAAACGCCGCGGCGGCCCCGTGCCGGTCGCGGCATCCGTCGTTCAGGGCAGCGGAGGAATACGATGCGCGTTGGATGCGAAAAGGGCGCGAGAGGATAACCAGTCGCGCCTACCTCCGCGAGCGCCTGCTCGCCGGACGGTGGTGACATAGCCGAAAACGGGGGTAACGGCAAGGTGGACGCGGCGGGGGCGCAAGAGGCAGGCCGGGGGGTGTTTCGCTCCGCTCCCAGCATGCGTCGTGCCAGCTTGCGCGGCGATCACGGCTGCTCGCAGAAGTGGTGCGGCGACGTGCCGAAGCACCGCCCGAACAAAGATCGCGACATGGCCCGGCGATACAGTATGCCGGCATGGCAGCGGGGTGGGAGCGCGGGGTGCGGGCAAGGAACGGGCGTCGATGGCGAAGGCTGGCGGGAGCGGCGTTGCTTGTCATCCCCACCGCTGTTCTTGCCCAGCAAGATGAGCCGCAGGACGGCGCGCCGCAGGACGAGCAGCACGCGCCGCGCGGCCGGGACGACATCCTCGTCACCACCAAGCGGCTGCCCGGTTCGGCGCTCGGCGACATCGCGCCGGTCGCGGTGCTCGATGCGGCATCGATCCAGGCGCTCGGCGTCACCAATCTCGATGACATGCTGCGTCTGCTGAAGCCGCTGGTCACCGCGGCGAGCGGCGCCGGCCCGGTGTTCCTGCTCAACGGCCGCCGGGTGTCGGGCTATGGCGAGATCCAGACGCTGCCGCCCGAGGCGCTGGAGCGCACCGAGGTGCTGCCCGAGACGGACGCACCGCGGTTCGGCTTCCCGTCGACGGTGCGGCTGGTCAATTTCATCACCAAGCGCCATTTCCGCGCGCTGTCGGTGGAGCAGGGGGCGGGGACCACCACCGAAGGCGGCGCCGACACCAGCACGCTGGCGCTCGGGTCCACCCGGATCGACCGCAGCAAGCGATCGTCGCTGACGATCAATTATGATCACCAGGACGCGTTGCTCGGTACCGAGCGGCAAACGATCCCCGACACGAGCAGCCTGTTCGATCTCACCGGCAACCTCGCCGGGATCGGCGGCGGCAGCATCGATCCGGCACTCGATGCGCTCGCCGGCCGCGCGGTGACGGTGGCACCGGTGCCGCTCGACCCGGCCGCCCAGGGCTCGCTCGCCGGCTATCTGGCTGGCGCCGGCACGCCGCGGGTGACCAATCTCTCGCCCTATCAGTCGATCCCCCGGCGCGACACGCTCAAGGTCGATACTACCCAGGCGGTGCCGATCGGCCGCACGGTGATAGCCTCGCTCAACCTGACGATGGAGGCGGAGCGTGGCTCGGGCCTGGTCGGGCTGGCGAGCGCGGCGCTGCGCGTACCGGGCGGCAACCCCTATTCGCCGGTCGCCGGCGACACGCTGCTCTATCGCTATCTCGGCGAGGCAGGCGTGCTGCGCCAGCACAACAACAGCCTTAATCTTCACGCCGGCAGCACCGTGCAGGGCAGCCTCCGCCGCTGGCAGTGGACCGTCACCGGCAGCGCCGATCGCGCGCGGGTCCGCGCCGCGGCCGAGCAGGGCATCGACCTCGCGCCCGTCCAGGCCGCGATCGATGCCGGCGGCGATCCGTTCGGTCCGCTCGCCGCCGCCGCGACCGCCGACCGGCTCGTCGCGCGCAGCCGCACGGCGACCACGACGGTGACCGGCAAGGCGACCGCCAACGGGCCGCTGCTGCGGCTACCGGCGGGCGATGTGCAGATGACGCTGACCGCGGATTACGCGCGCTCCACCAGCCATGGCACGCTCGCCGGCGGCACCGCGGCCGAGCTCGACCTGCGCCGCGTCACGCAGGCGGCGAGCGTCACCATTGACGTGCCGATCGCCTCGGCCAACCAGGGCGTGCTCGCCGCGATCGGTACGCTGTCGGCCAATGGCACGATTGGCGTCGCCGCGGTGTCGCGCTACGGCAGCCTCACCAACAGCAACCTCGGCCTGACCTAGACCCCGGCGACGCCGCTCCAGGTCACCGCCTCGATCAGCAGCACCCAGACGCCGCCGGCGATCGCGCTTCTCACCAATCCGGCGCTGACCCTGCCAAATGCGCCGTTGTTCGATTTCCTGACCGGCAGCAGCGCGCTCGTCACGGTGACCGCGGGCGGCAATGCCGACCTCGCGCCCGAGCGGCGCCGGATCAGCACCGCCGGCGTGTCGTGGAAGCCGATCAAGGACAAGGAGCTGCGCCTCAACCTCGATTACATCGAGACCCGGATCGACGACCAGACCGGCAATCTCGGCAGCGTCACCGCGGCGTTGCAGGTGGCCTTTCCCGACCGGTTCGTGCGCAGCGCCGATGGCCTGCTGCTCAGCGCCGACCTGCGCCCGGTGAACATCTACCGCGAGCGGGAGCGCAAGGTGCAGGGCAAGGCATCGCTGTGGACCCAATTGGGTCATGAGCCGCCGCCGGCGGCGCCCGCGTCAGCCGGTGCGCCACCGCCACCGCCGCCCAAGCCGCGGCCGATGCTTTATTCCTCGCTCACCGTGACCGCGCGGCTCGACGACCGGCTGGTGCTGCAGCCAGGGCAGCCGAGCCTCGACCTGCTCGGCGGCGATTCGCTCGACGGCACCGGCGGCCGCGCGCGCTACGAAGCCGAAGGCAATATCGGCGGATCGATCGGCCCGGTGCAGGGCGGCTTCTACGCGCTGTGGCAAACGGCCACGCGCATCCGCAGCGACATCGCGGCGGCCGACCTGCGCTTTTCAGGGCGCACCTATGTGGGGCTATATTCGACGATCGACGCCGCCCGGCTCGCGCCGCGCGCCGCCTGGGCGAACAAGATCACCTTCCAGCTCCAGGTGCAGAATATCCTCAACGACCGCGTGACGGTGCGCGACCGCAGCGGGGCGACGCCCTATCGCTTCCAGCGGGTGTTCCTCACGCCCTATGGCCGGATAATCAAATTCTCGGTGCGCAAGCTGTTCTAACGGGCGGGCGCCGTCAGCGCCGCGCCTCGACCAGCGCCACCGCTTTCTGCACCGAGGCGTCGATCGACAGGAAGCTGGTATCGAGCAGCGCGGCGTCGTCGGCCATCACCAGCGGCGCGGTCGAGCGGCTCGAATCGCGCTCGTCGCGGGCACGGATGTCGGCGAGGACCTTGTCGAAGCTGATCGCCGAGCCGTTGGCCTGCAATTCGGCGTGGCGGCGCTTGGCGCGGATCTGCGGGGTCGCCTTGACGAACAATTTGGCGTCGGCGTCGGGCGCGATCACCGTGCCGATGTCGCGGCCGTCGAGGATCGCGCCACCGGCCTGATGGGCGAAGCGCTTCTGGCGGTGGAGCAGCGCCGCGCGCACCAGCGGGTGCGCCGAGACGACCGAGGCGAGCTGGCCGATCTCGTCGGAGCGCAGCGCCGGAGCGGCGAGCAGGCCGTCGTCGAAGCTGCACGCGGCGACCGCATCGGCCTCCTTCTCGGGATCGAGCTCCATCGCGCGCACGGTGGCGGCGACGGCGCGGTAGAGCAGCCCGGTATCGAGGTGGGGAAGGCCGTAATGGCGCGCGAGCGCCTTGGCGATGGTGCCCTTGCCCGAGGCGGCAGGGCCGTCGACGGCGATGATCACGCGGATGCTCCGGCTAGCTGGTCGAGCGACTGGAAGAAGGCGGGGTAGCTGGTGGCGACCGGCGCGATATCGTCGATCGCGATCGGCGCGCTGGCGTGGAGGCCGGCGACGACCATGCTCATCGCGATGCGGTGGTCGAGCAGCGTCGCGACCGCGCCGCCGCCGGGGATCGCGGTGCCGCCGGTGCCGGTGACCGCGAGGCCGTCGTCAAATTCCTCGCACGGCACGCCGCAGGCGGTGAGCGCGGCCAGCATCGCGGCGATCCGATCGGATTCTTTGACGCGCAGCTCGTGCGCGCCGCGCGCCACCGTGCGGCCGGCAGCGAAGGCGGCGGCGACGAACAGCACGGGATATTCGTCGATCATGCTCGGCGCGAGATCGGCCGGCACCTCGATCGCGGTCAGCGCGGCATGGCGGACGCGCAGGTCGGCGACCGGCTCGCCGCCGACCTCGCGGCGGTCGAGCTCGGTGATGTCGGCGCCCATCAGGCGCAATGCCGCGATCAGCCCGGTGCGGGTGGGGTTGAGCCCGACATTGGCGACGACGAGATCGGCGCCCGGGACGATCGAGCCGGCGACCAGCCAGAAGGCCGCCGACGAGGGGTCGCCGGGAACGACGATATGCTGCGGCGTCAGCTCGGCCTCGCCGGTGAGCTCGATCACCCGGCCCTGGTCCGTCTCGCGCACGGTGAGCGCGGCACCGAAGCCGCGCAGCATCCGCTCGCTGTGATCGCGGGTGGCGACCGGCTCGATCACCGTGGTGATCCCGGGCGTGTTGAGCCCGGCGAGCAGGATCGCCGACTTCACCTGCGCCGAGGCGACCGGCAGCGTGTAGCTGATCGGCACCGCCGGGCAGAGGCCACGGATCATCAGCGGCAGCCGGCCGCCGGGGGAGGCGGTGACGCTCGCGCCCATCTGCTCGAGCGGCTCGATCACGCGGCCCATCGGCCGCTTCGACAGCGAGGCGTCGCCGGTGAAGGTGACGGTGATCGGATGGCTCGCGACCAGCCCCATCAGCAGCCGGGTGGAGGTGCCCGAATTGCCCATCTCCAGCGCCGTCTCGGGCTGGAGCAGCCCACCGACCCCGACCCCGTCGACATGCCAGACGGCCTCGCCGTCATGGTCGTCGCGGGTGATGGTCGCGCCCATCGCGCGCATCGCGGCGGCGGTGGCGAGCACGTCCTCGCCCTCCAGCAGGCCTTCGATGCGGCTGCGGCCGACCGCGAGCGCGGCGAGCATCAGCGAGCGGTGGCTGATCGATTTGTCGCCGGGGACGGTGATCCGGCCGGTCAACGGGCCGCGCGATCCGGCGGCAAAGGGCTGGGGAAGCGAGTGTGACATCGGGGTGGGGCTTTGACAGTCACCTTGTGCTATGGCAAGGCGCGCCCCACTTCGCCGAAGCAAGGGATCCGTCCCTCTTCCAAGAACCCAATTCCGAAAGGCACGACACGGCATGATCAAGCCGGAATGGGGCACGAAGCGCACGTGCCCGAAATGCGCGACGCGTTTCTATGACCTCGAAAAGGACGATCCCGTCACCTGCATCAACTGCGGGTCGCACTGGAATCCCGAACCGATCCTGAAGTCCAAGCAGCCGCTCCCGTTCGAGCAGGCCAAGCCGGACACCAAGGAGGCGGATCGCGATCTCGAGGGCGAGGACGAGGATCTGCAGGTTCCCGCCGACGATGAGGAGCCCTCGGCCGACGACGAGGTCGATCTCGGCGGCGACGACGACCTGGGTGTCGAGACGTCCAACGAGGACGACGAGCACTGAGTTTGTGCGGGTGCCCGTGCCGCTGCGCCATGATGGCGCGGCGCGCACGGGCAGCCGGCAAAAAAATGGTTGGCAGCGCGCATCGGTCGCTTGCCAAGCCGGACGCCTCCCGCTAGGGACGCGCCTCCGGAAACGGAATGGGGCCGTAGCTCAGCTGGGAGAGCGCTGCAATGGCATTGCAGAGGTCAGGGGTTCGATCCCCCTCGGCTCCACCATTTCCGCGATAAGTGCCTGATCGAAGGCAGTTATCCCAGGCCTATCGGGCCGACTTCACCTCATATCCTCAGCCCTGATACCGGACCCTCGTCAAGAGCTGTCGCCGGTGAGGCGCTGCCAGTTGCCGTGCGCGAATGCTGCCTTGGCGTCATCGTCGAGCCCGCATTCGGCGAGGAACCGCCGCGCGTCGCCGCCGGCGCGATATTGGTAGGGATAGTCGGTCGAGAACAGCAGCCGGTCGGGGCCGACGATCGCCAGCGCGCGCTCGAGATAGGCAGGCATGAACATGCCGCTCGCGGTGACATAGAGGTTGCTGCGGAAATAATGCGCGATCGGCTGGCCGAGCCCGGCGAAGCGGTCCATCGCCGCCAGCCGCTCGGCATAGAAGAGCACCACCTCGCCCCAATGGCCGAGGATCAGCTGCAGCTTGGGCAGGCGATCGAAGGTGCCGCCGAGCACCAGCCGGACGAACTGGATGCCGGCATCATAATGCCAGCCGAGCCCGAACATCGCGAAGGCGGCATCGATCTGCGGGCTGAACCCCGAGTAATAAGCGTCGCGCACCGCCTTTGTAGGCGTCCGCGGGTGGAGCAGGATCGGCATGCCGAGCGCGGCGGCGCTCTCCAGCACCGGTGCCAGCGACGGATGGTCGAGGTTACGTTCTCCGACCCGGCCGCACAGCATGGTGCCCTTGAAGCCCAGTTCGTTGACGCAGCGTTCGAGTTCGCGCGCCGCCTCGTCGGGCATCGACACCGGTAACGCGGCGAACGCCTGGAAGCGGGTGGGGTGGCGGGCGATCGCCGCGGCCACGGCATCGTTGGCGCGCCGCGCGAGCTCGACGCTCTCGGGCCCAAGGTCGTGCAGCGCCGGCGTGGTCAGCGACAACACCTGCACGTCGAGCCCGGTCTCGTCCATCAGCGCCAGCCGCTCCTCGGCAAGATCGAGCAGCCGGCGCTCGATCTCGCCCGAATGGATGCCGACGCCGGGGTCGCTCGCCTCGAGACCCATCGCGGTCCAGGCGTCGCGGATCTCGGGGGTGAGATAATGTTCTTCTATGCCGATCAGCTTCACCAGCGGCTCCTGTGGGTGTTGCACGCGGATCAACGCCCGATCGCCGATTTGGCGCCACGCCGCCGACGCGCTAGTCCGGGCGGATGCCGATCCGTCATCTCCGTCTTCTGCTGTCGCTGCTGCTGCTGATCCTGCCGCTACCGCTCGCCGCACAGGTGCAGCCGGCGCCGATGGTGGCGCTGTCGGCGCAGCTCACCCAGGCCGATGCCGACATCAAGGCGGTCGACGCCGCGCTCGATACGCGGATTGACAGCGACCAGCGCCGCGCGCTGCGCGCCAAGGCCGCGGCCGCGCAAGGCTCGGCCAATGATGCGGTGGCGGGGCTGGAGCAGCAACTGGCGCTGGTCGACGCGCGGATCGCCGGGCTCGGCCCGGTCGCCGCCGGGGTGGTGGAGACCCCCGACATCCGCCTCCAGCGTACCCGGCTGGCGCAGCAGCGCTCGGCGCTTGATTCGGGCGCCAAGCGCGGCCGGTTGCTCGCGGTGGAGGCGGGGCAGCTGGTTACCGAGATCGACCAGAGCCAGGCGCAGCAGCTCGGTCAGCGGGTGTCGACCCGCGTGTATTCCCCGATCGAGCCGGATTTCTGGCGCGCGGTGTTCGCCGCGGTGCCGCGCGACACCCGTCGGGTGATGCGCTTCGTCGAAGGCGGCGCCGACCAGGCCCGCGCCAATTTCAAGACCGGCCGGCCGGTGCTGGCGCTGCTCGGCCTGCTCGCCGCGCTGGCGCTGCTGTTCCCGGTGCGGGTCGCGGCGCGCAAGGCCGGCCAGCGATTCCTGATCGAGGGCGCGCCCGGGCATCGGCTGCGTCGGTCCGCCAACGCGCTGTGGCGGCTGGTGATCGGCACGCTGGTGCCGTGGCTGAGCGGGGCGACGCTGGTGCAGGCGCTGCGCTGGTCGGGCTTGGAGCCGCCGCTGTGGAGCGGGCTGCTCGACAGCGTGGCGCCCGCGGTGGGGCTGTGCGGCTTTATCGGTGCGCTCGGCGGCGCGCTGCTGATGCGACACCAGCCCTCGTGGCGGCTGCTGCCGATCTCCACCGGGACGGCGGAGGGGATGCGGCCCTGGACCTGGCTGCTGGCGACGCTGGCGCTGACGACGGTGCTGCTCGATGCGTTCAACGCCGCGATCGGCGTGAGCACCGCGATGCATGTGCTGGCGGAGGTGGCCGAGACGCTGCTGCATTGCGTGCTCGCCAGTGGCGTGCTGCTGACGATCGGGCGGATCCGCGCGGCAGGGGCGGCGGAGGCTGATCCCGACAAGCTCGTCGTGTCGCGCGCCGGGCTGACGCTGGCGACGCTCGCCGCCTGGCTGGTGCTTGGGATCGCCCTGGTCGCGCTGCTGCTCGGCTATGTCAGCCTCAGCCTGTTCCTGGTGCGCGCCGTCACCTGGACCGCGATCGTCGCCGCGACCACCTATATCCTGATGATCGGGGTGGACGATGTCGCCACCAGCCTGTTCCTGCGCACCAGCCGGCTTGGCGTCGGCCTGACCCACGGCCTGGGGTTGCGCGGCAGCGCGGTCGATCAATTCGGTTTGCTGCTCTCGGCGGTGCTGCGGCTGGTGCTGGTGATGGGCGCTGTGGGGCTGACGCTGACCCCGTTCGGCGCCGACATCGGCTCGATATTCGGGCGGATGGGCACGCTCGCGCAAGGGGTGGAGCTCGGCGGGGTGAGCATCTCGCCCGGTACCATCCTGCGCGGGGTGATCGTGCTGTTCGTCGGGCTGACGCTGGTGCGGCTGTTCATGGGCTGGCTCGAGGGCCGCTACCTGCCGGTCACCGATCTCGACGGCAGCGCGCGCAATTCGGTGAGCCTGGTCGCGCGTTACGTGGGCGTGCTGCTCGCCGGGCTATGGGCGCTCGCCTCACTCGGCATCGGCATGGAGCGGATTGCGCTGCTGCTCTCGGCGCTGTCGGTCGGGATCGGCTTCGGTCTCCAGGCGATCACCCAGAATTTCGTGTCCGGGCTGATCCTGCTCGCCGAGCGGCCGATCAAGATCGGCGATCTCGTCCGCGTCGGCGCCGACGAGGGCGACGTTCGCCGGATCAGCGTCCGCTCCACCGAGATCGAGCTCGCCGATCATTCGACGCTGATCGTCCCCAATTCGGAGTTGATCACCAAGTCCGTGCTCAACAAGACGCTGGCGAACGCGATGGGGCGGTTGCAGCTGCAATTCTCGGTACCGCTCGGCACCGATCCCGCGCAGGTGCGCGAGATCGTCTTCGCCGCGTTCGCCGCCGAGTCCGCGATTCTCGCCGAGCCCGCGCCCAAGGCGTTCATCGACAGCATCGTCGATGGCCGCATCCTGTTCAATTGCTTCGCCCATGTCGCCACCCAGCGCGATGCCTATGGCGCGCGCAGCAACGTGCTGATGACGCTGCTCGGCCGGTTCAACGAGGAGGGCGTCGAGATCGGCACCGTCGCGCAGCGGCTCGAGCTGGTCGGCGCGCCGCTCCCCGCGCCGCCGGCGGCGGCCGCTGCAACCTGATCGTCACGGCGCGGTGATGCGCCCGTCACACTAAGCGGTCATCACCCGTGGGCAAGCGCACCAACGGGAGTGCATTGCCATGAAGAACGGTTCGGATCTCGCGGCGCCGGGCGCCGACATCCTCGGCTTCACCCTGCCGCGGCCGGCGCGGCCGACCACGCCGCACCACGCCGACGGCGTGCGGCGGCGGCATTACCGGACGATCTGGATCTCCGACGTCCATCTCGGCACCCGCGGCTGCAACGCGGCGATGCTGATCGACTTCCTCGACCACGTCGACAGCGACATCCTCTATCTGGTCGGCGACATGATCGACGGCTGGCAGTTGAGGAAGCGCTTCTACTGGCCCGCCGCGCACAACGACGTGGTGTGGCGGCTGCTCAAGCGCGCCAAGCGCGGCACCCAGGTGGTCTATATTCCCGGCAACCACGACGAGGTGTTTCGCCAGTTTGCTGGCATGAACTTCGGCGGCGTCGCGATCCGCCGCAAGGCGATCCACCGCACCGCGGACGGCCGCCGCCTGCTCGTACTCCACGGCGACGAGTTCGACGCCATCACCCTCGCGCACCGCTGGCTCGCGCATGTCGGCGACACCGCCTACACGCTGCTGATGGTGCTCAACCGCTGGGTCAACGGCGCGCGGCGGCGGCTCGGCATGCCCTATTGGTCGCTGTCGAAGCACGCCAAGGCCAAGGTCAAGAACGCGGTCGCCTTCATCTCGCACTTCGAGGAAGTGGTGGCCCATGCCGCCGGCTCGCGCGGCGTCGACGGCGTGGTCTGCGGCCATATCCACACCGCCGAGATGCGCACCATCGGCAAGGTTGCCTATTACAACGACGGCGACTGGGTGGAGGGCTGCACCGCGCTGGTCGAGCAGCACGACGGCACCATGGAGCTGCTCCACTGGGGCGACGAAATCGCGGCGCGTGTCTCGGCCGACGCCGCCGCCACCCGCGCCGCCGCGATCGCGGCCTGACGCGCCGTGCGGATCGCGATCGTCACCGACGCCTGGACGCCGCAGGTCAACGGCGTGGTGCGGACGCTGACCGCGGTCATCCGGGAGCTCGCCGCGCTCGGCCACCAGCTGCTGATCGTCTCGCCCGAGCAGTTCCGCTCGCTGCCATGCCCCACTTATCCCGAGATCCGGCTGGCATGGACTGGGCGGCGCGGGGTGGCGCGGCTGCTCGAGCCGTTCGCCGCCGACGCGGTCCATATCGCCACCGAGGGGCCGTTGGGCCTTGCCGCGCGGCGCTGGTGCCTGCGTCGCGGCCAGCGCTTCACCACCGCCTACCATACCCAGTTCCCCGCCTATGTCGCGGCGCGCACCGGAATCGATCCGGCCTGGCCGTGGCGCTACATCCGCTGGTTTCACCGCCCGTCGGCAGCGATCCTGAGCTCGACACCGTCGGTGGACACGGTGCTCGCCGACCACGGCCTCGGCCAGACGCGGCGCTGGGGGCGCGGGGTGGATCTCGCGCTGTTCACGCCGGTGGGCGCCAGGGACGCGCGGGTTCGCGCGCTGCCCGGCCCGGTGCAGCTCTATGTCGGCCGCGTGGCGGTCGAGAAGAACATCGAGCAGTTCCTCGCGGCGCGCCACCCGGGGAGCAAGGTGGTGGTGGGCGACGGCCCGGCGCGCGCCGAGCTCGCCGCGCGCTACCCGCAGGTGCATTTCCTCGGCGCACGATTCGGCGAGGACCTTGCCGCGGCCTATCGCGCCGCCGACGTGCTGGTCTTCCCCAGCCGCACCGACACCTTCGGGCTGGTGATGATCGAGGCACTGGCGTGCGGCACCCCGGTAGCGGCGCTACCCGCGATCGGCCCGCGCGATCTGCTCGATCCGGCAGTCGGCGCGATGGACGACGACCTCGATCGCGCGATCGCCGCGGCGCTCCGACTCGATCGCGCGGCATGCGCGGCCTATGGTGCCGGCTTCACCTGGGCGAACAGCGCCAGGCAGTTCCTCGGCAACCTTGCCCCGGGCATCCGCACGGCGCGGCCGGGCGGGGCAGGCACGTGGACGGGAAGCGCCGCGGCGTCGGCGTAGGTCGCGGCTGTGGTGCATAAGGCGGCGATTCTGTAGCCAAGCACCGTCATCCCAGCAAAAGCTAGGATCTTCCTGGGGAGCGCCGGGAAGGAGCCGCAGGAGACCCCAGCTTGCGCTGGGGTGACGGCTCGTGGCTGCATGCTCCTCGCCGTCGCAGGCGAGGCGACGTGTATCGTCCGGCCATGATTCTCCCAGCGATGAACGCTGACGACGACCACAGGTCAGCCGCCTTCGCCGAAGCCACCACCGCCGCCCATGCCGCCACCACCCATGCCGCCGCCCATGGCGCCACCGCCCATGCCGCCACCATGGCCGCCACCGTGACCACCATGGCCGCTTGGCCGGCCGCTGCCGCCACCGCCGCTCGGCCGGCTGCTGCGCCCGCTTGGGTGCGGCAGTTCGGCAAAGGTCAGGAAGCCGTCCTTGTCGCGATCGAGCGAGGCGAAGCGATGGTCGGCGGCATAGGCCCATTCGCTGGGGTCGACACCGCGGTTGAGGTTGCGGTCGGCGGCGGAGACCGGCTCGGGCAGGTCGAAATAGCTGTAGCGTGAGGCGCCGAGCTGGCCGGCATCATAGGCGGGCGCCTTGCTGGTGCCGCCGTCGTCGGAGGGCGGCGCCTGGAAGCCGCCGCCTTGGCCCGAGCGGACCTCGGGCGCCAGCGTGCTTTCATAATAATCGATGTCGTCGGGATCGATCTCGCCGTCGTGGTGACGATCGAGCACCGCGAAGAACCGCGTCGCATCGGCCTGGAATTCCGCCGGCGAGAGTTTGCCGTCGTGATTGGTGTCGGCCGCGTCGAACCATTGCCGCTCGGGATCGCGCTGCGCCTCGCTGCCGTGGAACGGCTCGCCCATCGGGCTGATGAACACCCGGCCGTGGCCGCCGCCGCCTGGTCCACCAGGGCCGCCCGGCCCGCCGGGTCCACCCGGATGATGGCCGTGGCCGCCGTGCCCCCGATCGCCGGGGTGGGGGTGCGGCGTGGTCGCGCAGCCGGCGAGCATCAGCGCCACCAGCACGGCAGGCGCGAAACGAATGGAACGGCGCATGGACGAAACTCCCCCTGTGCCACGCCCGGCAGGCGCGACGGTCGATGGGAGCACGCTCAACCAGCGCGATGTTGCCGCGATATGTCTGCGCGCGAAATTGCGGCTGCCGCCGCCACGGTCAACGGTTCAGGCGAGCCGGTCGAACACCAGGCCGCCATCGCCCGCGGTGCTGCCGGCGCCGTAAGCGGCGTGTCGCGTTAGGCTGGTGCGCAGCTTGTCGAGCGACTTGCTGAGCGCATCGAGCTGATCGCCGAAGCTGGGCGCGGTGCCGGTCGAACCGGTCGGTGCCGCGGAGTCGCCGCCCGCAGCATCAGTCGACGTCGGGGCGGGGGCGCCGCCGGCGAGCAGCCGCTTGAGCTCGTCGGCCTGATCGGCGGTGATCGCATGGTCGCCGCGCTGCCGCGCAACCAAAGCATCGATCCGCTTATCGATCGACTGGTGGGCGGCGCTGCGGCTCGCGTCCGGATCGATCGTCTTGTCGGCTGGCGCGGCCGCATCCTGTCCAGCCGCCGCCGCGGCGGCCGCTTGCGCCGCAGCCTGCGCGGCTGCTTGCGCACCGTCGTCGACAGTGACGCCGCGGATCACGGGAAGGGGGGAAATCGACGTCATCGTAAAACTGCTTGGCCTTGGTTCCGACGATCTCGGCGGCACCCGATGGGCGGGAGAAGGTTAGCATCGAGTATATCCGATGCACTTTCCCGCCGACAAGGTCGCGCAACTCGCCAGCGGGCACGATAGCCCGCGCATGTAGCCGCAATATTTCCGTGCGCGCCGCGCCGCTCGACACGATGTGAGCGGCGATGACACGGGCGCGACATACCGCTGCAACGGTCGATCGCCATGATGGCGGCGAACGACGAGGAACGATCCGTGGATCATCAGCAGCATCAACAAGCGCCGCGACCGGCACCCAGCGAATTCGCGCGCGCGTCGCGCCGCTCCGAACAGGAAGCGGTGCTTGCGATCAACGCCGTCAACCCGGTTGCGGCAGCCGCTCATGCCTCGCTGGCGGTGATGCACGCCACCCGCGCCTCGGGCGCGCTCGGCGGCTATCCGGCGCGGCGGAGCCCGCTCGGCGAGGCGGGCGTGCAGTTGCGCCGTGCCTATCCGCTGGCCGGCCCCGCGCTGGGCTGACGGGCTGTGGCCGCAAGGCCACAGTCGGCGGCGATCCGCGTCGTTGATATCTAGCGGCAACAAAGACTTGGCAAAGTTGCCGGCATGACGTTTCATCGCCCCATGGATACCGCCGCTGCCATTTTGGTCGTCGATGACGATCGCGACATTCGCACCTTGCTGTCGGACAGCCTGCGGGATCGCGGCTATCGTCTGGAAACCGCGGCCAATACGCGCGAGATGGATGCGATCCTGGCGCGCGAGCGGATCGACGTGGTGCTGCTCGACATCATGATGCCGGGCGAGGACGGCATCTCCGCCTGCCAGCGAATCACCCGCGATAACGGCCCGGCGGTGATCCTGCTGAGCGCGCTCGGCGAGGAACGTGACCGGATCGTCGGCCTCGAGGTCGGCGCGGGCCATTACCTCCCCAAGCCGTGCAGCGCCCGCGAGGTGCTCGCCACCGTCCGGGCCGCGCTGCGCAGCCGCAACCTCGCCAGCCCGGTCGCGCAGATCCGCTTCGCCTTCGACGGCTGGCAGATGGACGTCGTGGCCCACGAATTGTTCGATCCTCAAGGCGTGCTGGTGGCACTGACCGACGGCGAGTTCGCGCTGCTGCGCGCCTTCGTCGAGCGGCCGCGCCGGGTGCTGTCGCGCGAGTTGCTGCTGGAGGCAGCGCGCGGGCCCAATTCGGAGGCGTTTGATCGCGCCATCGACGTCCAGATCAGCCGCCTGCGCCGCAAGCTGCGCAGTCACGGCGACGACATCATCCGCACCATCCGCAACGAAGGCTATCTGTTCGTTCCCGCGGTCAGCCGCGCATGACGACGATCTCAGGCAGCGCCTCGCGGACCTCCAAGCGCTGGGCGGGCACTCCGCTGTTCCTGCGTATCTTCCTGGTGATGCTCGCCAGCGTCGCCGCGGTGCAGCTGCTCAACTTCGCGCTGGTCGTCTATGTCGGGCCGCCGACGCCGCGGGTCTATTCTATGGCCCAGGTGGTCGCGGCGCTGAAGCGAGGCCACGACTCGAGCGGCGAGATCCTGCTCTCGCAGGAAGACAACGTGCCGCGGCAGAACCCCAATCACGGGGTGCGCGCGCGCGCCGAGATCGCGACGCAGATGGGCGTGCCGCTCGAGCAGGTCCGGGTGTCGTTCGGCGGCCCGCCGCCGATGATGGTGCGGACCTTGGGGATGGGGCGGATGGCCCCGGTGATGCCGCGCGGCTCGCCCGATGCGCGCAGCCAGGTGCTGTTCGGCAGCTTCGAGGTGGCGGTGCAGCAGCCGGACGGTCTTTGGCGGCTCGCCCGCGCATCGCGCACGGGTCTGGAGAACTGGCGCTGGCGGGCGCTGCTCTGGCTGGTCGTGGCGATGCTGGTGGTGGCGCCCTTCGCCTGGGCGCTGGCGCGGCGGCTCGCCAAGCCGATCGCGATCTTCGCGGGCGCCGCCGAGCGGCTCGGCCGCGATCCGCGCGCGGCCCCGGTGCCGATCGACGGCCCCGCCGAGATCGCCGAGGCGGCGGCGGCGTTCAACCGGATGCAGGCGCGGCTCAACCGCTATGTCGAGGATCGCACGACGATGATGGCGGCGATCGCGCATGATCTGCGCACGCCGCTGATGCGCCTGGGCCTCCGGCTCGAGCGCGCGCCCGAGGCAATCCGTGCCGCAAGCGCCGCCGACATCCACGACATGCAGGTGATGATCACCGCCGGCCTCGCCTTCTTCCGCGATGCGACGCAGGCGGCAGACCGGCGCCGGCTCGACCTGCGCTCGCTGGTCGAGAGCGTCACCGACGATCTTACCGATCATGGCGAAAAGGTAGTGCTGCAGGATGGCGACGCGCTGGTGATGGAGGGCGATGCGACCGGGCTCAAGGCGCTGCTCTCCAACCTGATCGGCAACGCCCTGAAATATGCCGGCGATGCCGAGGTGATGCTGGCGCGGGTAGATGGCCATGCCGTGATCGAAGTCCGCGATCATGGCCCCGGCATCGACCCCGACGATCTCGAACATGTGTTCGAGCCGTTCTTCCGCGGCGAGCGCTCGCGCAACCGCGATACCGGCGGCGTCGGCCTTGGCCTTGCCAGCGTTCGCGGCGTAGCCCGCGCCCATGGCGGCGATGCCACCATCATCAACCACCCGGACGGCGGCGCGCTGGCGACGGTGACGCTGCCGGTGTGAGGGGCGGGGGCGAGGCCGGCGCCTCACCCCCTCTGGCGCAAGGCCTTGGTCTCAGCCCAGCCGATCCGCGATGATCCAATGCCGGCTGATTGCGGTGCGCATCAGCTTGAGCCCGCAGCCACGGCAGCGCGCGCGCAGCACTCCGGGCTGGTCGCAGGGCTGGGGGCGGTTCGGCCGGTGACGGGCAACGCCGCGCGTGCAGGCCGGCGAGAGGGCATGGGAGGCGAGGTGCATCGGGAATCTCCTTGTCGCCGTCTGCTGCACCCGGCACGTTGCCCGCGAATGTCCGGCATGAGCCCCGGCAGGGCGCTGCGGAAATCTCGCCGCAACATGGCGCCGGCACCGTGGCGGTGTCGGTGATGTTCTCTCCCAATCATGACGCCATCGACATCGGGTGCTCCCCGGCACCCGGCAAACCTGAGCTACGGGACGCCCCGGGGGGAGTCCCGTAGCTCAGACCAATATTCGATCAGCCTTCGTCGATCGCCGCCACGGCCATCACCTCGATCGCTTCGTCGCGGCCGTTGAACGGCAGCAGGTCGCCCGGTTCGGCGCCGAACAGCGCGCGGGCGAGCGGGGCGGAAAAGGCGATGCGGTCGCCGCGCGGATCGGCCTCGTCGTCGCCGACGATCGCGATGACGCGCTGCTTGCCCGCCAGGCGGATCGTCACGATCGCGCCGAAGCCGGCGCTGCCATCGGCCGGCGCGGGCGTCACCGCCGCGGTGGCGCGGCGCGTCTGCCAATAGCGCAGGTCGCGGCGCAGCGGGTCGATCGCCTCCTTGTCGCCGGCGTCGGTCGCAGCGAGCCTTGCCTCGAGCTCGGCGATCTGCGTCTCGATGAGCTGCAGGCCGGCGCGCGTGACCAGATTAGGCCCGGCGGGGATCGGTAGCTCGAACTTGGGTTCGAGATGTTCCTCGTCGCTCTCGCGACGGAAGGCGACGCTCATCACTCATCCTCTGCTCGGCGCCCGCCGCGGCTGTCCCGCGCGTGGACAGTCCCGATCCTGGGCAGTTTTGATTCTGGTCGGAATCGTAAACGCGGCGTTAACGTTTTCGCCATGACCAGACGATTAGTTCTCACCAACGAAGCAGCGCGTCATCCTTTCCGGCAGAGCCTGCCGCCGGCGCCGCGGATGGCGGCCGATGTCGACCAGGATTCCGACTGGAAGCTGTTCATGCTCAGCTTCGGCGCCTTCTTCGTCTGCTTCTACACGCTGATCTTCTGACGCCTCAGTCGCAGGCGAGATGCAGCCGCTGCGCGATCCACGCCGAGACGAGGCACATCGCCGCGACCAGGAACAGCATGTTGACCGGCGTTACCCCCAGCGCGCTGATCCCGAACACCGCGATCGAGCCGATCGTCATCGCCCCGGCATTGACGACATTGTTGGCCGCCACCGTCCGCGCGGTCTGGTCCTTTTCCACGGTGGTGGTGAGGAAGGCGTAGAGCGGCACCACGAACATGCCGCCGGTGGTCGCGATCGCGAGCAGGGTGAGCATGATCGGGATCGCGCCGGGCTGCGCGACGAACTCGGTCCAATCGTAATAATGGCCCGCCGCCGCCGGAGTCCAGCCGCGGCACAGGAACGAGAACAGCACCACGAACCCGCCCATCGCGATCACCGACGCCGGCGCGAAGCGCGCGCTGACGCGGCCCTTGAGCATCGAATTGATCACCACCGAGCCGATCGCGACGCCGACCGAGAACACCGCGATCGCGCCGCTCGCCACCCGCTCGTCGGCGGAGAGCACGTTCTTCACCAGCGGCGGAAAGACGATGATCAGCACCGCGCCAATCGTCCAGAAGAAGCTGATCGCGCAGATCGCCAGGAACAAGCGGGGAATGTGCAGCGTCGCGTTGATCAGCCGCCACGAGGCGGTGAAGGGATTGTAGTTGAGCACCAGCCGCGGCCCCTCGCGCGGGGCGGGGGGCACCTGGCGGCCGATGAACCAGCCGAGGATGGCGATGGCGAGCACCAGCGCCGCCGCGCCCTCGATCGACACCCAGCCCGCCACCACCGTGCCGAGCAGGATGGCGAGATAGGTGCCCGCCTCCACGAGGCCCGTGCCGCCGAGCACGTCGCACGGGCCGAGATGCTGGGGCAGGATGGCGTATTTGATCGGGCCGAAGAAGGTTGAATGGACGCCGAGGAACAGCACCGCGCCGAGCATCAGCCCGATGCCGACGCCGGGAAAGCCCGCGCGCGCCACCATCAGCCCGGCCGCGCCGAGCAGCATGATCCCGATCTCGGCGGTCTTGACGATGCGGATGATCCGCGCCTTGTCGTGGCTGTCCGCCAACTGCCCGGCGAGCGCCGAGAGCAGGAAGAACGGCAGGATCGACAGGCCGGTGGCGAGCGCGTTGAAATTCGCCTCCATCCGCGGATCGTTGAAGATCGTGTAGGTGGCGAACAGCACCATCGAGGTCTTGAACAGATTGTCGTTGAACGCGCCCAGAAATTGCGTCGTGAACAGGGGCAGGAAGCGGCGTTGCTTCAGCAACCCCAACGCATTCAGCATAACAACGCACGGCCTTGGATCGTGGCAACGAGGGCGGCAGGCATAGCCCAGCGCGCGGGGCGGTGCCAACGCTAATCCCGGCTACCCCCCGGCGCCATCGCAGGGTAGGAGAGGGGCGATGCTGACCCTGCCCAACCTGCTGACGCTGTCGCGGATCGTCGCCCTGCCGCTGCTCGTCGGGCTGTTGTGGTGGCCGCGCTGGGAGGCAGGCTTCGGCCTGGCCTTCGTGCTCTACTGCCTGATGGGCATCACCGATTATTTCGACGGCTATCTCGCCCGCACCCAGGGCACCGTCTCCAAGCTCGGCGTGTTCCTCGATCCGATCGCCGACAAGATCATGGTCGCGGCGGTGATCCTGATGCTGGTCGGCACCCGGCACGACGATCAGGCGCTGATCACCGGTATCCACCTGATCGCCGCGCTGATCATCCTGCTGCGCGAGATCGCTGTCTCGGGGCTGCGCGAATTTCTTGCCGGGCTGCAGGTGTCGCTCCCGGTGTCGCAGCTTGCCAAGTGGAAGACGACGCTGCAGCTCATCGCGTTCGGCGCGCTGATCCTGGCAGGCGCGCTGCCGGCGCTGCTGTGGATCAAGACGGTCGGGCTCGCCTGCCTGTGGGCGGCGGCGGTGCTGACGCTCGTCACCGGCTGGGACTATCTGCGCGTCGGCCTCAGGCACATGGACTGATCCGGTGGCGATCCAGATGCTGTATTTCGCCTGGGTGCGCGAGCGCATGGGTCGTGCCGAGGAGGTGATCGACCCGCCCGCCACCGTTGCCACCGTCGGCGCGCTGGTCGACTGGCTGGCGGCGCGCCACGGCGACGATGCCGCCGCGCTCGCCGATCGCGGCCGGCTGCGCGCTGCAGTCGACCAGCAGTTCGTCGGGCTCGAGGCGAGCATCGCCGGCGCCCGCGAGATCGCCCTGTTCCCGCCGGTGACCGGCGGATGAGCGCGGCGCCGATCCGGGTGGCGGTGCAGCGCGACGCCATCGACTTGGCCGCCGAGACCGCGCTGGTCGAGGGCAGCGACGCCGGCGCGATCGCGACCTTCACCGGCCTGGTCCGCGCCGACGACGGCGTCGCGACGCTCGAGCTCGAACATTATCCCGGCGCCACCGAGGCCGCGCTGCGCGGGGTTGCCGAAGGCGCCGTCGCACGCTGGTCGCTGGCGGCGGCGACCATCGTCCACCGCGTCGGGCCGATGCAGCCGGGCGAGCGCATCGTCTTCGTCGCCGCCGCCGCCGCGCACCGCGGCGCCGCGCTTGAGGCCTGCGCCTATCTGATCGACCGTCTCAAGACCGACGCGCCCTTCTGGAAACGCGAAACCCGCGGCGACACCGCCACCTGGGTAGAACCCCGCGACACCGACCACGCCGCGGCCGCGCGCTGGGAATAGGGCACGCCCTCAATTGCGTCATGCTGAACTCGTTTCAACATCCATGGCCCGCGCTCTCCGCTGGGCACGACCGGGCGATGGATCCTGAAACAAGCTCAGGATGACAAAGAAGAGACTTGCCATCGTACCCTAGGAGCGGGGACCCATGCGATAACGACGCTACCCAACCCACCCCTCAGGGCAGCGTCGGCACCAGCACCCCGTTGACGATATGAATCACGCCATTGGCCTGGGTGAGATCGCCGACCTCCACATAGCTGCGGTTGCCGGTGACGCTGGTGAGCGTGATCACTTGGCCGGTCAGCGTCGCGGTGATCGGCTGGCCGGCGAGCGTGGTCAGCGTCGTCGTGCCGCCGCCCACGGCGATGCGCGCCATCAGGTCCTGCGCGCTGAGCCGCCCGGCGACGAGGTGATAGCGCAGCAACGCGACCAGCGCGGGCCGGTTGGCGGGCTGCATCAGCCGCTCGAGCACCCCGGGGCCGAACCGCCCGAACGCGGGGTTGGACGGCGCGAACAGCGTCACCGGGGTCGATCCCGACAGCGTGGCGCCAAGGCCCGCGGCGCGGATCGCGCTCGACAGCGTCGCGAGGCTCGGCGCGATCGCGACATTGGCGAGGATCGTCGCGTCGGGCAGCATCCGCTCGGCATCGTCGGCCGGCGAGCCCGCGGGGGAGATCGCCGGCAGTGGCCGCGGCGCGGGTGCGGGCGGCGCGTCGCCGGGCGCGACGCATCCGGCCAGCGACAAGGTGGCGGCAACAAGCCCGAGGCGCGACAATGACTTCAACCGGTTGACCTTCTTTATGCAACGCTGACGACGCGTGGGCGATCTAATGGTTTCCCCGGCGGGTTCAATGCGCCTCGGCGAGCACATCGGCGAGCAGCTGGAAATCGCGCTCGCGCGGCGACGCGCGCCGCCACACCAGTGCGATCCGGCGCACCGCATTGTCGGCGTCGAGCGGCCGCGCGACGATGCCGGTATGCTCGAGGATGCCGGCATCGATCGCCATCTCCGGCAGCATCGTCATGCCGAGGCCATTGTCGACCATCTGGACGATGGTGTGGAGCGAGGTGCCGAGCATCGTCGCCTCGGCGCGCAGCTCGGGGCGGTTGCACGCGCCGAGCGCATGATCCTTGAGGCAATGGCCGTCCTCGAGCAGCAGCAGCCGTGTCTCGTCGATCAGGTCGGCAGACACACGCGGCGGGTCGCTCGGCATGTCCTGCGGCTGGAAGGCGACGAACAATCGGTCGTCGAACAGCACCTGCGAGGCGACCTCGCCGCAGGCATAGGGCAGCGCGAGCAGCACGCAATCGGTGCGGCCGTTGTGCAGCCCTTCGCAGGCGGCGCCGCTCGGCTCCTCGCGCAGGAACAGCTTGAGATCGGGATAGTCGCGCCGCAGCCGGGGCAGGATGCGCGGCAGCATGAACGGCGCGATGGTGGGGATCACGCTCATCCGCATCTCGCCCGACAATGGCCGCCCGGCGGCGCGCGCGAGATCGCCCAGTTCCTCCGCCTCGCGCAGCACCCGCCGTGCCTTTTCGGCGATCCGCTCGCCGAGCGGGGTGAAGCGGACGACGCGGCGGGTCCGCTCGACCAGCACGACGCCGATCAGCGTCTCCAGCTCGCGCAGGCCGGCCGACAGCGTGGATTGGGTGACGAAACACGCCTCGGCCGCGCGACCGAAATGCCCATGGTCCCGCAGCGCCACCAGATATTGCAGCTGCTTGAGGGTCGGGAGATAGGTCTGCGCCATTGATCGTTCCTGTCGATGGTAGGGCGCGCAGTAACGGATCCGGGCAATTAGGCCAGCCCGGTTGGTCACGACCGGTGTGGCAGGCTCGTTCGCGAAAAGAGCAGACGGCCGGCCTACTTCCGTCGTCATCCTGAACTTGTTTCAGGATCCATGACCTGCACTGCCCGCGGGCTTGCAGCGCGTGATGGGCGATGGATGCTGAAACAAGTTCGGCATGACGAAGAAGGGGGGGGGCGGCGTGTCCTGCCGCCCCTCCGTCACCCCAGCGAAGGCTGGGGTCTCGAGCCGCAAGGGCTATCCAAGAGCCGCTGGTCACCCCGGCTTGCGCCGGGGTGACGATCATCTGCGTGTACAAGTACGGGCAGAAGTGCCGCTTACGCCGCCTCTTCCCAGTCCCTTGTCTCTTCCGCCGGCAGCCGGATCAGATAATCGAACGCCGACAGCGCCGCCTTCGAGCCTTCGCCCATCGCGATCACGATCTGCTTGAACGGCACCGTGGTCACGTCCCCGGCCGCAAAGATCCCCGGCTGCGAGGTGTGGCCGCGATGATCGATCTCGATCTCGCCGCGCGGCGACAAGGCGATTGCGTCCTTCAGCCACTCGGTGTTCGGCACCAGCCCGATCTGGACGAAGATTCCCTCGAGCTCCACCTCATGCGCGGTGTCGTGGTTGCGGTCCTTATAGGCGAGCCCGGTCACCTTGTTGCCATCGCCATGCACCGCGGTGGTCAGTGCCGAGGTGATGATCTTGACGTTCGGCAGCGAGGCGAGCTTGCGCTGGAGCACCGCGTCGGCGCGCAGCTCGCTGTCATATTCGATCAGCGTCACGTGCGCGACGATGCCGGCGAGGTCGATCGCCGCCTCGACGCCCGAATTGCCGCCGCCGATCACCGCGACGCGCTTGCCCTTGTACAGCGGGCCATCGCAATGCGGGCAATAGGCGACGCCCTTGTTCTTATACTCGGCTTCGCCGGGCACGTTCATCTCGCGCCAGCGCGCGCCGGTCGAGAGGATCACGGTCTTCGCCTTGAGCGAGGCGCCATTCTCCAGCCGGACCTCGTGCAGCCCGCCTTCCGTGGCGGCCGGGATCAGTTTCTCGGCGCGCTGAAGGTTCATGATGTCGACCTCATAGTCGCGCACGTGGCGATCGAGCTCGGCGGCGAGCTTGGGGCCTTCGGTGTGCGGCACCGAGATGAAGTTCTCGATCGCCATCGTGTCGAGCACCTGGCCGCCGAAGCGCTCGGCGGCGATGCCGGTGCGGATGCCCTTGCGCGCGGTGTAGATCGCCGCCGCGGCGCCGGCCGGGCCGCCACCGACGACGAGCACGTCGAACGCCTCCTTGGTCGCGATCTTCGCCGCCGCCTTGGCGACCGCGCCGGTATCTAGCTTGGCGACGATCTGCTCCAGCTCCATCCGGCCCTGGCCGAAGCTCTCGCCGTTGAGGAAGATGGTGGGCACCGCCATCACCTTACGCTCGGTCACCTCGTCCTGGAACAGCGCGCCGTCGATCGAGGTGTGGGTGATGCCGGGGTTGAGCACCGCCATCAGGTTGAGCGCCTGGACCACGTCGGGGCAGTTCTGGCACGACTGCGAGAAATAGGTCTCGAAGACATATTCGCCCTCGAGCCCACGGACCTGGTCGAGCAGCTCCTGCGCCGCCTTGGACGGGTGGCCGCCGACCTGGAGCAGCGCCAGCACCAGGCTGGTGAACTCATGGCCCATCGGCAGGCCGGCGAAGCGCACGCCGATGTCGGTGCCGACGCGGCGGATCATGAAGCTGGGGGTGCGGCGGTCCTGGCCGGCGACGACCGTCACCTTGTCGGACAGCACGGCGATCTCGTCCAGCAGCTCGCCCATCTGGCGCGACTTGGCGTCGTCACCCAGGCTGGCGACGAGCTCGATGGGCTCGCGGATGTTGACCAGATAGGCCTTGAGCTGCTGCGTCAGATTGGCGTCGAGCATGGGTAATCCTTGCAATGGCCGCGGGCGTCCACCCCGCGTTCGCGCTGAGCCCGTCGAGGGGCTTGGCTGGACGCGGTGTGCCCGCGGTGAATGCCCTTCGACAAGCGAAGGGCGAACGGACGTGGGAATGAAAACGGCCCGGGACGGATGGTCCGCCCCGGGCCGCTTGAGGCTCCCGAAGGGGCGTTTATTTGATTAGATCTTGCCGACGAGATCGAGGCTCGGCGCCAGCGTCTCTTCGCCTTCTTCCCACTTGGCGGGGCAGACCTCACCGGGGTGAGCGGCGATGTACTGCGCGGCCTTGATCTTGCGCAGCAGCTCGGCAGCGTTGCGGCCGACGCCTTCCGAGGTGATCTCGACGAGCTGGATCACGCCCTCGGGATCGACCACGAAGGTGCCGCGGTCGGCGAGGCCCTGGCCTTCGCGCAGGATCTGGAAGTTGTTGCTGATCACATGGTTCTGGTCGCCCAGCATGTAATAGTTGATCTTGCCGATCGCCGGCGAGCTGTCATGCCACGCCTTGTGGCTGAAATGGGTGTCGGTCGACACCGAATAGACCTCGACGCCCATCTTCTGCAGCGTCGGGTAGACGTCGGCCAGATCCTCGAGCTCGGTCGGGCAGACGAAGGTGAAGTCGGCCGGGTAGAAGAAGAACACCGCCCACTTGCCGGCGACGTCGGTGTCGCTGACGGAGACGAACTTGCCTTCCTTGTACGCCTGGGTGGTGAACGGCTTCAGCTGGCTGCCGATGAGGGTCATGGGGTTCTCCGTAAAAGGGTGTGACCCGGATATAGGAGGCTATGCTGCGATGCGGAAATTCAGATGCTGCATCGCGTCAATCGACCGAATCGATCAGTCGGGTGTGAGTGATCGAGCGGAGCGCTGAAAAGGCCCTGATTTCACGGCGATATGCGCGACGTTAGCGAAGTTAGCGCGACAGCACCGTGTAGATCGACCAGGCGCTGGTTAGCGTCAGCAGCACGCCGACCATCGCCATCAGCGGCCGGGTCGGAATCCGCTTGGCGAGCACGCCGCCGAACGGCGCGGCGAGCAGCCCGCCGATCAGCAGCCCGACAGTCTGCAGCGTGAATGCCGCCCAGCCGAGCTGGACGAAGAAGGTCGCCGAGGCGGTCGCGGTGAGGAAGAACTCGGCGGTGTTGACGGTGCCGATGGTGTGGCGCGGGGTCGCGCCCTGGACGAGCAGGTTGGAGGTGACCACCGGCCCCCAGCCGCCGCCGCCCGCGGCATCGAGGAAGCCGCCGACGAGGCCCAGCGGCTCGATCACCTTGGGGCTCTTGGGCTCGACCTTGCCGCGCCACGCCCGGAACAGCAGGTAGACGCCGATGCAGGCGAGATAGGCCATCACGAACGGCCGCGCCACCGAGGCGTCGATCTTGGAGAGCAGCGTCGCGCCGAGCACCGCGCCGATCATCCCGGGAATGACGAGCCGCCGGAACAGCTTCCAGTCGACGTTCTTGTGCGCGACGTGGCTGATCCCCGAGGCGGCGGTGGTGAAGGTCTCCACCGCATGGACGCTCGCCGATGCGAGGGCCGGCGGCAGCCCCATCACCGTCACCAGCAGCGTCGAGTTGATCACGCCGAACGCCATGCCGAGCGCGCCGTCGACCACCTGGGCGGCAAAACCGATGGCGATGAACGGCCACAGATGCGCCCAATCAACGGCAGCCAAGAACTCGAACATCGGCAGCATTCTCCGGCTGGTGTATTGGGGCCGGATACCGGCCAATCGGCGATGGATGCACGGTTAGGGCAATCCCGACAACATAGCTGGGGTTTGTGGGGTGAAAGTAGCGCGGCGGCGGGCATGGCATTGCCGCCGAACTGTCCCTAAATAGCGGCGTAGGAACGCGGCCGGTAACGCCAACATGGGGGCCGGAACGGGGAAGCGAGCGATGATCGGACGATTGATAGCATATCTCGATTCGATCAAGGCGCGCGATCCGGCGCCGCGGTCGCGTTGGGAGATCATGCTTTATCCCGGTGTCTGGGCGCTCGGCTTCCACAAGGTGGCGCACCGCCTGTTCCGCGCCCGCCTGTTCTTCCTCGCCCGGCTGGTCAACCACATCTCGCGCTTCCTCACCGCGATCGACATCCATCCCGGTGCGACGATCGGCCACCGCTTCTTCATCGACCATGGCTTCACCGTGATCGGCGAGACCGCGCACATCGGCAACGATGTGACCATCTATCAGTGCGTGACGCTGGGCGGCACCAGCCCGGACAATGGCGTCGCCGGCAAGCGCCACCCGACGCTGTCCGATGGCGTGATCATCGGCTCGGGCGCGCAGGTGCTGGGGCCGATTACGGTGGGGCCGCGCGCGCGGGTCGGCGCCAATGCGGTGGTGACGCGCGACGTACCCGATGGCGCGGTGATGGTCGGCATTCCCGCGCGCGCAACGATGGTGGAGGGCGGCGCAGTGCCGTCGCGCTTCGTCCCCTATGGCACGCCGTGCAGCGAGATGTTCGATCCGCAGACGCAGAAGATGGAGATCATGCGCTGCGAGCTCGAGACGATGCGTAAACGGCTCGACGCGCTGCTCGCCGAGAGCGCGCCTGCACAGGACCGTGACCGCGCCTGATGGGTAGCGTCACCCCGTTTCCGCAGGTCGGTCGGCCCAGCCAGATCGGCTTCGAGCGGCTCGAGCTCAACCGCATTCTCGATCTCTACGGCCGGATGGTCGCGGCGGGGCATTGGCGCGACTATGCAATGGACCTCGGTCGCGACGCGGCGGTGTTCGCCGCCTTCCGCCGTGCCGCCGAGCGCCCCGAGTTCCGCATCGAGAAGCGCCCTGCCTTGCGCAACAAGCAGGGCATGTGGGCGCTGATCGGCGAGCATGGCGCGGTGATCAAGCGTGGCCATGAACTCGGCCCGGTGCTCGCGCCCGTCGAGCGCCGGCTGATGAAGCTGGTGGAAGACTAGACGGCGGCTGCCGGGGTCATCTGCACCGGTGGCAACCGGGTGGCGAGCGCGCCGAGCGTGCCCACCACCAGCTTGCGCATCGGGTGCCAGAAGGCCGACAGGCTGAGCAGCGCCGAGCCGATCACCAAGGCGGTGAAGGCGGCGCTGAGCTCGATCGCGCCGGCGCTGCGGAACAGCGCGTACATGGCGTAGAGCACGTAGACGAGGCTCGACACCAGCAGCGCGCGCCGATCGACCGCGAGCGCGACGAAGGCGAACAGCAGGTAGAGCGCGAGCACCACCAGCGCGGTGGCGATGCCGATGTCGTTGCCGAACACCCCCAGTGTCTGGAAGATCGGGTGCGCGATCATCGGCGCTGCGGCGAGGTGCAGCCAGAAGGCGACGTCGGCGCGGCGGGTCTGGCGCTGCGGATCGGACATGTCCCAGCGCATCGCGACCGCGAAGACGATCAGCCCACCGATCAGCAGCAACGGCCAGGTAAAGCGATCAATCGTCGGCCACGCCGCATGGGCAAGGCCGATCGCGACCCCGACGGCGGCAACCGCGCCGGCGGCGACGGTGATCGGCACCATGAACCGGCGCCAGTGCAGGTAGGCGGCGATCACGCCGAGCAGCGCCGCCCCGGCCGCGACCAGGCTGCCGGCGGCGGTGGACAGCGAATGATCGGCGAGCGTCGCCACCGTGAACGGAAGCGAGACCACGCCGCCGACGAAGGCGAGCAGCAGCAGGATGCTGGGCAGCGCCATCCGCCGCCGCGCGGTGAAATATTCGGCGAGCAACCAGGCGGCGCCGGCGACCAGCACGCCTGCCAGCGGGCGCGCGATCGAACTGCCGATCTGGCCGAGCGCGAGCAGCAGCAGCACCACCGCGATCGAGACGAAGATGTCGTTGAACCCGGTGAGCAGGCGGAAATGCTCCTCGTCCACCGCCGGTGCGGCCTGCGTCGCGGCGACGTGCTGGCGGAAGGCTGCGGCGGCTTGCGGGGTCAGTACGCCGGCGGTGATGGCGCCATCGATGTCGCTCTCGCTGTACATGCGGTTCCTCCCTAGTAAAGCGGCGATACCACAGGTGGGTTATGTGGGCAATACACCGTATCCGCGCGATGCCGTCACCCCAGTGAAGGGTAAGGTCTCTAGCGGCTCTTGTTTCGCTCCAGCCCACAGAGATACCAGCTTTCGCTGGGATGACGGACCTTTTGGGGGTCCGTCCCCGATCAGCCGCCCTGGAGCAGCCTGCCGATCGCCAGCGCCTGTTCGCCGCCGCTGGAGGGGACGAGCTCGTCGTCGCGATCGACAATCGCGTTCCATTCCGCCGCAACGCCCTCGGGCGACAGCGCCTTGCCGGTGAGCAACGCGCCGCGGGTCAGCGTGACGTACGACGTCTGAAATGCCCCTGCGCCGGCGCCGAGAATGACGTTGCTCGGCGCGTCGTCGCTGACCAGGAACAAGGCGCCGGGGGTGACCTTCTCCGGTGCGAAGGCATGGAAGGCGGCGTCGGGGAGGAGCCCCTCGGTCATCCGCGTGCCCGCGGTGGGCGCGATGCTGTTGACGCGGATGTTGTGCTTGGCGCCTTCGAGGTGGAGCGTCTTGGCTAGCCCGGCAATGCCGAGCTTGGCCGCGCCGTAATTGGCCTGGCCGAAATTGCCGAACAGCCCACTCGACGAGGTGGTCATCAGCACCCGGCCGTATTGCTGCTCGCGGAACGTCTCCCAACAGGCCTTGGTGGCAAAGGCGGAGCCGAGCAGATGGACGCGAACCACGAACTCGAAGTCGGCCGGATCCATCTTGGCGAAGGTCTTGTCGCGGAGCACGCCGGCGTTGTTGATGAGAATATGGACGCTGCCCCAGTCGCGCTTGGCGCGGTCGACGAGCGCGGCCATCTGCTCGTATTCGGCGACGTTGCCGCCATCGGCCATCGCCTCGCCGCCCGCTGCCTTGATCTCGTCGACTACCTGCATCGCGGCATCGGACTGGCCGGTGCCGTCACGCGCGCCGCCGAGATCGTTGACGACCACGCGGGCGCCCCGCTTGGCGAGCTCGATCGCATAGCTGCGGCCGAGGCCTCCACCGGCGCCGGTGACGATCGCGACGCGGCCGTCGAAACGGATCTCGGATGGCATGGACATGAAAAAGGCGCTCCTCTCTATTATCGAGGAGCGCCTTCTCTCAACCGGAACGCGAGGGCAAGCCGGCGGCTGCCGGCAGGCCTCTCCGTATGCTCAGCGGGGGCTTACTTGCCGCCGCGCTGGATGCACTTGTCGTACTGGCCCTTCTTGCAGACCGGATATTTGGCGAGCGGAGCCGGGGCGGGATAGGCCTGGTCCGGGCTCGGCGCCGGCTGGAACGTCGGGGGCACCGACGCGCCGGGGGTGCCGCCGCTGACGGCCGGCGCGCTCGGCTGATAGCCGCCGACGGGATCGCCCGAACCGGTGGTCACCGGCGCGGGAGCGGCCGTGGTGGTGTCGGTGGTCGTCTGCGACGTGGTGGTGTCGGTGGTGGTCTGCTGGGCGATCGCCGGGGTGGCGATGGCAGCGACAGCGGCCAAGAGGATGAGCTTCATGAAAGTCTCCTTGATCTGAAGCGCAGAAGCGTCAGCGCCCCCGCCCAACGCCCGATTTCCGACTTGGCTCCTTCGTTTCGCTGCCGATTCTACCGATCGATGGTCAAGTTCCTGAATCGAGGGAATAACCTGCCGACCGCACGGTGCGGATCAGATCGGGCAGATCGCCGATGTTGATCGCCTTGCGCAGCCGACGGATATGGACGTCGACGGTGCGGCTCTCGATGTCGCTGTCATGGCCCCACACCGCGTCGAGCAGCCGCTCGCGGCTGAACACCCAGCCGGGATGCTCGAGGAAATGCTTGAGCAGGCGGAATTCGGTGGGGCCGAGCGGCACCACCTCGCCGCCGCGGCGGACCTTGTGGCCGACGGTGTCCATCTCGATGTCGCCATAGGTGAGCGCTTCGCCGGCGAGCGCCGGGCGGACGCGGCGCAGCACCGCGCCGACCCGGGCGACCAGCTCGCGCGGGGAGAAGGGCTTGGTGACATAATCGTCGGCGCCGGTTTCCAGCCCGCGGACGCGATCCTCTTCCTCGCCGCGCGCGGTGAGCATGATGATCGGCACGTTGGCGGTTTCGGGCATCCGCCGCAGCCGGCGGCAGACCTCGATGCCGGACAGGCCCTCGACCATCCAGTCGAGCAGGACGATGTCGGGTGCCTTCTCCTTGGCGAGCAGCAGCGCTTCCTCGCCATCGGGGGTGTGCGCGACGTCGAAATCCTCGCGCTTGAAATGATAGACGAGGAGTTCGGCCAGCGCGGCGTCGTCCTCAACCAGCAGCATGCGTGCACGGGCCATCAGCGTTGCTCCTCAAAACGTGCGCCGCCGCGCTCATGCTCGGCCAGCTGGGTACCGGTGGCGGCGAAATAGACCATCTCGGCGACGTTGGTGGCGTGGTCGCCGATCCGCTCGAGGTTCTTGGCGACGAACAGCAGATGCGCGACCTGGCTGATCGTACGCGGATTCTCGACCATGTGGGTCACCAGCGTGCGGAAGATGCTGTCGTAGAAATCGTCGAGCGCCGCATCGCTGCGGCAGACCTGGACGGCCGCCTCGGCGTCGCGCGCGGCAAAGGCGTCGAGCGCGTCGCGCACCATCCGTGCCGCCATGTCGGCCATCGCCGGTAGCACCGAGATCGGCTCAATGCGGTGCTCGCTCTCGATCAGCGGCACCCGCTTGGCGATGTTCTTGGCATAATCGCCGATCCGCTCGACCACCGCGGCGATCTTGAGCGCGGCGACTACCTCGCGCAGGTCGACCGCCATCGGCGCGCGCAGCGCGATGATGCGCACCACGAGCCGCTCGACCTCCGCCTCGATCGCATCGATCGCTTTGTCGTCGGCGCGCACCTTTGCGGCGAGTGCGGGATCGGGCCGCTGCAATGCCTGCATCGCCAGGCCGATCGCATCCTCGGCGAGCCCGCCCATCTGCGAGATCATCCCCCGCAGCTGGCCGATATCGGCGTCGAACGCCTTGACGGTATGGTCCACCATATGACTGTCCTGTTCGTCGCTCAGCCGTAGCGGCCGGTGATGTAATCGCGGGTACGTTCCTCGCGAGGGTTGGTGAAGATGTCCGACGTCGAGCCGAACTCCACCAGCGTGCCGAGATGGAAGAAGGCGGTCTGCTGCGAGACGCGCGCCGCCTGCTGCATGTTGTGGGTTACGATCACGATCGCATAGCGGCCTTTCAGCTCGTGGATCAGCTCCTCGATCTTGGCGGTGGCAATCGGATCGAGCGCGCTGCACGGCTCATCCATCAGGATAACCTCGGGATCGACCGCGATCGCGCGGGCAATGCACAACCGCTGCTGCTGACCGCCGGACAGAGCGGTGCCGCTGTCCGCGAGCCGGTCCTTGACCTCGTCCCACAAGCCGGCGCGGCGCAGCGAGCTTTCGACGATGTCGTCGAGATCGCCGCGATCCACCGCCAGGCCGTGGATCCGCGGGCCATAGGCGACATTCTCGTAGATCGACTTTGGGAAAGGATTGGGCTTCTGGAACACCATGCCAACGCGGGCGCGCAACTGCACCACGTCCATCGTCGAGGCGTAGATATCCTCGCCGTCGAGCAGGATCTCGCCTGCCACCCTCGCGCTGGCGACAGTGTCGTTCATCCGGTTGAGGGTGCGCAGGAAGGTCGACTTGCCGCAGCCGGAGGGGCCGATGAACGCAAGCACATTGTCCTGATCGACGTCGATCGAGACGTCGTCGATCGCCCGCTTCGCGCCGTAATGGACGCTGACGTGGCGGGCCGAAATCTTGGCCTGTCGGTTGGGAGGGATCACCAGCGGGTCTCGAAGCGGTTGCGGAGGTAGATGGCGAGGCCGTTCATCGCCATCAGGAAGGCGAGCAGGACGATGATTGCCGCGGAGGTCTTCTCGACGAAGCCGGCGCTGACCTCGTCGGACCAGAGAAAGATCTGGACGGGGAGCACGGTGGCGGGGTCGGTGAGCTTGCCCGGCGGCGCGGCGATAAAGGCGCGCATGCCGATCATCAGCAGCGGCGCGGTCTCGCCGAGTGCGCGCGCCATGCCGATGATCGTGCCGGTGAGGATCCCCGGCAGCGCGAGCGGCAAGACATGGTCGAACACCACCTGAACCGGCGAGGCGCCGACCGCGAGCGCGGCGTCGCGGATCGACGGCGGCACCGCCTTGATCGCGTTGCGCCCGGCGATGACGATCACCGGCATGGTCATCAGCGCAAGGGTCAGCCCGCCGACCAAAGGTGCGGAGCGCGGCAGATGCAGCGTGTTGAGGAAAACCGCGAGCCCGAGCAGGCCGAAGATGATCGAGGGCACCGCGGCGAGATTGTTGATCGACACCTCGATGAGGTCGGTCCAGCGGTTTCGCGGCGCATATTCCTCCAGATAGAGCGCCGCGAGGACGCCGACCGGGAAGGCAAGGCCGAGCGTCACCAGCATCGTCAGCAACGAGCCCTTGAGCGCGCCCCAGATACCGATCCGGCCAGGGTCGGTGGCGTCGGCCGCGGTGAGAAAGCCGGTCGCGAAACCGCTGGAAAGCACGCCGCGGGAAGCGAGCCGCGCCACCACCGCCTCGGCTGCAGGCGTGCCGTCATGCTTGGCGGCGACGTCGATCGGGCTGGAAACGGGCAGGTCGATCGTCGCGCGGCGGCGCAGGAGCGTCGGATCGGCCTTGAGCCGGTCGCGGACCACCAGCCAGGCATCGTCGGCGAGCAGATCCGCGCCATCCTTGCCGAACGCCTGGGTCGCGGCGCTGTCGACCGCGCCCTCCAGCCCGGCACCCGCCAGCGCGAGATCGGCGCCGCGCCCCTGGAGCCGCGCCGGATCGAGCTGCAGCCGCATCGCCGCGAAATCGAGCGGCACCGCGACGCGGGTCTGGCGGAAGCCGCTGACGCCCTGCCACAGCATCGAGGCGAGCAGGAAAGCAAGGAAGCCTGCCGAGAGCCACACCGCCGCCAGGCCGATCAGCCGGAAGCGGCGTTCGGCGGCATAGCGGCGCCGAATACGGCGCTGCAGGGCATGCGTGCGCCAGTCGGTCGGCGCGCGCGCCGGCGGCTCGGCGTTGCTCACCGGCAGCTCGGGAACCAGCGTGTCACTCATAGGCTTCGCGGTACCGTTTGACGACCGTCAGCGCGACGATGTTGAGCAGCAGGGTGATGACGAACAGGGTGAGCCCGAGCGCGAAGGCGGCGAGTGTCTTGGCGCTGTCGAACTCGGCCTCGCCGGTGAGCAGGTCGACGATCTGCTTGGTGACGGTGGTGGTGCTGGCGAACGGGTTGGCGGTGAGGGTGGCAACGCCGCTCGCGGCCATCACCACGATCATCGTCTCGCCGATCGCGCGGCTGATCGCGAGCAGGATGCCGCCGACCACGCCGGGTAGGGCGGCAGGCAGGATCACCTTGCGGATCGTCTCGGAACTGGTCGCGCCCATCGCCAGGCTCCCGTCGCGCATCGCGGCGGGCACCGCGGCGAGCGAATCGTCGGCCATCGACGAGACGAACGGGATGATCATGATCCCCATCACCAGCCCCGCCGCCAGCGCGCTCTCCGACGAGGCCGAGGCGATACCGAGGGTGACGCCGAGGTCGCGCACCGCCGGCGCAACGGTGAGCGCGGCGAAATAGCCGTAGACCACGGTGGGGACGCCCGCGAGCATCTCGAGCACCGGCTTGATCCAGCGCCGCGTGGTGGGGTGGGCATATTGGGTGAGATAGATCGCGCTCATCAGCCCGAACGGGATCGCCACCGCCATCGCGATCACCGCACCGATGAAGAAGGTGCCCCAGAACAGCGGCACCGCGCCAAGATTGGCGCCGGGATCGCGGCCGTCGATCACCTGCGGGCTCCAATGGGTGCCGAACAGGAAGTCGCCGAGCGGCACGATCGAAAAGAACCGCGCCGACTCATAGAGTAACGAGGCGACGATGCCGACGGTTGTGAGGATCGCGAGCAGCGAGGCGGCGAGCAGCAGTGCCATGATGCCGCGCTCCACCTGGGTACGTGCGGCAAAGCCGGGGCGGACCTGGACGAAGGCGAAGGCACCGCAGCCGAAGGCGAGCAGCAGCGCCAGCGCGGTGGCAATCCAGTCGTAGCGCGACTGGGCGGCGGCATAGGCAGGGGCGAGATTGCGCGCGAGATCGTGGAACGCGCCGAAGCTGTGCCCGGCGCCCAGGGTCCGCGCTTCCGACAGGATCGAGGCGCGCTCGAACCCCGGCGGGGGCAGTTGCGTCGCGAACGGCGTGGCGAGCACCGCATTGGTGACCAGCGCCGGCGAGCACAGCGCCCAGGCGGTGAGGAACGCCAGTGCGGGCACCAGCGCGGCGAGCGCGACGAACCAGCCGTAATGCGCGGGCAACGAACTGAACCGTACCGAGGGGCTGCGCCGGAACCCCGAGGCGCGCATCCGCGCCGACAGCCAGCCGATCAGCGCCAGCCCGAGCACGACGAAGAAGATCGCCAGACCGCTCATCGCAGATCCCGCGGATCAAGCGCGGTATCGTGCGTGATGATCACCGCCGCGCGGGCGCGGATCGCCGCCGGCGCCGCAATCAGCCCGCGGCGCACCAGCGGGCCGCCCGCGCCCCAATTGAGCGCATAGAGCTGGAGGAATTGCTTGAGACCCGGCACCGCGATCAGATGCGCCTTCTTGACGTACAGGTATAGCGGCCGCGATCCCGGATAGGCGCCGCTCGCGATCGTCGCATAGGTCGGCGCGATGCCGTTGATCGTGACGCCGTGGACGGTGGCGGCATTCTCCTCGAGATAGCTGTAGCCGAACACGCCGATCGCCTGCGGGTTGGCGGCAAGCTTCTGGACGATCAGATTGTCGTTCTCGCCGGCGTCGATATAGGCGCCATCCTCGCGGATGCGGGTGCACAGCGCAGCATGGGCATCGGGATTGCTGGTCGCGAGCGGCTTGGCGGCAGGGATGCTCTCCTCGCAGCCGCGCGCGAGGATCAGCTCGGTCAGCGCGTCGCGGGTGCCGCTGGTCGAGGGCGGGCCGTAGACCTGGATCGGGGTGGCGGGCAGGCCCGGGTTGACGTCGCGCCAGGTCCGCGCGCGATTGAGCCGGCCGCCGGGCGTGGCGGCGAGCGCGCGGTAGAGATCGGTGGGCGTCAGTGCCAACCGCGCGCCGTTATTGGCCTCGGCAAAGGCGATGCCGTCGATCCCGACCTGGATCTCGATCACCGGGCCGACGCGGTTGCGCTGGCAGGCGGCATATTCGCTGCGCTTGATCCGGCGCGAGGCGTCCTCGATGTCAGGATGGCCGGCGCCGACGCCGGCGCAGAACAGCTTCATGCCGGCGCCGGTGCCGGTGGATTCGATCACCGGCGCGCGCGCGCCCGGGTTGGCGGCGACATATTGTTCGGCGACCAGCGTGGTGAAGGGGTACACCGTCGACGAGCCGACCGCGGTGATCCAGTCGCGCGAGCCTGCGCCGCCGCCGTTCGCCTGGTCCTGGCAGCCCGCGAGCAGCAGCCCGAGGCCGAGAAGAAGAACGCGCATCAGGCCCCCGCCAGCGACTCAGTTGCCGCCCGAGACGGCCTGTGTGACAGGCGCGTTACCCTTTGATGACACGGCCTCCGCCGGCGGCAGCGTGATCGCCACGGTGGTGCCGACGCCGACCTTGCTGGCGATATCGAGCCGGCCGCGGTGGCGCTCGGCGATATGCTTGACGATGGCGAGCCCGAGCCCGGTCCCGCCGACGCTGCGGCTGCGCCCGGCATCGACCCGATAGAAGCGCTCGGTGAGGCGCGGAATGTGCTGCGGCGCGATGCCCTCGCCCTCGTCGGCGACGGCGAAGCGGATCATCCCCGATCGGTCCAGCGCCAGCGTGACGTTCACCGGCGTGCCGGCCTTGCCGTATTTCATGGCGTTGTTGATCAGATTGTGGAGCAGTTGGGAGAGCTGGGCACGGTCGCCGACCACCGGCGGGAGATCGTCGCCGATCGTGATCGCCGCCTGGCCGATGCGCGGCCCGCCGGCGGCGAGCAGCTCGCCGTGAACCTCCTCAAGCAGCTCGGTAAGATCGACCGTCTCGCCCGGCAGCCGGTATTTTTCCGCCTCGATCCGCGACAGCGAGATGAGATCCTCCACCAGCCGCTGCATGCGGCGGGCTTCGTCGAACATCACCTTGAGGAAGCGATTGCGGATGCCAGGATCCTCGCCGGCTTCGTCGCTCAAGGTCTCGATGAAGCCGAGGATCGAGGCCAGCGGCGTCCGCAGCTCGTGGCTGGCATTGGCGACGAAATCGATCCGCATCCGCTCGGCGGCATAGTTGCCGGTCTGGTCGACGAGGTGAACAATGCGCACGCCGTGCGAGGTTTCGCCGGTGTGCATCTCCCAGCGCTGCTCGCGGGTGCCAAGCCCAACGAGCTCCACCGGGCGATCGGGCAGCGCTGCCGGTGACGCCAGCCGATCCGCGGCGGCCGGATGGCGAATGGCGACGCGGACATCCTCGCCGACGATATGCCCGCCGAGCAGCGAGCGGGCCGCGGCATTGGCGCAGGTGACGATGCCGGCCCGGACCAGCAGCACCGGCTCACGGATAGCGTCGAGCACCTCGGCGACAAGCAGATCGGCATCGGGCACGTCGGGGTTGGCAACGGCGGGGCGGCGTTCGCGCAATCCCATCGCCGCCAGTGCGGCGGCGACCGCGCCGACCAGCGTCACCGCCGCGCCATCCGGGCGCCCGTCGACCAGATACACCGCGATCGCGGCCAGCACGGCAATCACCAGGGCGCCGGTGAGGCGCTGAACGAATCGGGAGGCCATGATCATCCATGTTAACGTAATTCGCCGGTGGCGACAGTCTGTCCCGGAACGGCACCTTTCGCCGGCGGCACCGGTCCATGGCTTGCCTGTGGTTAGCGAATGTGAAAGGCATGCGCCGGTAGCAGGGGCAGCATGAGCGACGACAAGGCTTCCGACAACGGCGTTGTGCGCGGTGCCGATGGCGCAGCGGCGGTGCATGCCCCCGCGCACAGCGAGGGCGTGCTGGCCGATGGCGTGGCCACCCGCCGCCGGGTGCTGATGCTCGGCGCCGTCACCGCAGGTGCAGTGGTCTCGATCCGTCCGGCGCTGGCGCAGACCGTGGGATCGGTGATGCATTGCGAGATCGCGGTGCCCGAGCGCGCCCGTGCCGGAGGCTATATCGACGCCGGCGGCGCGGTAGTGCCGGCCGGCACCAAGGGCGCCTATGCGCCCGCGCCACGGCCGTTCAAGGGCGACGAGGTGAAGCAGGCGCTCGCCGGCGGCCAGCTGCCGGGCACCACCTATGACAGCAATCGCGCTTATGTGAACTACATCCGCCGGCTGCAGCGCGGGCAGGGGGGCTTCACCTGTTACGCCTCGCTGCAGATGCCGCGCGGCTGAGCGGATGCCGTTTCGCGCGCCGGCGAGCGACGCGCTGCTGATCGCCGAGCTCGACGCGTTCACCGCGATCTTCCACCGGCCGTCCGGCATCACCCATCTGCTGGTGAGCCCCGCGCCCGAGATCTTGGCGATCCTCGCCGGCGAGGCGCTGTCGATCGAGGCGCTGCTCGAGCGGCTCGGCGACGACTATGAGCTCGCCGATGCCGACGTCGCCTCGCTCGCGGCGCGGGTCGACGAGCTGGTCGAGGCCGGATTGTTGTCGGCGACATGAGATACAGCACGGCGGTCAGGATCGGACCAATCGGCTTTCGCATCGGCTCGGCATGGCGGGCCCCCATCGAACTGCTCGACGATCTCTACCGCGACTATCCTGCGCCCGACGTGCCCGACTTCACCGTGCGGCTCGACGCGGCCCGACCGTGGCGACGGTGGCTGCGCCCGGCGGTCACGATCGGCGGCGACTATACCCTGCCCGATGCCGCGCCGCTGCCGCTCGCGTTCGGCCTGCTGGCGGCCGAGATGGCGATGAACCTGCAACTGGCGCTGGGCGGCCGCCGCTATCTGCTGCTCCACGCCTCGGTGGTCGAGCGCGACGGGCTCGCGCTGGTGATGAGCGGCGAATCGGGCGCGGGCAAATCGACCCTGGCGACGCTGCTCGCCGCGCGGGGCTGGCGGTTCATGGGTGACGAGTTCGCCTTGATCGATCCCGCCACCGGGCTGGTTCATGCCTTTCCGCGGCTGATCAGCCTCAAGAACGAGGCGATCGCCGCCGCGCACGCGGCGTGGGCCACCGCCCGGTTCGGCCCGCTGCTGGCGGCCACGCCCAAGGGCGATATCCGCCACATGGTCCCCGATGCCGCTGCGATCACCGCGATGGACCTGCCGGCCCGTCCGGCGCTGCTGCTGTTCCCGCGCTTCGGTGCCGCCGCCGCGACCCGCCCGATGCCGGCAAGCGAGGCGTTCGTGCGGCTGACCCAGGCCTCGACCAATTATGTCGGGCTTGGCGAGGCGGGCTTTGCCGCGCTGACCAGACTGGTCGGCACGGTGTCGGCCCATGCCATCGACTATCCCGACGGCGCCGCCGCGATCGACCAGGTGGAGGCGTTGTGGCGAAGGCTGTGACCGATGCGCGGCTGCTCGCCCGGGCGCTGGCGGAGCCGACCGACCTTGCGCTCGACACCGACTGGACCGCGCTGATCACCATGGCGCGTGCCGAGCAGCTGATCGGCACGCTCGCGCGCCGGCTCGAGTCGCTGCCGGTACCCGAGGAGGTGGCCGGAATTCTTGCCGACGCCCGCGCCGCCTCGGCACAGGGCAGGCGCGCGGCGCTGTGGGAGGCCGAGATGGCCCGGCGGGCGCTGGCGCCGCTCGACTGCGCGGTGATCCTGCTGAAAGGAACCGCCTTCGTCGCCGCGGGCCTGCTCGCCGCGCGTGGGCGCTCGATCGGCGATCTCGATATCCTGGTGGCCCGCGACCGGCTCGACGCGGTGGAGACGGCGCTGCTCGCGGCGGGGTGGGAATGGGTCAAGCCCGATCCCTATGACGACGATTATTATCGGCGCTGGATGCACGAGCTGCCGCCGCTGATCCATACCGCGCGCGATCGGATGATCGACGTCCATCATACCATCCTGCCGCTCACCGCCCGGGTGCGGCCGGACCCGGCGGCGCTGATCGCGGCGAGCATGCCGCTGGAGAACGGCCTCAGGGTGCTCTGTCCCAACGACATGATCGTCCATGCCGCCGCGCATCTGTTCGCCGACGGCGACCTCGCCGGCGGGCTGCGCAACCTGTGGGACATCCACTGCCTCGTCGAGGAACATGGCACTGACGGGCTCGCCGAGCGCGCGCATCACCATGGCCTGCAGCGCCACATGATGCGTGCCATGCGCCTGGCCGCCGCCTTGTTTGGCACCCCGATCCCCGCTGGTTGGCAGGGCTCGCGCGCCGGCGACTGGCTCTTCCAGCGCCGGCTGCTCGCGCGCGACGGTTGGGGGCGTCCGATCCGGCCGGTGACGCGGCTCGCCTTCTACATCCGCTCGCACTGGCTACGGATGCCGCCGGCGATGCTGGCGCGGCACCTGTGGATCAAATGGCGGCGCGGCGCCGCCTGACCAGCGCGACGATCACCAGCACGATCGCGATCGCCGCCGTGTCCGCGATCCAGTCCATGATGTCGCAATCGCGGTGCAATGCGGGGATCGCCTGCAGCACCTCGATCAGCGCGCCGACGAAGGACAGATGCTCGCCAAGCTGCCAGAGCGGCCGGCGCGGGAAGGCAAGCGCGGCGAGCAGCGCCAGCGTCGCGAACGCGGTCATGTGCTGGATCTTGTCGATCGGATTGCCGGGGATGTGCGGCGGGTGCGGCACCAGCGCCATGGTCACGGCAAAGATCATTGCCAGCGCGAGCAGGACGCGGAACACGAGCACGGAGCGGAAGATCGTCATCGTGCGGCCAGTCGCTCGAACGTAGGGAGCAGTTCGTCATAATGGTCGATGACTGCATCGGCGCCGAGTTCGGCGACCGGCTGCATCAGGAAGCCGAAGCTGCACGCCACCACCGGCAGGCCCGCGGCCTGGCCGGCCTGGACGTCGTAGATCGAATCGCCGACGAATGCCGCGCTGCCGCCGCCGCAGCGGCGGATCATCTCCTCGATCGGCTTGGCCGAGGGCTTGCCGTTACCCGGGCCCATGGTGTCGCCACCGATCACGCAGGCGAAGCGATTGAGCAGGCCGAGGTCGCCGAGCAGGGTGCGGGCGAGGCCCTCGAGCTTGTTGGTGACGATCGCGACCGTGCCGCCGCCCGCCTCGATCGCATCGAGCGCCGCCAAGGCGCCGGGGTAGGGCTGGGTCAGCACCGAGATATGGGCCTGGTAATAGTCGAGCAGCCGACGGTGGAGAAGGTCGAGCGTCGCCTCGTCGCAACCGCCGGTCGCCGCCATGCCCTGCGCCAGCATGTGGCGGGCGCCGCCACCGATCATCGGCTTGACCTGATCGACGCGGAGCGGCGCGCGATCGACCGTGGCGAGCGCGTGGTTGACCGCGGCGGCGAGGTCGCCGCTGGTGTCGAGCAGCGTGCCGTCGAGGTCGAATCCGACGATGGCGAACGGCGAACGGAGCAATGAATTCTGCGTCATAGGTCAACGCAGTTGGCCCGATGCTATGGAAATGGCAACTCTTCCGTGGCAGTCACCGGCCGCATGACGACACCTCTCGCAGTGATCATCCTCGCCGCCGGCAAGGGCACAAGGATGAAATCCGATCTCCACAAGGTGCTCCACCCGATCGCCGGCCGGCCGATGCTGCTCCACCTCGTCGACAGCGTCTCGGCGCTGTCGCCGGAACGGGTGGTGGTGGTCACCGGCGCCGGCCGCGAGCAGGTGGAGGCGGCAGTCGCGCCGCTCGGGATCCACACCGCGCTTCAGGCCGAGCAGCTCGGCACCGGCCATGCCGTGCTCCAGGCGCAGGATGCGCTGGCAGGCTTCGCCGGCGACGTGCTGATCCTCTACGGTGACGTGCCGCTGGTCAGCGCGGCGACGATGCGGCGGATGATCGACGGCCTCCATGCCGAGCCGACGCCGACCGCGGTGGTGCTCGGCTTCCGTCCTGCCGACGCCGGCGCCTATGGCCGGGTGATCGCCGGTGCCGACGGGCGGATCGCCAAGATGGTCGAGTATAAGGACGCCAGCGCCGACGAACGCGCCGAGACCCTGTGCAATTCGGGGCTGATGGCGGTGCGCGCCACCGATCTGTGGCGCCTGCTCGGCGCGGTCGGCAACGACAATGCCGCCGGCGAATATTATCTGCCCGACATCGTCATGCTCGCCGGCGCCGAGGGTGGGTTCGCCCGGGTGATCGAGACGCACGCCGACGAGGTCGCCGGGGTCAACAGCCGCGCCGAACTGGCGGCGGTGGAGGGCGACTGGCAGGCCCGCCGCCGCGCGCAGGCGATGGCCGACGGCGCGACGCTGATCGCGCCGGAGACGGTGTGGTTCGCCTATGACACGCAGATCGGGCGCGACGTGGTGATCGAGCCCAATGTGGTGTTCGGACCCAACGTCACTGTCGCCGACAAGGTGACGATCCATGCCTTCAGCCATCTCGAAGGCGCGAGCGTGGGTCAGGGCGCCGAGGTCGGCCCTTATGCGCGCCTGCGTCCCGGCGCGGTGCTGGGCGCAAAGTCGAAGGTCGGCAACTTCGTCGAGATGAAGAAAGCGGTGCTCGGCGCCGGAGCCAAGGCGAACCATCTCAGCTACATCGGCGATGCCGAGGTGGGAGCGGGGGCCAACATCGGTGCGGGCACGATCACCTGCAATTACGATGGTTTCTTCAAGTATAAGACCGTGATCGGTGCAGGGGCGTTCATCGGCTCGAACAGCGCGTTGGTGGCGCCGGTTACCGTTGGCGATGGCGCGATCGTCGCGGCAGGGTCGGTGCTGACCCGTGATGTCGCACCGGGCGCGCTGGCGCTGGTCAGGCCACCGCAGGTCGAGAAGCCGGGTTGGGCCACTCATTTCCAAGCTGCGTCGCGTGCCAAGAAGGAAGCCAAGTAAATGTGTGGAATCGTTGGAATCGTCGGCACGGACGACGTTGCGGACCGGCTGCTCGACGGGCTCAAGCGGCTGGAATATCGCGGCTATGATTCGGCCGGCATCGCCACCGATCACGATGGCGCGATCGAGCGTCGCCGCGCCTCGGGCAAGCTGGTCAATCTGGCGCGCGAGCTTGCCGCCAACCCGCTGCCCGGCACCACCGGCATCGCCCACACCCGCTGGGCGACCCATGGCGGCCCCACCACCAACAACGCCCATCCGCACGCCACCGGCGAGGTGGCAGTGGTGCACAATGGCATCATCGAGAATTTCAAATCCTTGCGCGACGAGCTGATCGCCCGCGGCCGGGTGTTCACCAGCGAGACCGATACCGAGGTGGTCGCGCATCTGATCAGCGAGAAGGTGGAGGCCGGGCTCGATCCGATCGGCGCGGTACGCGAGGTGCTGCCGCGGCTGCACGGCGCGTTTGCGCTCGCCATCCTGTTTCGCAAGCATCCGGATCTGCTGATCGGCGCGCGGCTCGGCTCGCCGCTGGTGGTCGGCCATGGCGATGGCGAGACCTATCTCGGCTCCGATGCGCTCGCGCTGGCACCGCTCACCCAGCGCATCGCCTATCTCGACGAGGGCGACTGGGTAGTCTGCACCCGTGATGGCGCGCAGGTCTATGATCGCGACAACAACGCCGTCGAGCGCGCGATCACCATTTCCGGCGTCACCGGCGAGCTGATCTCCAAGGGCAACCATCGGCATTACATGCTGAAGGAGATTTACGAGCAGCCGATCGTGGTCGCGCAGACGCTGCGTTCCTACCTGCAGCGGATGGAGGATCGGGTGACGCTGCCGATCCCCGAGTTCGACCTGTCGCAGATCAAGCGGGTGACGATCGTCGCTTGCGGCACCAGTTTCTACGCCGGCATGGTCGCCAAATATTGGTTCGAGCAGTTCGCCCGGGTGCCGGTCGATCTCGATGTCGCCTCCGAATTCCGCTATCGCGCGCCGGTGATGGAGGCGGGCGGCCTCGCCTTGTTCATCAGCCAGTCGGGCGAGACCGCCGACACGCTGGCCGCGCTGCGCCACGCCAAGGCCGAGGGCCAGACGATCGCGGTGGTGGTCAATGTGCCCACCAGCAGCATGGCGCGCGAGGCGGATTTGCTGCTTCCGACCCATGCGGGCCCCGAGATCGGCGTCGCCTCCACCAAGGCCTTCACCTGCCAACTCGCCGTTCTCGCCGCGCTGGCGGCTAATCTTGCGCGCGCCAAGGGCCAGTTCAAGCATGGCGAGGAGAAGCAGATCGTCAAGCATCTCGGCGAGGCGCCGGCCGCGCTCAACGCCGCGCTCGCCTATGACGAGGCGATCGCCGAGATGGCAGGCGTGATCGCGGGCGCCCGCGACGTGCTGTATCTCGGCCGCGGCACCGATTACCCGCTGGCGCTGGAAGGCGCGCTCAAGCTCAAGGAGATCAGCTACATTCACGCCGAAGGCTATGCCGCGGGCGAGATGAAGCATGGCCCGATAGCGCTGATCGACGAGAATGTGCCGGTGATCGTAATCGCCCCTTCGGGCCCGCTGTTCGACAAGACGATCAGCAACATGCAGGAAGTGATGGCACGCGGTGGCAAGGTGGTGCTGATCAGCGATTATGACGGCATCCAGGCTGCCGGCGAGGGGTGCATCGCCACCATCACCATGCCCAAGGTCCATCCGCTGATCGCGCCGCTGGTCTATGCGGTGCCGGTGCAGCTGCTGGCCTATCATGTCGCCGTCGCCAAGGGCACCGATGTCGATCAGCCGCGCAACCTCGCCAAGTCGGTCACTGTCGAATAGCCTAGGTCATCGGGGTGCCGCCGTTTAGGTGGGCAAGCACTGATGATGACGGGCGCCGTGTCGATGGGCGCGGCCGGGAGACGATAGTGAACGACAGGATGAAGCGTTGGTGAGTGTGCCGCCGTTGGTGGCGGGGATCGAGCTGGGCGGCACCAAGATTGTGTGCCTGCTGGCGCGCGGGCCCGACCAGATCGAAGATCGCGTGCAATTGCCGACGACCACGCCGGCCGAGACGCTCGCCGCGGTGGAGGCGGTACTCGATGGCTGGCGCGGGTTCGACGCGCTGGGGATCGCGAGCTTCGGCCCGATCTCGATCGACCATCATGCCGGCCAATATGGCTTTATCACCTCAACGCCCAAGCCGCATTGGGCTGACACCGATGTCGCCCGGCGACTGGCGGCACGCTACAACGTACCGACCGGCTTCCACACCGATGTGGTCGGCGCCGCGTTGGCCGAGGCGCGCTGGGGCGCTGCCGAGGGCCTGCTCGACATCGCCTATGCGACCGTCGGCACCGGGATCGGCGTCGGGCTGATTGCCGGCGGGCGGCCGGTCGACGGCCTGACCCATTCCGAATTCGGCCACATCCGCCCGGTCCGCCAACCAGGCGACGATTGGGTGGGCGTGTGCCCGTTCCATGGCGCCTGCCTCGAGGGGCTGGCGTCCGGCCCCGCGATCGGCGCGCGCACCGGGCTGAAGGGCGAGGAGATCCCCGCCGATCATCCGGTGTGGGAAGGCGTGGTCCAGGCACTCGGCCAGCTTTGCCACACGTTGGTGCTGACCGGCGTACCGCGCCGCATCGTGATGGGCGGCGGCGTGATGGTCGGCAATCCCCATCTGTTCCCGCGGGTGCGCGCGGCGATGGTCAAGAGCCTCGCCGGCTATATCGCGCTCCCCGAGATCGGCGAGGACAGCTTCGTGGTGGCGCCGGCGCTCGGCGGCAATGCAGGGCCGCTCGGCGCGATCGTGCTCGGCGGCCAAGCGCTCGAAAGACAGTTGCGCTCCTACAACGCCGGCTGAACGGGTCCCGTGCTTACAGCGGCAGGGCAGGCTGGGCCTCGTCCTCGCCGGGATCCTCGCCAAGGATGCCCGACAGGGTGAGCCCGAGCAGCCGGATCCCGCCGGGCACCGGCAGCTGCGCATCGAGCAGCTCGATCCCGATCGCGAGCAGGGTGTCCCGGCTTGCCACCACGCCCGCCAACGATCGCGCGCGGGTAATGGTGCGGAAGTCGGCGTGGCGCAGCTTGAGCGTTATCGTGCGGCCACGCGCGCTGCTGCGCTCGATCCGCACCCAGGCGGCGTCGGCGACGCGGTCGAGCGCAGCGTGGAGCTCGGCGGGATCGGACAGATTGGTCTCGAACGTCCGCTCGGCGCCCACCGACTTGGTCGGCCGGTCGACGCGCACCGGGCGATGATCCTCGCCGCGGGCGGCGCCATAGAGGTAATCGGCATAGGAGCCGAAATGCGCCTGGAGAAAGGCGCGTGGCCGATCGCGCAGGTCGGCGCCGGTGAGGATACCAAGCTGCTCCATCCGCTGCGCGGTGACCGGGCCGACGCCGTGGAAGCGCTTCACCGGCAGCGAGGCGACAAAGGCCGCACCCTTGGCCGGCGGGATCACGCACAGGCCGTCCGGCTTGTTCTGGTCCGAGGCGAGCTTGGCGATGAACTTGTTGTAGCTCACGCCAGCGGACGCGGTGAGGCCGGTATCGGCCTTGATCCGGGCGCGGATCTGTTCGGCAATCGCCTGCGCGGAGCCGAGGCCGTGGCGGTCCTCGCTGACGTCGAGATAGGCCTCGTCGAGCGACAGTGGCTCGATCAGCGCGGTATAATCGGCGAAGATGGCGCGGATCTGCTGCGACACCGCGCGATAGACCTCAAATCGCGGCGGCACAAACACCAGATCCGGGCAGCGCCTCAGCGCCGTAACTGACGGCATCGCCGAGCGCACGCCGAACGCCCGCGCCTCGTAGCTCGCCGCTGCGACCACACCGCGCGCCCGCGAACCGCCGACCGCTACCGGGCGTCCGCGCAGTGCCGGATCGTCGCGCTGCTCGACGCTCGCGTAAAAAGCATCCATGTCGACGTGGATCACCTTGCGTTGCGGCGGCGCCGCATCGCCATGGGCGTCGGTCATCGTGGCTGTGTCGACCATGGTTCTCCTTTTGTGCCGCTAAATCGCTGCAGATCAAGGCCGAGTTGCGACCGGCGCGTTATTATCGGGCGATGACCGACCCCACGCTCCCAGCCGCCGCCGGGCACACCGCTCTGCTCATCATCGACATGATCAACGCGCTCGATTTCGACGGGGGCAGCGAATTGAAGCCTTCGGCCGACACGGCGGCCGCGGCGATCCTGACGCTGCGCGACGCCGCCGATGCCGCTGGCGTGCCGGTGATCTACATCAACGACAACGATGGCCAGTGGCATACCGAGCGCAGCAAGCTCGTCGAGGCGGCGCTGGCCAAGTGCGGGCCGGGGCATGAGCTGATCGACCGCTTGCGCCCGCGCGAGACCGACTATTTCATCGTCAAGCCGCAGTTCTCGGGCTTCTACGCTACCAACCTGCCGGTGCTGCTGCCGCAGCTTTTGGTCAGCCGGCTGATCATCACCGGGATTGCCGCCGACATCTGCGTGCTGTTCACCGCGGCGGACGCGCACATGCGGCAGTATGAGCTGTGGATCCCCAGCGACGGCGTTGCCGGCTCGCATCCCGAGCGGACCCGTTGGGCGCTCGACATCATGCGCAACAGCATGAGCGCCGATATCAGGCAGACCGTCGAGTTGAGCCTTGCCGAGTGGATCGACGCCGTCGGCAAAACGAGCGGCGCGGCGCGTGATGATTGAGTCCTTCTTCACCATGCCTGTGAGCATCGTGGATAGATGATCGGCCTAAGCCCAGGGGCATGGATGTCGACGAACTGCGGAACGAGGCGCTGATCCGCCTGCACGAGGCCGAGCATAGCGCGTCTCCCGAACAGGCAGTCGAGCTGAGGTTGAGTGCGGCGCGGCTGCTCGCGACCGCCGAGAATTTCGAGCGACCCGGTGGCGCAGTGCTTGGTCATCAACCGCAATTGCGCGCCGCCTGACGTCTTGACCCCGTGGCCATTGTGGCGGGCGGTGCGTTGAACCGGCCTCGCACCTTCCGCGAGCGGAGCTTGCCCATGGCCGACCACGACAACCACAATGCCGAGCCGCAGCGCGGGCTGGTGCCGCACATGCTGCGCTACACCGCGCTAATCGGCGTGCTGGCGATCCTCATCATGCTGTGGTTCGCGTTCAGGCGCTGAGCCCCTGCGACAAGTACGGGGGGAGGGCTGGAGGTTGCCGTAACTCGGCCGCTTCTATGGCAAGGCCATGCGAGAACCCTCTGTCTCCGTACGGCTCGACGGCCATTATCGGGCGATCATCGCGGTGCTGTCACAGGTATCGCCGGTGCTCGCCAGGCAGAGCATCTTCGCCGCCGATGCCGCGATGCTGATCGAGCGGCGCCAGGAGATGGCGCGGCTGCTGATGGAATATGCGCTGTTCAAGCATCGCGACATCTTCGAGCCAGCGATCTTTGCCGGTGGCGAGCGGGCCAAGGAGGCGAGGCGGCTGAAGATCGCCTGCATCGTCGCCGGTGAGGAGTTTCGCACCTATACCCGCGCCGCGGCGGCAGCGGGGCCGCTCGACGATTGGCGCGCCTATCGGCTGCGCGCGCTCGCCCAGACTGCCAGCCTGCGGGGCCATGTCGTCGCCGAGCGCGTCTCGATCCTGCAACTGCTCGGCCGGCAGGAGCGGATCAGCCCCAAGGCGCCGCGCGCCGAGGTGCACACGCCGGTGATGCTCTAGCCGATTAGCGGATGTTCGGGGGGAAGGGACCTCATCGTCCCAACGCTGCAATGGTCGGGGCGATAGGATTCGAACCTACGACCCCTGGACCCCGAGACCAGTGCGCTACCAGACTGCGCCACGCCCCGACACATTGCAGGTGGGAGCGCCTAGCCGCAGTGCCGGCGCGCATCAAGCCCTAAAAGCACCGGGCTTTTCGCCTTTACCCGCGCCGCCGCGATGCTAGGCCCGCGAGCGTGAGTTGGATTGAAGCGCTTGCCGCCCTGCTGGTCATCGTCAACGTCGCGCTGGTGGCGGGGCGGAGCGTGTGGAACTACCCGTTCGCGCTCGCCGCGGTGGCGGTCTACGCGTTCGTGTTCGCCGAGGCGCGGCTGTATAGCGACGCGCTGCTCCAGGGCTTCTTCTTCGTGGTCAACGTCTACGGCTGGGTCAATTGGACCCGTAACCGCGCCGCCGCCGGCGAGCTGGTGGTCGAACGCCTGCCCGTTGCGGCACGCGCGCGCTGGGCGATCGGCTGCGCGGGCGCGACGATCGCCTGGGGGCTGCTGATGCACCGCTATACCGATGCCGCCTATCCATGGTGGGATGCCGCCATCGCGATCACCAGCATCGCCGCGCAGACGCTACAGGCGCGCCGCGCGGTCGAGAGCTGGTGGCTGTGGATCGCGGTCGATTGCGCCGCGGTGCCGCTGTACGCGGCCAAGCAGCTGTGGTTCACGACGGCGGTGTACGTCGTCCTGCTGCTGCTCTCGGTGATCGGGCTGATCGACTGGTCGCGCGCCGGGCGGCGTCAGGCGGTTGCCGCATGACGCCGCGCTCGATCTGCCTGCATGGCCCCGAGAGCACCGGCAAGTCGACCATCGCGCCGCAGCTTGCCAAGCATTTCGACACCTCGTGCGTCGCCGAGTTCGGGCGGACCTATTGCGAGGCGTTCGGCACCGACCTGACGATGGCCGACCTGGTCGAGATCGGGAAGGGCCACGACGCCAAGACCCGCGCCGCGCTCGCCCGCGGCCGCTTTCCCGTGATCCTCGACACCGACCCGCTGATGAGCGCGGTATGGGGGCTGATGATGTTCGGCCGCCGCGATCCCTGGTTCGACACCTGGCACAACACCGCCGACCTCTACCTGCTCTACGACATCGACCTGCCCTGGGTGGAGGACGGCACCCGCATGTTCGGGACCGCGGCCGAGCGGCAGCGCTTCTTCGACCTGTCGCGCGCCGAGCTCGAGCGGCGCGGCGTGCGCTGGGCGCTGGTGAGCGGCACCGGCCATGCCCGCTACCTTAACACCCTGGCCGCGATCGAGCGCCTGAGCCGCGCCTGAGCCGCGACCGACGAGGGCCATGATGACGACGGCGGGCAGGGCTGCTAGGGGCAGCGCATGACTCCGCTCTCCACGATCCGTAACTTCTCTATCATCGCGCATATCGACCATGGCAAGTCGACCCTGGCCGACCGGCTGATCCAACAGACGGGCGGCCTCACCGAGCGTGAGATGTCGAGCCAAGTCCTTGATAACATGGACATTGAGAAGGAGCGGGGGATCACCATCAAGGCGCAGACGGTGCGCCTGTCGTACCTCGCCAAGGATGGCGAGACCTATACGCTCAACCTGATGGACACGCCCGGCCACGTCGACTTCGCCTATGAGGTGAGCCGCAGCCTTGCCGCCTGCGAGGGCGCGCTGCTGGTGGTCGACGCCGCGCAGGGCGTGGAGGCGCAGACGCTCGCCAACGTCTACCAGTCGATCGAGCACGACCATGAGATCGTGCCGGTGATCAACAAGATCGACCTCCCCGCCGCCGAGCCCGAGCAGGTGCGCAAGGAGATCGAGGACGTGATCGGCATCGACGCCTCGGGCGCGGTGCTCGCCAGCGCCAAATCGGGGATCGGCATCGCCGAGATCCTCGAGGCGATCGTCACCCGCATCCCGGCGCCGAAGGGCGACATCGACGCGCCGCTGAAAGCGATGCTGGTCGACAGCTGGTACGACCCCTATCTCGGCGTCGTCATCCTCGTCCGGGTGATGGACGGCGTGCTCAAGAAGGGCCAGCAGGTCGCGTTCATGAACGCCGGCACCACTCATCTGGTGGACCGCGTCGGCTGCTTCCGCCCCAAGATCGAGCAGCTGAGCGACCTCGGCCCCGGCGAGATCGGCTTCATCACCGCGCAGATCAAGGACGTCGCGCAGGCGCGGGTCGGCGACACGCTGACCGACGCCAAGCGCCCCGCCGCCCAGGCGCTGGAGGGCTTCAAGGAAGTCCAGCCGGTGGTGTTCTGCGGGCTGTTCCCGGTCGACGCCAACGACTTCGAGAAGCTGCGCGAATCGATCAGCAAGCTGCGGCTCAACGACGCCTCCTTCTCCTTCGAGATGGAGACCAGCGCCGCCCTGGGCTTCGGCTTCCGCTGCGGCTTCCTCGGCCTGCTCCACCTCGAGATCATCCAGGAGCGGCTGACCCGCGAGTACGATCTCGACCTGATCACCACCGCGCCCTCGGTGGTCTATGAGATCGAGCTCAGCCACAATGGCGGCCATATCGAGCTGCACAACCCGGCCGACATGCCCGACCCCAACAAGATCGCGATGATCAGCGAGCCGTGGATCCAGGCGACGATCTACGTGCCGGACGAATATCTCGGCTCGATCCTCAAGCTGTGCCAGGACCGTCGCGGCATCCAGAAGAATCTCACTTATGTGGGCGGCCGCGCCCAGGCGACCTATGAGCTGCCGCTCAACGAGGTGGTGTTCGACTTCTACGACCGGCTCAAATCGCTGTCCAAGGGCTATGCGAGCTTCGACTATCACCAGATCGGCTATCGCGAGGGCGACCTCGTCAAGATGAGCATCCTCGTCAACGACGAGCCGGTCGACGCGCTGTCGATGATCGTGCACCGCGGCACCGCCGAGGTGCGCGGCCGCGGCATGTGCGAGCGGCTGAAGGAACTGATCCCGCGCCACCTGTTCAAGATCCCGATCCAGGCGGCGATCGGCGGCAAGGTGATCGCGCGCGAGACGATCAGCGCGATGCGCAAGGACGTGACCGCGAAATGCTATGGCGGCGACGCCACCCGCAAGCGCAAGCTGCTCGACAAGCAGAAGAAGGGCAAGGCGAAGATGCGCGAGTACGGGAGCGTGAGCATCCCGCAGGAGGCGTTCATCGCGGCGCTGCGGATGGGGGATGAGGGGTAGGGTTGAGGAGCTGAATTGAAGTTGCCGCTAATTAGCTAAGCAACCTTTCGTAAGGACAAGTGATATTTCGCTGTCGGCTTAGCCTCTAAGGGCTCGCCAATGCGCCCACTACTGACGTGCCGTTCTACGGCGAACGACCGTTCGCGCAAGAATCCGCCGATTGATCTTGCGTTTCCAGTCAACTTGAGCCTTCGAAAGGAGGCGTTTTCGGGCGGTTTGGAGGAGAAAGCGATACTCCTTTTCACCATACAAGTACCCCATACGGTAGGCGTATTCAATTAAATCGACGTTGGCATTTGCGGTATCATCTTGAGCTATGCGCCTAAGCCCGTCAAAGATATTTCCAGTACTGATCTGGATAAAACGGTTGATGCAGACATTGCCGACGTAAGTACTATTGTGAGTATAACGGTTTCGAATATAGCAATGTTCTTTGATGTCCTGACCGCAAGGGCAACTGTCCCATTCATCGCTAAGCTCGATAGCAACTAGATCCCATTCCTGACGCGCCGCCTCAAAGTCAGAGGCAACAGACAGCGGGAGGATGTGAGCCCTCAAGTTTGCAAAGTTCAGAGATGTCATAGATGCCTTGCCAGTTCAGCGATGAGCTTGCCTCAATCAGTTAGTGACCAGTTTTCTTCTCTAAATGCCTAATGTCGGAAGACTTACCCCTTTTCTGATGTAGTTCAAACGGTCGGTTCGCCCAGCCGGGCTGTGTTGCCGTTTAGTTCGATCAGACGCGCTGAGATTTGTGGTTCAAGCTTATACAGATCCGTCAGCGCTTGAACCGAATGGCGCGTCTCTTCCTTGCCAGTAAACGTGCCGACGTACCGTGTGGTAGGGCTGTTGAAGTGTAGCCGAGCGAGCGTTTTGCGATTGTTGTCGTCCAGAAGGACCGCGCAATAGGACTTGGAGTCTCGGATTGTCACTCGTTTCGGATCGACGTGCCGCGTGGCAATGGCCTGGATTATACGGAATCCTGCAATCTCGTCGTCCGTCGTAATGATGCCGTCTCCATCGGACAGATCATCCGAGGCCCCGTCCTCGATCGGCTCGGGCGACGGGTTCGCCACGTTGAGAGCCGACGTAAGTCGCTCGTTCACGCGATCACGGATGATCGCGCCGATCGACGCGGTAAGAATCGCCTGAAATTGCTCCTTAACGGCTGCAGTTAGTCGGCCGGACTGGACGCGCGACGCCATAAGGCGGACGAAATCTTCCGATGGTGCGGAAAACTCACGTTCCAGCTCGATGCGGACCAACGATTCCATCTTTAGTCGCCCGGCCTCCGCCACAATGCCCTCGATGCTGAACGTGGACGGCGAGAAGCGCTCGAGAGTGGCAGGGTCCGTGCGCCTGATGGAATCCAAAGAGAAAATGAAAAAGGGCTTTTCATCCATCTTGTTCGGCTGCTCGGTGTCCGAGTAGAATTGGTATACTACCCCATTTGTCAGGATTGCTACGCGAGCATCAGTGGTCGCAAAGTAGCGGAACAGCTGTGAAGCGTGCTTCAGGTCCAAGTCGACCGAGGAAGGCTTGCACTCGACGAGGATGCTCAGTGTCCCGTTGATGCATAGGGCATAATCAACCTTCTCCCCTTTTTTGATGCCGACATCCGCCGTAAATTCTGGAATCACCTCATTGGGATTGAAGACGTCGTATCCAAGCGCCTGCAGGAAGGGCATGACCAGCGCTGTCTTTGCTGCCTCCTCGGTTAGAAGGAGCTCGCGATGCTGTGCGGTGCGCTTCTCCAGTTCAACAAGCTTGGTAGCCAGATCCATATCACGACTCTCCCCCGACAATACGAGGAGACTGACTATTTCTTGGTACTTGGCAAGAGCCTACACGAAGTCTGTTAGCAGACAGGTACCTGCTCGGTCTCGATCATGCCCTCACTCCCAATCAGCCGGATCATACGGCTTCTCGACCTTCGCCACCATCGCCCGACGCTCCTCGAGGGTCGGTTGCGGCGCGGGGGTGGGCACCGGCAGGCGGTCCCAGTCGCCGCTCTCCTTGGAGGTGCGAACGCACGCGGCGGCGGCGTCTAGGGCGTCGAGCGCGGCGGGGTCGGCTAGGGCGCGCCAGCCGGGTTCGCCGGGGTTGAAGGGCTCGCGCTCGTCCTCGTCGTCGTCGTCGGGGTCGCCGATGAACTCGCCGACGAACTCGCCATCGGTATCGCCGCGGTGGATGAAGAGAACGTCTGGATCGTCCTCGATCGGGGTCTCGGCGGCGCGGATCGCGTTGGCGGCGAGCGCGGCGAGGACCTCGGCGCGCGCGGCGGCGTCGAGCGGCACGCCGGCGAAGGCGGCAAGCGTGGCGGCGTGGCTGTCGGCGTCGTCGGCCGCGTCGCTGGTGGCGGCGGTGGTGATGGTGGCCTGGGCCGCGGCGGCGGCGGCTTGGGGGAGGGTGACGCCGGGGGTGGTGGCGCCGGCGGTGGCGGCGCTGGCGGCGAGCGCGGGCTGATCCGCGGTGGCGTCCGGCGGGGCGGTGGCGATCGCGGCGGCGCTGGCGCGCGCGGTGATGTGGCGGATGGTGTGGCGGGGCTGGTCCGGCGTCGCGCCATAATGGCGCAGGATGAACATCAGCAGCCGGTCATTCTTCTTGCGGCGATAGCCCATCAGCTTGCCGCCGCAGAAGACGGGGACGAGCTGGCCGTTGAGCGCGCGCTCGAACGCCTCGTCCTTGATCCGGAGCACGCCCATGCCCTGCGCCGCCTGCCACGCCGCGCGCAGGCTCGCCGCCGCCGGGTGACGGCGCAGCGCATAGGCACTCTCCGGCGACATGTTGACCATGTTGGCCGCGGTGCGCACCGAGCCGGTGTCGGCGAGCGCGGCGATGAAGGCGCGCTGGCGCTCGGGCGTCCAGCCGTCATGCCGGTCGCGCAGCCGCGGCACGGGGGTGAAGGGGGCCGGCGCGGGTCGCTGCTCGGGCGGGGTGGGGGTGAGGTTCTTCATGAGTCGCATGGCTAACCCATATGGTTCGTTGTAGGACAGCGCTATTTGCAGGGGGTTTGTGCAGATGGGAAAGTTTGACGGCGGCGAGGCGGGGTAGAGGCATCGCTTGTCGAGGCAGAGGAGCGCCGTGGCCTTGGCTAGCTAGACCAGGATGACGTGGAGTCGATCCGTTCGTGCTGAGCTTGTCGCAGCACCGTGAGTCTCATGCCGCCTGCGGCGTCGCTCAGGACAGGCTTCGACAAGCTCAGGGCGAACGGATCGGGCAATTCGATCCGATGTCCTCACGCGCTAGCGCTGGAGCTTGGCGAGCGCGGTGTCGAGCGCCTGGAGGAAGCGGCTGCGGTCGGCGGCGGCGAACGGGCGCGGGCCGCCGAGCTGGTCGCCGCCGGCGCGCAGGTCCGCCATGATCGCGCGGGTGGCGATGGCGCCGCCGATCGAGGCGGGGGTGAAGGGCTTGCCGGTGGGGGCGAGCACCGTGGCGCCGGCCTTGAGGCAGCGATCGGCAAGGAGGATGTCGGCGGTGATCACCACCGCGCGCGCGTCGGCGGCCTCGGCGATCCAGTCGTCGGCGGCGTCGAAGCCGTCGCTCACCACGACGCGGCCGATCAGCGGGTGGGCGGGGACGCGGAAATGGCTGTTGCTGACGATCGTCACCGGCACGCCGCGGCGCCAGGCGACCTTGTAGATCTCGTCCTTGACCGGGCAGGCGTCGGCATCGACCAGGATGCGGACGCCGCCGGTCACGGGCGTGGGGGCAGGGTCAGTCATGCAGCGGCCGATGCCGGGCTTTGCGTCGCGCCGTCACCCCGGCGACCGCCGGGGTGTGGTGAGGCCGATGCCCCGACAGTGCCGTTAAAGACCCCGGCCCGCGCCGGGGTGTCAGACCGCGCCGCGGGATCAGGGGCGGGGACCGCGCGGCTTGTACGGCTTGGCCTGGTGGCGCGGCGGGCCGCCGGCGGGGCCGCTGCTGCGCGGCGGGCGGCTTGCATTGTCGCGCGGCGGACGCGCGGCATTGTCGCGCGGCGGGCGGGGGGCGCGCGCCGGGCCGTCACCCTCGCCGCGGGGCGCGCGGCCCTCGCGGGGGTTGCCGGTGAACGGGATGATCTGGAGGCTGCCCTCGTCATTCTCCGGGTTGGCGGTGCGCTTGACCGAGGCGAGCACGCGATCGGCGACCGCGCGCGGCACCTCGAACAGCGTGTCGTTCGGGTTGATACGGATCGCGCCGATCTCCGCCTTGGTGATGTGGCCGCGGCGGCAGATCAGCGGCAGCAGCCAGCGCGGGTCGGCGTTCTGGCGGCGGCCGATGTCCATCTGGAACCAGACGGTGTCGTCGAAGCCGGGACGGTGGCCCTGCGTCCTATCGCTAGATTGCGGGGCGGCCGACGACGAGTCGAGCAGGTCCTCGGCCTGCGGCATCGCGCTGCGATGGGCATGGACCAGCGCGGCGGCGATATCCTCGGGGCTCTTCTCGGCGATCAGGCGCGCGGCGAGCTCGCGATCCTCGTCGTCGAACTCGATCGGCGCGAGCAGGGTGGTGATCAGCCGCTCGCGGTCCTGCGCGCGGATGTCGTCCGCCGAGGGGGCGGGGATCCACTCGCAGGCGATCTTGGCTTGGCGCAGCATCATGTCGACACGGCGGCGGCGCGGGTAGGGCACGATGAGCACCGCGGTGCCCTTCTTGCCGGCGCGGCCGGTGCGGCCCGAGCGGTGCTGCAGCGTCTCGGCGTCGCGCGGCATCTCGACATGGACGACGAGGCTGAGGCTGGGCAGATCGATGCCGCGCGCGGCGACGTCGGTAGCGACGCAGACGCGGGCGCGGCGATCGCGCAAGGCTTGCAGCGCCTGGTTGCGCTCGTTCTGGCTGTGCTCGCCGGACAAGGCAACCGCGGCGAAGCCCCGCTCGACCAGGCTGGCGTGGAGGTGGCGGACGTTGTCGCGGGTGGCGCAGAACAGCATCGCCGTCTCCGCCTCGTGGAAGCGCAACAGGTTGATCACCGCATGCTCGATATCCGCGGGCGCGACGGTGACGGCCTGATAGGCGATGTCGCCATGGCCGCGGTCCTCGCCGACGGTGGAGATGCGCAGCGCGTCGCGCTGGTAGCGCTTGGCAAGGGCGACGATCGGCTTGGGCATCGTCGCCGAGAACATCAGCGTGCGCCGCTCGGTGGGCGAGGCATCGAGGATCTGCTCGAGGTCCTCGCGAAAGCCCATGTCGAGCATCTCGTCGGCCTCGTCGAGGACGGCGACCTTGAGGTTGGACAGGTCGAGCGCGCCGCGCTCGAGATGGTCGCGCAGGCGCCCGGGGGTGCCGACGACGATATGCGCGCCGTGGCTGAGCGAGCGGCGCTCCTTCGAGGCGTCCATCCCGCCGACGCAGGTGGCGATGCGGGCATGCGCCTCCTTGTACAGCCACATCAGCTCGCGGCTGACCTGGAGCGCGAGTTCACGGGTCGGGGCGATGATCAAGGCGAGCGGCTGTGCCGGGGGGGGCAGCGCGCCCTCGGGCATCAGCTCGCCGGCCATGGCGAGGCCGAAGGCGACGGTCTTGCCGGAGCCGGTCTGCGCGGAGACGACGAGGTCGCGCCCGGCGGCCTCAGGCTCGATGACGGCGGCCTGGACGGGTGTCGGGGCGGCATAGCCGCGCGCGGTGAGCGCCTCGGCGAGAAGCGGGGGAAGCGATGAAAAAGGCATGAAGGTCCTAAATGGGATACCGGTGCCATAGCAGCAAGGGGGCCCGAACGATAGGGGCACGCCGTCCCGCCGCGGGGCGGGGGATCAGGCCGGGCGGCGGTCTCGTCGCGCCTGGGCGTGGAACTCGGCGCGCCCGAGCAGTTGCTCGAGATCGTCAGGCGCGATGTCGAAGCTCTCATGCGCCTCGGCAAGTGCCCGGTCGATGTCGGCGCGCAGCAGGCCGGGCGCGGCGACCGGCGCCCCAGCGCGGTGCGGGTAGCGGTGGCCGGAGACGCGGTGGAAGGCCCAGCCGGCGCCGAGCAGCAGCAGCGAATTGACCGCGACCGGCGCGAACGGGAAGACGAACCCCGCCGCGGCCACCGCCGGGCCGCCGATCACCGCGGTCAGCGCCGCGGCGCCACCGGGCGGGTGGAGGCAGCGGCATAGCGACATCGTCACGATCGCCGCGCCGACCGCGAACCCCGCGGCGAGCGGCCCATGGCCGAGCAGTTGCGCCACCGCCACCCCGACCAACGCCGAGACGACATTGCCGCCGAGCAGCGGCCAGGGCTGGGCGAGCGGGCTCGCCGGCACCGCGAACAGCAGCACCGCCGACGCGCCGATCGGCGCGACCAGCAGCGGCAGGCTGCTCCAGCCGAGCATCCAGCCCGAGCTCAGGCTGGTCAGCGCGATGCCGATGCCGGCGGCCAGGCCGGCGGCGACGCGGTCGCGCAGCGTGGCGCCGGCGAGCAGAGGTATGAACAGCCGTGGCCGGGTCATCATCGCTACAGCACCTGGCCCACCGCCCAGCCGCTCGACCAGGCCCATTGGAAATTATAGCCGCCGAGCCAGCCGGTGACGTCCACCGCCTCGCCGATCGCATGCAGCCCCGGCACGCGCCGCGCCATGAGCGTCTGCGACGACAGCTCGGCGGTGCTGATCCCGCCGGCGGTAACCTCGGCCTTGGCGAAGCCTTCGCTGCCATTGGGGTTGAACGCCCAGCTGCCGAGCCGGCGCGTCGCCTCGTCGAGCCGGCGATCGGCGAGATTGGCGAGTTCGCCGGCGAGACCGAGCCGATCGGCCAGCGCCTCGGCGAGGCGATCGGGCAGGCGGGCGGCAAGCGCGCGGCGCACCGTGGTGCGCGGCTGGCTGCGCTTGGCGGCGGCGAGCCAGTCGGGCGCGGCATCGGGGACGAAATCGACCGCGATCGGCTGGCCGTGACGCCAATAGGAGGAGATCTGCAGGATCGCCGGGCCGGACAGGCCGCGATGGGTGAACAAGGCCGCCTCGCGAAACGCGATCTTGCCGATCCGCGCCACCACCTCGGCGGCGACGCCGGAGAGTTCGCGGAAAAAGGTCTCCTCGCCCCCCAGGGTGAGCGGCACCAGCGCCGGGCGCGGCTCGACCACCTTGAGCCCGAAGCGGCGGGCGAGATCATAGGCAAGGCCGGTCGCGCCCATCTTGGGGATCGATGGCCCGCCGGTGGCGATCACGAGGCGCGGCGCGCTCGCCTGCCGCGCGCCGATCGCGACGCGGTACTCGTTGCCGTCATGCGCGACCTCGCCGAGCGGCTGGCCGAGCGCGATCTCGACCGCGCCGGCACGGCACTCGTCGAGCAGCATCGCGACGATCTGGCGCGCCGAGCCGTCGCAGAACAACTGGCCCAGCGTCTTCTCGTGCCAGGCGATGCCGTGGCGCTCGACCAGCGCGACGAAGTCGGCGGCGGTGTAGCGGCCGAGCGCCGACTTGGCGAAATGCGGGTTGGCCGACAGATAGCGGTCGGCCTGGGTATGGAGGTTGGTGAAGTTGCAGCGGCCGCCGCCCGAGATCAGGATCTTCTTGCCGGGTTCGTCGGCATGATCGACCAGCAGCACGCGCCGGCCGCGCTGCCCGGCCACCGCGGCGGCCATCAGCCCGGCCGCGCCGGCGCCGAGGATGATGGCATCAAAGGTGTCGCGTGACATCGCGGCGCGTTAGCCGACGGCTGGGCGGACGTCCAATGACGTAGGTTGTCGTTCACCGCGGATCGTCATCCCCGCGCAGGCTGGGATCACATGATTGAGAGGAGCCGGGAGCCGCGCCCTCATCGTCCGCCAGCCTTATCCCAGCCTTATGAATGCGTCTTCATCAGCCACGGCTTGACCATGCCCGTCGGCCGCGGCTTGCCGTCGAGCCGCACCGCGCTGACCAGCTGCACCGGGTGGAGCAGCAATTGCCCGCCCATGCCCCCACCGGTCGGCTTGGCAAGGATGCGGTGGATGGTCGGCATGCCGCTGACGACATGGCCGAACGCCGCATAACCGGGCGAGCCAGGATGGGCATCCATCGTCGGCATCGGGCCGACGGTGATGAAAAAATTGCCCCCGGCCGATCCCGCCTCGGCGCGGCGCGCCATCGAGATGGTGCCATCGAGATGATGCAGCCCGGTCATCGCGGTGGTCTCGAGCGGGAAGGGCGGGAGGATCCGGCGCGCGTCGGTGCGGATCCCGCCCTGAACGAAGCCCTTGGTCTGCTCGTTGCGGCTGCGCGCCGAACGATAGAAGGTGACGCCGTTGAACCGACCATCATCGACATAGGCGAGGAAGTTGGCGCTGGTCTTGGGCGCATGGCGGGTGTCGAGTGCGACCACGATCGGTCCTTCCGAGGTGGTCAGTCGGACCCGCACTACCCCGTCACCGCGCGGGGCGGCCGCGGGCGCAGCCGCGGCGCTGGTGATCATGGCAAGAAGGGCATGGCGCGCGAAGATCGAAACGAAACGCATCGGTTTACTCGTGATGATGGCGGCCATAGCGGCAAGGCAGTCGGGCTAGGCAAGCGCACGTGGCTTGGCAAGCATCGCGGCGACAGCGCACGAAAGCCGAAGCGAAAGCGCGAATGCAGTTAACGAAATAACGATTGCGCTTTTTGCACTTGCGTGGAGCCGTGCTGCGCCGCAAAAGGAACCCGCCTTTCAGGCATCCTCTCCTAAAACTTTTCGGCCGGTCTCTGACCGGCCTTTTTTTTGTCCGTACGAGGCGCTAGGCGATAGCTGCCTTCGTCGCGCCGTAGATAATCATACGGAGCGGAGCCGCCGGTAAGACCGGCAACCGGCACGATGTCGGCGCGGGGGATCGAGGCCTTTTCGGCCTCTCCCCCGCTGTCGGCCTTCCTGCACGATCCTCCTTCTATAACTAGCCAACCGGTGTGCTCCTGTCGGCGCTGCCGCCAAGAAGGTGTTTGGTGCGCGCGGAGGCGCGGAGAACGCAGAGGAGAGGGAAGCCGGGATGCGGCGGCCATGGAGGCAGGATAGCGCTGAGGCCTGGGGAATGACTTATCATGCGCAGGCTCTGCGTCCTCCACGCCCCCGTGCGAGCCACCTTATCTTCTGCCCAGCCTGATCGACGCTCCCGGCTGCGGGGCGGTGCACGCCGGCGGGGCAGGGTGGTTCACAGAGGCTAAGTCGCTGGTCTGCATTGAAACTGTCGTAAAACTGAAAAAAGCTCTTGCGTGGTGGGAACGATCGACCTAGATGGGTGTCACCGCAGCGGTGGCCGACATGGTCGCCGCGGCAGTCACAACAATCTGGCGCGCTGGCTGCCCCGAGAAAAAGGGGTAAGGTAGCTGTGCCGGTATTTTTGTCGGCTCTTTGACATTGTAGGTAAGATGAAGGGACATGTGGGCGGCGGCTCCGGGTCTTGGCGGCATTCAGG